>NZ_CP025228.1:1994274-2659032 GCF_004102025.1 Actinomyces qiguomingii | reverse complement strand
TCGTTCACTGCCATACTGGAGTTCGGATACATGGCCTTCTCGCGAACGTAGCGTTCCCACTCCTGGTCTGGTACCTCCTGACGCCAGGACCAGAAAGCGCGGTGCGCGGCCGGTAGGTCATGCACGTTCACGCTGGCGCCCTCACGGGGGGCGTCATCACCAAGGGCGGTGTACTCGCGGGCAGCCCGGTCCAGGGCCGCAGCAAGACCCTCCACCGATACGGCGTCCGGGGTGGGCCACATGCACGGGCACGCCGGTAGTTCAATACTCTGTACCAGTCCCTCGGTTTCCGCGATTTCTAGGAGCTGGTCAAAGGAGATGTCGAGGTCTAGGAAACGGTCTTCGACCGTTTGCACGCCGAAGGGTCCGGTGCCTGCCCTGGGCATGTCGGCTAGCCGCTTCGCCCGCTGCCCGGGCGTCTCCGGGCTCTTCGGCTCCGGCGGGGCAAGGGGCCGCCAGCCGGGGACCAGTGTCGCGGCCTCGTCCCTCACGAACCGGGCCAGTATCCAAGGCCTCCTGCCTCCGTGCCCGTTGCGGCGGCTCTTGATATGCCACTCGCCCCGGTCGCAGACGATCTTCACCACGTCGGTGCTCATGCTCTCCTCCTGTCGTTCAGGGAGACGACGCCCGCGCTCGCGGCCCGCTCCGCCTCAGCCCGCGCCGCCCACGTATCCGCCCCCGGCTCCACCGAAACGGCCATACGGTCCAGAATCGCCCGCTCATAGTCCGCGTCCGCCCGCTGATAGGCCATCGCCTGCTCCGGCTTACTCCACCCGTACCGGCGCATGAGCGCTGCCGACGTCGCCCCCGCCTGCCCGAACCGGGTAGCCGAGTAGTGCCGGAACATGTGCCAGCCACCGAGCTTGTCCGCCGGAATCACGATGCCGGCGTCCGCGAGCGCACGGTCAAGCCACACGCGGGCAGCCGAGTCACGCAAGTACTGGCCGGGGTCCGTGGCCGCCCCGAACACGGGGGCGTCCGCACGGGCGGGCGTGTACCGGTCCAGGTGCTCGGCCAGCGCCCGGGCTGTGGCGGGGGTGATCTCCACGCGCCGCTCACCCGCCCGGCTGCGGTGCTTCGTCTTCGTCGCCCCGCGCACCAGCTTCGCGCCCTTCCGGTGCAGCGAATAGCGCACGTCCACCCATGCGGCCCGCTTCCCGATCACCACGTCCTCACGGTGAAGGGCCAGCGCCTCGTTGATCCTCAGGCCGCCGTCCGCCAGCAGCAGCACCAGTGCCCGCGCCTCGGGGCGGATCTCGTCGGCTATCGCCTGCACCTGCTCGGGGCTGAGAAGGTACCTCTCCCCGCGCACGGCGTCGGCCCGCCCGCCGGCCTCCACCCGGCAGGGGTTGTCCGCTAGGGAGGTCCCGGTGGACTTCACGGCGTCGTTGAGCATGGCCCGCAGCGTTGAATACGCGTCGGCGCGCACCTTGCCGGACACGTCGGCGTCGAAGTCGTCGAACCACTCCTGGACCGCCTGGGGTGTCAGGTCGATAAGCCGCACCGGCCCGAGCCGGGGCAGGATGTGCCGGTGGAGGCGCGAGCGGTGCGTGCGGATCGTGCCCGCTGCCCCGCCGGCGCCGCCCCGCCGCTCACGGCCCGCCAGCCACGTTTCCGCCCAGTCGGCGACGGTGACGCCGTCCAGGCGGGCGTGCAGTGCCGCCTCGCGCTCGCGGGCCTCCTCTTCGGCGCGCACGACGTCGGGGTGCTTCCAGGTGCCGTTGTCGATGGTGGCCTTTACGGCGCTCAGCCACGCCTCAGCCTGATTCTTCGTGGTGAATGTCTGGGGTGCTTCGATCCGGTCGCCGCGTAGGGGCGGCTGCGCTCTGGGGTCCCGGTAGCGGGCGCGCCACGACACGGGCTGCGGCTTCGTCTTGCGCCTACCTGCCCTGTAGTCGGCCAGCTCTTGGGGTCGGTAGCGTGGCTCGATTGTCCCGAACACGCGTCGTGGCAACGTTTCCTCCTGGTGGTCTGTGGGGTCCCAGTGGGGTCAAGCATACCGGCAAGGGTGGTGTTTGGTGGTCTTTGGTGGGTATGCTGTCCCCAAGCCGAAACCGGACCTTTCGGCGCCACCACAACTAAAACCGCGTCATCGTGCCGCTTCGCGCATTTCCACCAAAACCGGGGCTAAATATTCCCCGCATCTCCACCATGAACCTGCTGGCGCTGACATGTTGACGCGCCAGCAGGTTTTTTACGTTTGCCTCTGGCTTCGATCGTGCGTGTAAGAGTCAGGTCATCGGCGTTGAGACGGTGTTTCAGTACGCGTCTTGGCGTTGATCGGTGTGGTGCTGGAGGCGGTCTTTCTTTAGCGCGACCTTGGCGACCTTCCGCGACCTGCGTGACATTCCACGACCTTCGTGCACGTTGCACGACCACCCCGGGGTCGTGAAACAGGCACCAAGGTCGTGGAGCACCGCCCGGGGTCGTGCAAAACACTGGTGGGGCAACCATTGCAGGCGGCTTAGGGATGCGGGGCCACGGCGTCCCGCCCGCCGATAACTCTGAGGGTTGACCCTGACACGGTGTTAGGGCGCATGGTGGAGCCATGGCCGAGACCACGAGCCTCATGACGATCGGGGAGTTCAGTTCACTCACTCGCCTTTCGGTACGCATGCTGCGCCACTACGACGCTCACGGTGTCCTGGTGCCCGTGGACGTTGACCCGTGGACGGGATACCGCCGCTATGCGCCGCACCAGCTGCGTGACGCCGCGGACATCCGGAACCTGCGTGATGTCGGGTTCGGCGTCTCCGCCATCTCCGCCCTGCTCGCTGCCCGCGGCACCCCGGCATGGTCGGCTGCGCTGGAGCTCCAGCGCGAGACCGTCATTGAGGAGACGCGCGCCGCCCAGGCTCGGTTGGCTCTCATCTCTCGCCTTATCGAAGGAGAAACCAACATGTCCATCACCGTCGAACGCCGCACCATTGCGGCCATGACCATTGTCGCCCTGCGCGACGTCGTCCCGACCTACGCCGATGAGCACCTTCTCTGGGCTCGTATGATGCCCGAGATCACCCGGCAGGGCATCAAGCCCATCGGCCCGTGCGGAGTGATCGAACACGACGCCGAGTTCACCGAGCGCGATGTCGAGGAGGAGATCTTCCTTCCCGTCGCGCCCGGAACGACGGCGGAGGCTCCCCTGCAGGTCCACGAGCTTCCGGCTCGGGACTGCCTGGTGGCCCACGTCGTCGGGCCCTACGACCAGATCACCGGGGCTCATGACCAGCTGGCCAGCCGAATCGCCGCAGAGGGGCTGACACCGCTGGCCGACGACTCCCTGGCGGGCAAGGCGTTCAACATCTACCTCACGACGCCGGACGAGGCGCCGGCAGATGAGCTCGTCACCGAGGTGTGCATCCCGCTCGGCTAAGGGGGCAGTCGCGCGAGTTCCAAGCCCCTGGAGGGGTTGTGGCAATCCACCTCGTCGGTGAAGCACCGGGATGGATACCTCGTCGGCGAGGTGGATTGTCCTGGACCGAGCCCGCGCCGCCTGGACGGTCTGAAGAGCCACTTATCGTATCGGACCTTCGTGAGATCCTGTCGGCATGGAGAACAACTACCTCGAGGCGGTCGGGTTTCTGGCCGACTGGCAGGCAACGTACGACCTGCTCCCGCTGCCTGCGATGGTGGGCCTACCGCGCAACGATCAGTTCAACCACATCGCGGTCTACACCGATGACTCAGGGGCCAACATCTGCCTGTTCGAGACGGCGGACGGAAGCTCGAGAGAGTCGCTCACCGTGGCCGGTCCCGCGCGCGTAAGCGTGGAAGGCTGGCAGGTCGTACCGGGCGTCGCGCATCTCAGCGTCCTCTACGAGGATGGCGAGGAGATGACTCGCCTGCTGATTTGGGTCGATGACCCGCACATGTACCCGGTACACGGGCTTGAGGCAGATGGCCCGGTCGCCCGCTTCCGCGACTACCGGGTTGGTGCGATCGCGGTGGACGTCGAGGTGTTCGACTCGGAGGAGGAGTGGAAGAAGACCCAGACTCCGATCAGCATGAAGGACTCGCCGGCAAAGAGGATGGACGCAGACCTGCCCGACGAGGTCTACATCGGCCCGCAGTTTGTCGCGAGCCCGTGGCTGTTCGCGCTCTACGGCGGCGAGGCCGGGCCGGAAGATGCCAGCCCCATAGGCATGCTGAAGGCTGTCTGCAATGAGGTGACGATCGTGACGAACCGCCTCACCGGAAATCAGTGGTACAAGGTGAACGCCGCTTGCGGATTCCCCATCACATTGGGGCTGCCCATCGACACAGCACCCGCGCCCCGCCCCGGGAGCGTGGTGGACGGCAAGGCGTTTCTCACGGGCACGACGGGATTCTGGCTAGCCGACTACCAGGATCCGTACGCGTAGCGCAGCGCGCAGCGTCGCGGATCCTCGGAGGCTGAGTGAGGTCGGCCCCCACCCCAGAGGGGGAGACAGCCGGGCAGCGCCGATCGACTACCGCATCAACCGAGGTGCTTGTTGAGGTGGTCGCGGTAGGCAGCGAGGTCCGCCTCGATGCTGGGGTTCTTGAAGATGTCGAAGATGCCGAACTCGGGCAGCACCTCGAAGCCGCAGAAGCGGAAGGTGCAGGTGATGTCGCTGAGCATGTCCGCCAGCGACCGCCCCTGGAGCGTCGGATTGGACGGCTCATCGAACGCCTCCCGTGGTGCGTTCCACGTGGTGCAGACGAGCGCCTTGCGCGGTGCCATCAGCCCACCCGAGCCGTACGGCTTGGTCGGATCCTTGCGCGTGCGGCCGTCTCCGGTCAAGAAGGTCTGATCGTGCAGGCCCACGTTGAACACCTCGTCGGTGTACTTCTTCCAGATCCACGGTGCGGAAAACCAGTTGATGGGAGTCTGCACGACTACGACGTCGGCGTCGAGCATCTTCTGGGCCTCTTCGGCGGGGTCGTAGCCGTCGGCGATCTTGGTTTCGACGACCTCGTCACCGCGGGCCTCGAAGAACTCCCTTGCGACGGCCTGCGCGGAGGCGTTGAGGGTGCCCTCCGACCAGTTGGGGTAGGGCAGGTGGGCGTTGATCAGCAGTGCTTTCATGGGTACCTTCCCCTTCAAATAGAGGGTGTGTCGGGTCCGAGCTGGGCTCGGTGGAGCGTATAACCGACAGGGTGTCGGTTGCAACTCAAGGGGAGACGCATGGGGAATGTGAGGGCCAGGACGGATGCGGAGGTTGCCGCACGCAGAGCAGAGATACTTGACGCGACGGCCGCGCTGCTGGCCGAGCAGGAGTACGAGTCCGTCACCCTGGCCGCGATAGCCAAGAAGTGCTCGATCGCGCGTCCATCCGTGTATCACTACTACGCCACGAAGGAGGAGGTCTATCTCGACCTAATGCGGCGCGAGTACGCCGCATGGGCAGCGGAGATGCGCGTGAGGCTAAAGCGGCGGATGGGGCGGGAGGAGTTCTGCCGAGAACTCGCCAAGTCGCTGCTCGGCCGCCGGCTCATCCTGCAGCTTCTCGCTATCAACGACGCCTCGCTGCGCAGCAAGTGCGGCGAGGAGGCCATCATGGACTTCCAACGCGATATCCACCCGTTCTTCGTTGAGCTTGCGGAGGTTCTGCGCAAGCAGTTCCCCAATGCGGCCGAGTCCGAGCGTGAAATGTTCCGGACGCAGCTCACGATGTACAGCTACAGCATCTACCCACTGCTCAGCTACCCAGAGGGGTTCGTGGCGCAGGTTGGACGGATGAATCTCTACGGCGAGGTTGCGCCGATTGAGGATCTGGTGACGAAAGGTCTCATGCTCCTCAGCGCCGAACTGCACTAGTCGAGGGATTCGGTTTTGAAAGCGGCATCACGAGCGCTCCCGGCCACACTGCCAGCACAGGGCCTCTTCAAGCCACCTTCTCACGCGTACTCTCCGCCCATGACGCCGACGCCCCGCCCGCCCTACGAGCCCGCCACCGCGCTCGTACTCCAGCGCCTCGAGGCCGCTGGCGGGCTCCCACCTCTGAACAGCGCCACGCTGCCCGCCCGTCGCGTCCCGGTCGCCCAGCGCCGCGCCGCCTTCCTGGCGGCCCACCCGGAGGTGCGCCTGCGCGAGGAGGCCCTGACGCGCAACGACAGGACCGTCATGCCCCTGACGGTGGTGCTCCCGGCCGACGGTGTGGTACGGCCCGGCGCCCCGCTGCTGCTATCCATCCACGGCGGTGGCAGGGTCATGGGTTGCCGCTACGACGATCTGGCCGCCCCGACCGACTGGGCGCGGCACTTCGGCGGCATCATCCTCGCCCCGGAGTACCGCCTGGCCCCGGAGCACCCCGCGCCGGCCGCCGGGGAGGACTGCCTGGCGGCGCTGACCTGGGCCGCCAGGCACGCCGCGGACTATGGGGCGGATCCGGAACGCATCGTCGTCGTCGGGCCCAGCGGCGGTGGGGGACTGGCCGCCTGCCTGGCCCTGGCCGCCCGCGACCGCGGTGGGCCCCGGGCGCTGGGCTATCTGCTCGACTATCCGATGCTGGACGACCGCACCGGGCTGCCCGGCCCCGACGGCGTGGTGCAACCGCCGTCGGCCCGCCAGTTCCCCGACGACGGACTGTGGCCGTCGCACTGGAACGACTGGGCCTGGGAGCAGATCCTGCCCGGTCGCCGCGGCGGACCCGAGGTGAGTGAGTACGAGGCGGCCGGCCGCGCCGTCGACCACCCCGGCGCCCTGGCCGGGCTGCCGCCGGTGTTCCTGTCGGTCGCCGGGGCCGAGACCTTCCGGGACGAAGTGGTCTCCTTCGCCACGGCCCTGTGGCGCGATGGCGGGGACTGCGAACTGCACGTGTGGCCGGGCGCCACCCACGCCATGGAGTACGTCAGCGCCACCTGGCTGCGCGATGCCTTGGAGGCCGAGCGGATCTCGTGGCTAACCCGGCTGTTGGAGCCTGAGGATCCACAGGGGAACCTGGCGCGGGTGATGGGGGAGGGGACCTTTCCGACGATCGGAACGGCCGGCGCTGCCGGTGAGTCGGAAGTCGAAGTCCACCGCCTCGGCACGTAACGTCGACCGATCTCGGTGGTAACGTCGACCGATCTCGGTGGCTATATCGACCGATCTTGGCGGAGGGCGTTCATGAGGGGCGTGTAATGGGTCACTACCGCCTCGCGGTAGGCCCTTACGTCGCCCACGCGTGCGGCCTGCAACATCGCCCGATGCGCGTTGGCGGTCTTGATGATGTCCTCCGGATGCGGGGCGTCGAGCATGGGAACCGTCAGGGTGTGTACGGCCCAAAAGGCCTCCATCAGATGCGCGAAGAGCTGATTCGGTACCCGCGCCAACAGCATGTCGTGGAAGCTGCGGTCCTGGTCGGTGAAGGTCTCGCCGTGCTCAGCCAGGGTCTCCATCTCATCCACCACTGCGTCGATCTCGCTGTCTTCCCGGCCCCGCCACGTCTCGACCACCGACTCCGCCAGGGCGGAGTCGAGGGTGCGGCGCACCTCCACCACCTCGCGCAGGCTGCGGTAGTCGTCTCCGGGTTTGAGCAGGCCGCGGAAGACGAGGGACTCGACCATGGGCCGCATGGAGACCTGCCCTACGAACATGCCATGGCCGTGGCGCACCTCCACGATGTCCAGGGCCGCCAGGGTGCGCACCGCCTCCCGCACGGAGGAGCGGGACACCTCCAGGGTCTCGCACAGCTGCGACTCGGTCGGCAGCGGGTCGCCGGGTTGAAGGTGGGACTGGAGGATGTAGTCCTTGATGGCGTTCATTGCGTTGGAGGCCTGCGTCGTCGGTCCGCTTGTGGAGGCGTAGGTGCCTCGCTTCATGTCCACCACGGTGATCGTTCCTCTTGAGCTTGGGTTCCGGGGTTCTGCTTGCATGTGTCTGCTCTGCCAGGGGGCCGGGGGATGGGCCCCTGGCAATCGTTACACATAATCCACAAACCGTCCGGGGATTGATCAGATGTCCTATGAGATGCTACAGTCATACTACCAACGTCAGACAACAGACGTCCGACTTCAGGAGACCTCAATGTCGTTCTCATCTCCCCGTGCATCCCGCCGCGGTTTCATCCGACTAACTTCTACCATGAGCGCAGCCGCCGGCCTGGCCGCCGCTCTTGCTGCCTGCGGCGGCTCGAACTCCTCCGGTTCGTCCACCACGGCGGCAAATGATCCGTCCGCCGTGGCCGCCGCCTCGAACGCAGATGGCGTCATCACGGCCGGCATCTCCTACGAGTTGGGCACCAACGGCTACGATCCGATGACCACCACGGCGGCTCTTACCGTGGCCGCCAACTGGCACACGCTGGAGGGGCTGACCGAGCTCCACCCGGCCAGCCGTGAGTGCTATGCCGCTCTCGGTGCCGAACTGCCGAAGAAGGTCGATGACACCACCTATGAGGTCGCGCTGCGAGACGGTGCCAAATTCTCTGACGGCACCGCAGTGACCGCCGACGACGTCGTGTTCTCCTTCGAGCGCGTACTGGACCCGGCGAACAGTTCGCTGTACGCCCAGTTCCTCACCTTCCTGGACGCGGTGGAGAAGAAGGATGAAGCCACCGTCACTGTCAAGACCAAGCATCCCTACTCCCTGGTCGCCGAGCGCCTAAGCGTGGTCAAGATCGTCCCGAAGGCCGCCGTGGAAGCCGACGCCGCCGCTTTCGATATGAATCCCGTCGGCTCGGGCCCCTATGTGATGACCGACAACGGTGCCGCCTCCCAGACCATCGTTTTTGAGCGTAATGACAACTACAACGGCCCGCACCCGGCCCTGGCCGAGTCCATGACCTGGCAGATCCTGCCCGACGACACCACGCGCACCAATGCGATCACCTCCGGCACGGTGCAGGCCATTGACGCCGTACCTGTGGCGAACCTGGCCACCATGCAGGAACCGATTGCGGTCTCGGCCGAGCAGGGCTTCTCCCTGCTGTTCGCGATGTTCAACAACGCCAGGTTCTCCGATGTCAAGGCGCGTCAGGCGATCATGTACGCCCTTGACTACGCCAAGATCTGTGATACCGGCATGGGCACGCTGGCGACTCCGGCCACCTGCTTCGTCCAGGAGGACCACCCCGCCTACAAGCAGGCCGCCACCGTCTACACCTATGATGCCGACAAGGCTAAGTCCCTCCTGGCCGAGGCGGGCGTGACCAGCATCAACCTGCTGTGCTCGGACCACGGCTGGTTCTCCTCGGTGCGCCCGATCATCCGCGAGAACCTTGAGGCCCTGGGAGTAAAGGTCAACTACGACGAGAAGAAGTCTGCGGACGTCTACTCCTTCATCGACTCCGATCAGGGCGACTGGGATGTGGTGATCGCCCCCGGCGACCCCTCCGTCTTCGGTGACGACGCCGACCTGCTCATGCGTTGGTGGTACTCGGGAGACACCTGGACCGAGACCCGTCTGCACTGGAAGGGCACGGAGTCCTACACCGCCATTCAGGCCGCGCTGGATGAGGCGGTGCAATTGGACGGTGACGCCCAGGTGGCCAAGTGGCAGGAGATCTTCGACATGATCGCCGCCGATGTGCCGCTCTATCCGATCTTCCACCGCAAGACGCCGACCGCCTACGATTCCGAGAAGCTGGTCGGATTCCAGCCGATCGCGCTGACCGGTCTGTCCTTCGTCGACGTCGGTACGAAGGCGGAGTGAGGCGGACCGCCTCCTGAATGCGGCGGCGGTGGTCGCTGCTGACGCGAGTGCGCGGCGCCGTGGCACATGGCCGCGGCGCCGCGCACCGTCGTTCAGGTGTCTTGCGAGGCACTTGACATCAGACATCAGACAACCGATGATTGTCTTGGGTCGACACGGCAGCCGACCCGAAGGCGCCCGGTCAACCCACTGCACCGAAACGGCCGAACCCGAAACCACAGCAAAGGAGCACATCAGTGTCCAACCTCCTCCGCCTGATCGGAAGGCGCCTGGTGGCGCTGCCGATCATGGTGTTGGGCGTGACGCTGCTCGTCTTCGTCGTCATGTCATTCTCCTCGGCGGATCCCGCGCGCCTGGCGCTGGGAGAGGCCGCCTCGGCTGACGCCCTTGAGCAGTACCGCGAAGCCCACCATCTCAACGACCCGCTGCTGCAACGCTTCTGGGACTACCTGGTGGGCCTGGCTCACGGTGACCTGGGCACGACCTTCACCGGTGTGAAGATCAGCGACATGGTCGCCCAGGCCTTCCCCATCACCCTGCAGTTGACCTTCATCGGCATCTTCGTCGCCGTTGTCGCGGCCACCGTCCTCGGTGTGATCGCGGCCCTGTACCGGGACGCCTGGCCCGACCAGGTCATCCGGGTCATCTCCATCCTGTGCCTGGCCACTCCGTCCTTCTGGCTGGCCCTGCTGCTGATCCAGTGGTTTGGCGATATCCCCGGCGCCACCGGTACCTTCCCCTCGGTGGTCACGCAGTGGACGTCCTTCGGTGACGACCCCGGAGCCTACGTGCGGCAGGTATTCCTGCCCGCCCTGGCAGTGGCGGTGCCCAACACCGGCACCCTCACCCGCGTGGTGCGCACCGCCATGGTCGAGGAGCTCGACCGCGACTACGTGCGCACCGCCATCGGCGCTGGCATTCCCAAGCACGTCGTCGTGGCCCGAAACGTGCTGCGCAACGCCCTGATCACTCCGCTGACGGTGTTGGGGCTGCGGCTCGGATACGCCATGGGCGGCGCCGTCGTCATCGAGATGATCTTCAACATCCAGGGCATGGGCCAGCTGATCTTCCAGGGCATCACCCGCAACGACGTCAACATCGTCCAGGGCGTGTCCATCACCGTGGCGCTGGCCTTCATCATCATCAACATCATCGTTGACATGCTCTATGTGCTGGTCAACCCGAGGATCAGGAGCGTCTGATGCCCCACCGTCGCACACTGAACAAGGTCTCCGCCCCCGGCCTGCGCTTCCAGGGCTGGCGGCGGCTGCCGCTCGGCTCCAAGATCGCCGTGCTCGTCCTGTCGGCAATCGCCCTGATGGCAATCTTCGCGCCCTTAGTGGCGCCTTATAACCCGGGAGCCACCGGCCTTGCCTCATCGGAGATCGTCACCCACGTGGAGGGAATCGGCGACGTGGTCTCCTCCGATCCCGCGGTCGCCCCCTCGCTGCAACACCTCTTCGGCACCGACGCCACCGGGCGAGACATCTTCTCCCGCGCCGTATACGGCGCCCGTGTATCGCTGGTGGTCGGGCTGAGCGCCACCGGCATCGCCCTGGCGTTGGCCTCCGTGCTCGGCGCCGTGGCCGCCACCAGCCGCAAGTGGATCGGCGAGGTGGTCATGCGCTTGCTGGACGTGGTGATGTCCTTCCCCGGCATCGCGCTCGCCGCCGTGCTGGTGCTGGCCATGTCCGCCTCCGGATTGCCAATGGTGGCGGTGATCATCATTGCCACCGCAGTCGTCTACACCCCGCAGCTCACCCGGGTAGTGCGCGCCAATATTCTCGCCCAGTTCGGTGAGGACTACGTGGCCGCCTCCAAGGTGATGGGGGCCCGAGTGCCGTGGATCCTGGCAAAGCACGTGGTGCGTAACTGCGTCGCCCCGATCATGGTCTACGCCACCGTCCTGGTGGCCGACGCCATCGTCTTCGAGGCCTCGCTGTCATTCATCGGCGCAGGCATCAAGGCCGTCAACACCCCCACCTGGGGCAATATGCTCTCCGAGGGCAAGGCCCTGCTGCTGTCCGGTCACTGGTGGCCGACCTTCTTCCCCGGGCTGATGATCCTAATCACCACCTTGTGCCTGAACATCCTGTCCGAGGGGCTGACCGACGCCATGGCCGCCCCGCGCATCCGCGCGCAGGTGGACGTCGAGGCCGACGAGGAGGCCATGCAGACCCAGCAGGCCTGGCAGGAGGCCGACCACGCCGTGCGGAACAACGCCGACGACGCCGCAGACGCCACCCCCGGGGGCCAGAAGAGCGCCCTGACCGGTGTTGTCGCCCCCGCCGCCGAGGAGGTGCCGCTGGCTCAGCGCCTGAGTGCCCTGCGCGAAGCCGAACTTGCCCGCGGTGATCGCTTGGTCTATCCCACCCCGGATGCGGAACCCGTGCTGGAGGTGGAGGACCTCTCGATCGCCTTCCCCGCCCAGCATGGGGACGTCAACATCGTCGACGGCGTGTCCTTCGCTGTGCGTCCCGGCGAGACCATGGGACTGGTCGGTGAGTCCGGCTGCGGCAAGTCGATAACCTCCATGGCGGTGATGGGCCTGCTGCCGCCAGGCGCCCGTATAACCGGGAGGATCCGCTTCCAGGGGCGCGAACTGCTGGAACTGAGCCCCAAGGAACACAACGCTCTGCGTGGACATGAGATGGCCATGATCTACCAGGACGCCCTGTCCTCCCTGAACCCCTCCATGCTCATCCGCTCCCAGATGAAGCAGCTCACCTCCCGCGGCGGCACCCGCAGCGCCGAGGAGCTGCTTGAGCTGGTGGGCCTGGACCCGGTGCGCACACTTAAGAGCTACCCGCACGAGCTGTCTGGCGGGCAGCGTCAGCGCGTACTGATCGCCATGGCTCTCACACGCGACCCCAGCCTGGTCATCGCCGACGAACCCACCACCGCCCTGGACGTCACCGTCCAGAAGCAGGTCATCGACCTGCTCAACCAGCTGCGCGACAAGCTCGGCTTCGCCATGGTGTTCGTCAGCCACGACCTGGCCCTGGTGGCCAAGGTCGCCCACCGCATCACCGTCATGTACGCCGGACAGGTGGTCGAGCAGGCCGCCACCGCGGAGCTGCTCACCAACCCCGTCCACGAGTACACCCGCGGACTGCTCGGAGCGGTGCTGTCCATCGAGGCCGGCTCCAAACGGCTGCACCAGGTGCGCGGCACCGTGCCCAGCCCGCAGGAATTCGTATCCGGCGACCGCTTCGCACCGCGCTCGTCCCACCCCGACGTCGGCCTGCACACCCGCCCGGTGCTCAGGCCGGTGTCCGGCGCCGCCGAGCACTACTACGCCATCACGCCCGAGCTCGAGGCGATCCTCGCCCAGGAGGCCCACTGATGCCCACCGACAAGTACACCGACTGGAACCCAGAGACCGACCCGGTAGTCGAACTGCGCCATGCCCATGTGATCCACAAGTCGCGCACCGGCAAGCTCTTCCGGCCCGACACGGTACACGCCGTCAACGACGTGTCCTTGAAGGTCATGCGCGGTCAGACACTGGGGCTGGTGGGTGAGTCCGGCTGTGGGAAGTCCACCACCGCCCGCGTCATGACCGGACTGCAGCCGCCCACCCGCGGTGAGGTCTTCTTCAAGGGCCGCCGACTCGGGCACTCCGCCGCCGACCGGCGCGCCCTGGGGCGCTCGGTGTCCGTCGTCTTCCAGGACCCGGCCACCGCCCTGAATCCGCGGATGATTGTGCACGACACGCTTATCGACCCCCTCAACGTCCACGGCATCGGCACGCCCCGTGAGCGTGAGGCCAAGGTCCGTGATCTGCTGCACCTAGTGGGTTTGCCGCCCAGCGCCCTGGACGTGCTGCCCCGCCAGATCTCCGGCGGCCAGCGCCAGCGGGTGGCCATCGCCCGGGCGCTGGCCCTGGACCCGGACATCATCGTTGCCGACGAGCCCACCTCCGCCCTGGACGTGTCCGTGCGAGCCCAGGTCCTGAACCTTTTGCAGGACCTCAAGGCCGCACTCGGTCTGGGCCTGGTGTTCATCAGCCATGACATCAATACGGTCCGCTACGTCTCCGACTCCATCGCGGTCATGTACTTCGGGAAGATCCTGGAGCTGAACACGACCGCTGAGATCTTCGCCCATCCCCAGCAGGAGTACACGCGCACCCTCCTAGGCGCCGTGCCCTCTCTGCTTCAGGCCTGACGGCCCTCGCATCTAGACCACGACTCCTCCCCAAGGAACTGTTCACATGCACACCCGCTTCACCGGCGTTATCCCCCCGGTCATCACCCCCTTCCGACACGGCGAGGTGGACCTCGCCTCGCTCGACCGCGTAATCGACCTCCTGATCTCCTCTGGCGTACACGGCCTGTTCGTCGGCGGCTCCTCGGGCGAGGTCGCCTATCTGACCGACTCTCAACGCGACACCGTCATCGCCGCCGCCGTAGAGCGCGCTGCCGGACGCGTGCCGGTTCTGGCCGGTGCGATCGACACCACCTCCCGCCGTGTCATTGAGCAGGCCAAACGGGCCGAAGCTCTCGGCGTAGACGCCGTCGTGGCCACCTGCCCCTTCTACGCCATCAACGATGCCGCCGAGATCGCCGACCACTTCCGCGCGATTGCGCAGGCCCTGGCCGTGCCACTGCTGGCCTACGACGTGCCCGTACGGCTGAACGGCAGGAAACTGGAACGGGACATGCTTGTGCGCCTGGGCTCCGAGGGTGTCCTTGCCGGCGTGAAGGACTCTTCGGGCGACGACGTCGCATTCCGCCGTCTGGTGACGGCCAACGCCGCCGCCGGGCACCCGCTGGTAGTACTGACTGGCCACGAGTGCGTCGTCGACGGCATGCTGCTGCTAGGCGCCGACGGCTGCGTACCCGGATACGGCAATGTCGAACCCCGCCCCTATGTGGAGATGTGGGGGGCCGCGTGCGCCGGCCGCTGGGATGAGGCCCGCCGCATCCAGGATCAGCTCTGCGCCGGATTTGAGATCGTTTACGCCCCTCGCGGGCGCTCGGCGGATGCCACCGGTATCGGCGCATTCAAGACCGTTATGGCGGCCCAGGGCACGATCGACACCAATGAGATGGCCTTCCCGGTGTCCGCCCTTGAGGGTGACGCCCGCGACGGCGTCCTGGCCATCGCCCGCGCCCGGGGTCTGATCTGAGATGACCGCCGCACCCGGAGGGGATGACCGCCCGCCCGCGGTGGACGACGTGCTGGTGGGGGTGGACGTGGGCGGCACCAAGATCGCCGCGGCACTGGTGGCCCCCGATGGCCGGCTCCTGAGCCCAGTACGGGAGGCGCCCACACCCGCCCACGCCGGCCCCGCCGTGATGCTTGACGCCGTCGCCCGCCTAGTCGTGGTGGTCACCGGGCAGCACGGGGACGGCCATGTGCCGCGGATCGTGCCCGCGGCGGTGGGCATCGGCTCGGCCGGTGTGATCGACGCCCGGCGCGGCACGGTTATCTCCGCCACCGAGGCCATCACCGGCTGGGCCGGCACGGACATCGCCGGGGGAGTGGCGCAACGGCTGTGGGCCGCCGGTCTACGAGGACCGGATGGGGCCGTTCCCCCGGTGCACGTCGACAACGACGTCAATGCCTACGCCGCCGGCGAGGCCTGGATCGGGGCCGGGAAGGGCGTCGAGGCCGCGCTAGTGGTTGCGGTCGGCACCGGCGTGGGCGGGGCGATAGTACTCAACGGACGCGTACATCACGGGGCGCACTTTCTGGCGGGGGAGCTGGGACATATGCCCGCAGGCCTGGCCGCGGGGGAGCGCTGCACCTGTGGGCGACTCGGACACCTGGAGGCGGTGGCCGCCGGGCCGCAGATAGCCCGCCGCTACCGGGAGGCCACCGGCGCCCAGGAGGTGGCCGGAGCCCTGGCGGTGGAGCGACTGGCCACCGCCGGGGACCGCACTGCCCGTCGCGTGTATTGCGAGGCCGCCACCGCACTGGGGCAGGCCATCGCCGGTGTCGTCACCGTGCTCGACCCCGCGCGGGTCATCATCTCCGGGGGTCTGGCCCGCTCCGGCGACCTGTGGTGGGGGCCCCTACGCGAGACCGTGCGCCGTGAACTGGTCGGCCCGGCGGCTGACGGCCTTGAACTGCTGCCCGCCGCCCTGGGCACAACCGCGCCCATTATCGGCGCTGCACACGAGGCCGCGCTGCGCCGGGCCGGTGCCTGACAGGGACATCCTCGCCATGATCCACAACCGCAACAAGGAGACACCACCCATGCCCACCCTCGACCCCGTGCTTGAGCGCCTGCGCGGAGGCCTGATCGTTTCCGCCCAGGCCTATCCCGGTGAGCCCATGCGCGACCCGCGCACCATGGATCAGATCGCCAGGGCCTGCGTGGCCGGCGGCGCCGTCGGCATCCGCGCCCAGGGCCTGGCGGATCTGACTCTGATCACCCAGCACGTGGATGTGCCCGTCATCGGACTGTGGAAGGACGGCCACGAGGGCGTGTTCATCACCCCCACCCTCACCCATGCGATCGCCGTGGCTGCCACCGGCGCCCAGATCGTCGCCCTGGACGGAACCCGCAGGCCCCGGCCCGACGGACTCGACCTGGCCCGTACGATCACCGAGTTGAAGGCGGCCCGCCCGGGCGTGCTGGTAATGGCCGACTGCGGCAGTCTGGACGACGCCCGTGCCGCCCAGGACGCCGGCGCGGACATCCTGGGCACCACCCTGGCCGGATACACCGGGGAACGGCCCAGGACCACGGGCCCGGACGTAGAACTGATCGATCTGATCGCACCGATCGCCCAGGTGCCGCTCATTGTGGAGGGACGCGTGCATACGCCCGGCCAGGCGGCACTGGCGATCGACCACGGCGCCTTCGCCGTTGTGGTCGGAACCGCAATCACCCACCCGACAACCATCACCTCCTGGTTCGTCGACGCCGTCGCCGGAAGGTGATGAAGCCTATGAGGCGGATGTGATGAATGTGCTCAATGTGTTTGATGTGAGCCACAAAACGGCACGCCACGCCGGGGAAAACGCCGTCATATCTGACAAATCGCCCCGTTTATGCATAGCGTTGCGGCCAGCGGCACCGCTCCGGCGTGCCCAACCGTCGTCTAGACGTACGACAACCACCTACCGAGAGGCAGTTATATGTCCATCAACCGCACCGAGCTCATCGCCGCCATCGCTGAGAAGGCCGGCCTGACCAAGACCGACGCCGATGCCTTCCTCGGCGCCTTCCAGGACGTCCTCGTTGAGAACGTCGCCAACGGCGAGGCTGTCAAGATCACGGGTCTGATGAGTGTCGAGCGCGTCGAGCGCGCCGCTCGTACCGGCCGCAACCCCCGCACCGGCGAGGAGATTCAGATTCCGGCCGGACATGGCGTGAAGCTGACCGCCGGGTCCGCCCTGAAGAAGGCCGCCTCCGGCAAGTGAGCCCTTAAGGCTCGCCTGGATCGTGCGGGCCTGCCGACGGCAAGGCCCGCCGATCCCTAGTTCACAAGGCGCGTCGCCCCAGCGGGCGGCGCGCCTTTCACGTGCGCTCGCGCCCCACCACCTCAGCGAGTTCGGTCGAAGTTACGTGCGAGTTCGGTCGTCGCGGTGTCCCGCCCGGGATCACCAACAAGGTAACGCGTGATAGCTTCAAGCCATGGTTACCTTGCCGCCCGTTTCCGCGACCGGACAGGCCGAGACTGGCTCGCGTTCCGCCCTGGTGTTCGACCGCCTGGCCAAGGCCTTCGGTCAGAAGGTAGCCGTCAATCTGCTCTCCCTGTCCATCCCCGTCGGCAGCCTTTATGGCATCGTCGGCCCCAACGGCGCCGGCAAGACCACCACGCTGTCTATGGCCACCGGACTGCTTCGGCCCGACGCCGGCCGTGCCCTGGTCCATGGCGTAGACGTGTGGAACGAACCCGCCCGCGCCAAGTCCCGGCTGGGCGTCCTGCCCGACGGGCTGCGCACCTTCGACCGCCTGAGCGGCCTGGAACTGGTCACCTACTCCGGGTTGCTGCGTGGCCTTAAGCGCGAGGTCGTCCTACCCCGCGCCACCCAGCTCCTGCATGTGCTGGACCTGTGGGACGCAGGCTCTGCCCTGGTGGCCGACTACTCCGCCGGCATGCGCAAGAAGGTGCACCTGGCTTGCGCCCTGGTCCACTCGCCCAGCGTGCTGGTGTTGGACGAGCCCTTCGAGGCGGTAGACCCCATCTCCGCCAAGACCATCCAGGCCATTCTCACCGACTTCACGGCCGCCGGCGGCACCGTCGTCATTTCCAGTCATGTCATGGCCACCGTGCAGCGCCTGTGCACCCATGTGGCCATCATCGCCCAGGGGCGCGTCGTCGCCGCCGGAACCACTGCTGAGGTGGCCGCCGGTGAGGACCTGGAGGACCGCTTCGCCCAGCTGGTCGGCGCACAGACCTCCCGGGAGGAGCTGTCATGGTTGCGACCCTCGTCCGCCTGAGGTGGCGAATCACCCTCAATGCACTGCGCAGCAACGTTTGGGCCGCAATAGGTCTGCTCCTGGGCACCGCCGGAGCGGTCTCGCTGCTCGCTCCGCTGGCGGCCGGCGCCGCCGCCCTGGGACGATTCACGTCCCCAACCACCGTCACCGTCGTACTCGGCGCCGCGGGATCTTTGATCGTGATCGGCTGGACCCTGATGCCGCTGCTGGTCTCCGGAATGGACGCCACCCTGGACCCGCGCGCCATGGCCGCCTGGACGGCACCCTCATGGCAACTGACAGTGGGACTGACCGCGGCCGGAGCAGCCGGAGTGCCGGGCATAGTCACCGGCCTGGCCTTGCTCGCCCCCGCCCTGACCTGGGCGGCCGCAGGGCGAGTTGACGCCGTCGTGCTCGCGCTGCTGCTCGCCCCCGCAGCCCTGGTGACCGGCGTGATGCTGGGGCGCAGCGTCGTCGTCGGCGTTGGGGCCGCCTCCTCCCGACGAGGCCGTGACCTGCTCGCCGTCCTCGGCTCCATCGTGGTGATGGTCCTCGCCCTGCTGCCCTCCCTGCTGAGCAACATACTGGACATGGAGCGACTGGAGTTCGATGGCCTCGTCGGGATCGCCAGAGTAATGGGCCTGACCCCCTTCGGCTGGGCGCTAGCCGCACCCGGCTACCTCGCCCAGGGGCAGGTGATGACGGCGGTGTTGCTAGCCGTGGGCGCCCTGATGCTGCCGCTGGTTCTGCTGCCGATCTGGCATCGCGTGGTGGTCCGCGTCATGACCGGGACCACCCACACGCGGCGACACTCGCGCGCCTACCGCGTCCGTGAGGTGGCGGGCGGGGACGACGGCGCTGCGCAGCCCGAGGTGCTGCCCTGGCAGCGCCGCCTGGCCCGCATCAGCTCGGGCCCGACGGCGGCGGTGGCGGCACGCTGCCTGCGCTACTGGCGCACCGACCCGCGCTACCTGGCGCAGATCGTGGTGCTTGTGATGATCATCGCGCTGCTCGCCGGCATGATCGGCGCCAACCTCACCAACGTGGTGAACTCCGACCCCAACACAACGACGGTGATGCTCATCGGCATCGGCCTGGGCCCGGGGCGAGCACCCGGTACGCTGTTCATGCTGGGACCGGTCGCCGCGCTGATGTGCGGCTGGATGATTCACGACGACCTGGCCTTCGACTCCACCGCCCTATGGACCCATCTGGCCGCCGGCCTGCCCGGGCGCAGTGACAGGCTGGGGCGCGCGCTCGCAGCTGCCACCTGGCAGTTGCCGTTGGTGATCGCCGTCCTACTGGCGTGCGGATGGGGCACCGGCAACTGGCATGAGGCGCCTGCCTATTTGGGATTGAGCCTGGGCATGTACGGCGTCGCTCTGGCGTGGTCGAGTCTGACCAGCGTGCTGCTGCCCTATGAGACGAATCCGCCGGGGGAGAGCCCCTTGAAATCGCGCACCTCCGGAACCGCATTCGTCGCGGCTCTGCTGCAGATGCTGGGAGTGCTGGCCATTGTGGCCGGCTGTGTGCCCCTGATCGCACCCCTGATCGTCATCGCGATCCACGACTCTTGGCGGTGGGGCTGGCTCCTGCTCGCGGGGGGCGTGCTGTGGGGCGGGGCGGCCGCCTGGGGCGGGACGTTCCTGGGAGGGCGCCTGCTTGACCGGCGCTACGTGCGTCTGCTCGCCACAATCCGCTCCTGGTCCGGACACGACGTCGCCTGACGACCGCCGTGTGCTTGCAACCGGGTGCGGGGCATTCGTCTGGCAAGTACGCGTTTTGGACTTTGCGCGTGCTATCCCGGGGCAAGCTCTAGAACGCGCGCGTGAGGTGGGAAGTCATACGTGGGGCGGATGCTTGGGTCCGCCTCGCGTCGGCATTGTTCTTCGACATCAAAGGCTCGCCTTCCGTCAGCCTGTTCCCTCACGCCGTAGCATTGATGCGCGATGCGGCCGCGCCGCCCGCCGGCCCCATGGATGAGGCCGCCAGATCCGCTTCACTCACGCAACCTTCAACCAAGCGAAATAAGGAACCAACAATGGAGCTCGTCATCCTCGACACGGCCGAAGAGATCGCCTCCCGCGCCGCCGACGTCATCGAATCCCTGCTCTCCGACAAGCCGAACGCCATCCTGGGCACCGCCACCGGCTCCAGCCCCCTGCCCCTGTACGACGAGCTCACCCGCCGCTGCGCCGCCGGCCGCATCTCCTTCAAGGACGTCACCGGCTTCATGCTCGACGAGTATGTCGGCCTGCCCGAGGGACACCCCGAGCGCTACGCCACCTTCATGGAGCGCAACCTGCGCTCGCGGGTGGACATGGCCCCCGGCGCCCTGCACGGCCCCGACGCGCTCGCGGATGACCTGGAGCAGGCCTGCGCCGACTACGAGGCACAGATGGCAGCGGCCGGCTACTGCGACCTGCAGATCCTGGGAATCGGCGCCGACGGGCACATCGGCTTCAACGAGCCCGGCGGGCCGCTGGACTCCGCCACCCACGTCGATGTGCTCACCGAGCAGACCCGCTCGGACAACGCCCGGTTCTTCGACGGCGACATCGACGCCGTCCCCACCCACTGCCTCACCCAGGGGCTGGGCACCATCATGAAGGCCCGCAAACTGGTCCTGATCGCCACCGGCGTCAACAAGGCGGAGGCCATCGCCCACCTGGTGGAGGGAGAGATCACTCCCCAGTGGCCGGCCACCGTCATGCAGAACCATCCCGATGCGCTCGTGCTCATCGACCACGCCGCCGCCGGTCTGCTCAAACAGCGCTGACCGGCAGGGCAGGCGCATCGTACGGCATGAGTCCGCAGGGCGCCCGGCTCTGCTCGTGCTCGCCGCGGGCCGGGCCGGTGCGGATTCATTCGGTGCGCACCGATCCGAAACCTGCCTGAAGGAGAGGGCCGCCACAACATCGGGATGCGGTGGCCTCCGACTGGCGGCATACACTAAGGCACATGCGTCAGCTCACCGCCAGGCCTCAGGTCAGTACCGACCCCGCCGGACCCGGTTCCCCCGGCGAGCCGGTGGGTGAACCCGCACAGTCGTCCGGAACCGCCGTCCTCGAACGCGAGGAGCTCAAGTCCACTGACGACGGCGATGCTGACCGCTTCGCCCACTATGTGCGCAAGGACAAGATCGCGGCCGCGGCCACCACCGGGCGTCCCGTCGTAGCCCTGTGCGGGAAGGTGTGGACGCCCGGGCGCGACCCGTCGAAGTACCCGGTGTGTCCCACCTGCAAGCAGATCTACGAGCAGATGCGTCCCGGCGGCGACGGCGGCCAAGGCGGCTCCGGTCCGCGGCGCCCCCGCTTCCCCTTCGGACGAGGCGGTCGGTGACTTCCGCGCCCCGCCCCCGCCCGCAGCACAACCCGACCCAGCCATCCATATTCGCCGCGGAGAACCTCTCCCCGGCCTACCCTCGGCGTGCCGCCTGGGGGACTACGCGTCCGCTGCGCGCCTGGCAGGCCGCAGCCCTGAAGCAGTACCTGGGGGAAATGCCGCGCGACTTCCTTGCCGTTGCCACCCCCGGCGCCGGCAAGACCACCTTCGCGCTGCGCATCGCCACCGAATTGCTCACCGCCGCAGACGTACACAAGGTCACCGTCGTTTGCCCCACCGAGCATTTGAAATACCAGTGGGCGGAGGCTGCCGCCCGGGTGGGCATCCGCATCGACCCCTCCTACACCAACTCCCAGGGGGCGCTCGGCTCTCAGTTCGACGGCGTGGCTGTCACCTACGCGCAGGTGGCCGCCAATCCCAATCTGCACCGCGCTCGCACCGACCGCACGCGCACCCTGGTGGTCCTCGATGAGATCCACCACGGCGGCGATGCCCGCAGCTGGGGAGACGCCATCCGGGAGGCCTTCACGCCGGCACGCCGACGCCTGTCTTTGACCGGCACGCCCTTTCGCTCCGACGAGTCCCCGATCCCGTTTGTCACCTACACCGAGGAGGCCGGCGGTATTAAGCGTTCCCGGGCGGACTATTCATACGGCTACGCCGAGGCCCTGGCCGACGGCGTGGTGCGGCCGGTGATGTTCATGAGCTACTCGGGGCAGATGCACTGGCGCACCAAAGCCGGCGATGAGGTCGCCGCCCGGCTGGGCGAGCCGCTGACCAAGGACATGGAGTCCCAGGCCTGGCGCACCGCCCTGGACCCGGGCGGGGAGTGGATCCCCGCTGTGTTGGCCGCCGCCGATCAACGTCTTACCGAGGTGCGGCGCCAGGTACCCGACGCCGGCGGCCTGGTGATCGCCTCGGACCAGAACTCCGCCCGCGCCTACGCGAAGCAGCTGCGTGCCATCACCGGGCAGGCGCCCACCGTGGCGCTGTCGGATGACTCCGGCGCCTCCAGCCGCATCGAGACCTTCTCCGCCTCCAATGACCGTTGGCTGGTGGCGGTGCGCATGGTCTCCGAGGGCGTGGACGTGCCTCGGCTGGCGGTGGGCGTGTACGCCACCTCGGCGTCCACGCCGCTGTTCTTCGCCCAGGCCGTCGGTCGCTTCGTGCGCTCACGTGCCAAGGGGGAGACCGCGAGCGTCTTCCTGCCCTCGGTGACTCCGCTGCTGGCCCTGGCCGGTGAGATGGAGGCCGCCCGTGATCATGTGCTCGGTAAGCGGGGCCGATTCAATGAGGACGACCTATTCGGTTCCCCGGAGGATCGGCTGCTCGCCGAGGCTAACAAGTCCGAGAGCGCCTCGGACGATCTGCTGGGCGGCTTCGAGGCGATGGAGTCCACCGCGGAGTTCGACAAAGTTCTGTTCGACGGCGGCGAGTTCGGCACCGGTGCCATGGTCGGCAGTCCCGAGGAGCAGGAGTACCTGGGGCTGCCCGGGTTGTTGGAGCCCGAGCAGGTAACCGCTTTGCTGCGTCAGCGGCAGAACCAGCAGATCAAGCAGCAAAAGCGCCAGAGCGCCGCCGAGGCGCAGCGGCGCGCCAACTCCGGGGTCGATGACGCCCGTAGGCGCGCCGCTGCCCGCAAGGAGCTGTCCAAGCTGGTGGGGGCCTGGGCGCGCCGCTCCGGGCAGCCCCACGGGGTGGTTCACACCGAGCTGCGCCGCGTCTGCGGCGGCCCGGAGGTCGCCCAGGCCACCACCGAGCAGATCGAGGGGCGCATCCAGACGCTGCGCCGCTGGTTCGTCGGGCGGCGCTGAACGTTTCTGCTCGCCGACGCCGATGCGGGGCTGCCGACCGCACGTCAGCGGGGGCGGGCGCGGCGGTGGCTTGCCCGGTCAGGACCGGGTGTTACTGGGCTATCAGGATGTTGCGGATGAAGGCCCTGCCGGCGGGTGTGGGGGCCCACTGCGGGTGACGCGGGGAGCGTGCCAGTACCCCACTGCCACGCGGGAACGCAAGGGTCCTCTTGGCGGCCTGGCGGAATAGCAGCACGGGTTGCACCTGGTCCTCGTGGGCGTCGGGCGAGCCGGCCCAGGATGGATCGATGTGCGCCAGGGCGCCGTGGACGTCCTCCGGGGGCAGGTGGCCGGCAGCGGTCAGCGGTACGCCGTCGAGGAGGTGTTCAAGGAACCAGTGAGCGGTTGCGGAGTCGAACTCAGCCATATAAGTCAGCGCTTCCTGCGGGTCGCAGTCCACGAGCTCGATACGGATGGTGACGGCGGGCGGCATGCTGGTGTTGCTCATGACATGTAGTGGTCTGTGTCATGGCCGCGGGTGAAACCGTAAGCGGTGGTCGCGTGTAGCTGAGGATATTCGATGCGGGCCTGCGGCTCAGCCGCGCAGCGCCTGGCGGTTGTCGAGGTCAACGTGCCGGGTCGGGATCGCCGGGTCGCCCTCGCTCAGACGCCAGCCGTCGTAGGGCAGTTCGGCGCGCGCCACCTGATGGCGCTCGGCCGCAGCCGCCAAGGCCTCCGGGCCCCGGTGCTCCTCCACAATGACGCCGTCGCGCACCAGATCCACCTGTAGCGGACGTGCCTGAGCCTTGTCTAGGGCATCCAGGGCATCGGCCTCGGAGCGCGCCGAGATGATCAACTCCTCGGTGGCCGAGCCGGCGCCGTTGAGCACGCGGCCGGCCCATTTGCGGCCGCCGACCGTCGACTTGCCGCCGGTGGAGAACTTGGCGACCTGATGCATCCGACCATCGGCACCGGCGCGTTCAACCAGCTTGTACACCAGTGCCGCCGTCGGCCGACCCGAACCGGTGACCAGCTTGGTTCCCACCCCGTAGGAGTCGACCGGGGCCGCACCCAGGGCTGCGATCGCGTACTCGTCCAGATCGTTGGTGACGGTGATCTTCGTCGTCGTCGCCCCCAGGGAGTCCAATTGGGCGCGCACCTTGAAGGCCTCGGCCACCAGATCGCCCGAGTCCAGGCGCACCGCCCCCAGCTCACCGCCGCCGGCACGTGCCGCCGCCACCGCCCGGGCCACGCCGTGTTCGATGTCATAGGTGTCTACCAGGATGGTGGTGCCCGGGCCCAGGCTGGTCACTTGAGAGGTGAAGGCCTCCTCCTCGGTGTCGTGCAGTAGGGTGAAGGAGTGGGCGGAGGTGCCAAAAGTGGGGATGCCGTAGCGCATGCCCGCCTCCAGATCACTGGTGCCCACGAATCCGCCGACGATGGCCGCCCTGGCCGCGGACACCGCCGCCCGTTCATGGGCCCGGCGCGCTCCGAACTCCACACAGGGCCGTCCGTGGGCGGCGATGGTCATGCGGGACGCGGCCGCCGCCACCGCACAGTCGTAGTTGTAGATGGACAGGGCCAGGGTCTCCAGGATGCAGGCCTCGGCGAAGGTGCCCTCCACGGTGAGCAGTGGGGAGCCGGAGAAGTAACACTCGCCCTCGGCGTAGCCGCGGATCGTCCCGGAGAATCGGTAGGAGCGCAGAAAGTCGATGGTGTCGCTATCGACGATGCCGGCGCGGTGCAGATAGTCGACCTGGGCGTCGGTAAAGGTGAAGCGCTCAATGGCGTCCAGGAGCCGGCCTACTCCGGCGACCACGCCGAAGCGGCGCGAGGCCGGCAGGGTGCGACCGAACAGCTCGAATACGCTGGCTCGCTCGGCCACGCCTGCGCGCAGCGCAGCCTGCAACATGGTCAACTCGTACATGTCCGTTAGCAGGGCGGTGCTGGAAGCGGGCGAGGCGTGAACCTGCCGTGGATTGGCTGTCATGACAGCCAACTTACCGCAGGAGGACGCGTGATGAAACAACCCCGCCTCCACCGGCCCACGCGGCTAGGCTGGGCGTATGCAGACCGAACTGCCCGTCGTCTCCACCTGCGTCCCGGAGGCGGAGACGCTGACGGATGTCCGTGCCACATCCCGACGACTGTGGTGCACGGTTGTCCACGACGACCCCGTCAACACGATGGACTACGTCACCTGGGTATTCCACACCTACTTCGGTTTTTCCATACCACTGGCCCGCAACCGCATGATGCAGGTGCACACAACCGGCCGGGCCGTCGTCTCCCGCGGTGCCCGCGAACGCATGGAGGTTGATGTCACCGCCATGCACTCTTACGGGCTGCATGCCACCATCGAGCCTCTCGGAGACGACGACGCCCCCGGACCGGATGGGGGCGGCGGGAGCTCCCCCGGTGGCGGCCCGTCCGGTTCCTGGGGCGGCCCGTCTGGTTTCGGCGGCGGCCCCGCAGGAGCCGCCTGATGCGTGGATTCCGGCCCGACGCCGAGGGCTGGGCCTCCAGCCTGGAGCCGTGGGAGCGCGAGTATCTGGCCGGCCTGTTCAAGCAGATCGCCGACCTGCTCGGCGCCTCGGGCCCAGCCGGCGCCGCGCCCGCCCCCACAGGAGGACAGACCCCCGTTCGTCCCGGTGAGAGTTCTCGGGACGGTGACGTGCTGGCGGCGCTCGATTTCGACCCCGAACCGATCGAGTCGGTGCAGGAGCGGCGCGTTGTCTCACCCTCCCTGGAGCCACTGCTGGATGTGCTCTTGCCCGATGCCTCCGAGGATCCGGACGTCGCCGTCGAGATTGCCGCACTGACCCGCGACCGTCTGCGTGCCGATAAGCGGTCCCGACTGGAGGAGGTGGTTTACGAACTACTTGAGCCCACCGGGCCCGGTGGTGCCGTCCTTGTGCCCGCCGGCAGGCAGGACCGTTGGCTGGGCGCCCTCAACGACGCGCGCCTTGTACTGGCCGAGCGTCTGCGGATCGACTCTCCCGAGGCGGCCGAGCAGGTACACGCCGTGGCCTGGGAGCAGGCCCCGAGCGACGAGGAGGATGCCGCCCGCTGGAATCGGGCCATGGCCCTTTCCTATGACATGTTGTCCTGGTGGCAGGAATCACTGGTGGCCGTGCTATTGAATGGGGAGGGGTCCGCATAGTCTCGGCGCTGTGAATGATGCGGCCATCGGGATGTTCGACTCCGGCGTCGGCGGCTTGACCGTGGCACGTGCGGTCCTCGACCAGCTGCCGGGGGAGCGGTTGCTCTACATCGGTGACACCGCCAACACCCCTTATGGGCCTCGCCCGGTGCAGGAGGTGCGCCGTCTGGCCCTGAATGTCATGGATGAGCTGGTCGACTCTGGCGTCAAGATGCTGGTAATCGCCTGCAACACGGCCTCAGCGGCGGTTGTGCACGAAGCCCGCAACCGCTACACCCGCGGCAAGGGAGTGCCCGTGGTGGAGGTCATTCACCCGGCGGCCCGTGCCGCCGCCCGCGTCACCCGTAACAGACGTATAGGACTGATCGCCACCCAGGGCACGGTCGACTCCAACGCCTACGCCGACGCCTTGGCCGCCGTACCCGGCATCAACCTGTTCTCCCAGCCCTGCCCACGATTCGTCGAACTGGCTGAGAGTGGTACTACTACCGGCCCACAGGTCATGGCCACCGCCGAGGAAAGTCTGGCGCCCGTCAAGGCGGCCGGCGTCGACACCCTCATCCTGGGCTGCACCCACTACCCGCTATTGGCCGGCCCCATCTCATACGTTATGGGAGAGGACGTGACCCTGGTGACCTCCAGTCAGGAGACCGCCAAGGACGTCTACCGCGAACTTGCCCGTAGAGACCTGTTACGTGCCCCCGGGGCAGCGGCGCCCAGCCACGAATTCCGCTCCACCGGGGACCCGGATTCCTTCTCGGTGCTGGCCCGCCGCTTCCTGGGCCCGGAAGTCGGTCGCGTACACCGGGTCGAGCCGGGAACCGCCGTCGCCGAGGTGCATCCGGCAGCCCCTTCGGCAGAAGAGACGGGGATCCCGGCCCCCGCCGCCAGTACGCCGGCCCCCGCCCCCATCCCCGATTCGAGCGAGGTCCCTTCATGAAGCTCACCATCGTTGGCTGTACCGGCTCCATGTCCGGTCCCGACGCCGTCGCCTCCTCCTACCTGGTGCAGGCCGACGACGTGGCCGGGCGTACCTGGTCGGTAGTGCTCGACCTGGGTCCCGGCGCCATGGGGCAGTTGCTGCGCTACCTGGATCCGGCCGAACTGGACGCGATCGCCATCTCCCACTGTCACGCCGATCACATGGTTGACCTGGTGGGCATGCACGTGTACCGCCGGTGGAATCCGGCCGGCTGCTTGGACCCCGTGTTGACGCTCGGTCCGGGCGAGCTACTCTCGCGTCTCAACGGGGTAGACGGAACTTCGACGCGAGAGACCTACTCCACTGAGTTCTCCTTCCGTGTCGTGGAGGCGGGGGAGGCGGTGCGAGTCGGTCCGCTGATCATCACCCCTTTTCCGGCCTTGCATCCGGTGGATGCCTTCGGCTACCGGGTGGAGGGTCCCGGACACGATGGCGATCGGGTCAGCCTGGCCTTCACCGGCGATACCGATCTGTGCGAGGGCATTGAGGCAATGGCCGACGGCGTCGACCTGCTGCTGGCAGAGGCGGCTTTCCTGGAGGGGCGTGATACCACGCGTGGCATCCACTTGACCGGCCGCCGTGCCGGGCAGCTTGCGGCCGGCACCAGCGGCCGGGGCGGACGCCGTCCCGCCGGTCGGCTCGTGCTCACTCATATCCAGCCCTGGACCGATGTCGACGCTCCGCTGGCCGAGGCCGCCGCCGTCTACGGCGGCCCCCTGACGGTTGCCACCCCCGGTGCCTCCTGGGAGCTGTGAGCAGTGCAGGAACAGCAGCGAGACGAGCCCGGACGCATCAGCTACACGCCGCCAGTGCCTGACGGGCCGGATCGGCCCTGGACACGCGGGCGCCGCACCCGCTGGTGGCTGGTACTGCTGGCCGATACGGTTTCGGTGGCGCTGGTCGCCTGCTTCGCGGCTGCGTCGTCCCATGATCTGATCCAGGTGCCCGGCCTGGCGGTCCGCGGCGCAGTCGCCGTCGTTATCGCCTGGACGGTCGCGTGGCTGGTGCGCCGTCCCGGCGATCACCTGGAGGTGGGGTGGCCGGACGGCGCTTCAGTCATTGTGGTGACCTGGGCCCTGTGGAGTGGTTTGTACCTGTGGCGGGCACCTGCGGGGGCGAGCACCGGAACGGGGGCGTTCGCGGTGATGTTGGCCGCGTTCTTAGTGGTGTTCTGCGGTGGCTGGCGCAGTTTGTACGGCTACGTGAAGGCGCATGACTCGTTGGTGCCCAAGGGGGTCCAGCGCCGTCTGGACGCCCAATCCCGCCGAGATCGGTCAATATAACCGCCGAGTTCGGTCGATATAACCGCCGAGTTCGGTCGAAGTGGCGCAAAGCCTCATCCTCGACAATTTGGCGTGGCTCTCTCGTAGGCTCCTCGGCGTTCTGGCACGCCAACCAGTGTCCTTTGAGGCACTGCCAGCCCAAGTAAGCCCGTGCCAAGGACCGCAGCATGGCCGACGACACGATAGCGGCGTTGGCGTGCCAGCACCAACAGTTCTTCCTCCGCTGGGGCCTGATGGAACTCAACAGGAACGAGGTTCCACAGCCACACACGAAGGGCCCGTTACTTCGACCGACCTCGGTGGTTATTTCGACCGAACTCGGTGGTTATTTCGACCGAACTCGGTGGGTGGGGATTGAAGGGGACAGCAGCTCGCGCAGGGCGGGGGCCAGGGCACGCAGGGCCTGACCTCGGTGGGAGATGGTGTTCTTCTCCGTCGTGCTCATCTGCGCCGTCGTCCGCCCGGAACCTCCCGGGGCGTCCTCCTGGACCGGCACGAAGATCGGGTCGTAGCCGAAGCCGCCGGCGCCAACCGGCGCGTGCAGTAGCCGACCAACCATGGAGCGCTCCACCACGGTCACTGACTCCGACTCACCGGCTCGGCCCGGCACCACCAGCACCGCGGCGCAGGTAAAGCGTGCCGTGCGATGCGGGTCGGCGATGTCGGCGAGCTGCGCCAGCAGCAGCCGCAAGTTGGCCTCGTCGTCGCCGTGGCGGCCCGACCAGCGGGCCGAGAATATGCCCGGTGCTCCACCCAGCACGTCCACGCACAGCCCGGAGTCGTCGGCAACCGCCGGCAGACCGGTCGCCTGGGCCAGGGCGCGTGCCTTGAGGGTGGCATTGGCGGCAAAAGTCAGCCCGTCCTCCGTCGGCTCGGGAGTGCCGAGCCCGGCCGAGGAGATGATCTGCTCGGCCGTAAGCCCGGCCACCAGAGGTGTCAAGATTGCGCGCAGCTCGGCTAGCTTTCCCGGGTTGTGGCTGGCCAGCACCAGCCGGGCACCTGCGGGCACTGCCACTCCAAGATCGGCCGACACCGTCGCGGTGCCGCGCTGCTCGGGCTGAGCGGTCCCCATCAGGCCTCCTCGACGCCAGTTGCCGGGCCGTTTCCTGCGGAGGATTGTTCGGACTGAGCGGCGGTCGACACGGTGAAGGGGGCATCCTCCGGACCGGCCAGGACGCGAGCCTGAAGCGCGGCCAGCTCGGCATTGCCCTTGGTGGCTAGGTCGAGCAGGGCGCCGAGCTCGGCGCGGTCGAAGGGGGCATGCTCGGCGGTGCCCTGCACCTCGATGAAGGCGCCGGCACCGGTCTGGACCACATTCATGTCGGTCTGGGCGCGCACGTCCTCCTCGTAGGGCAGATCTAGGCAGGGGACGCCGTCGATAATCCCGACGGACACCGCCGAGACCGAGTCGGCAAGGACCCGTTTGCCGGCACGGGGCTTGACGTAACCGCGACGCGTTCCCCAGGCGACGGCGTCGGCCAGGGCCACATAGGCACCGGTAACCGCCGCGGTGCGGGTGCCGCCGTCGGCCTGCAGCACATCACAGTCCAGGGTGATCGTGTTCTCGCCCAGGGCGGCGACGTCGATCACCCCGCGTAAGGAACGGCCGATCAGGCGAGAGATCTCGTGGGTGCGGCCGCCGACCCTGCCACGCACGGATTCGCGCCCGGAGCGCTCGGAGCCCGCCCGCGGCAGCATCGCATACTCGGCCGTCACCCAACCTTCGCCACCGCCCTTGCGCCAGCGCGGCACGCCCTCGACGAAGGAGGCGACGCACAGAACGCGGGTGCGGCCGAACTCGACGAGAACCGAGCCTTCGCCGTTGACCTGCCAGTTACGGGTGATGGAGACGGGGCGCAGCTGATCGGGGAAGCGGCCGTCCTTACGTGTCTTGGTGTCAGTCACGCGGCCCAGGTTACCCGGGCCGCGCGAGGGGGCCACCCTGACAGTCAGTGCGCGAGAAGGGACTCGAACCCTCACGCCCGAAGGCACCAGAACCTAAATCTGGGGCGTCTACCAATTCCGCCACTCGCGCTCGTGGCCGGGCCGAACTTCCGACTGACACAGGAGGTGTCGGCCCGAATGTGTTCGGCCGGAGGCCGGAGGACAGCCTAGCAGTGCTCGGCGAGTGCATCTCGCGGCTGCAGGGGCGCGGGTCATGCCGACGCATGGGCCGCCGGCTGTGCCGTTGGGCCGAAGGTATGGCGATGAGTGCCGACGCAACCTAGGATTTTGACATGGCGCAAAACAATTCCTTCCGTACTCGTGACCAGCTCCCCGCGGTCCCCGCTCCTGTGCTCCAGGCCCTGGCCGACGCCGGTGCCCCCTTCGACCTGGCCGCCGCCGTCCCCGAGCCGCAGGACGCGCCCGCTCTGTGCTGGGGCATTCTCGGCGCGGGCGGCATCGCCTCCACCTTCGCCACTGACGTGCCCGCCTTCTCCTCGGGGCGGATTGTCGCCGTCGGCAGCCGCGACCGCGCCCGGGCACAAGCCTTCATTGATGCCCACCCGGATGCCGGCAAGGGTCAACCGGTGCACGCGCACGGCTCTTACGAGGCTCTCGTCGACGACCCGGACGTGGACGCCGTCTACGTGGCCACACCGCACAACTTCCACTGCGAGCAGGCGCTTTTGGCGCTGACGGCGGGCAAACCCGTGCTGGTGGAGAAGTCCTTCGCCCGCAACGCCGCCGAGGCGCGCAGGGTCTTCGACGCCGCCCGGGCCGCGGGGCTTTTCGCCATGGAGGCGATGTGGACGCGTTTTCTTCCCGGGCAGGTGCTGGCGCGAGCGCTCGCGGGCAGCGGGGCACTGGGGGAGTTGCGCTACGTGCGTGCCGAGCACTTCCAGTCGCTGGAGCATGTACAGCGTCTGGTCCGACTCGACCTGGCAGGTGGGGCGCTGCTGGATCTGGGGGTGTATTCGGTTAGCTTCGTCCATTCCCTGTTGGGTGTGCCAAGCGCGCTGACGGCCGTCGGGCGGCTGTCTTCGGGCGGCGTCGACCTGGATGAGACGATAGCCATGGAGTATCCGGGCGCGGTGGCAGTGGCCGCGTCGAGCATGGCGGCGGCGTCTGACACGGGGGCCGAGGTGGTGGGTACCCGCGGCAGACTGGTTGTGCAGAAGCGGTTCTACCGGCCCACGCCCCTGCAGATCGTTGTGGGGGAGGGGCCGGGAGTGCCGCGCTATGAGTGGGATGCCTCGCTGCCTGGTGGTTTTCAATTCCAGGCCGCCGAGGTGGCTCGCTGCCTGGCCGCGGGCAGAACCGAGTCCGAGACCATGCCGTGGAGCGAGACGCTGGCGGTGCTGGAGACCATGGACGAGGTGCGCGGTCGGCTCGGAGTCATCTATCCGGGCGAGTGAAGGAGGGGCTCCGGGGCTCGCCTCCTTCGTCATTTCGACCGATCTCGTTGGTAACGTCGACCGATCTCGGCGGGGCTGCTGGGCCGGCGGTCCTCAACTCGGTCTTTAACTCGGTCCTTAACTGACGATGCCGAGTTCCCGGCGCAGGCGGTCAACGTGTCCGGTGGCGCGCACGTTGTACAAACCGAGGATTACCCTGCCGTCGGTTCCTACCACCACGGTGGAGCGGATGGTGCCGATGGTGGTACGCCCGTAGTTCTTCTTCTCTCCCCACGCGCCCCAGGCCTGCATGACGGCGTGGTCGGGGTCGGACAGGAGCGGGAAGGGCAGGGACTGCTTCTCGGCGAAGCGCGCCTGTGCGGCGGGCGGGTCGGGGGAGATGCCGACGACGGCGTAGCCCGCCTCCCGCCATCCCTCCAGCGAGTCGCGGAAGTCGCAGGCCTCCTTGGTGCAGCCGGGCGTCTCCGCCCGCGGATAGAAGTAGACGACCACGCCGTGCTCGGCGCCCTCGCGCAGGGTCGATAAGGACACCGGGTTGCCGGATTGGTCGGGGAGGGTGAAGTCGGGGGCGGTGTCGCCGGCGGTGAGTTGGGCCATGGGATTCTCCTGTCGCCTGATGGGTTGGTACTAACCCCGCAAATGTAGTGCGTCGCCGTCGCGGTGGGTATGAGGAGGGCCGCTACCGCAGTGGTTGTGCGGCGGCGGGTTGCCGGTGCGAACGGTGCGCTCTGGATCTGTGCGTTGCGGTGAGGTTCGCTGCCCGACTCCTCAGTGGGATCGCGGTTGTCCACTGGGACTGTCTGAGAGTGCCGCATGGGCGGTCCCAGTGGAGGTGGTGTTTCAGGCGGCGGGTGCCAACGCGTCTTGCGCGGCCCGCAGACGCTCGAGTGCGCGCTCCAGGCGCGACGGCGAGGCCGTGGAGCCCAATGACGCCAACTCGGTGCGGGCGGCAGCCAACTCGCGCTCGGCGGCGGAGCGAGAACCGTTGGATGTGAGCAGATGCATCTCTTCCTTCCCTTCATGGCCCTGTGGGCCCCTCTGTGCCGGGCGGAGTGCAGGTGGTTCCTGCGGCCCGGCGTATTGTTCATTGGTGCCGACCCACGGGCCGCGCAGCAGCGCGTTGACCTTCGTGTGGGCCGAGGATCGGCGCGGTGCCTGCACACTGTGGTGCTGGCCGCGACTCCGATCGACGCAGGGGCAACAACAGTGGCTACGAGAGGAATTCCCGAGCCGATTTGGTGCGGTATGCCGTGCGGAAAGCGGCGGTGGCGGAAACAATGCCCACCGGCTCCGGCGCGGCTGTGCAGCTGTAGTGCTGCCCTGCGTGGTACCCCCTCAGGGACTCGAACCCTGGACACCCTGATTAAGAGTCAGGTGCTCTGACCAACTGAGCTAAGGAGGCCTGGTCATCCAGGCGTTCCTGCCTGGCGACAGATGGAACTGTACGCGCCTGCCGCCGCCGCGTCCAATTCAAAGTGCCTGAAAATGCCGTTGTGTGTGGGAAGTCTCAGGAGTGTCGGCTGGGTCTCTCTGCTCGGATGGCGCAGGACGGCGGGGCTAGCAGCTCGGCGAAACGGTCGGTGGCGTTGATGAGGGTTGAAAGCGTCTGCGGTTCGGCGAAGGAGTGCCCAGCCGTTGGCGAGATGTGCAGCTGCGCCTGTGGCCAGGACCGGTGCAGAGCCCAGGCGGTGCCCATCGGGCATACGACGTCGTAACGCCCCTGGACGATCACGCCCGGTATGCCGTACTCGGCCAGCAGGCGTGCGCCGTCGATGAGCTGCCCGTCCTCCAGCCAGCCGCGATGGTGGAAGTAGTGGTTCTCGATGCGTGCGAAGGCGGTGGCGAAGGTTGGATCTTGCACCTGGTCGATGTATGCCTGGTCGCGCAACAACGTGGAGGTTGCCGCCTCCCAGGTGGTCCATGCGCGGGCGGCGGGCACATGCACCGCCGGGTCGGGGTGGCTCAATAGTTCGTGGTAGCGGTCGATGAACCCGCCTGGGGCGACGCCCTCGCCAGCAGCTGCCACGTAGGCCTCCCACTGGTCGGGCCAGATCATGTCTGCGCCAGCGCCCTCGTAGAACCAGTCCAGTTCGCGCTTGCGCAGCGTGAAGATGCCGCGCAGAACCAGTGCCAGTACGCGGCGCGGATGGCGCTGGGCGTAGGCCAGTGCGAGCGTGGAGCCCCAGGAGCCGCCGAAGACTAGCCAGGACTTCACTCCCAGGTATTCGCGCAGCCGCTCCATGTCCGCCACCAGATGCCAGGTGGTGTTGGCGCTCAGGTCCGCCTCCGGCTTCCAGGCCTGCGGCAGGGAGCGGCCGCAGCCGCGCTGGTCGAACAGGATGATCCGGTAGCGCGCCGGGTCGAAGCAGCGCCGGTGCTCGGTGGAGCAGCCGCCACCGGGGCCGCCGTGCACGAATACAGCCGGTATGCCTCCCGGATTCCCGCAGGTCTCCCAGTAGATCCGCTGCCCGTCGCCGACGTCGAGCAGGCCGGAGTCGTAGGGTTCGATGGCCGGGTAGAGGTCGCGTGGGCGGCTCGCGGTCGGGGGTAATGACGCCGTCGTGGATTCGTGCATGAACTCATTGTGGTGGATCCGAGCTGCGAGCGGGGCGCATGGAGTCGTCTCGGGCGGTAGCGTAGGGTGCGTGAACGCCCCGATCGTGACCCTTGCCACCTCAGTCGATTACGCGGACCTTGATGAGGACGACCGCGGGCTGCCCGACGCGCTGCGTGAACGTGGCATCGAGCCGCGGGTGGCGGTGTGGAATGACCCGGATGTTGACTGGGAGAATGCGGGCGTGGTGGTGCTGCGTTCTGTGCGCGACTACGCCAAGAACCGCAATTACGCGGACTTCCTGGCCTGGGCGCATGCGCAGGGCCGGCTTCTGAACCATGCCGACGTCGTGGACTGGAACTCTGACAAGCACTACCTCAAGCGTATGGCGGAGTTGGGGGTCCCTATGATCCCTACGACCTGGCTGGAACCGGAGGCCGGCTACTCCAAACATCAGGTGCACACCCGCTTCCCCGCGCACGGCGATTTCGTGGTCAAGCCCGCCGTGTCCTCCGGCGGGCGCGGCACCGGCCGTTACACCGCCACAGACGCCAAGTCCCGCGCCGACGCCATTAATGACACCATGCACCACCTGGGCCGCGGTCGCAGTGTGATGGTGCAGCGGTACCTGGAGGAGGTCGACCGCAAGGGCGAGCTGTCCCTGGTGTACTTCAACGGTGTGCTGTCCCACGCGGTGGAGAAGGCACCTATGCTGCATCCCTCCTTCCGGTCTGTGGACGAGGTGCATGAGGAGATCGTCACCGCCCGCGAGCCCAGTGAGCAGGAGTGGCTGTGGGGTGAGAGGGTCCGCAAGGCCATCCATACGATCATCAAAGAGCGCTCGGGCCGGGACATGCAGCTGTTGTTCAACCGGGTGGACGTCGTCGGTGACGGGGAGGGCGGCTTCTATCTGATGGAGGTCTCCCTGATCGACGCCGGCCTGTACCTCGGCTCCGCCCCCGCCGCCCTGGACAACTTCGCCGACGCCATCGCCCAGCGTGTCTTCTGGTGAATGAGAGTCTCCGCTGGGTGGTGCGGATCACCGACACCTAGAATCATCCACTGAAGGTTGATCCATGAGGAATCAACCGTGAGTGGTTGACCAGTGGGGATTGTGGTGTGATTATGTGGGTATGTACGTGTTTACTGTGGACCAGGTCGCCAGTAGAGCCGGAGAAGATGAGATCCCGGGTCTTGTCCGCCTGCTCGCCGATATCCCCACATCCGTTCCCTTCGAGAGAACGGTCGGAGATGAGGCTCAGGGTGTGGTTCGTGATGCGGATGCTGCTGTCACATGTGCGCGTCGTCTTATGACGGTCGGCGGGTGGCATATCGGCCTTGGAATCGGCTCTGGGCGCCTTGGTGAACAGGGGGCTCGTTCCGGCGCAGGAGCGGCATTCATTGCGGCGCGGCAGGCGGTGGAGGAATCCAAGTCGTCACGTCTGTCGCTTGCGGTTCGTACTGGCGCCTCCGGTCAGCAGGCGCGTATCGCGGCCGGGGATGCGGAGGCGGTGCTACGACTCCTGGGCGTGTTAATCCGCTCACGTACCGCGGCTCAACGCGCGGTGCTCGCTCTCCTTGACGACGGGCTCAGCGGGAAGGAGGCGGCCGAGCGGCTCGGAGTTAGCGGCCAGGCCGTGTCCAAGCACCGCCTTGCCGCACGCTACGACGAGGAGATAGCCGCCCTACCTGCTATAGAACGGCTCCTGGGGCGGGCGCATCGCCTGTCCGTGGCTCCGGAGGCGACGGCCCGCCCGACAGGTGCCGCATGACCCCGCTGTCAGCCCTGGTAGTCGCCTTGAGTTTGGCCCTCTCCGTCTTCGGGGGCTGGGGAACCGTCGCCCTGGTGCTGCGTTGGGCCCGTGTTCCTGAACTGCCGCCGTCGCGGGAACCCACGCCAGCCGGCTCCACCGCCCCGGTCCTGTCTCCGCGTGATGACTCGGTGTCCCCGGTTCTTCGCGGCGGAACCTGGATAGGAGTGCTTGAACGTCTGGCGACGACGGGCGCCCTGCTGTCCGGGTACGCCACGCTCATTGCGGTGGTCGTCGCGGTCAAGGGGCTCGGACGCTGGGCGGATCTGCGGGACAATCCGGGCTCAACGGAGCGATTCATTATTGGCACACTCGCCTCGCTGACCTGGGCTGGTGCCTGCGGAGTAATAGGCCGGGAGCTGCTGGGATGAGCGCGTAAGGACTAGGAGTGCCCTCAGGGATGAGTCAGGGTCTCCTCCTGCGTGCGGATGAGGCCGCCCGGGACAGCGTGGGATACAACATTCAGCATGCGTACTCTGCTCAACATCATCTGGGTGGTCTTCGGCGGCTTCTGGCTGTGGCTGGAGTACATCTTCTTCGGCATTATCGCCTGCCTGCTGATCGTGACGATCCCGGCCGGCATCGCCTCCTTCCGCATCGCTTCATACGCGCTATGGCCCTTCGGGCGGGAGGTGGTGGAGACGCCACATGCGGGTGTTATGAGCGGGCTGTCCAATGTGATCTGGTTCCTGGTGGCCGGGCTGTGGCTTGCCATCGGACACATCACCACCGCGGCCGCGCAGGCGATCACGATCGTCGGCATCCCGCTGGCCGTCGCCAACCTGAAGATGATCCCGGTGACCTGCTTCCCCTTCGGCAAGCAGATTGTGCCTGGCCGCGGCATCATCTGAGTCGGGCCACTGCTGGCAGCAGTTCCGGCCAGCACTGCCTTAGCTGTCACCGCTCGCCCCGTCGCGGACTGGCGGGCTCAGCAGAGTTCGGGCGTTCGTGCGGCGTTTTTGGCGGGGCCGCGTGGTCTGCAGTGGTGTGCGCGGCTGATCCGCCTGGACTCTAGGTCAGGGCTTTTGCGCGTGCTTGCAGCCTGTGCAGTCCGCGTAGCACCGCTTGGCGGTGCTTGTGGCTGAGCATCCATCCCGGGAGCCTCTGTTCCACGCCTCTTCCGGCGTTTGAATTCCGCTTGCGGCGCAAGTCGGCTCCCAGAAAGTCGATGAGGTACTCGGCGTGGTCCTGATTGGCGACCCAAAGGCTGCGACCGGCGCAGGGCTCGGTGAGGAAGAAGGGCAGGCCGTAAAGGGCGTCGTGCCCATCGGCCACTCGGATGGAGACATGTGTGTCGATCAGCTCCTGACGGGTGCCGCACGCGCAGGTGCGTGACGGGCGTGAGCGGGCGGACACTCTAGTTCTTGTCGTCTCACGCCGACCGCAGGAGGGGCAGCGCCAAAACAGCTCCGCGGGAGTCGGCTCGGCGGGTAATGGCCTGTCGTTCTCCCAGCGTCCGCAGCACCCGCACATCCATCCGGATGCGGCGCCCGTGGCCTGCCAGGTGCAGGCGGTGCAGAAGACCCCGCGACGCACCACGTGAGCGGGGCCGGCACAGCGGGGGCATACGACCCACACGTCCAAGCGGGGGACCGCGTACAGAATCCCGGCTGTCTTCGCCACCTGGCAAGGCTACCTCCGACGGCTCCGGGTGGGACCAGTTGCCCGTATGCCCCATGGTGTCGTTCCGTCTGGGTGCTGGCCACAGCAGGGGACGACGGCGGTCGAGTGTTGGGCGGCAACGCTTCGTCACGGCCTACCCACAGCTTATTGGAGAGGTGAAGCTGCGCAGGAACCAGCGAACCCTCGGCCGAAGTAGGTGAAAGGCTGTGGCGCCTGGAGGTGCGAGGTGCTTCCTGACACATGGTGGCCTGCGTCGCCGTTTTCACGTGGTTTGTCTCAATGCACCTGGAGGTGCGAGGTGCTTCCTGACGGTCTCCTGATGTTTTGGGTCTTCGTACCAGTGACGTCTCAATGCACCTGGAGGTGCGAGGTGCTTCCTGACGGCGTAAACCGGCGGTGGGCTGGCTCGAACCGGCACGTCTCAATGCACCTGGAGGTGCGAGGTGCTTCCTGACTTAGTAAAAGCTGCGCTGCCACCGCAGCTACGCGCGTCTCAATGCACCTGGAGGTGCGAGGTGCTTCCTGACCCCTCACTGGCGAAGCGATCTCGTACGCCGCCCTTGTCTCAATGCACCTGGAGGTGCGAGGTGCTTCCTGACGGGGGTCGAGGGCGCCTTCGCACTGTTAGGGGCGCAGGTCTCAATGCACCTGGAGGTGCGAGGTGCTTCCTGACCGGAGACGCCGAACCCGGAGACGCCGAACCCGGAGGTCTCAATGCACCTGGAGGTGCGAGGTGCTTCCTGACCTACGAAGGACTAGACGACTGGGTGCGCGATCTGATGTCTCAATGCACCTGGAGGTGCGAGGTGCTTCCTGACCGTCAACAATGGCGATGTCGACGACGGCTAGGGCAACGTCTCAATGCACCTGGAGGTGCGAGGTGCTTCCTGACGCTAGACTGGGGCTTCCCTTTAGCTCTCGTTGTGACGTCTCAATGCACCTGGAGGTGCGAGGTGCTTCCTGACGAGTTATCATGGGCTGGCAACTTTATGCCGACAACGGTCTCAATGCACCTGGAGGTGCGAGGTGCTTCCTGACCCCTGCCTCTGGAAACCGCGTCATACCGCCACTTCCAGAGGCCAGATCGCCACCGACCCCGCAAGCACCCCACGAGACCGGCTAACACCACCCCAAAACTACCACCTTTCGTTGAAAACAAGCCAAGCGCCACCGACACCCCCCAAGCCCCCTCCAGCCACCAACTTTCAACGAAGTCATGCGGAAAAGTCGGCGTCAAAACGCACCAAACTTTGTACCGTAGACCAAATCGCAACCTCACCGCCACACCCCACCAGCCACACACGCCCTACCGGCACCGCACGCCACAGCCCCGGACACCACCCACCTACCCCCAACCAACACCACCGACCACCAACGCCCCCGGCAAGCGCCAACGCGAACACCCACCTACCTCGCCGGGACCTCTACTACGCTACTTAACCGTTGAGTACGCCACTTAGGACTCTGCTGAACGGTCCAGAGCCCTTCAACAAACACCTAAGTGGCGTAGTAGAGCCCGAACCGGAGTAGTAGACCCCGAACCCATACATCAGACGCACTGACCACCCGGATGACTGGCTCTTCGCGTTTGTGGGTGTGGTGGTTCGGGTAGAGGTTGTGATGCCGGTGGTCGTTGTCGGGCCTAGGGAAACGTTCTCGGGCCAGCCGGGATGTCCTCGGCCCGACGGCTCCGGCAGTCGCAGGGCTGGGAGTTGCCCATACGTGGAAGGCTGGGGGCATGAGCAGCACCTGCGCCTCCGCCCCCGAGCACGAGCATGCGCCGACCATCATTGAACTCGGCGCGCGGGACGCGGGCGAGATCCTGACGTTACAGCGGGCCGCCTACATCACCGAAGCCAGGGCACACAGTGACTTCGGCCTCCCGCCCCTGACGCAGACCCTCGCCGAGCTGCAGGAGGAGCTCTCAGGCCCCGCCGTCACGGCGTGCGGTATCCGAGATCACGGCCGTCTCATTGCGTCCGTGCGTCTGCGGCACAGCGGAGACGCGGTTGAGCTCGGACGGCTCATCGTCGCCCCCGACCGTCAAGGGCAGGGCCTGGGTACCCGGCTTCTGCGTCACGCCGAGGCTGTCTTCCCGGACGCGCGGGAGATACGGCTTTTCACCGGGGAGCACAGCGCCGCCAACATTCGGCTCTACAGACGGCTCGGCTACTGCGAGACCGGGAGAACACCCGCAGGCGCCTACCAACTCCGCCACTTCGTTAAGCCGCTCGCCCGACCTGGCCGGTAGGAGTCAATCCCTCTAACAGACCGGCCGTCCCGACGCCGCCCCTCAGCTCTGCGGGCCGACACGCAACAGGTGCACAACGGCGGCCTCTGCCCGGTCGCACTCGTCCAGGTCCACCAGGGCCGTGAGCCGCCAGTCGTGGTCTCCCGCCGAGTCCTCCAGGATCTGAGTAGCCAACCACACGCGCCGCCCCGAGCCGTCCAGCGCCTCGCGCGCCCGCTCCGACACCCCGGCCGCCGCCAGCGCAGCATCATCCGGCGCCTCATCCAGTGGTGCCAGCGCCACCGCCCGGGCGGGGGTGTCCGTGCTGATCCAGTCGTACTCGTCCCAGTAGCGGCCCAGGGCCGCATCCCAGCGGTCCTCGCCCCAGCCGGACGCGGCGTCCAGGCGTCCCAGGCCCTCGACGTCGTCGCGGGCCATGAGCTCCACGCGGCGGAACATCTCCCGGCGCACCGCCACCCGGAAGGCGTGCAGGTTGCGGGTAAAGGGCAGCTTGCCATCGGCGTCAGCCCCGAAGGCCCGCTCCGCCCCCGCGGCCTGGTCGGCCCGGTCCGCCTGCAGCAGATCCGCGCCCTCCTGCGCATGCCCGGACTGGGCGGCGCCCAGCGCCTCCCACTCATCCAGCAGGGAGGAGTCCACGGCGCGCACCAGGTCGCCCAGCCAGTCGGTCAGCTGCTCCACCTCCTCGGTGCGGTGCTCCTCGGGCACCACCTGCCGCAGCGCCCGGTAGGCGTCGGTCAGGTAACGCAGCACCACGCCCTCGCTGCGGCCCAGGTCGTAGCGAGAGATCAGGTCAGAGAAGGTCATGGCGCTCTCCACCATGTCCCGCACCACCGACTTCGGGCTCAGCTCATACTCGGCCGCCCACGGGTTGGACTGCTTGTACATCTCCAGCGCCGGAGCCAGCAGCTCCGCCAGCGGCTGCGGCCAGGTGATGTCCTCCAGGGCCGCCATGCGCTCCTCATAGTCCATGCCCTCGGCCTTCATGGCGACCACCGCCTCGCCGCGGGCCTGCCGCTGCTGGGCGTATAGCAGCGGCCGCGGATCGTCCAGGGTCGCCTCCACCACCGAGACCACGTTGAGCGTGTGCTCGGGGTCCTCCAGGTTCAACAGGTCCATGGCCGCCAAGGCGAACGGCGCCAGCGGCTGGTTCAGGGCGAATTCATCGGGCAGGTCCACGGCCAGGCGCAGCCGGGGGCGGCCATCGGCGGCAGCCTGGGCGGAGGAGACGTGCTCCAGCACCCCGGCGGTGCGCAGAGACAGGTAAATCTCTATCGCCCGGCGCACGTGCCGTCGCCGGGAGGCCTCCGGCTCATGCACGCGCTCAAGCAGCTGCGCCATGGCCTGGACCGGATCGCCGTCACGCTCCATCAGGTTCAGCACCATGGTGGTGGTGACCTGGAACTGGCTGGTCAGCGTCTCCGGCGCGGCGTCGCGCAGCCGCTCGAAGGTCTTGTCCGTCCAGTTGACGCGCCCCTCGGGCGCCTGCTTGCGCACGATCCGGCGGCGCTTGCGCGGGTCATCGCCCGCCTTGGCCAGGGCGCGCGCATTCTCAATGACGTGCTCGGGCGCCTGCACGATCACGTAGCCGCGGGTGTCGAAGCCGGCCCTGCCGGCGCGCCCGGCGATCTGGTGGAACTCCCGCGCCGTCAGGTGCCGCTCCTTGGCGCCGTCGAACTTGACCAGGCTGGTCAGCACCACCGAGCGGATGGGCACGTTGATCCCCACCCCCAGGGTGTCGGTGCCGCAGATGACCGACAGTAGTCCCGTACGTGCCAGGCGCTCCACCAGCCGCCGGTAGCGGGGCAGCATGCCGGCGTGGTGTACGCCGATCCCCGAGCGCAGCAGCCGCGACAGGGTACGCCCGAAGCCCGGCCCGAAGCGGAAGTCGCCGATAGCCGCCACCAGCTCCTCTTTGCGCTTCTTGGCGCCCAGGTCCACGCTCAGCAGTGCGGAGGCCCGCTCCACCGCCTCCTTCTGGGAGAAGTGCACCACGTAAACGGGCGCCTTGTCCTGCTCCACCAGCCGCTGCAGCAGATCGCCGATCGGCTCGATCGCGTACTCCCACTCCAGCGGCACCGGGCGCACGGCGTCGTCGACGACGGCGACCTCCCGGCCCGTGCGCTCGCGCAGGTCCCGCACGAAGAAGGACACGTCCCCCAGCGTGGCCGACAACAGCACCATCTGCGCCTGCGGCAGCTCCAGCAGCGGCACCTGCCAGGCCCAGCCGCGCTGCGGATCGGCGTAGTAGTGGAACTCGTCCATCACCACCGTGTCCACGTCCAGCGCCTCGCCCTCCCGCAGTGACTGGTTGGCCAGGATCTCCGCCGTGCAGCAGATGATGGGGGCGGCGGCGTTGATGGAGGTGTCACCGGTGACCATGCCGACGTTGTCCGCCCCGAACAGGCCCACCAGCTCAAAGAACTTCTCGCTGACCAGCGCCTTGAGCGGGGCCGTGTAGTAGGAGCGGCCGCCACGGGCCAGGGAGGCGGTGTGCGCGGCCAGCGCGATCATCGACTTGCCCGAGCCGGTGGGAGTGGCGGCGATCACATGCCTGTCGGACAGGATCTGGCTCAGGGCCTCATCCTGGTGCGGATACAGCGGCCGTCCACTGGACTCGGCCCACTCGGCGAAGGCCAGGTAGACCTCCTCCGGCTCCGGGACGCGCTCGGGATCATCGGCGGGGATGAGGGAGTCGAGCATGACGTTGAGCGCGGGTGCGGTTGGGGCTGGCATGCGGTCATCGTCTCATGACGTCTGGCCGGCCCCGCGACGGTCGCCCCGGTTTACGCTCCTTGACGGCCTCCCAGTTGACGGACACGAATGTGGCAGTCTTGCGGGATACCGTCACCTTCACGATTGGACCGGATATGGATCCGCGCAACCGAGTAGAAGCGTTCCTGGCGGACTATGCCGCCGCCCACGCGCGGGTCAAGCCGCTGTTCTATCCGCCGGATGACGAGGACGCATCCGCCGACCGGCATGCCGCCGTATTCGGCGGATCTCGCAGGCGGAGGAGGGACAAGGGTGATTCAGGCCCTGATCCCTTCGAGGCCTGGAGTGAGGCGATGTACGCCGTTGATACGGCCCACCGAACCGAACGGTCCTGGGTTAAGCGCCGGTACGGCTTCTCCTCATACAGCGACTACAGCCCGCAGACCTGCAAGGTGGAGCGGGTCGAGGAATACGGGAACTTGGCGCGGGCACGGATGACGCGTACCGGCGTCCCGGGCGGGTCCATAATCGAAATAACTCTGCTCAACCAGGCCGGGGACTGGCTCATAGACAGGATCGACGAGTACCACGAGAATCCCGGCCAGCCCCTGGTGCCCGAGGACCGGCGAGGCAAGTGGCTGCAGGCGCCGGATGGGATGGCGCCCTATGAGGACATTCTCCTCAGTCCCGAGGTGGACAGCCCGAACCCCGGTGCGCTGTTCCACGACGGCTGGGCCCGCGATCCTGTGGACGAATTCGAGCTGGCGCAGCGGGTTGATGAGACCGAAGGACCCCAGTGGCAGCGGGCGCTCGCCGAGGCCCAGCGGCGCTCACCGGTCCGACGAATCAGGGTGCAAACGATCGGTTCCTTCCCACATGGCGGACTACTCGCCGTGGGAGACGCCGGTTCGCAGACGAGCATGATGTACACGTGTGCGCTGCGCGTGCGGCCGGGGATCGCCACGGCCCAGGCGCTGCTGGCGACCATCGACACCAAACAGGGGCCTTACGAGCGGGTCGCCGCGGTGCGGGCGGTACTCGACGACGGCGAGCCCGTGCGGTGGTGTGCTGCTGCGCTCTTCCCCGGAGTCGGGACCGCGGTGGGCGTGGACTCGGGCACCGCCGCGATCGTCGACGCCGCCGCATACATAAGCCTGACGCGGCGGCAGTGGTGGAACGCCTGGAATCCGTTCCCGGAGCGCCGCTGGGAGGATATGACGATGTTCGACTGTGGCACCGGACCCATTGGCGTCATGACCAGCTCCGGCTGGGGGGACGGTACCTACGCCGTGTACTGGGGGCTGGATCGCGACGGCCACCCGTTGCAACTCATGATCGACTACGGGGTCGTCCAGGAGGCGGTGGCGTCGCCGCTCGGACAGTCGCGGCCCTGAGCGGGTGCGTCTGTCACCTGGGTGATACCGACGGCGTATGAGTATGCGGACGGATAATGGTTCTCGGCCCGGACTGTGACATGATGCCGCGCGTTCCCGTATCCCCACGCGGAAGGGCGCTAGTTCATGGAAGCTCTCGCAGACAGCCTGCTTTCGATCGCCGACTGGATCACCGCGCATATAACCATGTGGGTGCTGGTCGGCACAGGCCTGTTTCTGACAATTCGTACCCGGGGCGTGCAGGTGCGGCACCTGCCTGGCATGGTGCGGGCGGTGACCTCCTCCCGCTCCGGGGCCCGCGGCGGCATCTCCTCCTTCCAGGCCTTCGCCATCTCTCTGGCCGCCCGTGTGGGGGTCGGCAACATCTTCGGGGTGGCCGCCGCCCTGCTGATGGGCGGGCCCGGAGCCGTGTTCTGGATGTGGGTGGTGGCCCTGGTAGGTATGGCCACCGCCTTCTTCGAGGCCACCCTCGCCCAGATCTTCAAGGTCCGTGCCGACGACGGCTCCTTCCGCGGCGGCCCCGCCTACTACATGCGCGCCGGCGTGGGCAGCCCCGTGTTGGCCGGCGTCTACGCCGTCATCACCCTGGTCACCTGCGGTTTCATCATCACTTCCGTGCAGTCCAACGCCGTGGCCGGCACACTCCTGGGCGCCATCGGCGACGACGGCGCCGCCATCGCGGGCTTCGGCGGACTGTCCGCCGCCCAGCTGGTTATCGCTGCCCTGGTCTTCGTGTTCACCGCCATGGTCATCTTCGGCGGCATCCGCACCGTCGCCCGCGTGACCGAGTGGATGGCCCCCATTATGGCCTCCATCTATATCGTCCTGGTGTTCATCATCTGCGTGATGCACCTGGGCCGCTTCGTGGAGGTGCTTGGCCTGATCATCTCCTCCGCCTTCGCCCCCCAGCCGCTGGTGGGAGGCCTGGGCGGAGGCATCCTGGCCGCCGTCGTCAACGGCACCAAGCGCGGCCTGTTCTCCAATGAGGCCGGCCAGGGCACCGCCCCCAACGCGGCCGCAACCGCCACCGTCTCTCACCCGGTGCAGCAGGGCCTGATTCAGTCCCTGGGCGTATTCATCGACACGATTGTGGTGTGCACCGCCACCGCCTTCGTCATCCTCATCGCCGGACCCGAGGTGTGGGGCGCCGACGGCGCCAACCCCTCCACCTTGACCATCATGGCCGTCTCCCACGAGCTGGGCGGCTGGACCATCCTGCCCATCGCAGTCCTGATCTTCGTGCTCGCCTATTCCTCAATCATCGCCGCCTACGTCTACTCCGACACCAACATGTCCTTCCTGACCGGCGGCAAGACCTGGGCCACCTGGACCGTGCGGGTGGTCTCGGTGGTCTCCGCCACTGTCGGTGCTGTGCTGTCGCTCGACGTCGTCTGGAACGCCGTCGACATCGCCATGGCCGTAATGACCGTCACCAACCTCATCGCCCTCATCCTGCTGTCCAAGTGGGGGGTGGGTGCCCTGCGCGACTGGGAGGCCCAGCGCAGCGCCGGGGTTGAAGAACCCGTCTTCGTTGGGCGCGACAACCCCCACCTGCCCGGAGATGTCCCCGGCGACGTCTGGAACTGACCCGGAACCGACTCTGTCCGCCCCGCTACCTTGAATCCCACCGGCTAGGAGCCCCGATGGCAGTACCCACCATGACCCTCACCAACATTGAGGACACCCTCAATCAGATCGACGACATCTTCTACACCTATTTGCTGGCGGCGCTGCTGATCGCCGTCGGTATCTACCTCACCATCCGTACCCGAGGAGTGCAGGTCAGGCATTTCGGCTCCATGCTGCGGGCCATCGCCTCCTCCCGCTCCGGTGCCGCGGGTGGCATCTCCTCCTTCCAGGCCTTCGCCGTCGGCCTGGCTGCCCGTGTGGGCATCGGCAATATCGCCGGGGTGGCGCTGGCCGTGGTAGCTGGCGGTCCCGGCGCCCTGTTCTGGATGTGGGTGGTGGCCCTGATCGGCATGGCCACCGCCTTCACCGAGTCGACCCTCGCCCAGGTATTCAAGGAGCGCGGTCGCGACTTCACCTTCCGCGGCGGGCCCGCCTACTACATCAAGAACGGGCTGGGCTCGAAGTTGTGGGGCTCGATCTTTGCGGGCATGTGCATAGTCAGCGTCGGCGTCACCGTGGTGATGGTCCAGACCAACTCCCTGGCCGGCGTCATCAATGCCACCGTCCCCGATGTGGCCCCGTGGATGGTAGGAGTGGCGCTGGTGCTGCTCACCGGCCCGGTGGTGCTCGGCGGGCTGAAGTCCGTTGCCCGGGTAACCGAGGTGGTCGCCCCATTCATGGCCCTGGCCTATGTGCTGGTCACCCTTGTGGTTATCGTGATGAACGCCGGTGAGATCCCCACCGTACTGGGGCAGATCATCCGCGGTGCCTTCGGGCTTGACCAGGCCCTGTTCGGCACGACCGGCGGCGTAATCGCCGCCATCCTCAACGGTGTGCGCCGGGGTCTGTTCTCCAACGAGGCCGGACTGGGCACAGTCCCCAATGCGGCCGGCACCGCCACCACCACCCACCCGGTACGGCAGGGCCTGATCCAGTCCTTCGGCGTGTTCGTGGACACCGGCCTGGTGTGCACCGCCACCGGACTGCTAATCCTGTTGGCCACCGACACCTACCGGCCCGGCGATGAGGGGCTAGTGGGCGCCGTTTTGACTCAGCAGGCCGTGGCCGAGCACCTGGGGCAGTGGACTACCTGGCCGATCGTCATACTGATCTTCGTGCTGGTCTTCTCCACCGTGCTGGGCTGCTACTCCTACTCCCAGGTCAACGTCAACTTCCTGGGCGGGGAGAAACGCGCCGAGCAGGCCTTCGGCGTCCTGCTGACCGTCGCCGCTTTCGCCGGCACCGTGCTGACCCTGCCGATCGTGTGGGCGCTGACCGATATCGCCCTGGGGCTGATGGGTGTGCTCAACCTGGTGGTGATAGTGTGGCTGTTCCCATGGGTGCGCGGCGCTCTGCGCGACTGGGAGGCCCAGCGCGCCGTCGGAGTCGAGCCGGTATTCATCGGCCACGGCAACCCCGAGCTGCCCGGTGATGTGCTTCCCGGCGTGTGGGAGCCCGTGTCGGACCCGGCCACCCCCAATCACTTCGACTCCGGCCACGCCGCGCCGAAGAATCTGGAGGGCTGAGCCGTGCACGCCCTGAACAACTTCCTATCCAGCACCTCCAACCTGCTGTTCGGCACCGTCCTGATCTGGCTGCTCCTGGGTGCAGGCGCCTGGTTCACCATCCGCACCCGCGGCCTGCAACTGCGCCACTTCTTCTCGATGGTCCTGTCAGTGGCCTCCTCCCGCTCCGGCGCCGCGGGCGGGATCTCATCCTTCCAAGCCTTCGCCGTGGGACTCGCCTGCCGGGTAGGCACCGGGAACATCGTCGGCGTGGCCCTCGCCCTGGTCCTGGGCGGACCGGGCGCCGTATTCTGGATGTGGGTGGTGGCGCTGCTGGGCACCGCCACCGCATTCGCCGAGGCCTCCCTGGGGCAGCTGTTCAAGGTGCGTCGCGGGGACGGCACCTACCGCGGCGGGCCCGCCTACTACATGGCCCGTGGCATGCGCCTGCCAGTACTCGGAGGGGTTTTCGCCGTCGTTTTCATGGTTGCCAACGGCCTGGCCATGCCGATGGTTCAGGCGAACGCCATGACGGCGGCGCTGGGTGCCTCCACCGGCCTCACACCCTGGCAGGGTGCGGTGATCGTCACCATGCTTGTAGCCCCGGTGCTGCTGGGCGGGTTGCGCTCGGTGGTGCGGGTAACCGAATGGCTCGCCCCCGCGATGGCGGGCCTGTACCTGCTACTGGTCCTGGCCATCATCGTCAGTCATCCGCTCCAGGCGGTGAACGCGGTGGGCGAGATCTTCGCCGGCGCCTTCAACCTACGCGCGGGGCTGGCCGGCACCACCGGAGGCGTCATCGCGGCGCTGCTCAACGGTGTCCGCCGGGGCCTGTTCTCCAACGAAGCCGGCCTGGGCGGGGCCGCATGCGCGGCCGGCTCGGCCACGGTTGCGCACCCGGCCCAGCAGGGATTCGTACAGGTTTTCGGTGTGCTGGTGGACACCCTTTTTATCTGCACCGCCACCGCCCTGGCCATTCTCATCGCCGGCGGCTCCGACCACAGCATCTACTCCCTGCTGGTAGCCGGCGCCGAAGATCCGGACATCTCCGGTACCCTCACCCAGACCGCCATCGCCGCCGTCCTGGGGCAGTGGACCAGCTGGCCCATGACACTGCTGGTGTTCGTACTGGCCTACTCCACGATCCTGGGCGCATTCTCCTATGCCGAAGTGTGCCTGGATTATCTCACCCGCACTCCGTGGGTGACGACGGCGCTGCGCACCGCCGCCGTCGTCTGTGCCTTCATCGGCGGTGGTGCGGCCCTGACCACCGTATGGACATTAGCCGACGTGCTGCTTGGCGTCGGCGCCGTCCTGAACCTGATCGCCCTGGTGGTCCTGACCCCGTGGGCCCTGGGCGTGCTGCGTGACTGGGAGGCTCAGCGGCGCCAGGTGCGCGCAGGCCACAAGCCGGAAGCCGCAGTCCGCTTCGTCGCGGCAGCGAACCCGTACCTGCCTGACCAGTTACCCGGCGACGTCTGGGACGACCGGCTCGGACCGGCGTGAGGTCACCATCCCTCCTGGATCCTCAGACAGCAGTGAGATTGGAGACACCGCCGGCTATTACGACATTCAACTGAAATAGAGTGTCCATAACCTGTAACAGCGGTCGGCTTCGTCGCCGACTCCGCTGAATCGAATGTTCACCGATCGCCCGGGTTCACGTCCTGCGACGTGCTCCCGTACGCCCATCAAGCGGCGCCCCCCGACTACGTCCGGAGACACATGAATCCCACGCTCCTGCCCAACGCCGGCTTCTTCGACGGCCCCGCTGCCGTGCTCGAGGACATCTCCGACCACCTTTACGGTGACCTGTTGGCCTGGCTGCTGATTGCGGCCGGCCTGTACTTCACCTGGCGCACCCGCGCCCTGCAGCTGCGCCTGTTCACCCAGATGCTGCGGACCATCAGCTCCTCCCGCAGCGACGTGGGTGAGGGCATGTCCTCCTTCCAGGCCTTCACCGTCGGCCTGGCCTCCCGCGTGGGCACCGGCAACATTGTCGGCGTCGCCATCGCCATCACCATGGGCGGTCCCGGCGCCGTGTTCTGGATGTGGATCGTGGCGCTGGTGGGCATGGCCACCGGATTCGTGGAGTCCACGCTCGCCCAGATGTTCAAAGTCTCCCACCCCGACGGAACCTTCCGCGGCGGACCCGCCTACTACATCCACAAGGGTCTGGGCTCCAAGACGCTGGCGAGCGTCTTCGCCGTCGTGATCACCTTCGTATTCGGCTTCGCCTATGAGGCCACCCAAGCCAACGCCATCTCCAATGTTCTCAAGGGCACCTTCGGCGTCGAACCGTGGGTGACGGCGATTGTGCTGGTCGTGATCACCACCCCCGTGGTCTTCAAAGGCATCAAGCGGGTGGCCGCCATCACCGAGTGGCTGGCACCGCTGATGGCCCTGGTCTATGTGATCATCGCCGTGGTCATACTGGTGCTCAACATCGACGCGATTCCCTCTGCCCTGGCCTCTGTGTTCAAGGGGGCCTTCGGTTTGGACCAGGCGCTGTGGGGGCTCGGCGGCGGCTTCATGGCCGCCACCCTGAACGGTATTAAACGGGGACTGTTCTCCAACGAGGCCGGAGAGGGCTCCGTCCCCAATGCCGCCGCCACCGCCACCGTGCACCACCCGGTCCAGCAGGGCTTCATCCAGTCCATGGGCGTGTTCGTGGACACGATTGTGGTGTGCACGGCCACCGCCCTGATCATTCTGCTGTCCGGCGTCTACGACCCCGCCACCGCCGACCGCGACGCCGCCGGCACGCTCACCGTGGAGTCCGTGAGCGCCGTGCTCGGACCGTGGTCCCAGTATCTGATGGCGATCGTGGTGTTCGTATTCGCTTACTCCTCGCTGTTGGGCAACTATGCGTATGCGGAGGTGAATATGGACTTCTTGCGCGGCATGGGGCACAGCCACTACGGCGTTCGCGCCATGATCGTGGTCGCCGCCGCAGTCGGGGCGGTGGCCTCCCTGTCCTTCGTGTGGAACCTGTCCGACGTCGCCATGGGAGTCATGGCGATCATCAACATCATCGCAGTGGTATTGCTGGGCAAATGGGCCTTCGGCGCTCTGCGCGACTGGGAGCAGCAACAGCGGGAGCTCGTATCCGGTACGCGAGACAAGATCTACTTCGTGTCCACAGCCAATCCCCATCTTCCCGCCGAGCTTCCCGGTGACATCTGGACCGAGGAGGCCGAGTCCTTGCGTGAGTCAGAGCCGAGCGGGATCAGCGCCGATTGAGCGGCGCCCTGACCCAACCCGCCGCTCAACCTCCCGGTCATGAGGATGATCGTCTAGGGTCGCGCCATGAAGATCGCACGCTTCTCCACCGGAGCCGAACTCCGTTATGGCATAGTCGACGGCCTGCCCGCCGATGAGGCCGTCCCCTGCGGAGAATCCGCCGGACGCCTGCTGGCGCTCAAAGGCGACCCGTTCTACACCGCGCCGGAGGCTACGGGGGAGGCGATTGCCCTGACCGAGGTGCGCCTGGTCTCCCCGGTGATTCCCCGGTCCAAGGTTGTGGGCATCGGCAAGAACTACGCCGCCCATGCGGCCGAGATGGGCACGGCCGCCCCACCTGAGCCAATCGTCTTCATCAAGCCCAATACGGCCGTCATCGGCCCCGATACCCCGATCGTGCTGCCCGAATGGTCCGATGAGGTCCACTACGAGGCCGAGCTCGCCGTCGTCATCAAATCCGTGGTCAAGAACGCATCACCGCTTCAAGCGGCCGCAGCGATCCTTGGCTATACGGTTGCCAACGATGTAACTGCCAGGGACTGCCAACGCGCAGACGAAACCTGGACCCGCGCCAAGGCCTTCGACACATCCTGTCCGCTCGGTCCCTGGATTGAGATTCCCGAGCCCGGCGCCGACGGCCCCGGATTCGATCCGGCCAGCGCCGTGGTGCGGGCGCGCGTGGACGGGCGCATCGTGCAGGAGGGCACCACTGCTGACATGATCCATCCGGTTCCCGAACTGATCGCCTACGTTTCCCGGGTGTTCACGCTGCTGCCCGGCGACGTCGTGCTCACGGGCACGCCCGCCGGTGTGGGCGAGATCCGCGCCGGCCAGCGTGTCGCGGTCGAGGTCGAGGGCATCGGCTCCATCAGCAATCCGGTTGTGACCAGCTGAGCCGGGCGCAGTCGCGGTCTGCCCATCCGCGGGGGAAGAAGGCCTCTCCTCAGGCGTGCAGGTGGGCGACGGCGTCGGCCAGGCGTTGCCCGATCAGCTCTGTGATGCGCCGTCCGGTGGCCAGGTTCAGTCGGCAGAAGGACTCGTAGCCGATGCCGAAGGTGGCGCCGTCATTCATCGCCACCCCGGGTTCGCGCCGGAAGAACTCCGCCGGGCCGACTCCCTGGGGCAGAGGCAGCGCAGAGCAGTCCAGCCAGGCCAGGTAGGTGGCTGACGGCACCGTCATCTCCACACCGTCGATTGCGCTCAGCGCCTGCGCCACGAGCCGCGCATTGGCGCGTACATATCGGTTCACACAGGCATTCCACTCCCGCCCCTCCCGCAGCGCGGCCACGGTCGCCCGCGCGCCCAGCAGCGATGCCTCATTAGCCAGGTGATGGGATAACGGGTTGGTGTCCCACGCCCTGCGCGCTTCGGCGGAAGCGATCAGCTGGGCGCATTTGAGGCCGGGCATGTTCCAACCCTTGGAGGCCGCGGTGGCGGTGAAGGTCAGATCGGGGTCGGCGGTCGGGCGGGAGGCGTAGGGCAGGTGCGTCGCGCCGGGGTCCACAATGAGCGAGGAGTGGATCTCGTCGGCGAAAACCGGCACCCGGTAACGCCCGGAGAGGACGGCGACGGCGTCCAACTCCTCGGCGGACAGCACCCGCCCCACCGGATTCCATGGGTTGCACAGCACCAGCAGGCCAGCGCCGTCGGCCATGGCCGCCTCAATGCGATCCAGATCCAGTTTCCAGCTAACGGCGCCACCGGCGTCGCGGCTGGGCAGGGCGGGCACCTGCACGCACTGACGCCCGTACATGCCGGGGAATGAGAGGAACGGCATGTATGCGGGCGTCGGCACGATTACAGCGCTGTTAGGCCGGGTGTGGTGCGCGATCACCGCGCCGAGCGCGGAGAGCACATCCGGCAGCAGGCTCACGTCCTGAGCCCGGACCGACCAGCCGAAGGCCTCATGCTGGAAGCGGGCCGTCTCCTCCCGTACTGCCTGGCCGATCTGCGGGGGCAGGTAGCCGTAGGAGCCATCTGTGACAGCGCGTTGAAGCACGGCGGTGACCGACGGCGCCGTCCCGAGGTCCATCTCCGCCACCCAGGCGCCGATCACATCGCCGGGGTACATGGTCCATTTCAGCGAGCCGCGCCTTTGCATCTCCGCGGGACTGAGGGCGTCGAAGGCCGCTTCTGTGGCGACGTCGTCGAAGGCGGGCATCGAGTCGGCGTTGGGGGCAGTCATGTGAGCAGTGTATGGAAGAAGCGGAGGCTGGCGCCTCAGACCATGTCGTCGTCCTTACTCGTGGAGGAGTCGGAGGAGCTGGAGGAGGTCTCCGGCGTGCCGTCCTCCATCTTGGCCGGGCCCGGGTTGACGATGTGCGTCTGCGAGACCATCTCTTCGAGTTCGGTCTCGTCGATGGCGTCGATAGTGCAGGTGTAGTTCAGCGCCATCATGACGGGCATCTGCTTGGTGGTGAACACGCGTATCCAGGTGATCGCCTTGTAATCGTTCCTGTCGCTGCTGTAGTTGGTCTCGACCTTGATCATCTCCACCGGGTTGCCCGACAGGTCGGTGACCGTGGTGTCGGTCTTCTGCGTGGAGCTGATGTTGCGGTAGTCGTCTTCGAAGTCCTCGACCCACGCGTCGGCCTGAAACTGAGTCTCCTGCTCGTCGCTGTACTCAGTCTGCGGGTAGACGTTCTGGATGCTCTCGTATAGGCACTTGCCGTCGGTGGTGTTCAACTCGTTGCGACCCTCCACATCTAGCGTCTCCACACGCCACCCGTCGAACTGGATGGGGAAGCGCCAGTAGGCGTCGTCGTCGACGTCTCCGGTCGAATCGTCGGCGGAGCGATCCTGCGGACTGGGCTCGGCATCCGGGTCATCGGCGGAATCTGTCTGCTGGGTCTCAGGAGCCGCGGTTACCGGAGCCTCGTCCTCGCAGGCGACGATTCCGGGCAGCGCAAGGCCCAGCGCGAGCAGCGCCGCTGCGCGGCGGCGGACGAGGGATGCCTTCGGGGACGGTGAAGTGTTCATGGAGTGCTCCTGGAAGTAGATTACGGGGATATCACTTACGTTAGCGGGATACGGCGGCGATCGCCATGGGGAGTGCTCCCCAGTCCTCGCCCTTCGACCCCCGGACGTTGTGGAGCCGCGCCCAGGCCGTTTAGCCCTGCAAGGCCCGGGGTAGCCGTCGAGTACACACTGCCGAGCAGCGCTCTAGAGGGCCCGGGGACTCGGGACAAACATGGTGCTATAGGCCAGCGTGTCACAGGGGCTGCTCCTATGGGCGCCACCACGACTTTGGCCGCGCCCTTGGACGAGGCGTGCTCAGGACGGCGGTAGCACCGCCACCCAAACTGGCCCCCAGATGAGCCCTGCCGACTGCCGACCTCATACTTGGACCGCGCTACTGCGCTTGGACCGTCTGAGAGTGCGTTTCAGGCAGTCCAACCGCAGCCAGACGGTCCAACGGTTCTCTGCGTATATCGGCCAGCGGTGAAAGCGTAGGTCCCGGCCCCCAACCGTGCGGCTGTCCGCGTATACGAAGTCAGCGGGTCCCGCTGCCGCAGAAATACGCCTACCTGAACCCCGATCCTCCAGCTCGACCGCGCGCCTCCAGCTCGACCGCGCGCCTCCAGCTCGACCGCAGTATCCCCAGTTGAACCGCCTGAAACTGCGTCTCGGGCGATCCAAGTACAGCTAGACGGTCCCAAGACGGTCCAAGCCACGAACCGTCGACACGAACCCACCAACCACCACCACTCGTCAACCCACCCCCGTCAACCCACCACACCCCCAAACACGAAGAGCCGGTTAGGGTTGACCCATCATGAGCGAGAACACCTTCAAGCCCCCGGCCCCGCCAGCATCTGGACCCGTGCCGATTCGCGTCCGCTTCTGCCCCTCGCCCACCGGCACACCGCATGTCGGCATGGTGCGCACCTGCCTGTTTAACTGGGCCTACGCGCGACACACCGGCGGCACCTTCGTGCTGCGCATCGAAGACACCGACGCCGCCCGTGACTCCGAGGAGTCCTTCGAGGCGATCCTCGACTCGTTGCGCTGGCTCGGCCTGGACTGGGACGAGGGTGCGGCTAAGGGCGGTCCGCACGCACCCTACCGCCAGTCCCAGCGCACCGAGCTGTACCGTCAGGTCGCCAAGGAGCTGTTGGAGGCCGGGTACCTGTATGAGTCCTTCTCCACGCCCGCGGAGATCGAGGCCCGTCACCGCGCCAACGGTGAGGACCCGAAACTCGGCTACGACGGCTACGACCGCGACCTGAGCGAAGAACAAAAGGCCGCGTTCCGCGCCGAGGGGCGCCTGCCCGTGCTGCGCATGCGCATGCCGGATGAGGACATCACCTTCCACGACCTGGTGCGCGGCCCGGTCACTTTCAAGGCCGGTTCCGTGCCCGACTATGTGGTGGTACGTGCGGGTGGTGAACCGCTGTACACGCTGGTCAATCCCGTCGACGACGCCGCCATGGGCATCACCCATGTGCTGCGCGGGGAGGATCTGCTGTCCTCCACGCCTAGGCAGGTGGCCCTATACCGCGCCCTAATTGAGATCGGAAGGGCGCAGCGGATGCCGGAGTTCGCCCACCTGCCCTACGTGATGGGGGAGGGCAACAAGAAGCTATCCAAGCGCGACCCCGAGTCCAACCTGCTCATCCACCGCTTCCGGGGCATGGCGCCGGAGGGGCTGTTGAACTATTTGGCCCTGCTGGGCTGGTCCCTGTCCAAGGACGAGGATGTATTCACGCCAACTCAGCTGGTGGACGCCTTCGAGATATCCGATGTCAATCCCAACCCGGCGCGCTTCGACGTCAAGAAGTGCCAGGCCATCAACGCCGAGCATCTGCGCCGGCTGAAGGGTGATGACTTCCGCAACCGGCTGGTGCCCTACCTGGCCGATGCCTACCCCGATCCGGCCGACCCCGACTGGAGCGCCCGGCCCCTGGTCAGCGCGTCCGCCTTCGCCGAGTTGACGCCGCGCGAGCAGGAGATCCTCGCCGCCGCCGCTCCGCTGATACAGACTCGTATCCAGCTGCTGCGTGAGTCCCGTGACATGCTTGGCTTTCTGCTGGTCGATGACGCGGCGCTGGAAATCGATGAACGGGCCGTTTCCCGCCTGAAGGACTCCGCCCCGCAGGTGCTCGACACCGCGATCGCCACGCTCGAGGCGTTGCCCGGACCGTGGCGCACCGAAGTGTTGGAGGAGGCCCTGCGTGCAGCCATTGTCGACGGCATGGGAATCAAACCGCGTCTGGCCTTCGGGCCGCTGCGGGTGGCCGTCACCGGGCGCCAGGTCTCTCCACCCCTGTTCGAGTCAATGGAGATCCTGGGGGCCGGGCCATCCCTGGCGCGCCTGCGTGCCCTGCGCTCCCGACTGGGCTGAGGCCGGGCGGCTCCGAAACGGCGGGGTAGGCATCTCCCGGACGCGTTGCGCGCTCGCCTACGTGCTGTGAGTTTTGCGACGTTCTGGTGCGGGGAAACCGGTAGTTTCGGTTTGGGGGTGCAGGGTTGGTTCGCCGTGTCCGGGGTTGGCGTCTGTGTGTACGGAAGGGGCGGCGGCGAGGGGGCCCGCCAGCACCCGTGCGGCGACCGCCACCCCTCCACACCTCCGAACCGGGAAAGCCGTCGTAGATGCGAGCCTTGAGGCCAGGGTGGGGCGCGTGGGGTGTGGTTGCACTCACGGCCCGGCGATTTGGTGTCGGTCGGGAGGCCGTGTAGATTACCGATCGCCGCCCGGGCGCAAGACGCGCGGGTGCACCGATCTCTTGGGGTATGGTGTAATTGGCAACACAGGTGATTCTGGTTCATCCATTCTAGGTTCGAGTCCTGGTACCCCAGCCGAGCGCTGACGAGCCGTCCGTCGCCCATCATCATTGTTGGGGGCGAGTGCGGTCCGGGTGGCTCGCACAACTCAATATCCTCGCCCCGTTCGTCTAGCGGCCCAGGACACCGCCCTCTCACGGCGGCAGCACCGGTTCAAATCCGGTACGGGGTACGAGCCACGGTTCCTCGCGGAACCGGTTGGCAGGCCCCGTTCGTCTAGCGGCCCAGGACACCGCCCTCTCACGGCGGCAGCACCGGTTCAAATCCGGTACGGGGTACCATTGCGCGTCGCGGTCCCGAGCGCGCGGATCAGAAGACCCGGCCTCTTGTGGCCGGGTTCTTGCTTATCTGCGCGAGTCCAGGTTATCGGCGGGATATCGGGTTATAGGCGCAAACGTGGGTTATAGGCGTAAACGTGGTGCTTTAGACCGGCGTGTCGTGGTGTTCTAGCTGGTTCGTCCGGCCCAGCCTTTGCGGGCCCAGAGGCCTTCTTCGGGGGTGGGTGTGGTGCCCCATCCGGCGGGGTGGCTGGTGGTGGGCTTGTTTGTTTGGGTTATAGGCGTAAACGTGGTGCTTTAGACCGGCGTGTCGTGGTGTTCTAGCTGGTTCGTCCGGCCCAGCCTTTGCGGGCCCAGAGGCCTTCTTCGGGGGTGGGTGTGGTGCCCCATCCGGCGGGGTGGCTGGTGGTGGGCTTGTTTGTTTTGGGTTTGGGTGTGCGGGCGCGCTGGGGGCGGCCTTGGGTGTGCCAGTCGGCCAGGATCACCGCGGGCGTGGCCGGTGCCTGGGTGTAGGTGTGCAGTGTCCATTCGGCGATGGCAGCCTGGTGATCAGTGGTGGCGCCGCGGTGGTGGCGCAGCCGGTCGCGGACCTGGGAGTTGATGGACTCTATGGGGTTGGTGGTGCGCTCGGCGGGGGTGGGGCGGGGCTTGCCGTCCGGGTCGGTCAGGTAGGCGAACAGCTGGCCCTGCTTGGCCAGGCGTTCCAGGCGCCGCCAGGCGCGGCGCGCCCGGGGGTGGGTGTACCACCACTTGCGGCCGGTGCGGGCGGCGGTTTGGGGGTCCTGCTGGGCGGTGGTGCGCTGATTCAGCCAGTCCTTGTACTGGATGCCGTAGTCGTTCAGGGTCACCAGCCACCTGGTGGCCTGCTCGGTGGTGGAGATACTCAGCAGTTTGCGGGAGTGGCGTAGTAGGGCCTTGCCGGGGGTGGTCTTGGGATGGTGGGTCAGGTCACGGACGGTGTCGCGGTGCACGTGGATCAGACACCGCTGGATGGGAGTGCCCGGCCAGGTGGCGGCGATGGCCTTCAAGGCGCCGCCGGCCCCGTCGGTGGTTGCCAGGTCGGGCGGGGCCAGGTCGGCTAGCAGCGCCTGGTAGGCCGCCGCGCTCTCGGACGCGGCCCACTGCCAGGCGATCACGTGCGTGGGACTGCGGGCCACCAGGAGCACCCATTTGTGGGCCAGCCACATCCCGTCGATGAAGATCTGGGAGTACACCTCGCCGGTGACCGGCGGCTTGGGTACTGGGATGTCCCAGCACCAGGCCGTCCGGCGGCGAAACGCCCTGCCGCTACCACCGGAGATGTCGGCCTGGGAGCGGCTGCCGGTCGCCCAGTCGATGAATTCGCCCAGCACCGCCTGTTCGGCCCTACCCGGCGAGGGTGGGCGCGGCGCGGTGGCCAGGGACCGGCAGGCGGTGCACTTCCACCGCCTGGTGCCTGCGGCGGTGCGGCCGGACTTCTTCATCGGGGTCTGGCAGATCGGGCAGAGTCTTGCTCGTGGGGACCGTGTTCTCACGGCACGCACATCTACCCGCGAATGTCAAGCACCGCCCCGGATTAACCTCCCAGACCATAATCACTCCGACTTTCCCGCACCACAGCAACCAAAACCCCGATCTTAAGCACCACGTTCGCGCCGATAACTCGTTTGTTTTGGGTTTGGGTGTGCGGGCGCGCTGGGGGCGGCCTTGGGTGTGCCAGTCGGCCAGGATCACCGCGGGCGTGGCCGGTGCCTGGGTGTAGGTGTGCAGTGTCCATTCGGCGATGGCAGCCTGGTGATCAGTGGTGGCGCCGCGGTGGTGGCGCAGCCGGTCGCGGACCTGGGAGTTGATGGACTCTATGGGGTTGGTGGTGCGCTCGGCGGGGGTGGGGCGGGGCTTGCCGTCCGGGTCGGTCAGGTAGGCGAACAGCTGGCCCTGCTTGGCCAGGCGTTCCAGGCGCCGCCAGGCGCGGCGCGCCCGGGGGTGGGTGTACCACCACTTGCGGCCGGTGCGGGCGGCGGTTTGGGGGTCCTGCTGGGCGGTGGTGCGCTGATTCAGCCAGTCCTTGTACTGGATGCCGTAGTCGTTCAGGGTCACCAGCCACCTGGTGGCCTGCTCGGTGGTGGAGATGCTCAGCAGTTTGCGGGAGTGGCGTAGTAGGGCCTTGCCGGGGGTGGTCTTGGGATGGTGGGTCAGGTCACGGACGGTGTCGCGGTGCACGTGGATCAGACACCGCTGGATGGGAGTGCCCGGCCAGGTGGCGGCGATGGCCTTCAAGGCGCCGCCGGCCCCGTCGGTGGTTGCCAGGTCGGGCGGGGCCAGGTCGGCTAGCAGCGCCTGGTAGGCCGCCGCGCTCTCGGACGCGGCCCACTGCCAGGCGATCACGTGCGTGGGACTGCGGGCCACCAGGAGCACCCATTTGTGGGCCAGCCACATCCCGTCGATGAAGATCTGGGAGTACACCTCGCCGGTGACCGGCGGCTTGGGTACTGGGATGTCCCAGCACCAGGCCGTCCGGCGGCGAAACGCCCTGCCGCTACCACCGGAGATGTCGGCCTGGGAGCGGCTGCCGGTCGCCCAGTCGATGAATTCGCCCAGCACCGCCTGTTCGGCCCTACCCGGCGAGGGTGGGCGCGGCGCGGTGGCCAGGGACCGGCAGGCGGTGCACTTCCACCGCCTGGTGCCTGCGGCGGTGCGGCCGGACTTCTTCATCGGGGTCTGGCAGATCGGGCAGAGTCTTGCTCGTGGGGACCGTGTTCTCACGGCACGCACATCTACCCGCGAATGTCAAGCACCGCCCCGGATTAACCTCCCAGACCATAATCACTCCGACTTTCCCGCACCACAGCAACCAAAACCCCGATCTTAAGCACCACGTTCGCGCCGATAACTCGCAAACGTGGCTTCTGCACTTGGACCGTCTTCCTGCGCTTGGACCGTCTGAGAGCGCGTTTCAGGCGGTCCATCCGCAGCTAGGAGGTCCATCCGCAGCCGGCCCAGTAAGCCAGCACCGAAGAGCCAAAGTGTCGGGTTATCGGCACGAACACGCCGTCCGGGCCAGCAAGCGCCCTCAGATTTATTGGAATCATGCGGTTCTGGAGGGCGGTGCCGGGCGGGGGAACATCGTTCGTGCCGAATCCGGGCACTTCCCCCGCCCCGCCGGCGCCATCGACCGAACTCGATGGTCATACCGACCGAACTCGATGGTCATATCGACCGAACTCGGCGAACGCACCCTCAAACCGGAGGAGCCGGTTATCGGGGGTTATCGGCGCGAATGTGTGCGGTCATGGCATGCCATGGATGTCCGTCGGCTCAGCCCATGCGCACCTGCGCCCCTCTTTGGCTCACGAAGGCTGCACGAGTGGCTACACTCGCCGCCGTGACCAACTTCCCCAAGCTCTCCGCCCCCGGCCCGCTCCCCGATGGAGCGATGCGCATCGTCCCCCTGGGAGGCCTCGGCGAGGTCGGGCGCAACATGACCGTGTTTGAGCTCGACGGCAAATTGCTCATCGTCGACTGCGGTGTGCTCTTCCCCGAGGAGGACCAGCCCGGCGTCGATCTCATCCTCCCCGACTTCACGTACATTGAGGACCGTCTCGACGACGTGGCCGCCATGGTGCTTACGCACGGCCATGAAGACCACATAGGCGGTGTGCCCTACCTGCTGCGGCTGCGCCAGGACATTCCCCTGATCGGCTCCGACCTCACCCTCGCCTTCGTGGCAGCCAAGCTCTCCGAGCACCGCATCCATCCGGTGCTACGCGTAGTCGCCGAGCACGAAGAGGTCTCCTACGGTCCCTTCGATCTAGAGTTCGTAGCCGTCAACCACTCCATTCCCGACGCCATGGCCGCCATGATCCGCACCGCGGCGGGTTCGGTGCTCATCACCGGCGACTTCAAGATCGACTCCCTGCCCATTGACGGGCGCATCACCGACCTGCGCTCCTTCGCCCGGTTCGGAGATGAGGGGGTGGACCTGTTCTGCGTGGACTCCACCAACGCCGAGGTCCCCGGCATGATCGGCCACGAGAACCAGATAGGTCCGGTTCTGGACGGCGTCTTCGCCGAATCCGATCAGCAGATCATCGTGGCCTCCTTCGCCAGCCATGTGCATCGCGTCCAGCAGGTTCTCGACGCCGCCGCCCTACATGGCCGACGGGTCGCCTTCATCGGCCGCTCCATGGTGCGCAACATGGGAATCGCCGCTGAACGCGGCTTCCTGAAGGTCCCCGAGGGGGTGCTGGTCAACGCCAGGGACGTCACCTCGCTTCCGCCTGAGGAACGCGTGCTGATGGTCACCGGCTCCCAGGGCGAGCCCATGGCCGCCCTGTCCCGCATGGCCCACGGCGAACACCGCTCGGTAACCGTTGAGCCCGGAGACACGGTCATCTTCGCCTCCTCCCTGATCCCCGGCAATGAGAACTCCGTGAACCGGGTCATCAATCAACTCATGCGCCTGGGGGCGCGTGTGGTCCACCAGGGCAACGCCAGGGTGCACGTATCCGGTCACGCCTCCTCCGAGGAACTGCTGCACGTGTACAACATCGTCGGCCCCCGCAACGTGATGCCGATACACGGTGAGATCCGCCATCTGGTCGCCAACGGGGCGCTGGCCGTAAAGACTGGTGTGGATCCGAGCCGGGTGATGCTGTGTGAGGACGGCGTCGTCGTCGACTTGGCGGAGGGAAGGGCCCGCATTGCCGGATCGGTGCCCTGCGGCTACGTGTACGTGGACGGCTCCTCGGTGGGGGAGATCGATGAGAGCGAGCTCAAGGACCGGCGCATCCTCGCAGAGGAGGGCTTCGTGTCCGTCTACGCCGTGGTGGAGACCTCCACCGGCACGATTCTCGCCGGCCCCGACATTCAGGCCCGGGGCGTGGCCGAGGACGACTCCGTGTTTGACGAGGTCCTGCCCGACGTCACCAATGCGCTCGCAGTCGCTCTAAATAAGGGCAACGCCGATGCCCACTCCCTCCAGCAGGCCATGCGGCGCACCCTGGGCCGTTGGATCGGCCGACGCCTGCGTCGCCGGCCCATGATCGTTCCCGTGGTAATCGAAGCATGAGCTGGATCCGCAGCAGACTGATCAGTCAGGGCAACGGGCACAAGGCCATGCGCCGCCCCGCATGTTTCATCTCCACCGGCTCGGTCCTGATCGACCTGCCCCTGCACGTCGAACGCGTTCCCGCGCCCGGGGGTGCCGTCACAGCCTCTTCCTCCGGGCCAACCGTCGGCGGCGGTTACACCGTGGTCTCCGCCGTCGCCCGTCAAGGACTGCCCGCAGGCCTCGCCGCCACCCTGGGCACCGGCCCCAACTCGGCCCAGGTGCGCGAGACCATGATGCACGACGGCGTAGAGCTGCTCGTGGAGGAGCTGGTTGGGGATATCGGCACCTGCACCACCCTGATCGAGCCCAGCGGGAGACGCACCTTCATCACCACCGAGGGCGTGGAGGCGGAGCCGCAACTGGAGGACCTTCAGCGTCTGGAGCTGCAGGCGGGCGACTGGGTCTACGCCACCGGCTACGACCTGGTGCACCGTTCGAGCCGTGACGTGCTCGCCTCCTGGCTGCTCGGCCTTCCGGACGGCGTCGGACTGGTTATCGACCTAGGACCCGTCCAGCCGGAGATACCCGACCACGTGCTGCTGCCCATCCTGCACCGCACCACCCTGCTGACCGGCAACCATTTCGAAACCATTCAGCTTACCGCCCGCCTGGGCAGTCCCGAGGCGCTGCGCCGCGCCTGCCCCGACGGCCTGCTGGTGCGGCGCACCGGCGCGCACGGATGCGTCATGTGGCCGGTTGGCGGCGATCGCGTAGAGGTTCCCGGCTTCGCCCGGGATGTGGTCGACACCACCGGAGCTGGCGATACCCACACGGGTGTGCTGGTGGTCGGCCTCATGGATGGGCTCGACGTCGTCGCCGCCGCCCGGCGCGCCAATGCGGCCGCAGCGGAGGCCGTAAGCCGAATCGGACCCGCACGCGCTCCCCGCCGAGACGAGATAGACGCGCTCCTGGGCGTCTAGCCCGGCGTGGCTGGCGCGCCGCGCCACGCCAGCGCGGGTAGCGTTACGGGCACCATGGCCAACCCTCGCACCAAGACCTCACCGCCCTCCTCCCGGCCCTCTGGCGGACACTACCGCCGCACCGGCTGGGCATTCGTCGTGCTGGCGCTCGCCGTCGTGATCGGCCTGCGCGAGTGGTTTGGCATCTCCGGCGCCGCCGGCGGCGTGCTGCACCACATCGCCGCCGGGCCGCTCGGGGTGCTCGGTATTGCCGTGCCAGTGCTGCTGGCAGCCTTGGGTGTGGCCATGCTGCGGGCGCGCACCTTCTCCGGCGCTCCGGTGCGCGTGGGCGTCGGCTGCCTGGGAGTACTCACCGGCGTGGCCGGCATCATCCACGTATGCTCCGGCAACCCCTCCCTCGACTATGGGATCGCTCCCCTGGAGGAGGCCGGCGGGCTGCTGGGGTGGGTGGTCGGATACCCCCTGGCCACGCTGTTCAGCGCGGTGGGCGCCGTCATCCTTTTCATTCTGCTGATCGCCTTCTCATCCTTGGTCATCTCCGGGAGGACGGTGGCCGAGATCCGTGAGCTCATGGCCGAGCGCCACGGCCACGGGGCCGACGCCACCCCCGCCAACCTGGCCACCCGCACCTTGGGGCGCGTGCGCCGGGCCGTGGCCGGAGCGGACCATGACGACGACGCCCCCACTGCCCGGCTTGACGCCTACGACGGCGATGAGCCCTTCCGCTCAGCCCTGGAGTCAGACAAGCGGACTCGCGGCTCCGGGCGGCGCAAGCGCACCAGAGATCGTGCCGAATCCGTCCCCAGCGACGCGGTCACCAGCGTGCTCCCGGACCCGCCGGTCGACGTCCCCCTGGAATCTGACACGCAGGACACCCCCGCGCGGCGCCCCAAGTCCGCCAAGACCTCCAAGACCGCCAAGGGAGGGGGCAAGCAGGGCGCGGCGAAAACGGAGACGGCGGCCCCGGTCACCCGCTCCGAGCCCGACGCCGTCACCCAGGAGACCCCCGCCGCCCCCGACGAGCAGGACTTCGCCGATGCCATCGCCCTGGGGCAGATGGAGCTGCCGGACGGCTCCACCTACCGCCTTCCCGAGGACTCCCTGCTTGAACCGGGCCACGGCCACGCCACCCGCACCGACGCCAATGACGCCATTGTCAACAGGCTGCAGGACGTGTTCACCGAATTCGGTGTGGACGCCACCGTCACCGGCTATACGCGTGGCCCTCAGGTCACCCGTTATGAGGTCCACCTGGGGCGTGGTGTGAACGTCTCCCGGGTGACCGGCCAGGCCAAGAACATCGCCTACGCGGTCGGTTCGGATGAGATCCGTCTGCTCACCCCGATTCCCGGAAAGAGCGCCATCGGTGTGGAGATCCCCAACTCCGACCGGGAGATGGTCAAGCTCGGGGATGTGCTGCGCTCCCAGGCTGCCAAGAAGCAGGCGCACCCGCTGGTGGTGGGCCTGGGCAAGGACGTCGAGGGCGATTACGTGGTCACCAACCTGGCCAAGACCCCGCACCTGCTGGTGGCCGGCCAGACCGGCTCCGGAAAGTCCTCCTTCGTCAACTCCATGATCACCTCCATCATGATGCGGGCCACGCCCGAGGAGGTGCGCATGGTGCTGGTGGACCCCAAGCGCGTGGAACTGACCATCTACGAGGGCATACCGCACCTGATCACCCCGATCATCACCTCCCCGAAGAAGGCCGCCGAGGCCCTGGAGTGGGTGGTGCGGGAGATGGACGCCCGCTACGACGACCTGGCCTCCTTCGGCTTCAAGCACATCGACGACTTCAATAAGGCGGTGCGTGCCGGCGAGGTGCAGCCGCTGCCCGGCTCCCAGCGAGTGATCGCTCCCTACCCCTACTTGCTGGTGGTGGTCGACGAGCTGGCGGACCTGATGATGACCGCTCCCAAGGACGTCGAAGCCTCCATTCAGCGCATCACGCAGCTGGCGCGCGCCGCCGGCATCCACCTGGTGCTGGCCACCCAGCGCCCGGTGGCCCAGGTAGTTACCGGACTGATCAAGTCCAATGTGCCCTCCCGGTTGGCCTTCGCCACCGCTTCCCAGTTGGACTCGCGCGTCATCTTGGACCAGAACGGTGCCGAGACCCTCACCGGCCAGGGTGATGCCCTGTACCTGGGGCCAGGCGCCTCCACGCCTGTGCGTGTGCAGGGCTCCTGGGTGACCGAGTCGGAGATCCGCTCGGTGGTCGACCATGTCAAGAGCCAGTTGCAACCCGAGTACCGCGAGGATGTGATCGTCCCGGAGGTAAAGAAGCAGATCGATGAGGAGATCGGCGACGACATGGACCTGCTGCTGCAGGCCGCCGAGCTGATCATTACCAGCCAGTTCGGCTCCACCTCCATGCTCCAGCGCAAACTGCGGGTGGGCTTCGCCAAAGCGGGGCGGCTGATGGACCTGCTGGAGACTCGCGAAGTTGTGGGCCCCTCCGAGGGCTCCAAGGCCCGTGACGTGCTGGTGCAGCCCGAGCAGCTGGAGGAGACCCTGGCCTGGATCAAGGGCGAAGGGTCTGCGCCCGGAAGCGAGGAGTCCGACGCCGAGGCCCCGGGGGATGACGCCGATACCGTCGTGGCGGACGCCGTCGCCACGACGACGCCGCCCACCGACCGCTACGCTGACACCCCGCTGGACTCGGCCCGAGAGGATGAGTCAGAGTCCTGGGACGATCTGGCGGCTGAGGAGGACTCCGAGGACGCCTGGAGCCTGACCGGCCGCGGCGCCTCCTGGTGAATTAACCGGTGGCAATCCGCCGCCTGCACCGCCGAGGTCGGTCGTAGTTACGCACGAGGTCGGTCGTAGTTACGCACGAGGTCGGTCGAAGTAACGACCGAGGTCGGTCGATGTGGTGCGTAGGCCGGGCCGCAATCATCTAGGCTGGTGGCGATGAACACCACAGCCACCGAGCCGGGCGACGCCCGGGCAGTGAGCGGGCCCCCGCTGCTCAATATCGCCAATGCCCTGACGGTGCTGCGGCTGATCCTGGTCCCAGTCTTCATCTGGCTTATGCTCCACAACGGTCAAGGGGCGCATCTGGCCGCCACGCTCGTGTTCATTGTGGCGGCCATAACCGACAAACTGGACGGGCAGCTGGCCCGTTCCCGGGGTCTGATAACCAGTTTCGGCAAGATCGCCGACCCCATCGCTGACAAGGCACTGACCCTGTCCGCCTTCGTACTGCTGTCGGTGTCCGGCCGCCTGTGGTGGTGGGTGACGATCGTCATCATTGTGCGGGAACTGGGCATCACCGCTTTGCGCTTCGTTATGCTGCGCCGCGCCGTGATGGCGGCCTCCCGCGGCGGCAAGCTCAAAACCATGCTGCAGATGGTCGGGATCGTCGGGCTGCTCACCCCCTGGCCGCTGTTCCTGTCGGAGTTGTTCGCCACCGTGTTCATGGTCATTGCCTACGCCGCCGTCGGAGCCGCCCTGGTGGTAACCGTCGTCACAGGAGTGGACTACGTCATACAGGCCTATCGCATCGCGCGCAGGAGGCAGATCCCATGACCACGCCGGTGGAGCAGACCGCCTCCGGGCCGGATGCCCCGGTGGCAAGCAGCACACTTGTGGAGGCTGCCCGATTCCTGCTGGCCAAGGCGGGGGAGAAAAAACTCTCGCTGGCGGTCGCCGAGTCCCTGACCGGCGGTGAGGTCGCCTCCACACTGGTCAGTGTGCCGGGGGCCTCCGCGGTGGTACTCGGCGGGGTTGTCGCCTACGCCCCCCGGATCAAGGAGGAGGTGCTCGGCGTGGACTCGCAGCGACTGGCGGTAACAGGTGCGGTCGACGACGAGATTGCCAAGCAGATGGCCGTCGGCGTGTCCCGGCTCATGGGTGCAGATATCGGACTGGCCACCACTGGTGTGGCGGGCCCCGGTGCGGCCGACGGGCACGCGGCCGGAACGGTGTATGTGGCCGTCACCTCACCGTGGGGAACGCTGTCCCGGGAACTGCACCTTCCCGGTGATCGTGAGGCGGTGCGTGACGGCGCCACCACGGCCGTGCTGGCGCTGGCCGGGGCGCTTCTCGAAGCCGCTCCCGGCCTCGGCACGGGTAGCGCGTGAGGTCGAAATGACCTGCGAAACCCGTCAGGAGGGACGACCTGGGCAATACCGACGCGGTCCCCAGGTTGTTTCCAGACTTCTCAGTAAGGATCTGAACAACGCCGCCGGGGGAGCACCCGCCGGAGGCGGGAATGAAACCGCCAGATGAATGGTTGTGCCACACGATGAACAACGTGACTCACCCCCGCACCACCCGTCCCGCGCGCCCGACGGGCCGCGTACCGATGCGGCAAGCCTCCGCGGCGGGGCACGGCGCCGTCGTGGAATCCACGACGAACAAGCATGAGAACATCCTTCTGCGCCGTGAGATCGGCGAGGTGCTGCGCTCCGTACGCCAGCACCAGGGCCGCACCCTGCGCGAGGTCTCCAGTCAGGCCCGTGTCTCCTTGGGCTACCTCTCCGAGGTTGAACGCGGCCAGAAGGAGGCCTCCTCCGAACTCCTGGCCTCGATCTGTCAGGCCCTCGACGCGCCTTTGTCGGCGGTGCTGCGTGAGGTATCCGATCGCATCGCATTGGCCGAGGGCGTGGCCGTGCCGGACACGGTCCCCGAGGAGCTCATCCGTCAGCAGGGCCTGACTCTGCGCTGAGGCGCAGAGTCGATACCGCGCCTGTTTCGCGTTCTTCAACCGTGCCCGGTCGTGGGCCGCTGCGGCGGTCGCGCCCGGGCACGGTTGTGCTCCTGGTGCGGGTGCCACATCTGTCAGTCACTTAGCACGAGGAATCCTATGAAGCACTCGGAGTTCTGGCGCGCCGTCGACACGGTGTTCGGCGCCGCCTATGGCCGCTCGCTGGCACAGGATCTGGTGCTTACCAGCATTGGAACCACCGGAGTTCAGGCGTTGGACAATGGCGTGCCACCGCGGGAGGTCTGGAATGCCCTGTGTGATGAGACGGATCGCAGCGATGCGGATCGCTGGGTACTGCGCGACGACCCGCGCAGACGTCGCCGCGACACGCGGTGAACACTTCTCGCATTCGAACAAGTGTTCGCCTACTGTGTTCCACAGGCGGCGTTCGCGCACCCCGCATCCACAGGGATGATTAAGGGGCGGTGAAACATGTCAGTGGTCCGGCATAACGTCGTTCGCGGGCCCCGGAGAGGGGCGCCGTCACCAGGACCAGCCGTATCCACCGCGGCGGCGAGCCGCTCAAGAACAGAGGAATACCAATGCCCACCGCAACCCAGACGCAGGACCGTTCCAAGGCTCTGGCCACCGCTCTGGCCCAGATCGACAAGTCCTTCGGCAAAGGCTCTGTCATGCGCCTCGGCGATGACATCAGGCCACCTGTATCCGTCATCCCCACCGGCTCTGTCGCACTCGACGTTGCCCTGGGCATCGGCGGGCTGCCCCGCGGCCGTATCGTGGAGATCTACGGCCCGGAGTCCTCCGGTAAGACCACGGTGGCTCTGCACGCCGTGGCCAGCGCCCAGAAGGCCGGCGGCAACGCTGCCTTCATTGATGCCGAACACGCCCTGGATCCGGTTTACGCCAAGGCCCTTGGTGTGGACACGGACAACCTCCTGGTGTCGCAGCCGGATACCGGCGAGCAGGCCCTGGAGATCACGGACATGCTGATTCGCTCCGGCGGGCTCGACATCATCGTCATTGACTCCGTTGCCGCCCTCGTGCCCAAGGCGGAGATCGAGGGAGAGATGGGCGACTCGCATGTCGGTCTGCAGGCCCGGCTGATGAGCCAGGCGCTGCGTAAGATCACCGGCGCCCTTTCCTCCACCGGCACCACCGCCATCTTCATCAACCAGCTGCGGGAGAAGATCGGCGTCTTCTTCGGCAATCCCGAGACCACTACCGGCGGCAAGGCGCTGAAGTTCTACGCCTCCGTACGCATCGACGTGCGCCGCACCCAGACCCTTAAGGACGGCGACCAGCCGGTCGGAAACCGGACCAAGGCCAAGATTGTCAAGAACAAGATGGCTCCGCCCTTCAAACAGGCCGAATTCGACATCCTCTACGGCCGTGGCATCTCCCGTGAGGGCGGCATCATCGACCTGGGGGTGGACAACGGCATCGTGCGCAAATCCGGAGCCTGGTACACCTACGGCACCGACCAGCTCGGCCAGGGCAAGGAGAACGCCCGCGCCTTTCTGAAGGACAACCCCGAGTTGGCCGATGAGATCGAGCACAAGATTCTGGCCGCCCTAGGCATCGGTGAGCCCGGCCGGCAGGCCCGTGAGGGCGCCGAGCAGGAAGCCGCTGAAAAGGTTGCGGCGGAGAAGACCAAGGCCCGTGCCGACGCCGCGCCTAAGAGCTCCGCCGCGTCCAAGGCCGGCGGACGCAAGAAGAAGACCGCCGCCGTGGAGGAAGCCGATGCCATGTTCGGCGAGGACGCCGGCGGCTTCTGATGCCCTGGCTGAATCCTGACGCACACACCGAGCAGGTCGAGGCTGCCAGGGACATCGTCCTGCGGCGCCTTGACCGCTCGGCGGCCCCGCGCGCGGCCCTCGCCCAGTTGCTGGAGCGCAAGCAGACCGATCCTGCCGTGGCCCAGGAGGTTCTGGACCGGCTTGAGGCGGCCGGGGTGATTGACGACGCCGACTACGCCGCCCGCCTGGCCCGCACTCGTTTTGCGGAGAAGGGAGCCGCCCGGCGTGCCATAGCGGACGAACTGCACCGCAAGGGCGTGGGGGAGGGGCACATCCGTGCCGCCCTGGCTCAGATCGACGGCGAGGACGAGGAGGCGGCCGCCCTGGCGTTGGCACGCAAACGACTCGCCGCCAGCCGGGGACTCGAGCCCGCCGTGCGCCGACGCCGCGCCCTGGCCGCACTGGGACGCAAGGGGTACGGCGCCGGCGTGGCCGCGCGCGCCGTCGAGCAGGCCCTGGCGGAGGAGAACGCCGACTCCGATACCGGTGGCGTGGCAGGGGCTTGGCTAACGGATCCGGCAGCCGACTGGGGCGCTTAGGCCACCGCCGTACCGGCGGCCGGGCCCGGGGTGCACCAGCACCTGACCAGGGCCGGCCAAATAGCCGGCATTCAGCGTCATTCCTGCGGGATCAGCAGGTCACGGTAGTCGTAGACGTCCACGAATGTGACCTCGGAGCCGTCGACGATTTGGACGATGTGGTCGGAATGCACCTCGACTGGACCGAGGCTGTCTCTCAGCTCGACGGCTTCGGAACGGTCGGCTGGAACCAGCCAGGTGCCCCGCACGTCCGCGCCGGACAGGTTGGAGGCGAGCAGAAGGTTGCCGTCCGAGAACTCGCCGACGATCTCGGCTTCGGTAGTGGGGGCGAGATCGGCCAGGCACTCCAGGGAGTTGTCATCGAGGGCGACGCGGGCGAGGCCCGCATACAGGGCGGTGTCGGAGATGGTCGGATACAGGTGATTATCGCCCAGTTCACACGTACTGGTGTCGACCTCGGTAACGGCGCCCGTCTCATCGACCAGCCACAGATCCTCGTTATGCTTCAGTCCCAGGTGCGTGGGACCGGGAATGTACCTGATGCTGTCACTGTCGGCGGTGAGCAGCTCTGTGGAGCCGAGCTGCACGATGTTGTTGCTGGCGTCCTGCTTGTTGGTTAGTGTGAACAGCGGTGCGCCGCGCCACTGGGCCACGTCGCTCAGCTGGAAGTCGCCGTCCGCAGAGACCAGGTCATACCAGCTGGAACCGGTGACGGCGAGGTCTGCGTCGACATACAGCACGCCGGAGGTAGTCGAGTCGTCCTCCATGACAATGGCGCCCGCGAAGTCCTCATTCGTGCGCACGGACACTCCCGCCAGATCGGCGGCGCTGGTCATCAGATCCGCGGAGACGGCCTCGCCGGTCTCCACCTGCAGCCAGGTGACCCGGCCGGCCATGGCATGGGTCTTCTGCAGGAGTATGGCTCCATCATCATTCCTCTCGGTGGAGCCCCGGAACCACACCGAGACGACGCCGATCGCCGGGTCCACGCTCAACCTCAGCTGCATGTCGGCCGCGCCGTCGGGCACCGGCACCGTGGTTGACCAGACCTCGGTACCGTCCCACAGAGCGCGCCGGACCGTCAGATCCGCAGAGGCGTCCGCACGCGGCTCGATGTAGGTGACGCCTGCCTCGTCCGCGCAGACCGTGTCCGGTTCGGCCTTGAAGCTGAGTGTGGTGGCGGTTAATCCCGACGCCGCTAGGTTCTGGTCTGCCAGCGGGGTCTGTGTGCCGTAGGTAGTGCGGCTCGGCGTGGCGGCCGCGGAGGAGTCGGCCTCCGTCGCCGTGGGGGAGGAGCATGCTGCCGCGGCAGCCACGACGGTTACAGCGAGAAGTGTCGCGCTTGGCCGGAGAAGGGTACGGAACCTCATTTCTACCTTTCTGACGATGGGGAGAGCGGGAGGTTGGAAGCGTATCGGTATCGTTGTCCAACAGCATGAGCGTTGCGATCCTTGAGATGGACCGTGCCTCGTTCCGTGGAAGGTTGGCCATATGTGGTGTGGTTCATGGGGTGAGACGGCACCGGCGCTTCTTGGTTAACTGAGGCAGCCCTTACATTTGGACCATGAGAGGTTCTGTTGCCATCGCCCTCGGCGCCGTCGGCCTCGCCGCCACGGGCGCCGCGCTCACCTTGACCATCCGCCCCCGGCGTGCGCATGTGCCTGCAGTCGCCGTCGGCCGGGGAGGCCACCGCCCGCCACGCGTAATCATCGCCGGCGGCGGCTACGTCGGCTTCACCGCCGCCCGGGAGCTGCGCAAGCGCCTCAACACCGATGAGATTGAGATCGCCGTCGTCGATCCGCGCCCGTACATGACCTACCAGCCCTTCCTGCCGGAGGTAGCCGCCGGATCCATTCAGCCGCGGCACGTGGTCGCCTCCCACCGGCGCGGCCTGGATGGGATCACCATTCTCACCGGCTCGGTCGCCGCCATTGACCACACCCGCCACACCATCACCATTACACCACCGACCCCCGAATCCACGCTTGTGGTTCCAGAGCCCTACCCACTGACCTATGACCACCTGGTGCTGGCCCTGGGCGCCGAGGCTCGCACCCTGCCCATTCCCGGCCTGGCCGAGCAGGCCCTCGGCTTCAAACAGGTCGAGGAGGCCCTCGCCCTGCGCAACCGGGTGCTGTCTCATATTGAGGAGGCCGCCTCCACCTGGGACCACGACCGCCGTCGACGCCTGCTCACTTTCGTATTCGTGGGCGGCGGCTTCGCCGGCGTGGAGGCGATCGCCGAGCTGGAGGACATGGCCCGGGCCGCCGTCGCCAAGATCCCCAGCATCGAACAGGACGACGTGCACTTCGTGCTGGTGGAGGGCACCCGCCGCATCCTGCCGGAGCTGACCGAGGAACTGTCCGGCTACGGGTTGCAGCAGCTGCGCGAGCGCGACATCGACGTGCGCCTGTCCACCTTCCTGAGCTCCTGCGTGGACGGGCATGTGGTCCTGTCCGACGGCACAGAATTCGACGCCGACACCATCGTGTGGACCGCCGGCGTCAAAGCGGCACCGGTACTCGCCGACTCGGATCTGCCCATCGAGGGGCGGGGCCGGGTCACCACGCTGCCGACGCTGCAGGTTGCCCGCGACGGCGTCGTCGTAGATGGCGCCTGGGCGGCCGGGGACTGTGCGGCCGTCCCGGACCTTACCAGCGCAGAACCTGGCGCCACCTGCGCCCCCACCGCTCAACACGCCGTCCGCCAGGCGAGGGTGCTGGCCGAGAACCTGGTCGCCGCGCTCACGGCGGGCGCCGAGGGTCAGGCGGACCTGACCGCCTACCGGCACGAAAATCTGGGCACCGTGGCCTCTCTCGGCATCGGCAAGGGGGTGGCCCGCATCATGGGACACAACCTGCGCGGCTTCCTGGCCTGGACCGCACACCGCGGCTACCACGTGTACGCCATGCCCACATTGAACCGGAAGGTGCGCATCATGATGGACTGGCTGGCCGCCGTCGTTTTCCGCCGCGATCTGGCCAGCTTCGGCTCAGTGGCCGCACCCGGTGCCGCCTTCGCCGCTGCCGCGGAGCACGACGCCCGGCTGGCCCGCAGGCGCGCGGAGCAGGAATCCCAGGCGACAACAGCGGCAGGACAGTAGCGGGTATCAGCGGCGCCGTCTTCGACCGGAGCGCCCAGGATCCGGTGGCACCGGTCCGGCGGGGGCGGGAATATCAGCGACATCCGCCGCGGTCGCGATGCCGGTAAATGTGCTCATCTGCTCGCTGGTGCGACGGCTGAGCCGGTCGGCCAGACGCTGCGCCGCCCAGGACATGCCGAAGTTGAGCACCACGAAGATGGCGGCCGTCACCATTAGGGCGGGGATCAGATTCGCCTTGGCGCTGCCCAGAAGGCTGCCGGCAGCCAGCAGCTCGGAATAGGTGATGATGTAGCCCAAGGCCGTGTCCTTCAGTGCCACGATCAGCTGACTGATCATGGCCGGCATCATCGCCACCAGCGCCTGCGGCAACTCGATAAGGCGGCGCGAGCGGGACGGGGTGAGCCCGATCGCCAGGGCCGCCTCACGCTGCCCGGAGGGCAGGGAGTGGATTCCGGAGCGGACCAGCTCGGCCACAACCGAGCCGTTGTACAGGGTCAAGGCCGTGACCACGCCCCAGAAGGCCGCCGAAGTGGAGGGGACGAAGGGGACCTGGGAGAACATGAAGTAGAAGAACAGCATGAGCACTAGGACCGGTACGGCCCGGAAGAACTCCACCACCACTGTACTCACCCAGCGCACCGGGCGGGCATCGGCCAGTCGCCCCAGCCCGAAGACGACGCCGAATACGAAGGCTGCCACAAGAGCCACGGCGGCAGCGCGAAGCGTCGCCCACAGGCCGGGCAGCAGATAGTCGCCCCAGGCCGAGGCAGTCAGAAAGGGCGCCCAGCGAGCGGCTGTGAACTGGTCCTTGGCCGCCAGGGCGGCGATCAGCCATACGCCCAGGGCCGCCAGCACGACGATGCCGGTCACGTTGCCGATGCGCTCACGGCGCCTGGCCCTGGGGCCCGGCAGATCGAACAAGAGGGACTGGTCATTCATCGTGCCACCGCCAGTTTCCGGGACAGAGAGGTTGTCAGCAGCCCGATCGGCAGGACGATGATGGTCCAGCCGATGGCGAAGACCGCGAAGATCGCCAGCAGGTGCTGCGGGGAGAACTCGAACATGTCGGACATGACCGATGCGGCCTGAGAGACGCCAGCTGCCGAGGCGACCGTGGTGTTCTTGGCCAGTGCGATCAGAGTGTTGCCCAATGGAGCCACCGCCCCGCGCAGAGTCTGGGGCAGGACGATCGAGCCCATGGTCTGTCCGAACCTCAGGCCGATTGCGCGGGCGGCCTCCGCCTGCCCGGGCGGGACGGTGTTCAGTCCCGAGCGCAGGGCCTCGCACACGAAGGTGGCGGTGTACACGCTCAGGCCGAGTACCGTCAGCCAGAAGGAGTTGCGCGCCAACCACTGCTCGCCCCAGCGGCCCGAGACAACTATGCCGAGCTGGCCGTACACGCCCAGCGAGCAGGCCAGGATGATCAGCGTCAGCGGGATGTTCATGACGATATTGGTGAAGGCCGCCGCGAAGGCGCGCAGCGATCCCATGGGGCACACCCGCATGATCATCAGGATGGTGCCGAGCAGGGCCGCGCCGATCGCGGAGAAGACGGTCAGCTCGATATTGACTAAGAACGCGCCGAGGACGTCGTACTGGGATAGAAGCTCACCCAATGGATCTTCCTTTCCTTCCTTCCGATTCCGGGTCCGCTACTCGCACAGAGAGTCGTCAACCACGGGCGGGTTGAGAGCGGCGTCGGGGTCGAAGGCGGTGCCGACATTGTCCTGAAGCAGTCGGTCCCAGGTGCCCTCGTCGATGATCTCGGTGATGGCCCGATTCACGGAGCGGCACAGATCGCCCTGACCCTTGCGCAGGCCGACGCCGTAGTGTTCCTCGGAGAAGGCGTTACCGACCACATGCACCTTGCCCGCGTAATTTGCCTGGGCCGCGAAACCGGCCAGGATGATGTTGTCGGTGGTCACGGCGTCAACGGTGCCCGCGGACAGGAACTCCACGCACTGGGAGTAGGACCGTACGGGGAACAGTTGGAGGGTCCCCGATGAGTAGTTGTCACGGATCGTCTGGGCGGAGGTGGACCCCTCCACCGAGCACAGGATGCGCCCGTCCATGTCATCGGGTCCGGAGATGCCCGCACCGGTACGCACCAGCAGGTCCTGCCCGGCGATGAAGTATGGGCCGGCGAAGGCGACCTTCTCTCGGCGCGCGTCCGTGATCGAGTAGGTGCCGATGACCAGGTCCACCTGGCCGTTCTGCAGCATCGTCTCGCGCTGGGCGGAGACCGCCTCCACCCAGACGATTTCGTCCTGCGAATAGCCGAGCTTACTGGCGATGGCCCGGCCCATGTCGACGTCGAAGCCGGTGTAGCGTGCGCCGTCCTTCAGTCCCATGCCGGGCTGATCGAATTTGATGCCGATGCGGATGGTGTGCCCGGAGCCGCCGGAGCCCCCGCTGGCGCAGGCGGCCAGGGCGGCGCCCAGGCAGAGCCCCAGGACTACGGCGAGCAGTGCACGGGCGTGGCGGACCAACCCGGCGCACGTGCGCCGTCGCGCCCCAGACAGGCGGTGAGAGCGCCGGATGCCACGTGAGTGGTGAGAGGTGAGCATGTCTACCTCCTGTAGGTGGCGGGTCGTCGAAGTGGTCTGCTTTGCGGTCAGTGGGTGATCAGTTTGGACAGAAAGTCCTTGGCGCGTTCGGTGCGCGGGCTGGTGAAGAACTCGTCGGGTGCGGCCTCCTCCACGATCGCGCCGTCGGCCATGAAGACCACGCGGTCGGCGGCCTGGCGGGCGAAACCCATCTCATGGGTGACGATGATCATGGTCATGCCCTCTGCAGCCAGCTCGGCCATGACATCGAGCACCTCCTTGACCATCTCAGGATCGAGGGCGGAGGTGGGCTCGTCAAAGAGCATCACCTTGGGCCGCATCGCCAGGGCACGGGCGATTGCGACGCGCTGTTGCTGCCCGCCGGACAGCTGGGCCGGGAACTTGGAGGCCTGGGAGTCGACTCCCACACGCTGCAACAGCCGACGGGCCTCCGCCTCGGCCTCGCTCTTGGAGGCGCCGCGGACCTTGATGGGGCCCAAAGTGACGTTGTCCAGGATCGTCTTGTTGGCGAACAGGTTGAAGGACTGGAAGACCATGCCGACCTCCGCCCGCAGTCCGGCCAACTCCTTGCCCTCCTGCGGCAGTTCCTGCCCGTCAATGCGAATCGTGCCGGCATCGATGGACTCCAGCCGGTTGATGGTGCGGCACAGGGTCGACTTGCCCGAGCCCGACGGCCCCAGGACGACGACCACCTCCTGCCGGTGGACGGACAGATTGATGTCCTTGAGCACATGCAGATCACCGAAGTGCTTGTTGACGTCGATGAGTTCGACGAGCACGTCGCGTCCACCGGGGCGGCCGCCGCCCGCGGCGGATATGATCGGCTCGGCTGCGACAGTGCGGGCGGGGGCGGACGAAGAGTCACTCATATGCCTTATGACATACCGTGGCCGTGTCGGGAATGGACCGGTCGTGTTTCCGAGGCATTACAACGACTGGGCGTCGTTGTTACAAAATTCACGCGCGTATTCGTTGACCTGCGTGTGAGCCCTCCACCTGCAGTCAGGTGCCGAGGGGCGCGGTTGTGGGCGCCGTTAGCGGCGTGCTTCGGATCTTCCCGTGCTTGGGAGTCGATCATTTAGACTGCCTGACGATGACCATGCTCGAAGCTCCCCGCGCCAGTGATGTCGGCCAAGCCGGCGGCACCGTCGGTGGTACCCGCGCCGCGGCCGCCCCCAGTGCCGTCCCGTCGCGCGGACGGCTGCCGCGCACCTACCATGTGCGCACCCTCGGCTGCCAGATGAATGTCCACGACTCCGAGCACATGGCCGGCCTGCTGGAACAGGCCGGGTACCGCCGCGCCGAGGACGTTCCCGAGGTCGCCGCGCGCGCCACCACCGCCGGCGACGGTGGTGCCGATGTGGTGATCATCAACACTTGCTCCGTGCGGGAGAATGCCGCCACCCGCCTGTTCGGCAATCTCGGACAACTCGCCGCCGTCAAGCGGGAGCGCCCCGGCATGCAGATCGCCGTGGCCGGCTGCCTGGCCCAGCAGATGGGGGAGGGGATCGTCGAGAAGGCCCCATGGGTCGACGTCGTTTTCGGCACCCACAACATCGACGTGCTGCCCGCCTTGCTGGACCGCGCCCGTCACAACCGCGAGGCCGCCGTGGAGATCGAGGAGTCCCTGAAGGTCTTCCCCTCCACTTTGCCTACACGGCGCGAATCCGCCTACGCCGCCTGGGTGTCCATCGCGGTGGGCTGCAACAACACCTGCACCTTCTGCATCGTGCCCTCCCTGCGCGGCAAGCAGCGCGATCGGCGCCCCGGGGATGTGCTGGCGGAGGTGGAGGCCGTGGCCGCCCAGGGCGCCATTGAGGTCACCCTGCTAGGGCAGAACGTCAACTCCTACGGAGTCGGCTTCGGTGAGCGCGGCGCCTTCGCGGGCCTGCTGCGCGCGGCTGGGAACGTGGAGGGCATCGAGCGGGTGCGCTTCACCAGCCCGCACCCGGCGGCCTTCACCGACGACGTCATCGACGCCATGGCCGACACACCCACCGTTATGCCTAGCCTGCACATGCCGCTGCAGTCCGGCTCGGACCGGATCCTGCGGGCAATGCGCCGCTCCTACCGTACTCGGCGGTTCCTGGACATTTTGGAGCGCGTGCGCGAACGGATCCCCGAGGCCGCCATCACCACCGACCTGATCGTCGGCTTTCCTGGGGAGACCGAGGAGGACTTCCAGGCGACCCTCGACGTCGTCGAGCAGGCCCGCTTCGCCTCCGCCTTCACCTTCGAATTCTCCCCGCGCCCGGGCACTCCGGCCGCTGGTATGCCTGATCAGGTGCCCACCGAGGTGGTCAAGGAGCGCTACGCCCGTCTGGACCAGCTGGTTCGGCGCATCGCCCAGGAGGAGAACGAGCGCCAGGAGGGGCGCGTCGTCGAAATCCTTGTGGCCGAGGGGGAGGGGCGTCGTGACCGGGCTACGGCGCGCGTCTCCGGGCGCGCCGCCGACAACCGCCTGGTGCACGCTGCTGTGCCGTCCGGGCTGGCGGCTGGCGACTATGGAGCCGGTGCCCCGCGGCCCGGTGACATGCTCACCGTCCGGGTTACGCATGGCGCCCCCCACAACCTCATTGCGGACTCCGCCCGCTGCGGCGGAGCCGGCGGGGCGCTCAGGGGTGATGCGGGGCGCAGCGCCGGGGACCGCATCTGGCCAGATGACGGCCCCGCCCTGTTCGAGGTGCGGCGCACCCGCGCCGGGGACGCCTGGGAGCGGCGGCGCCGTGAGGCCCGCGCGGAGCCGGAGCCGGATGCGGCGCCGGTGTCAATCGGCATGCCCACCATTCGTGTCCGCGCCTGAGTAGCTGGCTCGGATCGGACCGACCTCGGTGGTTATTTCGACCGACCTCGGTGGTTATTTCGACCGAACTCGGTGAGGGGTGGTGAAGAGCTCGGCGGGCAGGTCGCTCCAGGTGCGGGAGGTGGCGGCGGAGCCGTCAGCCCGCAGCAGGGCGAAGTCGTAGGCGAATCCGGCTGCTGCCAGGCGGGCCGGATCGGCCACGAACAGCGCCGTGGCCAGCCCATCTGCCTCGGCGCAGCCGCGTGCCACCGTCCAAGAGGCGACGACGGCGCTCGCCCCCGCCACCGGCAGACCCGTGTGCGCATCCAGGATGTGGTGCAGGCCCGGACCCCAGGTGCGGTGGGATAGGCCCGAGGCGCATACGGCACCGTCGGTCAGCTCCACCGCGCCGATCACATCCCCAGTGCTTCCGCCCGCTTCGTGGGTCGTCGCATTGCCTTGCGCGCCCTGGATGCCTTGCGCGCCCGGGATGCTGCCGCCCACCCCGGGAAGCTCCAGGCCGATGCGTACCGGCTCGCAGCTGCGCACCAGCAGGTCCCCGCCGGCATCGATCAGGTACTCCTCGTGGGCGGCCTCTTGCAGCCAGCCGGCGAGCAGGTCGGCAAGGAATCCCTTCCCGGCCGCACCGACGTCGACAAGCGCCGGCTCGCGCAACACTAGGCGGTCGCCGTCGTGGCGAGCCCAGGCCGCCCAGGTGGGGCGTCCGTGCGCCGCGCCCAGGCGTTGTGCGGCGCCATCGCGTACCACGAAGCTGTAATCGGCGTCGTAACCGAGCTCCGCCAGGTCTGCGCCGGCCAAGGGATCAATGCGCCCACCGGTGGCCGCATGCAGCCGGTCGTACAGGTCCAGCAGCGTGCTCGAGCCCGCAGGCAGACTCAGCTCCACTCCGCCGTCAACCCGCCGGGGAAGACCTCCGGCGGCGGCCCGGCGCACCAGCGATCCGGCGCGAAAGCGCGACCAGACGTCCTCGAAGGCGTCTATGCGCGCCGTGATCTTCTCGCGCAGCGTGTCGGTCAGGGGCGAGCATGTATGCACGCTCCAGTGGCAGCCGGTGGCATTGAATCGCCAAGTCTGGTCGAGCCCGCCAGGGGCCTTCAATGCGTGCATGCACCCTTCCTGACCTGGTCCTACGTCGAGTATCCGATCATGACGCCCGGTCAGCTCTACACCCGACCGGTTTTGACGCAACCATTTAAGTGAGCCTAGTCTTTCGGATACAGGTCTGGCTCACCTATCCGTTCGCCTACGAACGGACTGGCCGCCCGCCTTGCTCAGCACGTGAAGGAACCCGCTCGCATGCCCCAAGACCCGGTCCACACCCGCCCCGCGCCCCAGCCGGTACGCGTCGCCGTCGTTCTCGGAGCGGTTCTGCTGCTGCTCACCGGTGCTTTTTCGCACGGGTGGACCACAGCGCGGGCGGCGCAAGCGGATACGGACTACGACTCCTGGACCGCGGTGGCGCAGGCCATCTCCAATCAGCTCGAAGACGCCGTGGAGTCCTACACCTCCGGCGACACCTCCGGGGCCGCCGCTGCCTTCCAACGCGCCTACAACTCAGGTTACGTAGCGTCCAACCTGCAGGTCGTCACCACCGAGAACCTCGGGGCGGAGGTCGCCGCCGAGCAGCGGCAGGCCTTCACCGATCTGCGCCGGGCCGCATACACCGCCGACAATGACGAGACAATCAGCTCTGGCGTCACGGAACTGTCCGACTCCCTGGCCGACACCGCCGCGCGTCTCGACGGCCTAGGCGATCTGGCCGACCCGCGCACCTACGCCGCCGAGCAGGCCGCCACCATCGCCACCGAGCGGGCCGAGCTCCAGGCCAGCACGACCAGGGTCAATGAGGGGCGCGGCGAGCGCACCTGGGGCGAGGTGGCCGATGAGATGAATGAACTCATCGACTCCGGCGTGGCCAAGGCGGCGGCGGGTGATGGGAAGGGCGGCGCCGCCCAGGTCAACACCGCCTACTACGGCTACTACGAGAAGCTAGGCTTCGAAAAGACCGTCATGGCGGCCATATCCGGCGATCGGGTCTCTCAGGTGGAGAACCAGTTCAAGATCGTGCGCAAGGCCATGATGGGTGGCGAGGACATCGAGACGATCACCGCCGACGCCGAGCTCCTCAAGCGCTATCTGAGTGAGGACGCCGCCGCTCTGGACGGCGGGGCTGCCGAGAGCATCAGCCCCATCAAGGCATTTATCACCGGGTCCTTCGGGCAGGCTTTCTTGATCCTGCTGCGCGAGGGCCTGGAAGCGATCCTCGTGGTTGCCGCTGTGATCGGCTACCTGCTCAAGGTGGGTATGAAGGACCGGGTCAAGTACATCTACGGCGGTCTGGCGGCGGGTCTGGCCTGCTCCGGCCTGGTGGCGCTGGCATTCGCCTGGCTGTACGACTCCGCCTCTGCCCACCAGGAGATCCTTGAGGGCGTGGTGGCGCTGGTGGCCATGGTCATGCTGCTGTTCACATCCAACTGGATGCTGTCGAAGTCCTCGGTGGCTTCCTGGAACCGCTACATCAAGGACAGGACCGAGGCCTCCATCTCCGACGGCGGATTCTGGGCCCTGGCCTCCTTGTCATTCCTGGCAGTGTTCCGTGAGGGTGCCGAGACCGTATTGTTCTACGAGGCCCTGTTTGCCATGGATCCCGGCGGCTCTGCCAGTATTTGGCAGGGATTCGCCGCGGGTGTGGCGGTGCTCGTGGTCATCTTCCTGCTCATCCGCTTCACCAGTGTGAGGATTCCGCTGCGGCCCTTCTTCGCCATCACGAGTCTCCTCATGGCCGTCCTCGTCGTCATCTTCGCCGGCGGCGGCGTCCACGCCCTCATTGAGGGCGACATCATCCCGGCTACCTATATTCAGGGATGGCCCACGTATGACTACCTGGGCCTGTACCCCTACCGGGAGACCCTCCTGTTCCAGGCCTTCATGGCCGTAGTCGTGATCGCCCTGTCCGTTGCCTCCGTGCTGCGTCACCGCCGTGTTGACGTCGCCGCGGCAGGGGCAGACGACGCGGCCGGGAAGTCCGGGGCAACCGAATAAGTACCCGATCAACCGCAAAGGAAGTCACCCCATGCGATCCCTCAAACTCGTCAGTGCCGCTGGAGCGCTCGTCCTGGCCGGGACCCTCGGCCTGGCCGCCTGCTCCTCCGACAAGGCCGCAGACGCCTCCTCCGATGCTGCCACGCAGGCCGCCGCGGACTCCGGTGATGACGCCGGTAACGAGGCCGGATTCGAGGAGTTCAGCGTCAACGAATCCCAGGAGGACCAAGAGGCCGAGGGCCAGATCAGCGTCAACCTGGTCTACTTCCGGCCGGTGGACATGGAGCCCGCCGGCGCCGCCGGACTGCCCGCCTCGCAGGCGGACCTGCACCTGGAAGCGGATGTAACCGCCCTGGCCGACAACACCCTCGGCTACGGCGCCGGCGACTTCGTTCCCGGCCTGACCGTGGATTACTCCATCGCCCGCGCAGACGGCTCCGGCGAGGTGGTGGAGGGCACCTTCATGCAGATGAACGCCTCCGACGGTCCCCACTACGGCGGCAACATCGCCCTGGGGGATGCGGGCCAGTACAAGGTCACCATCACCATCCACAGTCCGGAGGAGAACGGCTGGGTGCTGCACACCGATCCCGACACCGGCGTCAAGGGTCGCTTCTGGACCGAACCCATCGAGCTCACCTGGGACTGGGACTACACCCCCATGGAGTGGTGAACCCGCGGTGAGCGCGCCGCCGCCGCGCGGCCCGCAGGAACCGGCGAACAGATATAGGCAACCGATATCGAGAGGAGCACCTTCGCAGTGCTGGAACGTTTCGTTTCCGTTGTTGGAGGGGTCACGCTGCCATTCCTGCTGTACGCCGCCCTGGCGGCGGTGCTGACACCGGCATCCGTGGAGGGGTGGCCGCGTGCCAGCCGCTGGCGCCTGGTGTCTGCCCTGACCGGCACCGCCGGGGCGCTGGTCTTCGCGGCACTGCGGGCCACCTCGGTGATCGACCGGCGCACCAGCGTCAACATTTCCACCCTTATCGCCTGCGTGATTGTGGATATGGCCCTGGTTATGATCCTCGCCCTGATGGTCCGCCGCCCCACCTGGGGTGGGGACGGGCGGCTGGGCGCAGCAGCGCAAGTCCTCTCCTGCCTGGCGATCGCACTGGCCTTCTTCCGTGCGGTGCCGGAGGTGGTACTGCAACTGGCCGCCTTCATCGAGCCGGGAGAGGAGGTGCTGTCCTCGCAGATGCTGCTGCGCGTGCTGGGCTTCATCGCCGGTTGGGTGGCCGTGGCGGTGCTGGCCTTCAGCTACTACCGCACGGTCCGGCGGGCGCCCGTGGGCCTAACCCGTCTGACTCTGCTGGTGTTCACCTTCCTCTTCGGGTTGACGCATCTGGCCCAGCTGGTGCGGGTGTTGCAGTCCGCTCACCGGATCAGGCTCGGTGGGACCGGCTTCCGAGTCATGACCTGGGTGACCAATAACGCCGGCGGCTTCATCCTGCTCGCAATCGCCGCGCTTTGGCTCGTCCCTATGGTCATCGCCCTGGTGCGGGTGTTGGGGCCGACTCCGGCAGCGCCCAATCCAGCGCGCACGCGGGCCCTGCGGGCAGACCGTCGCCGCTCACGCAGGTGGGTGCTCGCCTCGACAGCGGGATTCGCCGCCCTGGTGGCTACCCGCACCGTGGCCGTGGCCAAGGTCAACGAGGTACCCACCCTGTCCGACCCGGAACCCTACGAGCTGGCCGGCGACGCCGCCGTCGTGCCCGCCACCACCCTGGCTGACGGGCACCTGCACCGCTTCGCCTACCAGGCCTCAGGAGGCACTGAGGTCCGCTTCATCATGATCCTGAAGAACGGCGGCGCCTACGGGGTGGGCTTGGACGCCTGCGAATCCTGCGGACCGGCCGGTTACTTCGAAGCCGACGGCAAGATCATCTGCAAGCGCTGCGATGTGGCCATCAACCCCGCCACCATCGGATTCAAGGGCGGCTGCAACCCGATCCCCATCGAGTTCACGGTGACCGACGGCGCGGTGAGCGTGCCGCTGTCCGTCCTGGAAGAGGGGGCGGAGGTGTTCGCCTGAATGTTCTTCGCCCGGGTACTTCACCGCTCCTTCACCCGCCAGCTGTGGCGGCGCTCCCTGATCGGCCTGACCGTGGCGCTGTGCGCCTGCGTGTCCGTGGCCATGCTCGGTGTTGTGTTGGACGTCGGAGACAAACTGAATGCCGAGTTGACCGCATACGGTTCCAATATCGTGGTCAGGCCCAGGGCCGACGCCGTGGTGTCCAGCCTGTACGAGACCGACGAGGACGCCGAGGCGACCGCATTCATTGACGAGGACGAGGTGCCGGGCATCAAGACGATCTTCTGGGCCTACAACATCGTCGACTTCGCCGCCGGGCTCACCGGTCGCGTGGACGTATCCTCCACCTCCGCTCAGGCCACCGACCTGACCGTCACCGGCACCTGGTTTGACAAAGAACTGGACCTGCCCACAGGGCAGACCGCCACCGCCGGAGTCACCACCTTGCGCTCCTGGTGGACCCTGGAGGGGGCGTGGCCCGCCGACGACGCCGATGAGGCGGTTGTGGGCACCGCCCTCGCCCAGCGCCTGGGCGTGACCACCGGTGACACTCTCACCCTGTCCACCGCATCCGGCGAGCGCGCCCTGGCCATCACCGGCGTGTACACCTCCGGCGACGACGATGAAGCCTCCCTCTACGCGCCGCTGGCGGTTGTCCAGGAGCTCACCGGACACGTCGGCCAGGTCGATCAGGTCGAGGTCAAGGCCTTGACCACCCCGGAGAACGACCTGTCTCGCAAGGCGGCCCGCAACCCCAATGTGCTATCCGCTGCCGAGTGGGAGACCTGGTACTGCACCGCCTATGCCTCATCCATCGCCTACCAGATCGAGGAGGTCATGCCCGGGGCGGTCGCCAAGCAGGTGCGACAGGTCGCCGCCGTTGAGGGCAAGGTGCTGGAAAAGACTCAGGCGCTGATGATCCTGATGACCGCTTTGAGCCTGCTGGCCGCGGTCCTCGCCGTCGCCTCCCTGACCACGGCCTCACTGGTGGAACGCACCGGCGAGTTCGCCCTGCTCAAGGCCGTGGGCGCCTCCTCGGCGTCCATCAACCGGTTGATACTGGCCGAGACCGCCGTACTTGGCCTGGTTGGCACGGTGCTGGGGGCGCTGGCGGGCTCCGGCGTGGCCCAACTGATCGGGCAGGTGGTCTTCGGCTCCTCCATTACCATGCGGCCGATGGTGTACGTGCTGGTCGCCGTGCTGGTGACGCTGGTACTGCTGGTGGCCACCGCCTCCTCCATGCGCACCATCTTGAAGATCCAGCCCGCAACCGCCCTGCACAAGCGGTGAGGGGGCTCGATGAACGATCGACTCCGCCGGCCCATGACCAATCGGCCCATGACCAATCGGCGCATGTTTGCCACCATGCTTATCGGCGCCATGCTTAGGCGCCGCTCGCGCGCCCTCGCCGCGGTCGGTTCCTCAATGGTGGGGGCGGCCGCCCTGTTCTGCCTGGCCGCGATCTGTCTGGCCGTGCCCGCCCAGATGAGTGCCCAGATGCGTCAGTACGGTGCCAATCTCATCGTGATGCCCATTGCGGCCGGCACGGGTTCAGTCGTTGGCGACCCACCCGCCGCGGATGCGGACGCGGGCAATGCAGCCGAAGGGACTGATGGGGGCGGATCGGGCGCGGCCCGCATCAGCGACTCCGACCTGGGGGTCGTGGACGCCGCCGTCGCCGCCGCATCCGGATACACCGTCGACGAGCTGGCCACCGCCGCCTACCGCTACGAGACGATCCGGATCAACCGCTCCCCATACCTGCTGGCCGGTATTGACGTTGATGCGGTGCGTGCCCTCAACGGGCATTGGGAGATTGAGGGCGATTGGCCGCGCGAGGGACAGGCGCTAATCGGCCTGAATGTGGCCGAGTCTGCCGGACTGGGCGTGGGCTCGGTCGTCACCGCCGAATATCTTTCTAGCGACAACCTCGCCTCCGTCGGGGACTCGGGCGCCTCCGCCACGGCCGCGGCCACCGGTGATCCGGCCAAGGAGGACGAGACCGCGGCGGGGCGGGCCCAGTGGCGGGTATCCGGCATTGTGGACACCGGCGGTGAGGAGGACGACATCGTCTACGTCCCCACCGAGGCGGTCGAGTCGCTGACCGACAGCGCCGACGCCGGCTACGACGTGGTGGAATTCTCCGTGGACACCGCCGTGGTTAGCGTGGAAGAGGCCGCGGCCGCCGTGACCGACTCCGACGCCGCCGGTCGCGTCGCCGCCCGACCGGTGTCCAAGATTTCCTCCGGCGACACCCGTATCATCACCATGCTCAACACCCTGTTCTGGGTAGTGGCAGTGGTGGTACTCGGCCTGACTCTCGTGGGCGTGTCCACCACCATGACCGTCATCGTGGCCGAGCGGCGCAATGAGATCGGCCTGCGCAAGGCGCTGGGTGCCTCCGGCGGCTCCATCGCGGCCGAGTTCTTCGCTGAGGCCGCCCTGCTCGGAATGATCGGTGGGACTATAGGCACCGCCATCGGCCACGGACTGGCCGTCGCCGTCGGCCTGGGGGTGTTTGATCGCCCCATTGGATTCAGCTGGTGGCTGGCGTCCGCATCCGTGGCCCTGACGACACTGGTTGCCGTCATCGCCTCATACTCTCCGGTGCGCCGCGCCTCGCGCATCGACCCCGCGCTCGTGCTCAGGGAGGAATGACATGACCGATACGCCCACCGAGCCGTATGCCGACTCCCAGGCATCGGCGGCCGACGACGTGCTACTGGAACTGCGGCAAGTGTCAAAGATCTACGGCGATCTGCATGCCGTGGACGACCTCAGCCTGAGGGTGCCGCGCGGGCAGTGGCTGTCCGTGGTCGGCTCGTCCGGCTCGGGTAAAACCACGCTGATGAACATCATCGGATGCATGGACACGCCCACCCGCGGCTCCGTGCTCCTGGACGGGCGTGAGCTGGGCAGGCTCAACGCCGCACAGCTCACTGACATTCGTAAGAACGTGATCGGACTGGTCTTCCAGCAGTTCCACCTCATCGGGCACCTGACCGCCATCGAGAATGTCATGGTCGCTCAGTACTACCACTCCATGACCGACCAGAAAGAGGCGCTGGCGGCCCTGGACAAGGTGGGGCTGGCCGACCGCGCCCACCACCTTCCATCCCAGTTGTCTGGTGGTGAGCAGCAGCGCGTGTGCATCGCCCGGGCGCTGATCAACCACCCGCAACTGGTGTTGGCCGACGAGCCCACAGGTAATCTCGACGAGGCCAATGAGCAGCTGGTGCTGGACATCTTCTCTCGTCTGCACCGGGCCGGTACGACCCTGATAGTGGTCACTCACGACGCCCATGTGGCCTCCTGCGGGCAACGGCAGATCCTGCTCAACCACGGGCGGCTGGTGGGGGAGAAGATCAACACCGCCGGTGCCGGGCGCCGCGAGCGCGATATGCTCGACTTCGGCCAGGAGGAGGAGCAGGTATGAGCACTCGAATGCGAGCCCCGGAGCTGAATACGGCCGTCACCCGTCCCGCCCGGCGCCCCCTGGCTGCCGTCGGAGCGGTGATGGCCGTTGCCGGACTGGCCGGCTGCGGCGGCGGAGAGGTCACCCCTGCCCAGGACGAGTACGCCGGACGGGCGCAGACACACGATCCGACCGTGCTGGCCACCGACTCTGATGATGCCCCCACCGCCTCAGCCACCCCCACCGGCGGCCCCTATGCCGACGGGCAGTACACCGCCCACGAGTCCTACGGGGTTGTCAACGAATTGGTGGAGGAGGACTCCATTGATGTCACCCTCGCTCTGGAGGGCGGCTACATAACCGACGTCTCAGTGACCGGTCACGCCCTGACCGGCACGTCCAGGCAGTACATCTCCGACTTTGCCGAGGAGATCGGTCAAGCGGTGGTGGGCCGCAGCATTGAAGACGCGCACGTGACCGCCCTGGCCGGAGCCTCGAAGACCTCGGAGGCCTTCAACGACGCCGTCGACGCCATTGCCGCACAGGCCGCGGCCGACGGTGCCACCACCGCTCCCTGACTGTTCGGGCGGGGAAAGAGAACGATTCTCGGCTCACCGTCCGCGAAGCCACATGGGAAACACCCCGGTCGCCGGTTAGGCTGGGGCCATGCCGCAGTTCGGACCCGCCAGTGCAGCCGACGCCCCCGCCGCCCCGGCGCCGGTCGACGTCGATCGCATCATGGACTGCGTGCGCGGCCTGGGCCTGCGCTTCTTCCTTGATGACGAGGGGGATATCGGTATCCCCTGGCGATACGTCACCGTTCACGCCGTTTTCCAGGGCGATCGTGCCCTGCAACTGCGCGGCGTGTGGCACCGCATTGCCGACACCGAACACCTGGCCGATCTGCGTCAGCTGGTGGAGGACTGGAACTCCACCCGCATCGGACCGAAGGCCTACCTGACCATCGCCGACGCGGGGGTGGTGCGCCTGCACGGGGAGGTCACCTACCCGTTGGGCGCCGGCATGACCGACGCGCAGTTGGAGGACTTCATCTTCACCGGCTGCCGTCTCATCGTCGCCCTCATGCGGGAGGCGGAGCAGGCCTTCCCCGACCCAATCCGCGGAAGACTCGACCCGTGAGCCGCCGCCCGGGCCGGCGGTGGACCGACTTCATCGCTCGACTGTTCTCCAAGTCCTGGGACCCGCGCGTCTCTGACGGCCGGGACGCCCCGGCCGGTGGCCGACGTCCCCGTGGCGGTGGTCGCCGGCTGCGGCGTCCCGGGCCGGTGGATCTGGCCGACTTCGAGATCGACTACCCCGAACGGCCGATCGCTGCCGCGGATGCGGCTGGCTCGGACGCCGCGCAGGCCATGGGCTCCGCCATGCCAGCGCGGGCGGACAGTGAGCTGACTGCGCCGCTGACGCTTGACCGTATCGAGGCCACACTCACCGGTGACATGGGTTATGCGGTGCGGCGGCACCGCAGTGATGGTCACACCGCGCTGCTGGGCACCTGGGACGGCTACCCATTCGTGATTGAGATCCCTGAGGATCACAAGGACTGGCTGCTCGTCTCGGGAGATTGGGACAAGCCCGCCGCGGAGGGGGAGCGGGACGAACTGGCGGCCTCGGTCAACGACTGGAACCGGGACAAGTACTTCCCGACCGTTGCCCTGGTGAACACCCCGGCCGGACCGCTGGTGCGCGCTACCTACTTGGTGGGGATGCAGCCCGGCGTCACCGACGCCCAGCTGCGCCTGCACCTGGACACCGCATTGTCGGCATGCACCCAGGCACTTAGTCGGGTCAGGCCCCTGCTGCCTGATCTATGAGCCTATGAGCGTCGAACATCGGGCCCGGGCCGAACAACCCCACCGGGGGGCGCGCGGGCTAACGGGACGGGCGGGGTCGTCGTCGAAGCAGGACGGCTTGGGGTCGAAGACACAGGTGGCCGTTGTCGGCCCCACCGCCACCGGGAAGTCCGCGCTCGCCCTGGACCTGGCGGATGCCCTGGGGGGCGGAGCAGAGATCCTCAACGCGGACGCCTTCCAGCTGTATCGCGGCATGGACGTAGGCACCGCGAAACTGGCCGTTGATGAGCGGCGCGGCTACCCCCACCACCAGTTCGACGTGCTGGAGGTTGATCAGGAGGCAAATGTCGCCTCCTATCAGATCCATGCCCGGTCTGACCTGCGCAGTATCGTCGCCCGCGGCAACCGCCCCATTGTTGTGGGCGGCTCCGGACTGTACGTGCGCGCCGTCACTGACGCCCTGGACTTCCCCGGGACCGACCCGGCAGTGCGCGCCACCCTGGACGCCCGTGCCCGCAGGGAAGGAGCCACCGCGCTGTGGGAGGAGTTGCGGCGCGTAGACCCCGTCGCCGCCGCGCGTATCGATCCTGGTGATGTGCGGCGCATTGTGCGCGCTCTGGAGGTAGTCCGGCTCACCGGCCGTCCCTTCTCCGCCTCACTGCCCCGCTACGCGGACCTGGTCCCCACCGTGCACCTGGCGCTCAACTGGGACCGTGCCGTGCTGAACGAACGCATTCAGGCTCGTGCCGAGGCCATGTTCGCCTCCGGGCTGCTGGAGGAGACCGAGTCCCTGCTGGCCCGCGGCCTGCGAGAGGGGCCCACCGCATCCCGTGCTATCGGTTACGCCCAGGCCATCGCCGTCCTTGACGGCCGCATGAGCGTTCAAGAGGCGATCGATGACACCGCTGGCGCTACCCGCAAGCTGGCCTCCAAACAGCTCAAGTGGTTCCGTCGCGACCCGCGTGTGAAATGGCTCGACGTCGCCGCCCAGGACACCTGGGAGTCAGGGGAGCCTCGCCGCGTCGTCGAACGAGCCGCCGAACTCGTAAGGGAAGCCGACCGGCATGTCATGGCCGGCTTTGCTCACACCGGATAGGCAATAGGGTGGCCCCATGACCATCGCCCCCGGCCTGGCCGGCCGCACGCTCATCAAGGGCCACGCCGCCGGAAACGACCTAATCCTGCTCATCGATCCCGAGCAGGAGGCCGATATCACCGCCGCCGATATCTCCGCCGTCTGCGACCGCCGCACGGGCCTGGGCGGTGACGGCCTGGTGCGGGTGGTGCGCACCGCCGCCCTGTCCGGAACCGAGGACTTCCGCGTCGCCGTGCCCGAGGCCGAATGGTTCCTGGACTACTACCTGGCCGACGCCGTCCCAGTGACCGGCGTGGGCGCCGCCTACGGTGACGCCTGCCGCCTGCTGGCCGCCGCCCTGGACGCCGAGGGCATCGCGCCACTGGCCGACGGCGACTCGATTACGGTCGGCACCCGTGGCGGCGCCCGCACCGTGACCCGCCTGGGCGAGCTCTGGGCCGTTGACATCGGGCCCGCTCGCTTGGCCGAGATGGACGTGGCCGAGGCCGACCCCGCCGACGAGGGCTGGGACACCGCGGTGCGTATCCCCGGACTTGAGGATGAGCGGGCGGCCCTAAGCCTGGATCTGCCCGGCCGACACCTTGTCGTGGCACTGGGCGAGCAGACCGAGCTCGACGCCGTCGATCCGGGTGCGTTGAGCACCGACGGTGCGGTGGCCTACAGGCCCGCGCCGGGCGTGGATGCCGTGTTGGGACTGGTGGTGCCGGCGGGGGAGCGCACCGATCCGCAGACCGGTGCACGTGTGGGGCTGGGCCGCATGCGGGCGCTGACTCTCGGAAGGGGCGGCGGCGTCGAGTTGTGTTGCGCGGTGGCGGTGGCCCTGCACGAGTGGACCGGGCCTAACGCGCCCGCCGAGTATCTGTTGTATCTTCCCGACGGTCAGGTCGGTGTGCATGTCGGTGACGCCCCGCTCGCCGACCACGCCGCCCTGGTGGCGACCGGGCCGGTGGAACTGGTCGGCCGCATCACGCTTGTCTGAGCGGCACCTTGCCCAAGCATGATGTGCGGTCCCTGACTGTGGGCCCAGCAGTGGGCGCATCTGGGCGGGCTTCAGGCCGCATAGTGCCTATCAACAGGATTCGCCAGGAAGATTCGTATGGACACACCGTTGCGAAGACTATAGCCGCGGCGGCCTGGGACCCGTAGGCTGGGATGGTGTCCGCGGCCTGCGGACGCACCCGAAAACGGGAGGGAATCCAGGTGGCACGCAGCGCCGAGAGCGTCGACCTACTCAAGTGCTCCTTCTGCGGCAAGAGTCAGAAACAGGTCAAGAAGCTCATTGCGGGACCCGGGGTCTACATCTGTGACGAGTGCATCGAGCTGTGCAACGAGATCATTGATGAGGAGTTGGGGGCCTCCAGTTCCGGCGTGCCGCTGGAGCTGCCCAAGCCGCAGGAGATCTTCGACTTCCTCAACCAGTACGTCATCGGCCAGGAGGGCGCCAAGCGCGCCATGAGCGTGGCCGTGTACAACCACTACAAGCGCGTGCAGATGCGTGAGCGCGCCGTGGCCGAGGGCGATGGGCTGGAGTTGGGTAAGTCCAACATCCTGCTGCTGGGCCCCACCGGCACCGGCAAAACCCATCTGGCGCGCACGCTGGCCCGGCTGCTCGACGTTCCTTTCGCGATCGTCGATGCCACCGCCCTGACCGAGGCCGGCTATGTGGGGGAGGATGTGGAGAACATCCTGCTTAAGCTCATCCAGGCCGCGGACGGGGACGTCAAGCGTGCCGAGAAGGGCATCATCTACATTGATGAGATCGACAAGATCGGCCGTAAGGCCGAGAACCCGTCCATCACCCGGGACGTGTCTGGGGAGGGCGTGCAGCAGGCCCTGCTGAAGATTATTGAGGGCACCACTGCCTCCGTGCCGCCGGGCGGCGGTCGCAAACATCCTCACCAGGAGTTCCTGGAGATCGACACCACGAATATCTTGTTCATCGCCGCTGGAGCATTCTCCGGCATTGAGGAGATCGTCCGTCAGCGGCGCCGTCGGGAGGCCGGCGCGCAGATAGTCGGCTTCGGCGCAACCCTGGCCGCGGATCATGCCGAGGACGTCTTCACCACCCCGGTGCGTCCCGAGGACCTGCACAAGTTCGGGCTGATCCCCGAGTTCATTGGACGGCTGCCGGTGATAGCCACCGTGCACGACCTGGGCGTGCCGGAGCTGGTGCGAGTGATGACCGAGCCCAAAAATGCTCTGCTCACCCAGTACGAGTACCTGTTCAGCCTCGACGGCGTCGAGCTGGAGATGACGGATGAGGCCATCCAGGCGATCGCCTCACTCGCCCTGGAGCGTAAGACCGGTGCCCGGGGCCTGACCAGCATTGTTGAGGAGGTGCTCGGGCAAGCCATGTTCGAGGTGCCCTCCATGCCGGAGGTCGGCCGAGTCGTGGTGGACGCCGATGCCGTACGTGGCAGGGGTGTCCCGCGCTACGAGCACGGCAGCGGCACCCTGTCGGCCACCTCCAAGGGCAGGACCCGTACCGCATGAGCAATCAATCGCCGGACTCACTGGCGAGTCCCGCAGGCGCCGGCGCCGGGATGCGAACGGAGTCGGAGTCATCGTCGGGCGCCGCCGGTTCGGTGCCGCCGCGGCTGGTCGCTTACCGTGCGACCATCGACAACCTTGATGCTGCCCTGATCCACCTGTTGGCGGAGCGTTTCCGTTGTACCCGGCAGGTGGGCTGGCTCAAGGCGGACCTGCACCTGCCGCCCTCGGATCCGGCTCGCGAGGAGCAGCAGGTGGCCCGGCTGCGGGCGCTGGCCGAGGAGGCGGGCCTGGACCCGGTGTTCGCGGAGAAGTTCTTCGCCTTCATCGTGGCCGAGGTGATCCGCCACCACGAGGCCATCCGCGAAGAACTGTCGGAGGATGACTGAAGCCGCTGACTGCCGCAAGTGGCACCGCCTGCCCTAACAACCATGCGATGGTAATTCGGTGCTACACCTCTAAGCGCGAAGAGTACGTTTATCTGGCTCTTCCGGTCGAGCCGTGTTCGCCGAGTTCGGTCGAAATCACCGACGAGTTCGGTTGGTGGGGCCGGCGGGGCGGGGAAGTGTCCAGATTCGGCACAAACGAGGATCCCCGTTACCTTGTTGGTGGTTCCGGGAAGTCCGGGGCCGGGCCAGCCGCTGTGGGCATGATGTCTTGCCCCTGTCGTTTGATGATCCGGGGGGTGTTGTCACCCATGGTGGCGGGCGGGTGGTGATCGCTGATTAGGGGAACGACCCGCCGCAGCGCGGCGATGTCTTTCGTAACGTGGGTGCGGGGCCGTCTGCCTGACAGGCTGACCCACCAACGCACGAGAGAGGCGCAGGAAAGGTGAACATCGAGGATGTGGAGGTCTTCGTCGGTATCGACGTGGGCAAGGCCGAGCACTGGGCCACGGCCCTGACCGACGACGGGAAGAAGATCTTCGACAAGGCCCTACCCAACGACGAATCCAGGCTTAGGGACCTGTACGAGCGTCTGGGTGAGCATGGCCGGGTCCTGGTGGCTGTGGATCAGCCGGCAACGATCGGGGCCCTGGCGGTGGCGGTGGCTCAGGCGATGGGTATCACCGTGGGCTACCTACCCGGCCTGTCCATGCGCAGGATCGCCGACCTGACCCCGGGCAATGCCAAGACCGACGCTCGCGATGCGGCGGTGATCGCGGATGCTGCCCGCACCATGCCCCACACGCTGCGAGCGATCGACGCCTCGGACAAGGACGCGGCCGCGTTGAGCATGCTCACAGGGTTTGACCTGGACCTGGCCCGCCAGGTCAATCAGACCGCTAACCGTATCCGGGGCCTGTACACCCAAATCCACCCAGCCCTGGAGACTGTGCTGGGCAAGTGGCTCGAACACGACCCAATACTGGAGGTGATCGCCGCCTGGCCCACCCCAGCCCACCTGCGCAAGGCCGGCCGGGCGCGGATTGACGCCAAGCTCAAATCCAAGGGCGCCAAGCGCCATGCCGCCTGGGCAAAAGCCATCACCGACGCCCTGAACAAGCAGACCGTCGTGGTCGCTGGTACCGACGCGGCCGGGGTGGTGCTGCCACACCTGGCCCGCCAGCTCATCGCCCTACACGCCCAACGCGACGATGTCGCCGCCCAGGTTGAGGCCCTGGTGGAGGCCCACCCTCTTTACCCGGTCCTGACCTCCATGCCCGGGGTGGGGGTCAGGACCGCCGCCGTCTTCCTGGCAGAGACCGCGGGCAAGACCTTTCCCTCCGGCGCCCACCTGGCCTCCTACGCCGGCCTGACACCAGTCACCCGGCGGTCGGGGTCCTCCATACGCGGCGAGTACGTCTCCCACGCGGGCAACAAGCGCCTCAAGAGAGCCATGTTCCTGTCAGCCTTCGCCTCCCTCAGATCCGACCCCGCATCCCGGGCCTACTACGACCGCAAACGCGCCCAGGGCAAGCGACACAACCAAGCCATACTCGCACTCGCACACCGCCGCATACTCACCCTATACGCCATGATCCGAGACGGATCCCTCTACGACCCACCAGCCCAACAACTACCCGCCGCCGCTTGACAAACCACATAGGGGCACCCCCCCGCCCGAAGCCGTGCACCAGATCCGCATGATTCCAACGAATCCGTGGGATCCTGCCGGCACAGGCGGGGTGTTCGTGCCGTATCTGGTTCTTCCGGTTTGAGGGTGTGGCGGTTCGCCGGGTGTGTGCGGCTGGGTGAGGTAACACACCGAGACCGGCACTTGTAACACGCCGAGACCGGCACTAATGACGTACCGAGGTGGTAGTGCTTTGGTGTCGGCTTTGGAGTGGGCCTGACGGTTCGTATGTTCTGGTCGGCGGTTCGTCACTTCCCACGACGGTTCGGCACCTAGAGGCACGAACCGTCGTGGGAAGTGCCGAAGCGTTGGTGCCAAGTGACGAATCGTTGCCGTTCATGACGAACCGTCGTGCGGGGCACACGGGCGGACACGCCCCAGGTCCGTGCCCCTCAGCGGCGCATGCGCGCCCGAGGCGCCTGGGGTCGCGGCATTATTAGCAAGCAGCGGAATCACTGTAAGTACTGAGCGGTGCCGTCGACGGCCGCCGCTCCGGTCGGCGTTTGGATGGTCTCAACGGCCCTAACGAATCGTTCCCGCAAGGCCCGGCACTGCCCGCCCGACAACATCCCCGTCGGCCGGAGAACGTCCCTGGTTCGGCGAAGACGTTCTCATCAGCCCGATAATGCCCTTACCGGCCCGAAACCCGCCCGAATGTGGAGGGTTTGGGGAGGAAGAGGTCGTCTGCGGCAGATCGGCACCCATCGAAGACGACTTCCCACACCCGAAAACGACCACCACACCGCAGCCCCGGACCCAACCACCACACCATCAAACCGGAAGAGCCCCGTATCTGGATACTTTGGCTCCCAGCTGCCGGCCTACCGTCCTGATGCGGTAAGCAGGCCAGGGCGTCTGGTCGCCGACCGGCCCCCCTTGTCCGATCGGCTGGGATGTCTTTGGCTTTGAACCTGCCCGCGGCCCAGTCGGGCCTGCCGCCGACCACGTTCGCGGCCTACGGCATCTCAACCCTGACCGCGGGCGCGCCAGCGTCCAAGGCAACCGTACTAGCCAGAACCAACACCCCCACACCCCGACCACCTACCTGCCGTTGGAGCACCTGGCTCGTTGGACCGTCTGGCTGCCGTTGGACCGTCTGAAACGCACTCTCAGACGGTCCAAGCGCAGAAGCCCGGTCCAACCGCAGGAACGCGGTCCAAGTACGAGTCCAGCAGCCATCCGGGCCAACACCCACCACTGCCAACACCCTCAAACGCGAAGAGCCCCTAATTCATCCTCATAAACCCAGGGTCAAGGCCGCCTAGTTACTCCCGGGTGCGTAGGCGGTGAGTCGGTTATGGAGGCCGTCATGGACCACGATCAGTTCGGAATTTAATAGGTAGTACGCCTCCTCCTCGTCGAATCTGTAGTCGGAGATGGTCATCAGCTCGGCGTCTGAAACAGTCCAAATGCCGCGCAGGGATAGCGCCGACGCGGTCTGCATGGGTGAGGAGGCAGTGAGCATGAGCAGTGATTCATCCGTAGAGAATTTGAAGTAGGATGTGTAGTCGATTTTGCAGTTCCACTCTTCGGCCGTAGCGGCTAGTTCGGTGTCATCTACGAAGTAGGTGTAAGTGCATAGCGTGTCATCGCGAGTGTTGTACTCCACATCGATCCGTAAACGTGTCCAGCTGTAGTCGCCGTCGGTGATGATTCCGCGATACTGCTCGGCGCTGATATGCGGGAGATCGAACAGGTACGGCGCACCGCGAGTCGTGTCCGCATCGCCTCTGAAAGTTTCCATCTGCTGCCCGGATGGCGACATCACCGTGTATTCGTTCCCGTCGGTGTCGCTCTTTATCCACCCATCGGACGTGGAAGTGAGCCACTGGCCGGATTCGAGTTCGAAGTCTATGACATCTCCGGTGGCGATATTGACGACCTTGTCGAAGCTGACACGGACATAGGTGACATTTTCGTCCTGATACACGTCGTTGGCCTCCGGGTACACCCTCTGGCGGCGCTGCCGAAAGGCATACCCCGAATCCTCTATCGTCGTCTTCCACAGGGTGGTGGAGGGAGCGTCTGCGGACCAGCCGGTGCAGGTGTCACTAATGCGGCAGTGGTAGGCGTACGTGCCTACGATCTCCGGTTCGGTGCCTTTCTCCCAGGGGGCGTTCTGAGCGCTTCCGTCTGCGGGCGACAGCAACTCGTCCCCAACGATCAGATAATCACCCCAGTACTCGAAGCGGAACCCGTCGTCATCGGCAGAGGCTTGGGTCCGCCATTGTTGTTTCGGTTGGGGCCCGGAGACATCGTAAGCGGTGACGGTCTGTTGATCGCTTTGGGGACCGGGCTGGGCCACTACGAGTTGATCTCCATGTGCGCGAACAGAGGCGTTCGCAGATACGTCCAGGGTCCATAGTTCATGCGAGCCCTCGGCCCAAGCGGAAGAGAGGTCACGTGCGGCGGGACGCGACGTCATGTGACGCACGAAGGCGGTCACGCCAACTCCGGCCGCCACCAACACGATGACCCCCAGGACAGCTCCAATGATCAGCGGCCGGCGGCTCTTCCTCACCGGTGGCCGCAAGGAGCTTGTCGGCGGGGCATAGGCCACCGCCGGCTGGTAGCCGACCGGGGCTCGGCCCTGGTACCCCGTCTGGTTGATCGGTGCCGGCTGGTATCCGGCGGCCGGTGGGGGCAATGCAGGCGGGTAGGTGTGCGGCTGTGGAACCGCGTGGTCACGATGCGCCAAGGCGGCCTGTACAGCAGGATCGTTTGATAGGCGTAGCCAGGCCAGCAGTTCATGGGAGGCAGCCGGATTGGCCGCCAGGAACACGTGCAGGTCAGGTCTGCGAGCAGCAATGGCTGTCAGCTCCGCCGGCGGAGTCAAAGATGATGCCGCGGCGGAGCGGTCTGCGTCGGGCCGGTAGGGGTGTCCAGGCGGAACGGCACTCATAAAATGATCATAGAGTGAACAAGGACACGAGGTTAAGGGATGTGGCGCGCCAGCACCGCATACAGCCCCATTTCAGTGGAAACCGATCTCGGCTCCGGCTGTATCGGCAAGGCTGTATCACACCCGAGCGTAGAGCTCGTCGATCTCCTTGGAGAAGCGCCCGATCGCCTCGTCCCGCCGCGGCTGGTCGCTTACCGTGCGACCATCGACAACCTTGATGCCGCCCTGATCCACCTGTTGGCGGAGCGTTTCCGTTGTACCCGGCAGGTGGGCTGGCTCAAGGCGGACCTGCACCTGCCGCCCTCGGACCCGGCTCGCGAGGAGCAGCAGGTGGCCCGGCTGCGGGCGCTGGCCGAGGAGGCGGGCCTGGACCCGGTGTTCGCGGAGAAGTTCTTCGCCTTCATCGTGGCCGAGGTGATCCGCCACCACGAGGCCATCCGGGACGGGGTTGTCAAAGGTCGACCCGATGATCCGCGCGCTTGATAATGCCGGGGTCGTGGGTGGCCACGAGAACTGCGGCCGACGCGTCATTCCACTCCTCCATTGCGTCGGTGACCAGCGAAGTCAACTCGTCGTCTGCTCCGGCGGTTGGTTCGTCAAGAATCACGAGGCGAGGTTCCTCCATGAGGAGCGTACGTGCGAGGGCCACGCGCATCCGTTCCCCACCGCTGAGTAGACCTGTGCGGCTACCGGCGATTTGAGTGATCCCCACTCTGTCCAGGGCCTCGGATGCTCGTGGTTTGCGCTGACGCCGGGGAAGTCCCAGAGCCCACGCGGCGTGCCGGAGCGTGGCGTCTACGGTCCACGAATCCTCTAGTAGGAGGTTCTGGGGTTGAAGGATGATCCTGGTGCGGTGTGCCCGCCTGATGTCGCGCGGGCTCATGTGGGTGGAGGCGACGCCGTCAATGGCAACAGTTCCCATGAAGTCGAGGTCGTACAGGCCCAGGCACCAGGCCGCGGTGGTCTTTCCGGACCCGTTGGGTCCGGTGAGTGCGGTGATGCTCCCTTCTGCGAGGGACAGGTCGAGGCTATCGATGAGAAGGCGCCCGCCTCTGGCAATGGTTAGACCTTCGGCGGTTAGTGTGTCAGTCATGGCGGGTGGGCCTCCTGCGGCGAAGACTGGCGGGGCGGGCGGTTTCATATCGGGCGCCGACGACGACAGCAGCGATGAGCGCGAGCGCGCATGCTGCCTGGGTGATGACTAGCTCATGAGTGGACTGGACCAGAAGCGGCCGGGCGAGGATGAGTAGTGGCACAGCAACGAGGATCATTGCAAAAAAGTGCTCGGTCAATCGGCGCTGACCCAGCAGGCGAGAGATCTCACGCCTGCGCCTGCGGGACTGTGACCAGGCGCGTGCCGCGATTCCCGTGCTGATGACGGCGCCGATGGCTGAGACTAGGAGAATGAGGGCGTGTAACGCCACCGTCCTTGTTGTCTGCTCCAACATGGCCGTGTTTCCGAAGCCCACCGTGTCGAGGCGGCCCACGAGGTCCTCTACCTGATGCTCGCGAAGATATTCGCGCATATCCGTCACGGATCGTTCGGTGAAGACCGCCGCTCCCTGAGTGATAGCGGAAACATAGTTATCGGGGGAGAAGAAACCGTCGGGGACGACCGCAATGAGGCAGTCGCTGGTACGAGTTCCCTCAGCGCTGAGGAAGTAGCTGATGGAGGGCAGGCGCGCGGGCAATGCGGTGCCGATATCCTCCTGGTCGCTTATGGCAACGGTGATATCGCCGCTACTTCCACCATACTGGGCATTGAAGCGTGCCTCCTGTTCTAGCGCCTGTGTAAGTGCGCTATCCTCATGCGCCAACATCCGGGCACGGTACAGGGCGACCTCGCCATCATTGACTGCGGGCAGCCCGTAGTGGGAGGCGGCCGTGTTGTTGAGATAGAGGGTGGGTGGACCGCTACCATCCGGAGTGGAATTATCGGGGATCGCCCAGGCGAGTAGTAGGCGGTGCTCTTTCTGTGCCTGCGTGACGAGAGAGGTCAATTGGGGTGTCTTGATGTTAAAAGTATGCTCGCTGACGGACCAGAGGCCGAGCGATGTAGCGTGAGGGAGGGACTGCTGGGCCTGCGCCTGATTTCGCATGGCCTGCGCTTGGAGTGTGTTGTTGATGAGAGTGGTGCTCGCGGTTGAGAATGACCACGTCATTATGATAGCGAGCACATAGGTGGTGAGGGCAACCCCGTGACGCGGATATGCCGCTGCGCCGGGTCGACGCAGAGACTCGGTGGAGACAATGGCCCAGCCAGCCACACTACCCATGAGGGTCGTTCCTAGTCCCGCCGCAGCGGACCAGACGATCAGCTCAGCGGTCATGCGATGGATGCTTAGAACCGCTGAGGAGTAGATGTCGTAAGCCACAATGAGGCCAACCAGTGCAAGGGGGAGTACTAGCCACCGGCATGCCATGAGGAGATTTCGTCTTAAGAGGTCGAGCGCCAGGTGCAGGTGGGAACTCCCCAATACCCGAGCATATCTGTACGGTTCCGTCTGATGGGCTGTGACGAGGGCGAGTACAAGCGCAAGGACCGCCTGTGCGAGGAGCAGACTGCGGCCCGGCTCGGACTCGACGACGGTCGATAATACCAAGCCTGGATCTAAAGTCTTGGATACGCTGATCTTCTGTCCCCACTGGGCTTCCATCCGGTTGATGAACCGGTTGACATTGTCGGCTGAGCCGATGGCGTACCACCCACCCAAGGCGTCCTGCTGAGTTGTGCTGCCGCTGTACACGATTGACTCTGACAGAAAGACTGACCCCAGTGGCGGGCGGATGTAGTCATCAGGCTTGTGGCCGATGATCTCGACAGAGGTCGTCGAAATTGGGGTGGAGTCGACGGATTCGTCGAACTCGGTGATGTGGCGAACTTGGGAGACCTCAACGCCTGTATGCTCGGCGACCTGTTCAACCTCTTCGGGCTGGACACCGGTCTCACTGATGATGACATAACCGCTTGTATCTGCGGGGAATTCGTAGAGAAGCGTCTGCGGGACTAGGAGGACCGTCGCCAGACACAGTGCGAGATTCAAGGCCCACGTGGCTCTGAGAAGGTTATTCATATACGTTTAACCGCTGCGGGCGACGTTATCGAGTGGAGTCGTCGCCCGCAGTCGAAGGTCGAGGGTCTCAACAGAACCAGTAGAAGGCCTCGTTGGTGCTGGGTGAGCGGCGAACCTGCGCGTTCGACCACTTGCCGGGTCCGGTTTTAGTGCTGCGCACGGTGATCGCCCCGTTGTAGGTTTGTACCGATGAGCCATGGCATCGTTTCGGATGATAGAACCGCGAATACACGATCGTCCCGGTTGTGCCGTACCTCCATATTCCACCGGCGACCCTCCTTTTGTAGGAGCCAACAATCCCGGTGGGTTGGATGAGTGCTGAATCAGGTGAGTTGTCAGTGATGACAACTGAACCGTGCTCAGTCGCGTCCTCGGGGATGGGACTTTCGGCCGCTGCGGCTGTAGGTGCAGCACTTAACCCGACGGCAAGTAGGAGAGCTGTGAGGAGAGCGGGAATTCTGTTCGCATACGAAGACATGGCCAACTCCAGTGTTGTGATGTTCTCGACGATAGTTTGGTTCGAGAAACCTGAGGTTGGTTAACCTTACCTGAAGGCTGATGCCTGATGTCTGCCCGTAGGTCACGAGTGTATCGCAGTTGAGAGTGATTATCGTGGGAGCTGATGCCGGTAGGATCTGGGACCCTGATGCTTCACAGCCGCCGATACAGCTCGTCGATCTCCTTGGAGAAGCGCTTGGTGGCCTCATCGCGCCGCAGCTTCAGCGAGGGCGTGAGCAGCCCGTTGTCAACGGTGAAGTCTCCCGGCAGTACTGTGAAGGTGCGGATCGATTCCGCCTTGGAGACCGCCTCATTGGCACGCCCCACCGCCCGTTCCAGGGCCGCGCGCACGCGCGGATCCCGGGTGGCGTCCACAGGGTCCATGTCCGGCAGCCCGTGGTTGGACAGCCACAGGGGCAGCATCTCCGCATCAAGCGTCACCAGGGCGCCGATGCACGGCCGATTGTCTCCGACCACCAGTACCTGGCTGACCAGCGGGTGCCCACGCAGTCGATCCTCCAGCACCGCGGGGGCCACGTTCTTGCCGCCGGCAGTGACGATCAACTCCTTCTTACGGCCGGTGATGTGCAGGAAGCCGTCCGCGTCCAGGGCTCCCACATCCCCGCTGCGCAGCCACCGCATGCCGCCTGCCGCGGCCCGATCCGCATCCGTGTGGGCCGACTCCGTCGCCTCAGGCTCGGCGACAAAAGCCTCGGCCGTGGCCTGCGGGTCGTTGTGATAGCAGCGGAAGGTGCCGATTCCACTGATCAGGACCTCGCCGTCGTCATCCAGCCGAATGGTGGTGCCCGGTAGGGGCACGCCCACCGAGCCGATCCGAGTGGCGGCCGGCAGATTCACGGTGCAGGGGGCGGAGGTCTCGGTGAGCCCGTAGCCCTCCAACACCGTTACGCCGGCACCGCGATAGAAGTGCCCCAGTCGCTCTCCCAGCGGGCCTCCGCCGGAGACGACGTGAGTCACACGGCCACCGAGCAGGTCGCGCAGGGTGGAGAACACCAGTCGGTCGAAGGCCGCCCGCTGGACGCGCAGTCCCCGGCTCGGCCCGGCCGGGGTGTCCAGGGCGCGGGAATAGGCGATCGCCGTCTTAGCGGCCAGCCGGAAGACCTTCTGCTTGGCGCCGGAAGCCCGCGCGTCGGCCGCGTTGTAGATCTTTTCGAACACGCGCGGCACCGCCGCCACGAAGGTGGGGCGGAAGGAGGCCAGGTCGGTAACCAGGTTCTTCACATTCGGTGCATGCCCAAGCACGCCTGCCGAGGAGCACACGATGGCCATCTCCACGAAGCGGCCCAGTACATGTGCCAGAGGGAGGAACAGCAGGGTGCGGGTCTCCGGCGCCTCCAGCACCTCCGGCACGTGGGCGCAGGCGTTGACGCACAGGTGCACCAGGTTGCCGTGGGTGAGTTCGGCACCCTTGGGGCGCCCGGTGGTGCCAGAGGTGTAGACGATGGTGGCCAGGTCGCTGCTGGTCAGGTGGGCTGTGCGCGCATCCAGCTCGGCCGGCCGCACCCCCTTCCCGGCGGTGATCAGCTCCGTGATGGCCTCCCTGGCCAGGCTCAGCACCTTCAGATCGGACAGAGCCTCATCCTGCTCAGCCAACCCTTGCAGCATCGTCTCCATGGGCCGGTCTTCCACAACCACTAGCCGCACGGCGGCGTCGGTCAGGATCCAGCGGGCCTGCTCCACCGAGGAGGTCTCGTAGATGGGCACGACGACGAGTCCCGCCTCCCAGGCGGCGAAGTCCAACAGGGTCCACTCGTAGCAGGTGTGGGCCATGATGCCCAGGGTGTCTCCTGGCTCCAAGCCAAGGGCGACCAGACCGCAGGCCACCTCCCGCACCTGATCACGGAAGGCCTGGGCGGACATGTCACGCCAGCGTCCGCCCACGGAGGACTTGCGCGCGATCAGTGGGCCGGAAGGCTGCCTGCGCACCCGCTCGGCCAGCGCCCACGGCGCCGTCATGCCCGTGTGCAGCGGCACCAGCAGCGGGGTCGACTGCTCGGTTGAGGCGGATGCAGCCGAATCCTGCGTGGCGGCGGCTGTGACTTCCTGGTTCACTCCTGGGGCCCCCTCTTGGTGGTGGAGTAGATGTCGGCGACAACTTCGGCGTAAGTCTCCATCACCAGGCTGCGCTTAACCTTCAGCGACGGAGTGAGAAGCCCGTTGGCCTCGGTGAAATCGGCTGTGAGCACCCGGTAGGTGCGAATGGACTCAGCGCGGGAGACCGCCCGGTTGGTGCGGGCCACGGCCCGGTCCAGTGCCGCCAACACCTGCGGGTGGGTGGAGGCCTCGACCACGTCCATCTGCGGCAGATTGTGGTTGGTCAGCCACTGCGGCAGCATCTCCTTGTCCAGAGTGACCAGGGCGGAGATGAAGGGCTCGCCGTCACCGATCACCAGTACCTGGCTGACCAGTGGGTGCCCGCGCAAGCGGTCCTCCAGGATGTTGGGGGCCACGTTCTTCCCGCCGGCAGTGACGATCAACTCCTTCTTACGCCCGGTGATCCGCACCCAGCCGTCCTCATCGACCGAGCCGATGTCCCCGGTACGGAACCAGCCGTCGTCGGTGAAGGCGGCGGCCGTCGCCTCGGGATTGTTGTGGTAGCGGGAGAACACGCCCAGTCCGGTGACTTCCAATTCACCGTCCTCGCCCACCCGTACCCGGTTGCCGCATACCGGCGGGCCCACGGTGCCGATCTTGTTCAAGATGTCCAGATTCACCGAGGTCGGGCCAATCGTCTCGGTCAGCCCGTAGCCCTCCAGGATTATCAGGCCTATACCCCGGTAGAAGTGGCCCAGACGTTCGCCCAGCGGCCCACCGCCGGAAATGGCGTAGCGGGCATTGGGGCCGAGCAGATCCCGGATGGTGCGGTAGACGAGTCGGTCGGCGACCGCATGGGCCGCCCGCAGCCTGCGTGAGGGACCGGCGGGGGTGTCCAGGGCCCGGGAATAGGCGATCGCCACCTTGGCCGCCCAGCGGAAGGTCCGCAGTTTCGCCCCCGACCCGGCCTTGGCGTCAGCGGCGTTGTAGATCTTCTCCATCACCCGCGGCACCGCCAGCACGTAGGAGGGGGCAAAGGCCTTCAGATCAGGCAGGAGGGTCTTGACATCGGGGGTGTGGCCCAGCACCCCGTTGCCGGCGATGGCCAGAATTTGCAGGAACCTGGCGTAGGAGTGTGCCAGCGGCAGGAACAGCAGCAGACGCGTATTGGGGGAGTTGAGCAGTTCCGGGATCCACCGCACTCCGTTCCAACCCAGTCCGGCGGCCTGCCGGTGAGTGATCTCCACGCCCTTGGGCTGCCCGGTGGTGCCGGAGGTGTAGATGATCGAGTAGACGTCCTCGCAGGTCAGCGCTGCGGAGCGGGCCTCAAGCTCCTCCCGGGGCACGCCCCGGCCGGCCTCGGTGAGGGTGGCGACGGCGTCATGATCCAGGGACAGCACCTTCACACTCGCGCCAATACGATCGGCGGCTCCGCGCACCAATTCGGCGAGCACGGCGGATTCGGTGACTACGAGCCGGATGTCGGCGTCGGCGATGATCCACTCGACCTGCTCGGCGGAGTCCGTCTCATATATCGGCACGGAAATCATTCCGGCACGGGCGATGGCCATGTCCAGCAGCGTCCACTCATAGGAGGTGTGGGCCATGATGCCCACCGATGCGCCGGCTTGCAGGCCAACGCCCACCAGGCCGGAGGCGACGCGGGCGACATCCTCACCGAAGGCGTGTGCCGTCACCTTGTCCCACGAATTGCCCAGCTGCGTCTTGCGCTCAATGAGGGTGGCGTCCGGGTTGCGGGCGATACGATCGGCCAGCAGCCAGGGAATGGTCCAGGTCTGCTCGGGCTCCTGAACCATGGGGCTGGCCGCGGCGCCGTCAATGACGCAGGGCGAGCCGGCCTCGGAGGGTACGCCGGTGGACATGAGGTTGGATGATCGTGGGGCCACCGCGACATTCTCGCAGGTCGGGAACCGGTTGCGTGCGAGATGGAGGCACCAAACCAACAATGAGTCTTAGAGGTTTCCTCTAAGCTGTGGTCTCGATCTCACCGCCACACCCGCCGCCTATCCGCCGCCTGAACCGTGGGCCCGCCCGGGGTACCGGGCGGGGGTAGGGACGGACTCACTGGGCCTGCACGCCAACCGGCCCGCCGTACAGGTCATCGATCTCGGCGGCGAAGCGCTCCAGGGCCGCACCGCGGCGCACCTTCAACGACGGCGTGAGCAAGCCGTTCGCCTCGGTGAATTCGGTGCTGAGCACCCGGATCTTACGGATCGACTCGGCACGGGAGACATGGGCGTTGGCACGTCGAACGGCCCGGTTCAATGCCGTCAGCACCTGGGGGTGGGTGGCCGCCTCGGAAACGGGCATCGGGTCCAGACCGTGGGTGCGCAGCCAAGCCGGCAGCATCTCGGCGTCGAGCGTGATCAGGGCGGACACGAATGGGCGCTGCTCGCCAACCACCACGACCTGGCTGATCAGCGGGTGGCCGCGCAAGGCGTCCTCCAGCGGAGCCGGGGAGACGTTCTTGCCGCCGGCGGTGACGATCACATCCTTGGCGCGGCCGGTGATGGTCACATAGCCGTCCCGGTCCAGGGAGCCCAAATCGCCGGTACGGAACCAGCCGTCGTCGGTGAAGGCGGCCGCAGTCGCGTCTGGGTCGTTGTGATAGCCCTGGAACACGGATGGTCCCTTGAGCAGGATCTCGCCGTCGGCGCCGATGCGCACCGCCATCGGCGGCAGAGGCGGGCCGACAGTGCCGATCTTCGACAGCCGCGGGGTGTTGACCGCGATCGGGCCGACCGTCTCGGTGAGCCCGTAGCCCTCCAGAACCGGGATGCCCAGGCCCCGGTAGAAGTGGGCCAACCGCGGGGACAGTGGGGCGCCGCCGGAGATGATCCAGTCGGCGTTGTCGCCCACCAGGGCGCGGATACGCTGATAGACGAGCCGGTCGGCCGCGGCCCGCTGGGCGCGCAAAGCGGGGGAGGGGCCGGCCGGGGTGTCCTGCGCGCGGGAGTAGTCCACAGCGACCTTCGCCGCCCAACGGAAGATCCGCCGGGCGTGGCCGCTGGCCGCCCGGGCGTCGGCCGAGTTGTAGATCTTCTCCAGCACCCGGGGCACCACCAGCAGGTAGGAGGGGCGGAAGGAGGCCAGATCCGACAACAGGTTCTTGGTGTCGGGAACATGCCCCATGATGCCCTCCCCGGAGATCTGGAAGACCTCCAGGAAGCGAGCAAAGACGTGGGCCAGCGGCAAAAACAACAGCAGGCGCGAGTCTCGCCCCATGGCGATCTCCGGCATCCACAGGTGGGCATTGGAGCACAGATCGGTGAAGTTGCCATGCGACAACACCGTCCCCTTGGGGGAACCGGTGGTGCCGGAGGTGTAGACGATGGTGGCGATGGAGGCGGTGGTCAACGATTCGGCGCGCGCGGTCACCCGCTCGCGTTGCACGCCGTGTCCTGCCTCAGTGATCATGTGTAGGGCGCCGGTGTCAAGGGAGAGCACTTCCACTTCCCGGCGATCCAGCGAAGCGGCCGCGGCGCGCACCAGTTCAGCGGTGGTGATGGATTCGGTGACCACTAGGGCGGCCTGGGAGTCGGCCAGCACGAAAGCGATCTGCTCGGTCGAGCTGGTCTCGTAGATGGGCACGGGCACCAGTGCTGCCGTCCAGCAGGCAAAGTCCAACAGGGTCCACTCATACCGGGTGCGCGACATGATCGCCACCCGCGCCCCCGGCTGAAGCCCCATGCCGATCAGGCCGGCGGCGACGGACAGCACTTCGTCGTAGAACGCCTGCGCGGTTACCGTCTGCCAGGCCTGGCCGATCTCCTGCTTGCGGGCGATCAGCGGGCGGTGGGCGGAGCGTCGCACCCGGTCTCGCAGCATGGAGGCAATGGTGGTGCGTTCGTCAATGCGGATGAGGGTGGGGGCCTGCCACTCCAGTGCGCCCACTGGCCGACCACCTGGAGGGGCGACGTCGGGCGGTGCTGCTTGGGTGAAGGTCTCTGCGGAATCCGCGGAGGTGGAGGTCATGATGCTCTTCTTCCTAGGCCGACACGGGTGGCCGGCCCGGGACGGGACCGGTGCGCCCCGGCCCGGGTGATGCAGTCCTCACCATACCGCCTATCCTCTCCCCATACCCATAGTCTCGTGACTACCGCACCCGGCAGGAGGAGCCGGTTCAGCCCCGCTTGGCGGGCTTGGCCGGGGGCTCCCCGAGCTCGACCGCGACCACCCGCATCGGGGCGCCCTCACCGGAGGCGGGGGACAGCACGAGTGGGCCGGTGACCTTGGCGGCCTCAACCAGGTCGGCGCGCACCAGTTCAATGTCGGCGGTAACGTACTCGGACACCACCAGCTGTACCGACAGGATCGGCGTCTTCTGACTGGTCTTGGCCTCCGATTTCACCTTGCGCAGGGCCGCCAGGGCGGCCCCGGCGTGGGTGACGAGCTCGGCGTCGGCGTCACCGGTGGCCTCGCGCAGCGGCGCGGCCTCGGGCCAGGCAGCCCGGTGCACAGATCCGCTGCGGTACCAGCTCCACACCTCCTCGGCGGCGAAGGGCAGGAAAGGTGCGAACAGGCGCACGAAGGTGTCCACGGCAATGGCCAGAGTGGTGCGGGCGCTGCGCACCGCGGCCGGGTCGTGGGAGGCGCCGAAGTCGTTGGCGCGGTCCTTGACCAGCTCGATGTAGTCATCGCAGAAGGTCCAGAACAGTGACTCGGTGACCTCCAGGGCCCGGGAGTGCTCTAAGCCCTCAAAGGCGGTGGTGGCCGCGTCCACCACATCTGCCAGCGCCGCCAGCAGCGCCCGGTCGATGGGCTCGGTCACCTCGGCCGCGTTCAGGCTCGGGGCGGGGGCGGCCGCCTTGGCGGCCGCGTCTGCGTCCCAGGGGATGCCCATGGACAGGGCGAACTTGGAGGCGTTCAGCAGCTTGATGGCCAGGCGACGCCCGATCTTGATCTGCGTCTCCTCGAAGGCAGCGTCCAGGCCCAGCCGGGCGGAGGCCGCCCAGTAGCGCACGGCGTCCGAGCCGTACTTCTCCAGCAGGCCCATGGGGGTGACCACATTGCCCTTGGACTTGGACATCTTCTTGTGGTCGGAGTCCAGGATCCAGCCCGACAGTCCCGCGTTGGCCCACGGCAGGGCGCCGAACTCCAGGTTGGCGCGCACCACCGAGGTGAACAGCCAGGTGCGGATGATGTCCTGGCCCTGGGGGCGCAGGTCCATGGGGTAGACGCGCGCGAACAGGTCCGCGTCCGTCAGCCAGCCTGAGGCCAGCTGCGGGGACAGGGAGGAGGTGGCCCAGGTGTCCATGATGTCCAGCTCGCCCACGAAACCGCCGGGCTTGCCGCGCTGTTCCTCGGTGTAGCCGGCGGGCACGTCGCTGGAGGGGTCCACCGGCAGGGCGGACTCGTCGGGGGTGATCACGGCGTCGTAGTCGACCTCGCCGTCCTCACCCACCCGGTACCACAGCGGGAAGGGCACGCCGAAGAAGCGCTGGCGGGAGATCAGCCAGTCGTTGTTCAGACCCCCCACCCAGTTCTCGTAGCGCACCCGCATGAAGTCGGGGTAGAAGTTCAGTTCCTTCCCGCGCTCAAGCAGCTCGTCGGCCAGGTCTGCGCCGGAGGCGGGGTTGGTCCAGGCCTTACCGCCGTTGCGGATGTACCACTGGCGGGAGGTGACGATCTCCAGCGGCTTGTCGCCCTTCTCGAAGAAGTTGGTCTGGCGTACCGTCTTGGTGGGCTCCCCGCGCATCTCCCCGGAGGCGGACAGCGCCTCCACCATCACCTGACGGGCCGAGTAGGTGGTCTTACCCGCCATCTCGGCGTAAGCCTGGCGGCCGGTCTCGGTGGTGATCCAGTCCGGCGTCTCGGTCTCGATGCGCCCGTCCTTGCGCAGGATGGCGCGCAGCGGCAGGTTCAGGTCGCGCCACCAGTCGATGTCGGTGGTGTCACCGAAGGTGCAGCACATGGCGATGCCGGCGCCCTTGTCCATCTCCGCCTCCGGATGCGGCAGCACAGGAACCTCCACCCCGAATACGGGGGAGGCCACCGTAGAGCCGAACAGCGGCTGGTAGCGCTCGTCGTCGGGGTGGGCCACCAGGGCCACGCAGGCGGCTAGCAGCTCAGGCCGGGTGGTCTCGATGCACACGTCGGCGGTGCCGTTCGGACCGGCCTCAATGGGGGCGCCCGCCGCGGCGGCGGTGGCGGCGGCCTCGGGGTCGACGACGTGGAAGGCCAGGCGGTGGTAGAAGCCTGGGTACTCGCGCGACTCGATCTCAGCCTGGGCGACGGCGGTGCCGAATGTCACATCCCATAGGCCCGGCGCCTGCGCCTGGTAGGCCTCACCGCGTTCCAGGTTGCGCAGGAAGGCGGTCTGGGCGACCTTGCGGGCGCGCTCACCGATGGTCTGGTAGGTCTGCTTCCAGTCCACGCTCAGCCCCAGGCGACGCCACAGGGCCTCGAACTGGGCCTCGTCCAGGGCGGTCAGGCGCTCGCACAGCTCCACGAAGTTGCGCCGTGAGATCGGCACCTGATCCCGGGCCTTGATCGACTTACCCTCACCACCGGTGTGCGGGGGGGTGAAGTCCGGGTCATAGGGCAGGGCCGGGTCGCAGCGGACCCCGAAGTAGTTCTGCACCCGCCGCTCGGTGGGCAGGCCGTTGTCGTCCCAGCCCATGGGGTAGAACACGGCCTTGCCGCGCATGCGTTGGAAGCGGGCCAGAGTGTCGGTGTGGGTGTAGGAGAATACGTGCCCCACATGCAGGGAACCGGAGACGGTCGGCGGCGGGGTGTCGATGGAGAAGACCTCGTGGCGCTCGGCGCCACGGTCGAAGGCGTAGACGCCGTCGCGATCCCAGCGCTCCTCCCAGGTCTCCTCCAGCCCGTCGGTGCTGACCCTTTCGGGCACACGCGGGGAGTGAAGCTCGGAGGGAAGGAAACGGCCCTCAGCCGGGGCGGCGGGGGTGGGCGCAGCGGACTGGGCGACGGACTCAGACATGGCTCCGATTCTGTCACGGCCCGCGGGCCCGCCCGCAGCTGGAGGGGCCGATGCGTATGTGAGGTGGACAACCGGGCATGACGCCTCCATTGCGGCAACGCGTCAACACCGACTCAGCACGGCGTCAGATGGCTTCGCGGGCTTGCGGGCTCAGCGAAGGATGGCAGCATCTTCCCGCCGAGCCGGACGGTGCTCCGACCGGCTGATATCAATTGACAACAAGGAAACGGTCAAACCGATTGGGAAATGGGAAAGGACTGATGGGGCCCTACAACATGGCGAGTCCGGTGATCGAGGCCGGGGATGAGGAATCGACTCGGGCGTCCGCGCCCTCAACGCGTGCCCCCTACGAACTGAAGCTGGACATGACCGCGCGAGTGCGCGGGGCGGGAACTTTTAACGTGCTGTGGCCCGGCGGCGAACTGGCCACACGCTCCAGTCAGGCGGTGGTGATGGAGGCGGCGGGACTGCTGCGTCGTCTCGGAGTGGACGTGCGGATACGAATGGGATCCGCCCCGCAGGCCGGGCAATGGGCTGACACGGTGCTGGTGATCGACGACGGCGGGCGCGAGCCGGGGTCCCTGGAGGCGGACCTGGAGACTGCGGTCGCCCTGGGAGAACAGGTGGTGCTGTGCACCTGCGCCCCCGACGCCCTGTCCACCGAACGACTGTGCGGATTGCGCGCTCAGGTGCGAGTGCTGTCGCCTGCCGACGCATCGCTGCTGGCAGCCACCTGGTTGGCCTTGGCGGGGCATGAGAGTCAGGGCCCCGACGCAGTCGGCGATCCGAATGACGACCCCGCCCAGGGTGGCACAGTCGACCGGGTGAGTTCTTAACCGGCGCCGGTCGCCGCGGTTCCCGGCTGGGAACGCGAGTCGGTACGTGAACGGGCCGTAGGTGACTGCGCCCTCGGTGAGCGGCCGGTCCGGCGAGTGGCCAGTAGGAAGGCCACCACCAGGCCGGACATGACGCCGCAGACGGCGCCTGCGGCGGCGTAGCGGAAGGTGGAGGGCGACTGGGTGACCGCCCCCACTTGCGCCGAGCTGAGCAGCTTCAGAGCCACGGGGTAGTCGCCACCGGCCAGCGACCCCAGGTCGTTAGAGGCATGAGCCACCACGGCGTCGGCCACCGCGATCGCATCCTGACGCTCAGGTGCGGACACCCGGATCTCGATCGCCGGGGAGCCGGTCACCCGCGACGCCGAGATCCAGGAGGCCACTTCCGTCGGGGACTGCGTCAGGCCCAGCTCCTCAATCACATCCTGGGCCACCGCCGGCGAGGTGATTACCGGCAGGAAGCCGTCGGTGGCGGCGTTGGCGACGGTGGCGGCGTAGGAGTAGCCGGTCATGCCCTCCTCCGGATCCACATCCACCTGCACGTAGGCCACTGAGCCGGCGGTGTAAACCGGTGGCGTGGTCGCGGCGAGCACGCCACCGGCCGCTCCGCCTACCACGCCCAAGGCGACGATCCAGGCCAGGCCTCGGCGCACGAGGGTCATCAGTTCCTGCATTGCTTTCAGATCCTTTGTTCGGGGCGGCCTGTCCGCTGACGCCGATCAGATGGTGGAGGTCGAATGCCGTGCCTAAGCACGCCGCAGCGCGGACGCCAATGCCCCGCACACCTGCTTCACGTCCGCGTCGCTGAGTGCCAGATGCAGGGGCAGGGTCAGCTCCTTGGCGTAGAAGTCGTAGGCGTTGGGGAAGTCGGCGATGTCAAAGCCGAGCTTGCGGTAGGCGGTCAGCAGCGGCAATGGCTTGTAGTGGACGTTGGCCGACACCCCTGCCGCATACAGGTCCTGGATGATCCAATTGCGTTCGGACACCTCCGCAACCGGCAGTGCGGCGATCGCCAAGTGCCCGGAGGAGACCACCCCCTCGCCGTCGTGCGGGAGCAGTTTCACACCCGTGCCGGCCAAATGCTCGGCGTAACCGGCAAGCAGCTCCCGGCGCCGTTCCAGGCTCTGGGCGTAGCGGTCCAGCTGGGACAGCCCCAAGGCGGCCAGTGTGTCTGGCATGTTGCACTTGTAGGCGGGGGCAATCACGTCATACTCCCAGGATGATCCCTGGGACTTGGCTAGGGCATCCTTAGTCTGCCCGTGCAGCGAGTAGGTGCGAACCCAGTGGACGAGTGCCTCACGGTCGGTAGGCAGATCGGAACGCCAGGTCAGCGCCCCGCCCTCCGCCGTCGTCAAGTTCTTCACGGCGTGGAAGGAGAACGCGGTCAGGTCCGCCAAGGAGCCTGCGGGCGTCTGCCCCAGCGATGCGCCCAGCGAGTGCGCCGAGTCCGAGATGATCACCGGACGGCCCAGCGAGGCGCCCAGCCCGGAATCGATCCGGCCGCGCCCGTCCAGCAGGTCGGCGAGCGGGCGGGAGTCGAAGGGGATCCCGGCCAGGTCCACGGTAATCACCGCACGTGTGCGATCAGTCACGGCGGCGGCGATACGTTCGACTCCGGGGAAGGGGGTGCCCGGTTCGGAGTCGACCATGACGATCTTCGCGCCCACGTGATCAATCACGGAGGCCGACGCCGTGTAGGTGTAAGCGGGCACCACCACCTCATCGCCCGGTCCAACGCCGGCGGCGCGCAGTGCCAACTCCAGGGCGGCGGTCGCGGAACTGAGCGCCACCGCCTCGGTGGTGCCGGCCCACTGGGTCAGCCGCTCCTCGAAGCGGCGGCCAACCGGGCCGGAGGTGATCCAGCCGGAGCGCAACACCTCCACCACCGTACTGATGTCTTCCTCGGTGAGGGTGGGCGGGGAGAAGGGGATCATCGCAGCGCCTCCGCGGAGTCGGGGACCTGGACGGCGTCGACGTCCACGTCGGCGGGCGCATCAGAAACCGGGGCGGTGGAGGCCACCACCGAGGCGCGGTCGGTGTCGAGACCGGCCAGTGGATCCTCTCCCACCGCCCAGGCATGGAGCTCCTCAATCTCCTGCAACGACTGCTGAGTGACCCGTACGTGGCTGACAAGCGGGTGGAAGGGGCGTTCACCGTGCTCGGAGCGCCCGACCAGCTCCTCGGAGAGCTTCTCTCCCGGTCGCAGACCGGTGAACTCGATGTCGACCTCCTTGCCGGACTGGGCGATCAGTCGGCGGGCGACATCGACGATTCTCACCGGCTCGCCCATATCCAGGACCATGGTGTCGCCCGGGCGGCCAAAGGACCCGGCTTGCAGCACCAGCTCGCAAGCCTCCGGGATGGTCATGAAGAAGCGCTCCACATCCGGGTGAGTGACCGTGACCGGCCCTCCCTCCTCGATCTGGCGCTTGAAGGTCCACAGCATGGAGCCGCGGGACCCCAGAACATTGCCGAAACGCACCGAGACGAAGCGTCGACCGCACTGCCTGGCGGTCGCCGTCGTCATGCGCTCGGCGGCCAGCTTGGTGCGGCCGAGCACCGAAGTGGGGTCGGCCGCCTTGTCGGTGGAGATGTTGACCAGGGTCTGTACGTCGTACTTCAGCGCCAGCTCGAGCACGTTGCGTGAGCCCAACGCATTAGTCTTCCAACCCTCCTCCGGATACATCTCCAGCATCGGCAGGTGCTTGAGCGCCGCCGCGTGGAAGACCACCTCCGGGCGATGCTCGGCGAAGACGGAATCCAGCGCAGCACGGTCACGGATGTCACACAGCACCATATCTCGGGTATCGAGCAGGCCCTTGCCGTAGATGTCCAGCTGCACGGAATGCAGGGCCGACTCGTCGCGGTCCAGCAGCACCAGCTCCCTGGGGCCGAAGCGATGAATCTGGCGGGCGAGCTCCGAACCGATCGAGCCGCCGGCACCAGTGACCAGGACGGTGCGTCCGGACAGATAGCTGGCGATCTGAGAGACATCGGTGTGGATCTCGCGGCGTCCGAGCACCTCCGCCAGGTCGATCTCCCGAATGTCGGAGATCTGCAAGGCGCGGCGCGCCAGCTGGCGGACGGGCACGATGGTCATCACACGGATGCCGTGCTCGGCGCAGCTGGTGGTCACCGCCTTGAGGCGGTCGGCGGGGAAGTCGGCCACGGCGATCACCACCGTGGCGGCCGAGGCGTCGGCGCAAACGTCAATGAGATCGTCCACGGTGCCGCGCACCGGCACCCCCAGGATCCGCAGGTTGCGTTTGGCCGGATCGTCGTCAACCAGGCCCACAGGGTTGAAGGGCGAGGCGGCGTCGAACTTGGTCAGGTAAATGATCTGCTGCCCCACCCGGCCCGCGCCGACGACGATCATGCGGTCCTGACCACGGGCGACGCGCCGGTAGTACTGGGAGGCCTGGTAGGTGGTCACCAGTCGTACCGCGAAGCGGGCCGTAAGCGCGGCCAGCAGCGCCAGGGCGACGACGGCGGCGAGCGTGAGCGTGCGCAGGGGGCTGCCGGTGGCGGCGGCCCAGACTGCAGCCACGCCCAGCATCACCAGCGCGGATACGGCGAACTGCGTGGCGATGGCAGCGGTCTCATCGAATGAGCCCACGTGGTAGCGACGCCGGTAGGTCAGCAGCCACAGGTAGCCCAGGCACAGGCTGACGGCGCTGCCCACGGCGGCACAGGCCAGGACGGTCAGGGCGGCGGAGGAGGCGAAGGCGTCACCGTGCAGCTGGCAAGCCAGGAAGGCCCCCAGCAGCCAGAACACGGTGTCGATGACGGGTAGTAGTAGCGCTTGTCTTTCAGGGGCGGATGTATTCGGTCGCATGATTGGTCACGTATCTCTTGGCTGGAGACCGACCCAGGACTCAGGGCGGCACCCCCGCGCCCGCCGCAACGTCGAACGCGTAGAAGAGACTCTGACGCGGCTTCAACGTCAAGAATGCGGAACGAGGGCCAATGACATTTAAGACGCAAAACCGGCGCGGGTCAAACACCAACCGTTTGACGAGCACGGTGCGTGCAGGCCAGCATGGGGCAGGTCATCGCAGACTGGCGCCCTGAATCCGTCTGCGCCCCGCCGCGATGACACGTGAGGAGAATCTCTGTGTCCACCGCCTCCCCCACCGGCCGCAGCCTGACCCGGGGCCTGCCCTGGGTCCTGGTTGGCAACATCCTGTACATGCTCTCCGCGGCGTTGCTGACGCTCGTGCTGCCGCGGATCATCTCCGTGGCCGACTATGGACTGTGGCAGTTGTACCAGCTGTACGTCATGTACTTCGGCTACGTGACCTTCGGCTACACCGACGGCGTGTACCTGCGCCTGGGCGGTAAGCGTTGGGCGGACATGCCCAAACGGCGCCTGTCCGCGGGTTTGATCCGGCTGTTCGCTCTGGACCTGGCCGCCTGTGTCGGCCTGGCGGTATGGGTGTGGGCCCGCGCCCCGGAGCAGCAGCGGGCGCTGATTCTGGTGCTGGCGGGGGCGGGGGCACTGTTCTACGTGCCGCGCACGCTGGTGACCGTGGTCCTGCAGATCGCCGGCCGGGCGCGGGCCTTCGCGCTGGGCACAGTGGCGGAGCGGCTGGTGACATTCATCGGCGTCGGTGGCGCCCTGCTGGTGGGTGTGCGCGAAGTCATCGTGTTCATCATCTTTGACGCGCTGGGCAAGGCCCTGGGCCTGGTGATCGCGGTGCTCATAGCCCGCGGTGTGTTTCTGAGCCGCCCGGACCTTAGCTGGCAGGCCACCCGGGAGTTCTTAGCCGACTGCGGGGCGGGCATGTTTGTGCTGGTGTCCAACCTGGCCGCCGCCCTGATCACCTTCGTGGTGCGCTGGGCGGTTGAGGATCACTGGGGCATCGAGATGTTCGCCCAGGTGTCCCTGGCCTTTCAGTTCACCACCATGTTCATGGTCCTGGTCAACTCCGTGTCGATCTCGGTGTACCCGCATCTGAGCAATCTGGATCGTGGACGCTACGCCGAGGCCTACGCCGCCCTGCGCTCGCGGTTCGTCACTCCGCTGGTGCTCATGCTCGGGCTCTACTTCCCATTGGCGTGGGCGTTGCGGGCATGGCTGCCCAACTACGCGCAGGCGATCTTCTTCCTGGCCCTGCTGTTCCCTCTGAGCGTGTATGAGACCAAGAGTCGCGGACTGTCGGTGGTGTTCTTGAAGGTGATGCGGCGGGAACGGCTGATGGCCGTGATCAACGTGGCCTGCTTGGGGCTGGCGGTGGTGGGTACCTGGTGGACGGTTTACCTGTGGGGGTCGGCGACGGCGGCCGTGTTCCTGATCGCCGTGGTCTCAGCGGTCCGGTCGATCGCCTCGGAAGTATTGATAAACCGGCTCATTGAAGTGCCCATCCTCCTGGACACCCTCACCGAGCTGCTGGTATGCGCCGTCTTCCTGGCGGCAGTGGCTGCAGGCGGGCCCCCGCCAGCGCTGGTGGCGGTTTACGCGACCCTGGCCCTGTACGGGTATGTGCATCGGCATGCGTTGCCGGGGTTCGCGCCCCGGCGGCGGGGCAGGCATGTCGCCGACTGATGAGCACTTGGCAAGGGATGCGTCAAGGTACCGCTGTGCGCGCCGAAGGTGAAGGGCGCGTCATGTCGACCGAACTCGATGGTTACGTCGACCGAACTCGATGGTTACGTCGACCGAACTCGATGGGTGTGCGGGTGGCGGGCTGAGTCCGCCTCGCGCAGGAGCGCCGCGGCCAGTGACAGTATCGACACGGCTGCGAGTGCCACCACCACGCTGGGAGTCAGCCAGGTGCTCAGGAAGCCAGTCGCGCTGCCGCGCGGCGCCCACAGCACGACGGGCACGATCATCAGGCGCAAGCCGTTGCTCAGCGGCCGGCCCTTAACCAGGTGGCACGCCCAGACGCATAGGGCGCCGTACACGGCCCCTCCCACCAGCACGCCCGCATAGCCGTAGTCGTAGAACAGCTCGGCGATGAATGAGGAGCCGGTGCCGCGCCCGCTTAGGTATTGCGGACCCAGCAGGGTGTAGGCGAAGGCGTGGGTGAAGGAGCCGCCGTGCAAGGCGTGCTCCACGGTGTTGCCGTGATAGACCTGGTATCCCAGCAGCCGAGCTAGCAGCCCGGAATGCAGGAACTCTCCCATGTACCAGTCCCTGGGTATGAAGTCGGCGTAGGCATAGGCGTTGCGCACCACTGTTGAGCTCACGCCCTGCCCGTACAACAGTTGCAGGATCGGATTGCGGCCGTCGGTGTCGGAGGCGACCGCGCCGACGCCACGCGCCGACTCCACGGCCGCCAGCACGGCGGCCATCAGCGGCACGGCAATGGCTCCGACGATCCGGCCCGTTGTGCCTATGCGCCAGGCGCCCGGAGGATCCTGGCGCGAGCGCACGATCCAGTAGGCGAGGATGATGACCACGCCGCCGACGAAGGTGCCACGCTGCCCGGTCAACAGGCTCAGAACCAGATAGGCCGCCCAACCGGTGGCGGCGGCCGTCACCTGGCGGCGGGGTGGGAACAGACCCAGATAGATCGTCAGCATCAGTGGCAGCATGATCTCGATGCGCCGCAGCCCGTACAGCGAGCCGGAGGCATCCTCCAGATCGGAGAAATCCGTGTAATAGGACAGGTAGCCATTGGCCAGCACGTAGCGGGCCCGTAGCGCCACCGATATCAGGGACAGGGCCAGTGTGACCCAGAACAGACAGCGCACGATCGATGGATCGGCCAGGACAGTGCCGCCGGGCCTGGCGGCAGCGGCGTAGCCGTGCCCCGTCTCCTCTGATGGCATGTGCGGACGGCGCCTGCGGGCCTGCAGCGCGCTCACGGCGCTGGCGCCGGCGACGATACCGAGCAGACTCAGCGCCAGGCACAGCTGCAGGTGCTCGGTCTGGCCCGGCGGCGCCTGGCTGGTTTCGTAGCGGAAGAAGTCGATCGTGATCTCCCGCCCGAGCAGCAGTACGAAGAAGGACATCAGGAAAGCCGCCAGGATGGTGCGTTCCACCAGGCGGGCGGCGGCGAATAGCACCGCGTTCAGCCACAGCAATAGGATGAGTGTCCAGGACGGCGACGCCTGGGTGAACAGGGCCAAGGCCACCACTGCGAGGTTGCAAAGGGCGCCTACAAGCCCCAGTCCGGGCACAGACCCACCCGGCAAGGTGAGGTAGGGGCGACGGTGGCGAGGACCGCCGACCGCCGTGCGCGCCCCCGCTCGGCCAGGACTCATGCCCGCCCCTTGCGCCGGGCGGATCGCAGGGGTGCCCCCTCATCCGGCAGGCCGGCCAGTTCCCCGGCGAAGTCGGTGTACAGTGCGCGCGCGTCACAGTTGTCCTCCCAGGTGCGGCGAGCACCTGAGCGCAGCGCCGCATAGGCGCCCTCATCCAGTCCGGCGATCTTCTCAATGGCGCCGCGCACCTGTTCCGGTGTCGGATCAGCTGGCAGCAGTATTCCGTTGACACCGGTGCGTACCAGTTCTCCAGTGCCGCCCACGTCGGTGGCGATCACCGGAATGCCCGCCGACAGCGCCTCCATAATGGATACCGGCACCCCCTCGGAGGCGGAGACATTGACCAGCAGGTGACGGGGGGAGAGCACGTACTCCTCGACCAGGTCGGTATTGCGTACGAAGCCCCGCCAGGTAAGCGTCACATTCTCACCCAGCTTCTGGGCGGCGCGGGCATCGATCTGCTCATGCAGCTCTCCCTCCCCGAAGTGATCCCACTGGATCGGCAGGGAAGTACCGGCGAGCGCGTCGACGAGCAGGTCCAGCCGCTTGACGGGCACGATCGTCGAGCAGGACACGATCCGCAGCGCCTCCCGGCGTGGCGGGACCGCGGCAGGGACGCCGTGATCGGTGGTTCCCAGGCGGGAGACCACCGCCTTGCCCACCGCCTCCGGGTGCCGGTCCAGCAGGTAGCGCAGCCCGTGGTCGGCCACCAGGTAGATGCGGTCCAGGTCGGCCACCGTCTGCGTCCGCAGCGGCAGATAGCCGCGGGGGGAGTACTCCTCGTACAGGTCGGCGCGGTGGGCGCGTGCCACGGAGGCGGTGCGCCGGAAGCGGCGGCGCAGCCGGGCGGCCATGTAGGGCTGGTAGGCGAAGCGGTAGGAGTAGAAGACCACCTCATCGTCCGGCTCGGCACCGGCCTTATTCAGCAGGCGGCGTATCTGGGCGGCCTCATGGTGGGCGCGGCTGAGGAAGATGAACAGGGTCACCACCTGCCCAGGGGCGAGTCGGCGTCGGCGGGCCAGATCGCGCAACTCCCGGTACAGGTTGGGATCCCCCAGAACCCGGAAGGAGCCCAGCAGATAGAACAGGCGTGAGCGGAAGGGGATTGGATGCGCCCTCACCCCGTCCGGCAGCTCACGTACGTTACCGCGGTGCTCCTCGCGCACCGACAGCGACATGATGTCCACCCGGTCGAATCCCCGCAGGTACTCCAGCTCGGTGGACAGGAAGGGCTCCCAGTTGCCGTAGGGGAAGGCATTGGCCAGGATCACAAGTCGCTTCATCACGCCTCCTCAAGGTTGAACTCGACCTGGGAGGCGATCTGTTGCGCCCGGCGACGGCACTGCTCCAGGTCCGCTCCGCGCACCACCACCTGCCCGAGGCAGTCGTTGGAAGAGGTGAAGCCATCGATCCGGTCACCCGGGCCGCGGAACAGGCTCAGGTCCACCGCCCACTCGGGCAGGTCGGCGGGAACCGTCACGGCGGTCACGACGCCGTGGGCGTCGGGGTCGGTGAGCATCATTCCCAGGGCGGCGCCGGACCAGGGCGCGCGTCGCGCCCAGGCGCCGACCACATCCAGGTCCAGGGCCTCGCGGGCCACCAACTCGTAGTAGTTCACACCGTGCACGGCGCTCATCAGTTCCGGCAGGCCATTGGCCCCGGCCCGGGCGGTCAACTCGATTACGTAGACCTTCCCGTCGCAGGCCATCAGGTCGATATTGACGGCGCAGTTGTCCAGTCCCAAGGCCCGCACCGCGGCACCGATCACCTGACGGGCCTGCGCCTCCAGTTCGGCGTCGTCGGCCGGCACATGATGACCGACGGGGATGGGCAGTCCACCATCCGCCAGATCATCGCCATGAACGGTGATGTGGAGGAGCTCGCCGTCGTGCACCAGTGCCTGCGCGCCGAACTCACGTCCATCCAGGAAACGCTCGACGATTACCGTGCCGTGGCGGCTGAGGTCGCGGGCGCGGTGCAGTGCCTCACGGGCCTGGGCGGGCGAGGACACCTTGAACACCCCCGAGGAGCCCTGCAGGTCGGCGGCCTTGACCATGGCCGGCAGGCCAACCTCGTCCAGGGCGGCGGCAAGGTCATCCGGGGAGGTCAGTTCACGGAAGGGGGCGGTGGGCACCTCGCACTGGGCAAGCCGGCGCTTCATGGCCGACTTGTCCATACACAGTCGGGCACGGGCACGGTCGATGCCACGCAGATCCAGCTCCTCGACAACCGCGCCCAGGGCCTCCAAGCCCGTATCCAAACAGCTGGTGGCCACGGCGTCGACGCCGACCCGACGCGCCTGCCGGGCCACCTCATCCGGGTCGAGCAGATCCACGTCGATGGCCTCGTCCGCCTCCTTCAGCCCCGGGGGCGATCCGGCCGTGAGGCTGGCGACCACCGCGGTGGCACCCAGCCGCTTTACGGCACGGATCAGCCCGAGCTGACCGCGTCCCGCACCGATAATCAGGACCCGGCGACCCTGCGCGGGCAGGCCGGAGCGCCCAGCCGGGCGAGGAGCGGGAGCGGCCTGGTCGACCTCAATGGTGATCAGGTCGCGGGCCTGCTCGCAGGCGGTGATGGCGCTGGCGCGGTCGGGACCGGAGGCCACCACAACGCCCAGCCGGTCCGTGCTGGAGTGCAGCGGGGTGATCGTCTCTCCCGGCTGTGCGAGGGTGATGACGGCGTCGACGCCCTCTACGCCCCGTGCCCGGTCCAAGCCGTGGAAGGCGCGCAGCACGCCCTCGGGGGCGGTTAGGAAGCGGATGGCTGCGGCCCGCCCGGATGACGGCGGCACCTCGATCCTGTCACCACATGCCTGTCGCAACACCAGTCCAAGAAAGTCGATGCCGGTGGAGCCGGGCACTACATGGGAGGAGACGAAATCACCGGCCATCCGGCAGCCGAATTCGATTAGCACCGGTCCGGCGTCGGTGAGCATCATCTCCACATGTGCGGGCCCCAGGTGCATGTCCACCGCGGCCAGACACCGAGCCACCAGGCCGTGGGCTGCGGCCAGGGTGTCGGCGTCCAGATCGGCGGGCTGGGTGTGACCGGTCTCGATGAAGTGGGGGCTGCCGGTGGTGTCCTTATCGGTGGTGGCCAGGACGTGGTACACGTCGTTAACGCACAGCACCTCGCAACTTATCTCCCGCCCCACCAGTAACTCCTCGACGATGACAGCGGACTCCTGGGAGGGCGCCAGGGCGTAGTCCAATGCCCCCGGAAGATCGGCCTCGGTGTTCACCTGCACCACGCCGCGTGAGCCCGAGGAGTCCAGCGGCTTGACGATGCACGGCAGCCCCAATTGGGCCACAGCCGCCCGCAATTCGTCCAAGTCGGAGGCCAGGGCGAAGCGGGGGTGGGGGATGCCGGCTTGGGCGACGGCCTGCAACATGAGTGCCTTGTCCGTGCAGGCGGCCGCCGTCTCGGGGGACACCGCAGGCAGACCGTGAGCCCGGGCGACAGCGGCGATCGCCCGCACCGGTCGGTCGGTGCCGACCGAGGTGACTCCGGCCAGTTCACGGTCACGAGTCAGGGCCAGCAGACCGTCTACGTCGGTGGTGGACACGGAGGCGAACTCGTCGGCCAGGACCGCTCCGGGCACATTCGGGTTGGCATCGACTACCAAGGTGCGCATGCCCAAGCGGCGGGCCGCTCGGATCATGGGCACCTGGAGGGCGGATCCACCCAGGATCAGCACCGGCGGGCGGTTGGCGTCGGCGTCCCGGTTGGTAACGGCGTCGGTGACCGGGACGGTGGCGGAGGGGGATTCAGGGGAGGTCATGGATCTGAGTCTCCTGTCAGTGACTGTTTCGAGGTTCCGCGCCGGCCGCCTATCGGGACGCGGGTGCAGCGGGCTGCTGCGGGGACGAGGACTGTGAACCGCCCTCCCGGGTCGAGGAGTAGACCGATCTGCCCGTAAGAACCGTCTGGATGGTCTTGAGCACAATGCGCACATCCAGGCCGAAGGACAGGTGGTCGACGTAGTAGCAGTCGGCCGCGTAACGCTCGGGCAGGGTGGTGGAGTTGCGGTAGAAGGCCTGGTTGTAGCCGGTGATGCCCGGCCTGACCGTCAGTCGCCGCCGTTCGTCCGCCCCCATGCGGTCCAGCGGCTTGGTAGCCAGATTGGGGCGCGGCCCGATCAGGCTCATGGTGCCGTTCAAGACGTTGAGGAACTGGGGAACCTCGTCTATGGAGGTGGAGCGCAGCACGCGGCCCACCCGGGTGACACGGGCATCGGTGCGGGACGCGACGGAGGAGGAATCGGCGTTGCGGATATCCGGCGCCCCCACTGACATGGACCGGAACTTGAAGATGCGGAAGGGACGGCCGTGGCGGCCCCACCGCTCCTGCCGGTAGAAGACGGGACCGCCGTCGTCCAGCTTGATGGCGGCCCCGACGCCGAGGGTCAGCGCACCCAGAACCGGCATGACCGCGATGGCAGCGGTCACATCCAGGGCGCGTTTGCCGTAGCGCGCGTAGAAGGTCTGCGGATGTTTCCAGGTGATCAGGGTCGCCTGGTCTGCCATGGGTATTCCCCTTTCAATGGCTTCACCGGGGCAGCAGTTGAGTGGTGTCAGGACCGCCGGGTTGGGTGTTGTCAGAAGTGATTGTTGGTAACGGTCAGGAATCAAGTACGTCTACAGCCTAGCCGGTCGGGCGGGCGCGTGCACGGTGGGGGACTGAGAGATTAAGCGCTCAGCTCCCGGTCCCGGGCGATGATCGCCTCGACGCCCGCGATTACGGCGGGAGAGAAGCCCGCGCGTTCCAATGCCACCAGCCCGGCCACGGTGGTTCCGCCGGGGGAGCAGACGGCGTCGATCAGATCGGCGGGGGTGCGGCCGCGTTCGCCGTCGGCTTGGGCCATCTGCGCCGCCTGCACCGTCAGCGCCGCGCCGAGCACGGCCTGGGTGATGATCTCGACGGCCTGCGCCTTGGGGATGCCGGCCGCTACTCCGCCACGCGCCAGGGCCTCGATGAACTGGAACACGAAGGCGGGGGAGGAGCCCGCCAGGGCGGTGAAGGCGGAGAAGTCCCTCTCCGCCAGCACCTGGGTGCGGCCCACGGCTACCATCAAGGCGCGGGCCGCATCCAGGTCGGCCTGGGTGGCCGATGCACCTGCGGTCAGGGCGGTCATGGAGCGGCCCACGGCGGCTGCCATATTCGGCATGGCCCGCACCACCCGGACGCCCGGCGGCAGTAACTCCCCCAGGCGCTGGGTGCTCACTCCCGCAGCGATCGAGAGCACCAGGGGAAGGCGCTGGGACAGCACGCTGGACAACGAGGTCAGCACCGTCGGCACCACATGCGGCTTGACCGCGAGCACCACCACATCGCTGGCCTCCACCAGTTCGGCCGCCTCCATCTGGCGCGCCCCGGTAGCCCGGGCCAGCCGGTCCGCCGAGTCGTGGGCGCTGGTGACCAGGATGGAGGCGGCAGGCATCCCCGCAGTAATGGCTCCCCGCACGATCGCGCCGGCCATATTGCCCGCACCGATGAATCCGTAGACCGTCATGCCCCCAGAGTAGTCCGCAGGTGTGTCCAAGACCGCATCCGCGCCCGGCATGATGCGTCCGGCGAATGAGGCACAGCTTCACCACAGCACCGGCACGTGGGAGTCTCAGGCGTCCTTCGTACCTTGAGCCTCGCCCCGCCACGGGGTGGATTACCACAAGCTGACAGGACAGAGGACCGATAGATGACCACGTCCAGGCCCGACGACTTCGATGTCACCGCCCGCATTCCAGCCGAGAATCCGCCGGGAGCCTCGAGCGCCGACTCCGCCTCGGCGTCGGTCGGCGCCGATGCCGCACTGGCAGAAGGATCGCCGCAGCGGGTCGGCGGCCAGAGCATTCCGCTTGCGGACGATCCTGACCCTCAGGCGGCTACGCCGGTGGGTGCATCGCCCGTCTCCACACCGGGTGCCGGTGTCCGGGCCGAAGGGGGACGGTCCTGGTACAGGCGCAGGTGGGTCGCTGTTCTCGCCGTGATCGCGTTGATGGGGGCGTCATTCGGCGCCGGCTGGGGCACTAATGAGTTGCTGTCCTCCGACGATGCCCCGGCGGGCGTCGAGCGGGACGACTTCGACCCGCGGCAGGGCGGTCCAGGTGGGCAAATGCCCGGTGGTGACGGTCAGATGCCGGGTGGCGGCCGAATGCGTGATGGCGACTTCGGGCAGATGGATGGTGGCTTCGGCTCCGGCCGGACCACCCCTAATGAGGATGCCCCCGGTGGATTGGGTGGCGGCCTAGAGGGCGATTCCGGCTCCGAGGATGGTGGCAGCACCGGCGTGTTGCAGGAGAGTACCTCCGCCTGATTGAGGCGTTGTCAGGTCGTGGCTCGGCGGGTGGTCCTTCCGGTGACGGCCGGCCGAGCCGCGGTGCCGGGGTGACGTGGCACGGATTGCAGCACTTTGGCTGATGTGTGTCTCGTCGCCGCGACGGGAGTTGGCGTGATTGTGCGGTTTGTTCACCCCGAGGCGCACGTGCGACCTCGAAAGTGCTGCATTTCATGACAATCCCCTCACAGTGGGACGAGGCGGTGACCAGGGGTGTGCGTCACATTGGGGTGCTTGTACTTGCGGTGAACCTCCCCGGCGTGTGTACTTGTATATACAAGTTGCCGCGCGGGAGCGGCAGCGTGATTCCACGGAGTACCCATGAGTTTTCACGACGCTGTCGTCTACCAGGTCTATCCGAAGTCCTTCCGGGACACCACCGGTGACGGTGTTGGCGACCTGCGCGGGATCATCGAGAAGGTCCCGTACATCGCCTCCCTGGGTGTGGACTACGTCTGGCTCAACCCCTTCTACCTCTCGCCGGGTAGGGACAACGGCTACGACGTGGCCGACTACCGCGCGGTGGACCCCGCCATGGGCACGATGGAGGACTTCGACGAGCTCGTGGCCGCCCTGGCCGAGCACGGCATCAGCCCCATGCTGGACATGGTGCTCAACCACGTGTCCACCGAGCACGAGTGGTTTCAGCGGGCCCTGGCCGGCGAACAGCGCTACCGCGACTACTTCTACCTGCGGCCTGCCCGCGGCTTCGATCAGGCCGGGGAACCGATTCTGCCCACCAACTGGGTATCAAAATTCGGTGGCCCCGCCTGGGCGCCCTTCGGGCCCGTGGATGATTCCGGCCGGCCTCGCGGCGGGGAGTACTACCTGCATCTGTTCGATCCCGGCCAGGCCGACCTGGACTGGCACAACCCCGAAGTGCGCTCCCGCGCGGCGGAGGTAGTCAACTTCTGGCGGTCCCACGGCGTGCGCGCCTTCCGCTTCGACGTAATCAACCTGATCGGCAAGACCGAGCCCCTGGCGGACGCCCCGGCCGGCACCGACGACCGCCTGGTCTACACCGACGGTCCGCTCGTGCACGACTACCTGCAAGAGCTGAGCCGGGCCAGCTTCGGCCAGGACCCGGACTCCGTGACCGTGGGGGAGATGTCCTCCACCTCCATCGCCGCCTGCGTGGATTACACCAACCCCCAGCGGCGGGAGCTTTCCATGGTGTTCAACTTCCACCACCTCAAGGTCGACTACTCCGACGGTCAGAAGTGGACCCGGGCCGATCCGGACATCCCCGCCCTTAAGCGCATCCTCAACGACTGGGCCCTGGGCCTCCAGGCCGGCGGCGGCTGGAACGCCCTGTTCTGGAACAACCATGACCAGCCCCGGGCCATCAACCGCTTCGGCGATCCGGAGCGCTACCACTACGAGTCCGCCACCATGCTGGGAACCGCCATCCACCTGCTGCGCGGCACCCCCTACATCTACATGGGGGAGGAGATCGGCATGACTGATCCGGACTACACCCACATCGAGGACTATGTGGATGTCGAGGCCCTGGGCGCCTACGCCGAGCTGGTGGCCGGTGGACGCGGTGAGGCGGAGGCCTTCGGCATTGTCCACGCCAAGGCGCGTGACAACGCCCGCACCCCCATGCAGTGGGACGCCACCGCCGGTGCCGGTTTCACCTCCGGCACCCCGTGGCTGCGCCCCACCAATGCCGCGAGGATCAACGTGGCCGCCGAGGAGTCCGGGGGTCGCATCCTGCCCTACTACCGGCGCCTGGTGGCGCTGCGCAAGGCCGAGCCGGTGATCGCCGAAGGCGACTATTCCCCCTGGGCGGAGGACAACCCCGATGTCTTCGCCTACATACGCAGTCTGCCCGCGGGACCCACCTCGATTGCCCCGATTGACACACACACCCGTGTCGAGGAGGCCGGCCGGGAAGCCCGCGCCCGCCTGCTCGTCTTAACCAGCTTCCGTGGCCGGCCGACCACGGTTGAGATCCCCACCGAGTTCCTCGCCGGCGAGGTTCTCATCGGGAACTACCCCGTACGGACACTCAGCCCCGTGCTGACCCTGTCCCCCTACGAGGCACTCGCCATCATCATCCGCAATCCCAAGTCGCTCTGAGAGGAGCACCGTATATGTCATCACCATCCATCCCAGACCGGGTTCTGGCAGCGCCAGTAACCGGCGCGATCATTGCCCTTGCCGAGGTTCCCGACCCGGTCTTCTCCTCCGGAGCCCTGGGGGAGGGTTTCGGTGTGCTCCCCTCCTCCGGCGAGGTGGTTGCACCCGTTTCCGGCACCGTCACCATGGTTGCCGAGACCGGTCACGCAGTTGGCATCGCCACTTCCGATGGCCTGGAGGTGCTCCTGCACCTGGGCGTTGACACCGTAGAACTCGCCGGACGCCCCTTCAGCCTTTCTGTCCGCCTGGACCAGGAGGTCCGCGCCGGCCAGTCCCTGGGCAGCATGGATCTGGCTGCTATCACCGCCGCCGGCAAGGACACCACCACCATCGTGGCCGTGACCAATTCGGCCAAGGCCCTGGCCGAGCTGCGGATCGTCCCGGGGCAGGCGCAGGCCGGTGCCGATGTGGCCACCGCAGTCCTGAAGCGGACGGCCGACTCGCCCACAGCCGCAGCCGATGACGGGCTGACCGGTTTCGACGCCACCGCCCGCGACATCATCGCCGGGGTGGGCGGGGCCGACAACATCCGCTCGGTCATCCACTGCATCACCCGGGTGCGCTTCTACCTCAAGGACGAGTCCCTGGTCGACGACGCCGCGGTCACCAGCGCCGACGGTGTGATCGACGTTGCCCGCGCGGGCGGGCAGTACCAGGTGGTCATCGGCGCCACCGTCGGTGACGTGTACGACGCCGTGGTCAAGCAGGTTCCGCACCTGGCCGAGGGTTCCGACGAGGCGGAGGCGGCCCCGGCGGCGCCGAAGCCGACCACGGCCATCGGTTGGGTCAAGTACGGTTTCTCCTCCCTGATCGGTGTGATCACCGGCTCCATGATCCCCGTGATCGGCGTGCTGGCCGCCTCCGGCATTCTCAAAGGGATCCTGGCGCTGCTCACGCAGTTCAACATCGTGGACACCGGCACCTCCACCTACACCTTCATCGACGCCATGGCCTCGTCGATGTTCTACTTCCTGCCCATCATCATCGGCTTCACCTCGGCTCGCCGGCTTGGTGCGGACCCGATCATCGTCGCCATCATCGGTGGGGTGCTCACATTCCCGTCCGTGGTCTCCATGGCCAACTCCTCCGCGGAGGACTACCACGTGATCGCTCGGATCGGGCGGACTGTCTTCAACTCCGATTTCTTCGGCATCCCGGTCTCGCTGCCCGAGGGCAACGCCTATGCCTACTCGATCTTCCCGATCATCGTGGCCTCCTGGCTGGCCAGCAAGATCGAGCCGTGGCTGAAGAAGTGGATTCCGGCGGTGGTGCGCTCCATCTTCGCCCCGCTGCTGGAGATCTTCATCGTCTCCACCCTGGTGCTGGTGGTCTTCGGCCCGATCGTGATGACGATCTCCGGCGGTATCGCCCAGGCCGTCAGCTGGGTGCTGAGCCTGTCTTATCCGGTGGCCGGACTTCTGATCGGCGGCTTGTACCAGTGCCTGGTCATCTTCGGACTGCACTGGGCCGTCATCCCGATCATCTCCCAGCAGATTGCCGATCCCGGCTTCTCCCCGCTCAATGCCATTGTCTCCGCCTCCATGATCGCGCAGGGTGGCGGTGCCCTGGCCCTGTGGGTCAAGGCCAAGAGTCCCCGCATCAAGCAGCTGGCCGGTCCGGCCACGATCTCCGCCCTTTGTGGGGTGACCGAGCCCGCCATGTACGGCCTGAACCTGAAGTACGGGCGCGTGTTTATCACCGCCTCTATCGGCGGCGCCGTGGGCGGCCTGCTAACCGGACTGTTTGACGTCAACATGTGGGGCTTCACCGGTGCATTCGTCGGCTTCCCGTCCTTCGTCAACCCCGAGGGCATCGACGGTTCCTTCACCGGCTTCTGGATCGCCTCATTCGTGACTCTGGCCGTATCCTTCCTGGCCACCTACTTCTTCGGCTTCAAGGAGTCCGACTTCGAGGCCGAGCGCACGGTGGAGAAGGTGCGCTTGGGCAACCGTGAACCGGTGGCCCGCTGAGTTCTAGGGCTTACCGGCGAACCGGCCCGGCCGACGTGAGCGTCAATGCCACGTCGGCCGGGCCGCCGGCATTTCCGTCACCGGTGGGAGGGCAGGCGCTGGGCCGTTGAGATGAAGCCGAATGTCTCCGGAACATGGTGGGAGCGGGTGTACTCGAATGGCACTCCGGAGGCGTCAAAACCCAGCGATTCCGTCACCCCCACGCAGTCCAGGCCTCCCAGATCCAGGTGACGGCGGTCCAGCTCATCTGCGGCCTCGATGGTGATCATGCGTGAGGCGGTGGCGATACGCACTCCCAGAGCGCTCTCCAGGTAGGCGTAGATGGAGGTCTCCGCGGCATCACGGGGGATATCGGGCACTACCGAGCGCAGGAAGCGGTTGTGATCGATGATCGCGGGTCGCTCATCCAGCAGGCGCAGACGCCGCAGGTACAGCACCTGGGTGCCCGCCGCCAGCCCGGAGATCCGTGCCGTGGTCTGCGTGATGGTCTCCACCGTTGAGGACAGCAGGATCGTGCGCACCGGTGTGCCGATGCGCTGGCCGGCCTCAGCCAGGGACTCGATACCCGACAGGAAGAACAGTGAGGACGATCGCGGCCGGTAGATCACCTGGATGCCCTTGCCGTGAATGGGTTGTACGTAGCCCTGGGAGCCCAGATACTGCACCGCCTTACGCACCGTGGGCCGGGTGGTGGCGAAGTCCGCGCACAGCTGATTCTCGCTGGGCAGGAAAGAACGGAAGGGAAAGGTCCCGTCCTGGATATGAGTGCGCAGGTACTCGTAGATCTCCTGATACTTCGGCACGTTCGCGCGTTTACGCCGACGAGCAGACTGAGAGGTGGACGACATGCGGTGCTCTTCTCCCATCCGGGCACTCCTGGGGCATCAGGCCCGCATAAGCTTATCCGCCCGGCATGATCACGCCGGGCAAGTCCTCGGGGTGTCTTGCCCCGCATGCGGTCCTTGGCAGCTACGCATCCTGAAGGAGGCGGTGATGTCGGATGCCCGCCCGGGCTGGAGACGTCATGGCGCGGCACGACCGCCGCCGGTGGCCGTCCGGTAGCGCCGAGCGACCACCTGGGCGACCGCCGGGTGCGCTCCGATGGGGGCGGAAACGAAGTCCGCCTCGCTGCGGTGTAGCGCACGGGAGAACTTGCCCTCGGCCAGTAGGTAGGGGGCCACGGCAATCGCCCGCGCGCCCTCCCGCCTCCAAGCGGACACCGCATCATGGGCTGCGGGCGAGGTCTTGGCCAGGTATGCGGGCCTGACGGGGATGCCGAGCTCCCGCGCCAGCAGCGCCGCCGCCTGCTCGGTCTCCCGCACCGGCCGCCTTCTGAACGAGCCCGAGCCGGCCAGCACGACACCGTCCAGGGCGGTGACGGCCGCGTGTGCCTGCGCCGCCGCCCGGCGGAAGCGGTCGGCCACCACGTTTACAATCGACGGTTCGGGGCCCAGATGCCGGGTGGCGTTGCCGGATCCGTGCTCGGCAAGCAGGTCGGGCAGGTCGTGCAGGACGTGGTAGCCCCCGCCCAGGAAGAATGGCACCACGACGGGATTGTGCAGCCCCGAAAAGGCCTCCCGGGCCGTGGGGTTCTGGAACTCCACGTAGCCGTGGCGTACGGCAACTCCCGGCAGGAGAGCCGCCACCTGAGCGCTGACCTGTTCGAGGACCGGGTGGGCGCCGGGCGCGCGGGTGCCGTGGGCCAGTACCACCAGAGGACGCGCGCTCATGCCGCCTGCACCTTAGGGACACCGTTGGCGCGGCGGCGCACCGTGAAACCGATGAGCGGCGCCAGCACCGCAATCAGGGCCGACACCGTCCAGGTGGTGACCGGGGCGCCCAGGTCGAGTGCCTGCAGGAGTGTCGCCGTATTCGTCACCACGATGAGGCCTCCGATGGCGGTCCCCAGGGCGGCGCCCGGTATCCGGGACACCGCCCAGGCGGCCAGCGGCGCGGCCAGTACGCCGCCGCCCAGCAGGGCGATCACAACGCCGAAGTCGATTCCGGCCGTCCCCAGGCCCAGGAGGAAGCCCAATGACGCCATCACGCTGACGATGAATTCGGCGGTGTCCACGCTGCCGACCACGGTGCGCGGGGCGGTGCGGCCGCGCGACAGCAGGGTGGTGGTCACAATCGGCCCCCAGCCACCGCCGCCGGTGGCGTCGATGAAGCCGCCGACCAGGCCTAGCGGTGTCAGCAGCCGGAAGGTATGGGGGCTGGTGCGTGCGGTGGCCCCGGTCGGCGGACGGAGGGCGAAGCGCACGAGTACGTAGAGACCCAGAAGCAGCAGAATGGTGGCGGTCACGGGCGTGGCCGCCGAGGTGGCGACCCGGGCGAGCACGGTGGCGCCCAGGAAGGCGCCGAAGGCGCCGGGGATGGCCAGGCGGGCCACCAATGCCCGATCCGTGTTTCCCAGGCGTAGGTGGGACAGGCCCGACACCAGTGTGGTCCCGATCTGGGACAGGTGGACGCTGGCACTGGCCAGCGCCGGGCTCAAGCCCACGGCGAGCAGCAACGAGGAGCTGGTGACGCCGTAGCCCATGCCCAGGGTTCCGTCCACGAGTTGCGCGACGAGCCCGACCAGGGCGAGGACGATGAGTGCAAGCATGATGATCTTTCAGGGTCGTCGGGATCCTCACCGGTCATCACCCGGGGATGATCCGCGTGTTCCATGCGGGACTGACGGTGACGACGTCGCCGATGACGATGACTGCGGGAGCTTTGACACCGACGTCGGCGGCGACGTCGGGCAGACATCGCAGCACGGTGGTGGTCACTCGCTGGTCTGGCAGGAAGCCGCGTTCGACAATTGCGGCCGGGGTGTCGGGGTCGGCCCCGTTGTCCAGGAGGATCGCCATGGTGGGGCCAAGGCGGGTTACGCCCATCAGCAGGATCAGCGTGTGGTCGCCTCGCACCGGCACGGTCGACCCCAGTTCCTCATGGGCGGTGACCACGGAGAATCCCCGGGCCAGCCCCCGGTGGGTGGCCGGGATGCCGGCGGCGGCCGGCACGGCGATGGCCGAAGTGACCCCGGGAACGATCTCGACGACGACGCCGGCCGCCCGGCAGGCTGCCGCCTCCTCGCCGCCGCGGCCCAGCACGTACGGGTCGCCGCCCTTGAGCCGCGCCACGCGACGCCCGGCGCGGGCCCGCTCCACCAGCACCGCGTCGATCCGGTCCTGAGGCATCAGATGGTGGCCCGGGCGCTTGCCCACGTCGATCACCTCGGCGTCGGGTCCGGCGGCCTCCAACAGCTGGCGCGGGGCGAGACGGTCGATGACGACGACGTCGGCCCGCCGCAGCAGCTCCAGGCCCCGCACCGTGATCAGCCCTGGGTCCCCCGGGCCGCCTCCGATGAGCGCCACCCAACCGGTGCCGGGACGGTCGGTATCCGGGATTCTTTCCATCTCCGGCGCGGGCCGCCCGGCTACTTCCGGCGCGGGCCGCCCGGCCGTGCCCGCGGCTGTGCTCGCCCGGTTCATGCTGCCAGCGGTGCGGACGCCCGCTGGCCATCCAGGCGCACCATGCCCGCGGCGAGTGTCCAGCCGTCGAAGGGGTCTACGAGCAGGAAGGCACCGTCGCTGCGGGAGCGGGCGTAGTCGGCCACGGGAAGCGGTTCGGACAGGCGCAGGCGGATGGTCCCGATGTCGTTGAGGGCCAGGGCGCGGGCGGGCGCGGCGGTGAGGTCGTCGAGATTGAGGACGCCGTCGACCGCGGTGATGATCGCCTGGACGGTGCGCGTCCCGTGCTTGACGAGCACCCGGTCGCCCGGCCTGGTGGGGCGCTCGGACAGCCAGGCGACGCGGGCGGCCAGCTCCCGGCGCAGCGCCGGCGGGTCGGCGGCGGAGGCGAGGAGATCACCGCGCATGATGTCGATGTCATCGGCCAGCCGCAGGGTCACCGACTGGCCGGCACGTGCCTCGGTCAGGGCGGTGTCAGCGAGGTCGATGGCGGCGACCCGGCTGCGGCGCCGCGAGGGGAGGACCACCACCTCATCGCCCACACGGACCGATCCGGCGGCGACCCGCCCGGCGTAGCCGCGGTAGTCGGACAGGCCGTCGGCCGCTGCCCCCTGCGGCCGGATGACCAGCTGCACGGGCAGGCGGAAGGCCCCGTCGGCCGACGTGGTGTCGGCCGGAATGGTCTCCAGCAGCTCCAGGAGGGCGGGGCCGCGGTAGAAGGGAGTTCGCGAGGATCGGTGCACCACGTTGTCTCCCTCCAGGGCGCAGGTCGGCAGCGCCCGCAGGTCCGTGACCCTCAGCTCGGCGCCGGCGGTGCCCAACTCGGCGACGATCGCGTCGTAGACGTCGGCGGAGAAGTCCACCAGGTCGATCTTGTTGACGGCTACCACCACGTGCGGGACTTTCAGGAGCGCCGCCACCGCCAGGTGCCGGCGGGTCTGCTCCACCACGCCGTGGCGGGCGTCCACCAGCAGCACCACCACGTCGGCGGTCGATGCGCCGGTGACCGTGTTGCGGGTGTACTGCACGTGGCCGGGGCAGTCGGCCAGGATGAAGGAGCGGCGGGGCGTGGCGAAGTAGCGGTAGGCGACGTCGATGGTGATGCCCTGCTCCCGCTCCGCGCGTAGGCCGTCGGTGAGCAGGGCCAGGTCGGCGTGGGTCAGGCCGCGGTCCAGGCTCACCTGCTCCACGGCGGCGAGCTGGTCGCGCAGCACCGACTTGGAGTCCACCAGCAGCCTGCCGACCAGGGTCGACTTGCCGTCGTCGACGCTGCCGGCGGTGGCCAGGCGCAGCAGGCCCGTGGTCTTAGACGGTTGCGGGGCGGATCGTTTCGGTTCGGGGTGTGCGGACTGGGAGGGGGTGATGGTCATAGGTTTCTCCAGGGGTGCGTGTCTGGTGGGTTCGTGGGGTGGGACGGGTGTCGGAGCGGGAGCCGGAACCGGACTCAGAAGTAGCCTTCGCGCTTGCGATCCTCCATGGCGGACTCCGACAGGCGGTCGTCGGCCCGGGTGGCGCCGCGCTCGGTGAGCGTGGAGGCGGCCACCTCGACGGCGATCTCGTGGTTGCTGGCTGCGGTGGAGTCCACGGCACCGGTGCAGGACATGTCGCCGACGGTGCGGTAGCGCACGGTGCGGGTGGTGACTTTCTCACCTTCGCGCGGCCGGGTTACCGGGGTGACGGCCAGCCACATGCCGTCGCGTGAGAAGACCTCCCGCCGGTGGGCGTAGTACAGGCTCGGCAGGGCGATGTCCTCACGCTCGATGTAGCGCCACACGTCCAGCTCGGTCCAGTCGGACAGGGGGAAGACGCGCAGGTGCTCACCGGGGCAGTGACGCAGGTTCAGCAGCCGCCACAGCTCGGGACGCTGGTTGCGCGGATCCCACTGCCCGAACTCATCCCGCAGGGAGACGATGCGCTCCTTGGCGCGCGAGCGCTCCTCGTCGCGGCGGGCACCGCCGATGACGCCGTCGAAGCGCTCGGACTGGATGGCATCCAGCAGCGGTCGGGTCTGCAGCGGGTTGCGGGTGCCGTCAGCCCGCTCCCGCAGGCGGCCGTCGTCGATGTAGTCCTGCACCCGGGCGACGAGCAGGCGCGCTCCGGTGGCGGCGACGGTCTCGTCCCGGTAGGCGAGTACCTCGGGGAAGTTGTGGCCGGTGTCCACATGCAGCAGGGGGAAGGGCAGCGGTGCCGGCCAGAACGCCTTGCGGGCCAGGTGCAGGATCACCACGGAGTCCTTACCCCCCGAGAACAGCAGCACCGGGCGCCGGCATTCGGCGACCACTTCGCGGATGATCCCGATCGCTTCGGACTCGAGGGCGTCGAGGTGATCAGCGGGGGTGGTGGTAACGCTGGTAATGCTGTCTGTGGCTGTGGTCATGGGGCTGTCCAATCGGTTCCGCGGTTTGATGTGCAGGGGCGTGCGGGCGGGGTGTCACAGGTGGATGCCGCACTCGTTCTTGGCGAATCCGGCCCAGCGTCCGGAGCGGGGATCCTCGCCAGGGGCGACGCGCCGGGTGCAGGTCTGGCAGCCGATCGACGGGTAGCCGTCAGCCAGCAGCGGGTTGACGACGACGTCGTGTGCGGCCGCGTACTCCAGCAGGTCCTCGAAGCTCCAGGCCGCCAGCGGGTTGAGCTTGACGATCCGGTGGGTCTCATCGAAGGTGACCAGCGGGGCGTCGGCGCGGGTGGGGGAGTCCTCGCGGCGCAGGCCGGTGGCCCAGGCCTCGTAGCCGGACAGGGCGCGCGCCAGGGGCGCCACCTTGCGTAGGTAGCAGCATTTGGTGGGGTCCCGCTCGTACAGGCGCGGCCCGTACTCGGCATCCTGCTGGGCGATGGTGAGCTCGGGCAGGACGTCTATGACGGTGACGTCCAAGGTGCGGGCGACGGCGTCACGGGTCTGCTCGGTCTGGGGGAAGTGGAAGCCGGTCTCCAGGAACAGCGTGTCCACGCCGGGAATGCGGGTGGCCACCACATGTGGCAGGACGGCGTCCGCCATGGAACAGGCGACGGCCAGAGAGCCGGGGAAGGTCTCAGCCGCCCAGGCAACCACTGCCTCGGCGGAGGCCTTCGGGCCCAGCCGTGCGGCGCCGTCGGCCGCAATGCGGCGCAGCTTGGCCTCGCTGCGACGGGGGGCCTGCGGGGAGCGAGGGTGGTTGGCGCCGCGCGCGACTAACCGGCCGTAGGGGCTGAGGTCCGCAAGGGTTGGAGCGGGGGATGGAGTTGAGGATGCAATGGGGGCGCTCGCCAGGGCGGCGTCGGCGGTCAGGGCCGGGATGGTGGCCGGGCGCAGTCCGGCCAGGGGTGCGATGTCCTCGGTGGTCATACCAGTTCCTCCTTAGGTGCTCGCTGCGTCCACTGGGAGAAGCTCTCCTTAGGGGCGCGTGCGGCGGCGTAGCGGCGCACGACGCGCTCGATGTAGTCGGCCAGGTCGGTGGCGGCCACCTTCAGTCCGCGCACGGTGCGTCCCAGCTCGGCCTCCTCGTGGCCGGCGGAGGCCAGCCCGCCTCCCAGGTGCACCTGGAAGCCGGGTACCTGCTGGCCGTCGACGGTGATGATCTGCCCCTTGAGGCCGATGTCGGCGATCTGGATGCGGGCGCAGGAGTTGGGGCAGCCGTTGACGGAGATGGAGATCCGGCGCTCGAGGTCGAGGTCCGCCAGGCGCGCATCGAGCTCAGCGCCTACCCGCGCCGCTAGGGACTTGGTCTCCACGATGGCGAACTTGCAGAACTCCAGGCCGGTGCAGGCCAGCAGTGAGCGGGTGAACGGGCCGGGGGAGGGGTCGATGCCAAGCTCCTGCAGCCCGGCCACGGCCTTCTCCACGTGCTGCTCGGGCACGTCCAGCAGCAGGATGTTCTGCAACGGGGTTGTACGCACGCGATCGGAGCCGACCGCCTCGGCGAGGTCGGCCAGCCCCAGCATGGTGTCGCCGGACAGGCGGCCGACGGGCGGTTTGCCGCCGATCCAGTAGCGCCCGTCCTTCTGCCGGTGGACGCCGATGTGGTCGGCCTCGCCCACGGGCGGTGCCGGGGCGGGGCCGTCGGCCAGCTGGTAGCCCAGGTAGTCCTCCTGCAGGACCTGGCGGAACCTCTCCGGGCCCCACTCGGCCATGAGGAACTTCAACCGGGCCTTGTTGCGCAGGCGGCGGTAGCCATAGTCACGGAAGAGCCGGATAGTGGCCCACCACACGTCGGTGACCTGGTCAGGCCGTACGAAGGTGCCCAGGCGCTGCCCGAGGAAGGGCGCCGTCGACAGGGCGCCGGCGATCCACAGGTCATAGCCGGGTCCGAGCTCGGGGTGCTCCACGCCTACGTAGGCGATGTCGTTGATCTCGTGGAGGATGTCCAGGGTGGGGGAGCCGGTAAAGGCGGTTTTGAACTTGCGTGGAAGATTCGAGATCTCGGGGTTGCCGAGGAAGGTGTTGCGGATCTGGGCCGCGGCGGCAGAGGGGTCGATGATCTCGTCGGGGGCGATTCCGGCCACCGGGGAGACGAGGATCCCGCGTGGGGTGTCGCCGCACGCCTCAATGGTGATCAGGCCGACCTCCTCCAGCCGGCGCCACAGCTCGGGCACGGACTCGATCTGGATCCAGTGCATCTGGAGGTTCTGCCGGTCGGTGACGTCCAGGGTGCCGCGGGCGAACTCGTTCGCCGCCCGGCCGAGCACGCGCATCTGACGCACGGACAGGGACTGGCCGTCCATTCGTACCCGCTGCATGAAGTACCGGTCGGATAGTTCGGCGGGGCTGAGCTGGGCGGTGCGGCCGCCGTCAATGCCCTGCTTGCGCTGGGTGTACAGGCCCCACCACCGAAAGCGGGTGTGGAGGTCGTCGTCCGGGATGGCGTCGAAGCCGGCGGCGGCGTAGGTGGACAGGATGCGGTCGTGCGCGCCGAGCGGATCGCCGTTCTGCTTGACGACCTCGTTGGGGTTCAGGGGCTCGCGGCCGTCAATGCGCCACTGGCCGTTGGCGCGGCCGGCGCGCGGCGGGCGGATGGCGCGGCCTGCACTGGCGTCGCTTGCGGGCGGGTTCTTTATCGGGCTCATGTCTCCTCCAGGCTGGTGGTGCATGAGCGTCCGGAGTCATCGGTTCGGGGACTCGCTCCGGGGCGGTGTTCTCAAGTGACTGCCGACTGCCAGCCGGGAGTGGTCTACTTGGTGCCGCGCGGCTCCGGACGCCTCGGTGCGCCGGATTCCGTGTGCGGCAAAGCCGCGGTGGGTCAGGCGCTTAGCGGGCCTGACAGCACATGACTCGAGTGGAGCGCAACCACGCCCCGCGGGACTCCGCGGCGGCGAGCAGGGGATGCGCTTGGGTCATGTAGTGCACCTTAAGGACGCGGCGACGGCGGGCACAACCGCGCGGCCGGATAGTGAGACGACGTCATGTCATGCGGTGGAACGGTGCTCGTAGACGACCTTAGCGCGGTCGGCTGCCGAAACACGGTCGGCTGCCTAAACACGGTGGGCTGCCGACCGGCGCCGCCCCGGGTTTGGACCGCCCACGTCGGTTTGGACCCCCCTGCGTCGGTTTGGACCCCCTGCGTCGGTTTGGACCCCCTGCGTCGGTTTGGACCGCCCCAGTTGCACACTACGGCGGTCCAGACAGAGAAGAGCGGTCCAGACAGAGAAGAGCGGTCCAAACAGAGACAAGCGGTCCAAACGGGAGTTGTCGGCGCTGGTGTGTGTGCAGGATCGGGGGTCTCCTCGAAGTAGCGGGGGAAGAACTGGGGCGGCTTTCGCCTCGGAGCGCGCGGCGGACGGTTTGTGGCGGGCAGCGTGCGGCGGACGGTTTGTGGCGGGCAGCGTGCGGCGGGCAGCGTGCGGCGGACGGTTTGTGGCGGGCAGCGTGCGGCGGGCAGCGTGCGGCGGACGGTTTGTGGCGGGCAGCGTGCGGCGGACGGTGAGTGCCGGTGGGAAAGCTCGACACAGGCACGGGGCGGCACACCCATCCCAGAAGAACGCCTCCAAACCCGCAGGGACCGGGCACCACGTAACCACCACAAGAACACCTTCACAAGACCACGCCCGCGCCGGTCCAGAAAACCGCGCCCACACCGATCACCCGCGCGCCCAAACCGGGGGTGTGGCGAGGATGACGCTACTTGGAGCCGTCTGGGAATGGTCGGGTGCGCGGTCCGCGGTTACACTCACCGCCACAGGCATCGACCCGGCCATCACCGGTGAGCCTCCGGAAGAACCGGTCCCTGCACGGCAGGGCCCCAAGTAGAACCGGACGGGACAGCCCGTCACAGCTGCGAATCAAGCGGTCCGCACCGGTCTGGCCGGAGCGGGCAAGCGAGGTGGTACCGCGGTGCGGTTCCGCCGTCGTCGGAGCCTCGGCGCGGTGGGCGGCGTCGTCCTCGTGGATACCGGGCCCGGACCCATCGGGCCGCCGACTACGAGCGAGACGCGAGGCAAGACGATATGGCTGAAGAGCCCACCGCCGCCCGGCACACGGGCGCCGCCTTCTACCCCCTGCACCGCCCCGGCCAGAAGGTCGACCCGTCCCCCTCCTTCCCCGCCATTGAGGAGGACGTCCTGGCCTACTGGAAGCGAGACGCCACCTTCCAGGCCTCCATTGACGCCCGTCCGGTGCTGGATGACGATGGCCACAGCAATGAGTTCGTCTTCTATGACGGCCCGCCCTTCGCCAACGGCCTGCCCCACTACGGGCATCTGCTGACCGGCTACGTCAAGGACGCGGTCGGCCGCTACCAGACCCAGCGGGGTCGCCGCGTGGAACGCCGCTTCGGCTGGGACACGCACGGTCTGCCCGCCGAGCTTGAGGCGCTCAGCGAACTGGGTATCGACGACGTTACCGAGATCACCCGTCCCGGCGGCCTGGGTATCGAGAAGTTCAACGCTGCCTGCCGCACCTCCGTGCTGCGCTACACCAACGAATGGGAAGACTACGTAACCCGCCAGGCCCGCTGGGTGGATTTCGACAACGATTACAAGACCCTCGACCCCACCTACATGGAGTCGGTGATCTGGGCCTTTAAGACTCTGTATGACAAGGGCCTGGCCTACCAGGGGCACCGGGTGCTGCCCTATTGCTGGCACGACCGCACGCCACTGAGCAACCACGAACTGCGGATGGACGACGACGTCTACCAGGACCGGCAGGACAACACCGTGACTGTGGGCCTGCGGCTGGAGCAGCGGTTGGACGCCGCACATCCGGACGCCGCTCCCGAGCTGGCCCTGATCTGGACCACTACCCCATGGACCCTGCCGTCGAACTCCGCCGTCGCCGTCGGAGCGGACATCGATTATGTGACCGTGCGTGTGGACGCCGACCTGGACTCCCCTGTGGCCGGCCAGGATGTGCTGCTCGCCCGCGACCTGCTGGGCGCTTACGCCCGGGAACTGGGGGAGGACCCGCAGGTACTGGCCGCATACAAGGGAAGCGATCTGGTGGGGGTGAGGTATGCACCCATCTACGACTTCTTTGACGACGCCGCCCACCGGGCGCAGGGCGCCGCCCCCGGGCCGGCCGCCTGGCAGATCATCGCCGCCGAGTACGTCACCACCACCGAGGGCACCGGCCTGGTGCACCTGGCTCCCGCCTTCGGTGAGGACGACATGTACACCTGCCAGGCCCACGGAGTGGGCACGGTTATCCCCGTCGACGACGGCGGGATCTTCACCTCCGAGGTGCCTGACTACGCCGGCATGCACATCTTCGACGCCAATAAGCCGATCACCGCCGACCTGCGCGACGGCACCGGCCCGCTGGCCCGGCGCGAGGCGGCCGTGCGCGCCGTGCTGGTGCGGCAGGCCTCCTATGTGCACTCCTATCCGCACTGCTGGCGCTGCCGCAAGCCGCTGATGTACAAGGCCGTCTCCAGCTGGTTCGTGAAGGTCACCGCCATCCGCGACCGCATGGTGGAGCTGAACCAGGAGATCACCTGGGTGCCCGGGCACGTCAAGGACGGCATCTTCGGCAACTGGCTGGCCGGCGCCCGCGACTGGTCCATCTCCCGCAACCGCTTCTGGGGCTCGCCCATCCCCGTGTGGGTGAGCGACGACCCGGCCTACCCGCGCACCGATGTCTACGGGTCCTTCGCGGAGCTGGAGCGCGACTTCGGCGTGGAGGTTAAGGACCTGCACCGGCCCTTCATCGACTCCCTGGTGCGCCCCAACCCGGACGATCCGACCGGTAAGTCCATGATGCGGCGCATCCCCGACGTGCTGGACTGCTGGTTTGAGTCCGGCTCCATGCCCTTCGCCCAGGTCCACTACCCGTTTGAGAACGTGGACTGGTTCGAGTCGCACAACCCTTGTGACTTCATTGTGGAGTACGTGGGGCAGACCCGCGGCTGGTTCTACACGCTGCACGTGCTGGCGACCGCCCTGTTCGACCGCCCCGCCTTCACCACCTGCGTCTCCCACGGCATCCTGCTGGGCAACGACGGGGCGAAGATGAGCAAGTCCCTGCGCAATTACCCTGACGTCCAGCAGGTCTTTGACCGCGACGGGGCCGACGCCATGCGCTGGTTCCTGCTGTCCTCCCCGGTTGTGCGCGGAGGCAACCTGTCCGTCACCAACAAGGCTATCCGCGACACGGTCCGCCAGGTGATGCTGCCGCTTTGGAACACCTGGTACTTCTACAGTCTGTATGCCGCACAGGCCGGGGAGGAGGGCGCTTGCTACCTCACCGACGGCGTGGATCTTGACGATGCTGCGCTGTTCGGCCCTAAGGGGGCCTTGGATGTGATGGACCGCTACATCCTGGCCCGCACCAGGGATCTGGCGATCACCGTGGCCGCCCAGTTGGATGCCTATGACGTCACCGGGGCCACACACACCGTGCGCGAATTCATCGACGTACTGACCAACTGGTACCTGCGCACCTCCCGGTCGCGGTTCGTCGACGGCGGCGCCGAGGTGGCGCGTCCCGCCTTCGACACGCTTGCCACCGTGCTGCGTGTGCTCATGCAGGTGATTGCCCCGTTGGCTCCGCTGCTGGCCGAGGAGATCTACCGCGGGCTGACCGGGGAGCGTTCCGTGCACCTGACCGACTGGCCCGTGCTGCCTGCGCATGTGGCCGACCCCGCGCTGGTTACGGCGATGGACGAGGCGCGCGATGCGGTCTCGGCTGCGCTGAGTCTGCGCAAGGCCGACAAGCTGCGCGTACGCCAGCCACTGCGCACACTCACCATTGCCACCGCCGATCCGGCCGCTCTGGCGCCCTTCACCGCGCTGATCGCCGATGAGGTCAATGTCAAGCAGGTGCGGGTGGTGGACGCCGCCGACGCCGGCTATGAACTGACCGAGGAGCTGGCCCTGAACCCGCGCGCCTTTGCGCCGCAGGTCCGCAAGCTGACCTCCAAGCTCTTCGCCGCAGTCAAGGCGGGGGAGTGGGAGGTCACCGCCGACGGTGATGTGCGCTTCGAAACGGTCCTGCTCGACGGTGGTCCGGTGGTGTTGGAGGCTGAGGACTCGGCCTTCACCCTGTCCACGCGGATCGAGGTCAGTGATGACGCCCTGTCTGCCACGGTGCTGCCCTCGGGCGCCTTCGTGGTGCTGGACACGGCGCTGGATGACGACCTGGAAGCCGAGGGTTGGGCCCGTGATCTTGTGCGTGTGCTGATGGACGAGCGTAAGGCCGCGGGCCTAAACATCGGTGAGCCTGCACGCGCGACGCTGATGGTACCGGCGGATAAGCAGGCATGGACCGGTGCCTACCTGGATCTGATCAAACGCGAGGTCAGCTGCGTGGAGTTGCACGTTACGGTCGCGGATGGGCACGTGCCCAGCGCCGAGGTGACGCGGGCTTGACGCGGGTTTGCCGCGTGAGTGTTGAATAGACAGGACGCCCTTCCACCGCATACGGCCGGCCTGACGCGGGTTTGCCGCGTGAGTGTTGAATAGACAGGGGAACGGCGGTCAGTGGCGGGTTGGCAACGTCTGCGCCCATTGCGCAGGCGGCTCGCCGCTGGCCGCTGGTCCTGCTCACGTAGCACAAGTCGCACTTTTATCCCGGGCGCCTGCGGTATCGGGTGATATTCGATCCCCGGATGCGGGGACAACCGGGCAGCCAGAGCCGGAACCACGCCGATACCACGGTCGGAGGCCACGTAGACAAGCCACTGGTTGTAATTGGCGCAGTAGGTGACGTGTTGTGGAGCCGGCTCCCACAGGGACGGCTGAGTGGTCCCCGTTACCCGGTTGATGACCAATGGGTGACGCGCCAGTTCTGCCCAAACACGTCCGGCAGCGTCGGAGAAGCGGGAGATGTGACGAGCATGAGGCAGAAAGCGGCTACCCGCTGCGATCGTGCCCATTGCCTTCGTGTCGCGTTCCAGCAGACGCGTGCCCAGTCGACGTTCGAATTGGGCCAGTGTGCGTGAAAGAGCCGGTTTTCCGGCTCTTCCGGTTTGGGCCGTGTTCGCCGAGTTCGGTCGATATAACCATCGAGTTCGGTCGATATAACCATCGAGTTCGGTTGGTGGGGCTGTCGGGCCCTGGGGAGGTGTCCGGATTCTGCACAAACGATGTTCCCGTACCCGAAGCGGCCCACTGCAGCCGCATAGTTCCAACGAATCTGAGGGCGTCTGCTGGGAGGGGCGGGGTGTTTGTGCCGATTCTGGACACTTTGGTGTTTCATGTGCCGGCCTACCGCCCTGGTGCGGCGGGCAGGTCTGGGCGGTTGTCGACCGGGCCCTTCCTCGTCCGAACGGCTGGGACTCGGAGCTGCGGGTGCTGGCGGCGGACACGCGTGGCCCTTCCTTGTCCGATCGGCTGGGACTGGACTGCCTGGCTGCGGTTGGACTGCCTGAAACGCACTCTCAGACGGTCCAAGCCCAGTAGCGCGGTCCAAGTACGGGGCGGCAGCCGGCCAGGCCCACACCCACCACCGCCAACACCTCAAACCGGAAGAGCCGGTTAAGCTGCCGATTGTTGTCACTGGTGGGATAACCACTCCTGCCGAGGTGCGCGGGTGGATAGGACGCGCCGAAGCGGTACAACTGGGAACGGCCGTTCTTGAGGCCGACGAGGCGGGGACCCACTCCCTGTATCGGGCCGCGTTGCGTGACGAACGCTTTACCGACACGGTTGTCCCCCGTGCGTTCTCAGGCCGCTGGGCGCGCAACCATGCGTAATGGATTCACTGACGCCTTCGGGCAGTATGCACCCGCCGCCTACCCTGCCGTAAACTGGCTGACAAGCGGACTGGGCAGGGCTGCCGCCCACGCCGGTGACGTTGATAACCTATCTTTATGGGCTGGCACTGGCTAGCCTTCCGCTGCCACCGGCCCGGTTGCCGCAATCGTTGATAAACTCTTCGATGGAGCGACGGCGTAGACCCTCCGGTAAACCTGACTTTATGCCTTTCATCGCACAAGGAGAGCTTCATGACTGGGACCCTGCCGCGTCACGCACTCGGCTTCCTCATGGTCGGTGGTCCGAGCGTCGTCATCGATCTAGCCGGTCAGCGGCTGGTGATCGATCCGACCTTCGACCCTCCCACCGATTATGGGGTCCTGCGCAAGACTCATGGACCTGCGGTACAGGCGCAGGCCGTCGCGGACGCCGATGTGGTGCTGGTCAGCCACGCCGACCACGCCGACAACCTCGACGTGTCGGGAAGGGCCTTCGCCCTGGCTGCACCGCGACTGCTCACCAACCCGGGGTCGGCACGTCAGCTCGGGGCACACGCTAAGGGCCTGGATCCGTGGGAGTCGGCCAAAATAGGTGATGAAGTGACGGTGACTGCAGTCCCGGCCCAGCACGGTCCCGCCGACGGCGAGGTAGACACCGCCGGACACATCAACTGTGAGGTCACCGGCTTCGTCATTCAGGCGGATGGCACAACCGTATACGTCAGTGGCGACAATGCCTCGCTGGCATTGGTTGTGCAGGTGCGGCAGCGCTTCGGCTCCATCGACCACGCGATCCTGAATGCTGGGCGAGCGACGGTGCCCGCCAAGTTCGGGGGCCGGCCCCTGAGCCTGTCTGCCGAGCGAGCCAGCGCGGCCGCGCAGGTGTTGGAGGCGCCGCACGTCGTCGTAGTCCACCAGACCGGTTGGGAGCACTTCATCGATGGCCCAGGCGCCACCATAAGGGCCTTCCGGGATGCCGGCATCCTTGACCGCCTGGACCGCACGCCCGAGGGGGAGTGGAGCGTCGGCCGACTTGATGCCAGCTGAACAGGAAGCCCGCGGATCGTGTGGCAGCGGCGCTGCAACTGCGCAGCGAAGACCCAAGTAGCCCAAGGGACTCGGGCCGCATGGGATAGGTACTTGATCGACAACGACCACGGTATGGCCCCCAAACTGTTCTGCCCGGTCATCCCGGCCTGCTCTTCTTCCGGTTTAAGGGGTGCGAATTGAGGGACGTGGGGTGACGGCGCGCTGGCCGAGGATGTGCAGTTGTCCGGTGTCGGAGCGCGCGTCGGAGGCGTTTGTGCCGAATTGAGACATTCCGCCCCGGCGTCCCTACACCGTCGCACCCGCTCCAAAAATGCTCCCTGAGCGGGAGCATCCGTTGGCCGTTTAGTGTTACGGTCATGCCCTTGGGAAACACTCGTTGCCTGTGCCAAAGCACAGAGCGTAGTACCGATGCGGCACCGTTAGGTGAGATCGCTTGTATGTGTCGCCCTGTGAAAGTACCATACTGTTGTCGGCAGTGAGTACTGTGACCGGCGTCGACCTTATCGAAGAGGAGGACTCGCAGGCCTTGATGCGACCCTGAACCAAGTCCGCCTAAACATCGACCGCGTTGAGGCGGCAAGCGGATTCTGTACCTCGATAAGGCGAGCCTTTCATGAGGAGAGATGGAGCTATCAGCGCGGCACGTCTTATGTCCATGAAGCCAACCGAGTGGCAGTGGATATGAATCTGAACCCGAAGTCGGGTCATTGACCGGCAAATTCGACGACGCCACCGTTCCTTCGGGCGCTGGCGGAACCTTGTAGAAAAGCAGGCGCGTCCCGTTTGGTGGGATCTCAATGTGTGGGAGGCACATGTCGAACCTACGTGCTGATCCGGCTAAACGGATCACGATGGTCCTGCCTTCCTGGCAGGATCTTCCTCCGGAGATGCGGAACGATGCCGTACGGCCATACTACGACCGCTTGGCCGAACGGCAATGCGAGTTGCGCCTCAAAAGACTGCTTGATGTCACGGGAGCGGGCGCAATGCTGATTGCCTTCGCCTGGCTGTTTGCCATCCTGCCAATCATAATCAAGGTGGAATCACCTGGACCCGTATTCTTCCGGCAGAAGCGCGTGACGCAGTTCGGTCGCGAATTTGAGATACACAAGTTCCGTACCATGAAGGCGGGCTCTCATCTGGCGGGAGAGCAGCTCACTTTACACAACGACGCCCGAGTCACCAGGGTGGGGGCCTTCCTCCGTCGGTACAGGATCGATGAGGTCAGCCAACTGATCGACATTCTGCAAGGAAATATGAGTTTCGTGGGCACGCGTCCCGAGGTCCCAAAATATGTGCGTAAGTACACTCCGGAGATGTTGGCGACGCTGCTGCTTCCTGCGGGTGTTACTTCTACCGCAAGTATAGAGTTCAAGGACGAGGCACAGTTGCTGACGTCAGTAACCGACGCCGACCGGGCATACGTCGAGTACATTCTTCCGCGAAAGATGGCTTTCAATCTGAACGATATTAGAGAATTCAGCATAGCCCGGGACTTCAAAATCATGTTGGCGACCCTTCGTGCGGTCCTGATTGACAGGGGAGCTGGAGAGCTATAACCATGAACCCGGAACCCGGCCTAGTATCGGTCATTATGCCTGCCTACAACAGCGAGCCGTTCATAGCGCAGGCGGTGCGTTCCGTGCAGGCGCAGACGTATTCCAAGTGGGAGTTGATCGTGGTGGACGACTGCTCGACAGACGCCACCGCCGAGGTGGTGCACGAGCTTTCCCGCGAGGACTCGCGCATATGCTGTATCAGACTCCCCCGGAACTCAGGTGCCGCTGTTGCCCGCAACCGGGCTATGAAGCGGGCTCGTGGACAGTACATGGCGTTTCTTGACTCCGATGATCTGTGGCACCCCGAGAAGCTCGAGAAGCAGGTGCGGTTCATGCGAACCAAGTCGGTTGCCTTCACTTGCACTGCGTACCAGCAGTTCACTGATCCCGGGATGCGCCGGGGGAAGGTGATGCGTAGTCCTAGGCGGATCTCCTACCGGCGCCTGCTCCTGGATTGCCCCGTGGGAAACTCAACGGTGATGTATGACGTTTCCCGGATGGGCAAGTTCGAGGTGCCTGATATCCGGAAACGGAACGACGACGCCTTGTGGTTGCGAATGCTCCGGCAGGAGCCGTACATATGGAGTATTCCCGAGGTGCTCGCCGCTTACCGTGTCAGGGCCGGATCGATATCGAGTAACAAGCTCGATCTCGTGACGTACCATTGGACGCTGTACCGACAAATAGAACACCTTAGTATTGCGAGATCTGTATTTCATCTGATAGTATGGGGAGTGATCAAGGTGTTTCGGCTTAAATAGTGGCCGACGCCGGATCTGCCGCTCGTAACGACTTTTCGATAGGGACAGAACAAAGGAGTGCGACAATGAATCAGCGCCGTGGGGCGGAGCGTTTACCGCAGTCCGTTCGAACCCCTCTGCGGGTGTTGCACATTCACTCTTCCCTAACGGTTCGTTCGGGTGTGATGGGCGTTCTGATGAACTACTTCAGACATATCGATCGCAGTAGGGTTGTATTCGACTTCTACACCTACTACCACCCCTCGGATACAACGTATCAGGATGAGATTGAGGACCTGGGTGGCAGGTGCCTTGAGGGCCCTGATAGTAAGAACATCTTGACGATACGAAGGCATCTGGCGAGGGTTCTGAAGGAACATGGGGGCGAATATAGTGTTGTGCATATTCATGATCCCATGCTGGCAAGATTTCTGTATCCGGTGATTCATCGAAACGGAGCTGCCACAGTAATAGTTCACTCGCACTCCACCGGATATTCGGGTAGTAGAATAAGGGCGTTCCGCAATTGGCTCGCATGCAGGAACATTCGACGCTACTCGGATGCGCGCATGGCGTGCTCATACGAGGCCGGCGTCCACCTGTTCGGATCTCTTAGCTTCACCATCATGCGGAATGCGATTGAAGTTGAACGGTTCGAGTTCAACTCCGACGTCAGAAATGCGATACGGGGTGAGTTCGGGCTCGATGACAGATGCGTCATAGGACACGTCGGCCGTTTTAGCGAGGAGAAGAATCACGCACTTCTGTTGTCTGTTTTCAAGGAATTTCTTCGGCATGAACCCTCGAGTAGGCTCCTTTTGGTCGGGGACGGGCCGTTAAAAGAGCACTACGAGGCCGTTGCTCGCGAGCAGGATCTGGCGGACCGGGTCATGTTCCTCGGACACAGCGGACGGGTGTCAGAGCTGTACCAGGCGATGGACGTATTCGTTCTCCCATCGAGGTTTGAAGGGCTCGGCCTGGCCGGTGTCGAGGCACAGTGCGCCGGCGTCCCTGTGGTCTGTTCGGATAGAGTGCCGGGTGAGATTGAGACGCTGAACTGCTCGTTCGTTCCGTTGGCCTCGCCGCCGGATGCCTGGGTCAGACGGATTGAGTCGGTACGCCTACGCACCGATCGGGGTAGAGAGCTCGGTGTCGAGGCGACGCGCCGGAGGGGTTACGACGTGGCCGAGGCGGTGGGTGAGATGGTACGCCGATATGAGGCACTCTCTCAGATCGGTAGACGGTGATGTGGCTACATTATGCGCTTTTCGTCTGCCTGTTGCTGGCTAGCGGCTTGTCCTTCGGATCGCGAACCGAAGGTGGCGTGAAGGGCACGTTGACACTCCTTGTCGCGACCGGTGGCTTCATCGTGCTTAGCTCTATGCGCGCCGTTACCGTGGGTAGCGACACTCGTGAGTACAGGAGGGTGTTCCATTCCATTGTCGGAGCCGATTCGCTGGAGGAGGCATACTCCGTCAGCCGTTTTGAGCGCGGCTATGTGGTTTTGAACTACGTTGTCAGCAGGGTCACGGACGATTTCAACGTGTTCCTGCTCGTGCTGTCCATAGTGGCCTTCGGCGCCATCTTCATATTTATTCATCGTTACGCGTTCTCAAACTCGGTCGCCGTACTGCTTGCCTTCGGCATGTCGGTCTTCTACGACGTCATGCTGGCGCTCAGGCAGGGCGTCGCGGTGGCACTCTTCCTGTTCGCGTTCCCGGCGTTGCTTAACCGTAGGCCGGTTCACTACGTGCTTCTGATACTGCTCGCATCACAGTTTCACAGTTCCGCACTATTACTGCTTCCGCTATATTTCGTGACCTCTATTAGTGCCCACACGTTCGCGGGCTGGCTTAAGGCGGGTACTGCGGTGGTGTTCCTAGCGGCGATGCTGGGAGCAATACTGACGCGATTCGGCCCGGCGTTGACCTACTACGGGCATTACCTCAATTCGGCCTACGCGGAAGGGGGAGTCAGGTCCGCCACGGTGCTGGGGATATGCGTGAGGATAATGATAGTCGTGGTTGCGGCGGGCTGCGGCTGGAAGACGGCGGTGGACGATGACCCGTCGGGAAGGACGCGGGTGCTCCTGGCCTTCGTGCTGCTGGATCTCGGTGTGATGGTGGTTTCGCTAGGTTTCAACTTGCTGGACAGGATCGAGATGTACTTCACCCTGCCATTCGTCGTCGGGGTTGCTAACGTGATATCGCATGGCGATGTTCGTCATCGGATTGGGGCCCAGGTGTTGACTGTTCCGCTGTGTTTTGCACACCGGACGGTGGCACTAACGGTTCGGCCGGAGTGGTTCAACTTGTTTCCTTACGTCAGTTTCCTTCAGGAAGGACGATGACCATGGACCCGGTATACCGGTGCTATTCAGTTGCGCGTTGGCTCGCCGGACACCGTATGCGTATCTTCGCGTACGCTGTGAGAGCGTTCATGCGAATGGTTTTCGCTTGCGATGTACCGTATGCGGCCCGAGTAGGTGCAGGAACAAAGTTTCCCCACCATGCGCTTGCGGTGGTGATTCATCCCGACGCCGTGATCGGCGAGAGCTGCACGATATCCCATCAGGTCACGATCGGCGGAAGGAAGGGACTCAAGGAGGTCCCCATCATTGGGGACAGGGTGTTGGTCGGATGTGGTGCCAAGCTATTGGGGCCCATCGTGGTCGGAGACGATGCCGTAATTGGTGCTGGAGCAGTCGTGCTCTCCGATGTTCCCGCGGGTGCAACAGCTGTTGGCGTGCCAGCGCGGATCGTGGACGGTGAGCGGTCTTGAGGAGAGGTCATGAGAGCGCTGTGGTGATGCTGTGTCGATGGCATGGCGGCTTGTGATCGGAGGACCGCGATGACGGAGAGGGGCACTCATGGCCGCAGGTGATAGGGGAAGGCTCCGCGAGCTGATCGGCAACACGTTCGTGTTCGCCGTCGGCACGCTGGGCGTCAAACTGGTGTCGTTCATCCTGATGCCTCTGTACACGACGGTGATGACAGTTGAGGAGTACGGAGTCGCGGAGCTTGCCAACAACAGTATGGAGATACTGCTCCCGGTCATGTCGCTGGGTGCCGTTGAGGCGCTGTACAGGTTCTCGATCGATGACGGAATTCGGAAGACCAGTCTGTTCACCAACGCAGTGATTCTACTTGGGGGAGGTATCGTCTGCGTCGGCGCCATGTGCGCCGCGGCCCATTTCGTGTTCGGATACTCGTTCGCGCTAGCCGTGTTCGTTCTCTTCGCATCCGTATGCGCCTACAAGGGTACCGCGCAATTCGCAAGGGGGTGCGGACACGTCAAGAGGTATGTTCTTTACGGGATGACCAATGCCGTGGCCCTACTGGTGGGAACCTACGTGTTGGTGGTGCGCGCCGGCGCGGGCGTATCAGGGTATTTGTGGTCATATTCGATAGCGCATTTCGTGGCCTCCACGATGGCCTTCGCGATGTCTCACGAGTATCGATTCCTTTCACCGTCGAGTTTCGATGGCCGATTACTGCGGAGAATGCTCGGTTACAGTCTGCCACTAGTACCGAACTTGATCGCCTGGTGGATTGTCAGCATATCCGGAAGGTACGTTGTGCTGTGGAGCAGAGGCGCCGGAGATGCGGGCGTATTCACAGCCGCCAGCAAACTGCCGGCGATCATCAACCTGGGCACCTCGGTGTTCCAGCTGGCTTGGCAGTACTCTGCTTCTAAGGCGATCGGTTCGCCTGGCAGCGGGGTGTTCTTTGCGCGTGTGCTGCGCGGTTATGCGTGGGCGGTGCTCGTGCTGTCCGGAGTCGTGATCGCGATGAGCAGGTCAATATCGGAGTTCTTGTTGCGATCGGATTTCGGTGTTGCCTGGAGATATGTTCCGCTACTAATGCTCGCCGCGGCTTTTGGGGCACTATCGATCTTCTTCGAGAGTTTCTACCAGGCACTGATGGACAATCGCATGTTGATGGTTTCGACGTTGGTTGGCGCGGTGGTGAACGTCCTGGTTGGCATGCTGCTGTCAATGGTGCTCGGTATCTGGGGGGCTGTGATCGGTATGCTCTCGGCATATGTGGTGATGTTCGGAATCCGAATGTATGACATTAGGAGAAGAATCTGGTTGCCCACGAGTGCGTTGAGGATATTAGGTCAGTTGGCGCTGGTTGGAGTTATCGCCTGTGCGGCGTCGCTCGAAGCTTCCCCGTTGGCGGCGAGCATTATCTGGGCTTCACTGATACTGTTGCTGCTGTCGGACTGGGGGATGGTGGCGGCACTTGTAAGACAGACGCGCGGTTGGATCGGTTCCCACACCGGAAGGAGGGGCAGTGGCGGTTCATAGGAAATTTGACGCGAGAGCTGGAGCACACTTGGGGCGGGCCGACTGTTCCGGTTGGTTCGTGCCGGCTCGGCCGGGTTATTGCGTAGTCAGAGGTCTCGTTCAAGTTGGGGGTTTGACATGGATGTCACGGGTATTGTGAAGAGGATCGTCCCGCGTTGGGTGCTGGCCCGGGGATTGCGCGCGTTGCATCAACGCAACTGTCGGCTCCAGCCGGAGGAGTATCGCGCGGCCCTGGTGCAGTGGTGTTGGTTGATGCGGCGTCCGTGCGAACTTGACGATCCCCGTACATTGGCCGATAAAATTCACTGGCTCAAGCTGTACGATTCGACTCCTTTGAAGGGGCGGCTGGCGGACAAGTTCCTAGTCAGGGACTGGGTGGCAGAGCGTATCGGTGCGGACTACCTCGTGCCGTTGCTGGGTGTATGGGACGATCCGAATGACATCGACTTTGACAAGCTTCCGGAGAGTTTTGTGCTGAAGGCCACGCATGGCTCCGGCTGGAATATAGTCGTTCATGACAAGGATGAGCTCGATTTGACGCGCACTCGGCGTAAGCTTGCGGACTGGTTGACCTGGAGGCATGCCATGCGCGGCGGGTTCGAACTGCACTACGAGTTCTGTGAGCCGCGCATCGTTTGTGAGAAGCTGCTCGAAGACGGCTCGGGCGGCCTGCGGGACTACAAGTTCATGACCTTCGACGGCGTCGTTCAGTTCATATTCGTCGTCGATGGCAGATTCTCCCGTATAGAACGCGGAACCTATCTTCCCGACTGGACTAGGGCGCCGTTCGAATACGTCGGGTACGGGGATATCGCTGGGGATATCGATCCGCCTGAGAGATTGGATGAGATGTGCCGCCTGGCGGAGGAGCTCGGTAGGGGATTCGCCTGTGCCAGAGTGGATTTCTACGAGGTCGAAGGACGCGTCTTCTTCGGTGAGATCACCTTCACCGACGCAAACGGCACGTCCTTCTTTGTGCCGGAGATCTATGACGTGGTTTTCGGAGACAGGCTAGTGCTCCCGGAGAAGAAGACGTTCAAGGGGGTTATGCTGTGATTACCAGAAACCGCTGTTGGGGTACCGCCGAGTCCGGAGGCGGGTGCAGTCGGTGCCGCGCTCGGGTTCACGGCTGCTCGGCGCGGATGCGATCGGGCACATGGGAGGTGATCGGTTCATGACGCTGAACGGACTGTTGGCCCTGAGCCGACAGCGCATCGGCAGCCTGGCGCTGGTGATTGTGTTGAGTATGTTGGCGGCGCTCGGCGCGGTGGCTGCGCTTCCGGTGACCTATACGGCCAAAGCCGTCGGTTACATGCGGGTGTACGTGCCGGACAACGTCGCGGACACCACCGACTCGTATTACGTGGCAACCCAGTTGGCGTCTCGCAAGATCGATGCGGTCATCCCGGTGCTCACCTCGGAGACGGTAGGGCAGCGTGTCGTCGACTCCCTCGGGCTGGATGAGACTGCGTCGCAGATCGCGAGATCGTTGACGGCGTCACATGCGGAGAATACGGCAACGGTGGTGGTCACGGCGACGGCGTCCTCACCAGAGTTGGCGCGGCGTGTGGCCGATGAGGCAATCATTCAATCGGCCCAGGAGGTGCGCGAGTTGGAGGGGGACCGGTACCCCGCGGAAATCGTGCTGATGTCATCATCAGAGTTGTCAGAAACTACCCGTTCCCCTTCGAGCATGAGGTTCGTCGTTCTCGGCGCCCTCGGCGGCCTGGTTCTGGGTTATATTTGGATCATTCTCCGAGAGGTCACGGACAATACCCTGCGCGGGGTCGATGATGTTCGTGCCGCTGGCGATTTGAAAGCGCTGGGAGTTGTTCCCTACTCGAAGTCCATCAGCCGGGTGGGCCCCGGACGGACGGCGGCCCCCGCCGTCGAGGAGGCGATGCGCCGTCTGCGGACCAATGTGCTGCACGGGGGCGGCAGTGGTGGCAGCCTCATTGTCACGTCGCCGGCGGCGGCGGACGGTCGCACTACGGTGGCGGCGCGCTTGGCTAGGGTATTCGCCCTGGCGGGTGAGCGGGTAGTGCTGGTAGAGGGTGACCTGCGTGCACCGGCGCTTGCCGAAACATTCGGGGTGGATGCGGATGCATCGGGGCTCTCGCAGTTGCTGGCTGGGGACGCATCGGCTGAAGAGGTTATGACGGTAACGTCGATTCCGGGCCTGAAGTTCATTCCCGCCGGACGGATGCTGTCAAATCCGTCTGAGTTGCTCGCGTCTTCGACAATGGCTGCCCTGATCGCTGAGCTGGAGGCGGACCATATAGTGGTTATCGACTCTCCTCCGGTATTGCCTTACGCTGATGCGGCGGTAATGGCTGAACGCGCTGGCGGCGTGTTATTGGTCGCTCGTGCGGGGCGTACTACGGTTGATGATTTGCAGGAGGCGATGCTGGCCATTGAGCAGGGCAACGGCGTGGTCGCGGGCGTGGTTCTCAACCGGGTGTCCTCCCGATGGAGACGGCGCCCGTTCGGAGCGGTGCACAGTGAGGCGCCCGGCGGGGATCGTCGGGAACGGCACTGATCATAGGCTCTTTGTGTTTTGGGGATGTGGCGGTAGGGCTGAGGCGCACTTTGGCCCTCGGGTGCCGGCCAACGGCCTGGGCGCGGCGGCTAGGACAGGGGATCTGGACACCCACCGGCCCAGCACCTTGCTGGTGGTCCTGGGGGTCCATGCCCAACAGCCAGGCGGTCACAGGTCGGCCCCTCCCCGAGGTCGGTCGTTGTTACCGTCGAGTTCGGTCGATACGGTTTTGAAAGGGGAAGCGACATCCGGCCCGACCTCCCCGTAGCCGATCATCTAGGCTTGCCCGGGTTCGTCTTCAAGCAGGAAGCGGGAACGAAAGCACATGAGCAGCGAGCAGCACGAGCAGGGCGCCCCCTCCGGCCAGGGGCCGCATTCCCACCCCGGGGCCGCCTTCGGCATCCCCGTCGGCGCCAGTGGTGAGGACGTCGTCGACGCCGTCTATGGCCCGGGCGGTACACGCTCCGGCGTCGACCCCGAGCTGCTGCCCTACCTGGAGGCCGCCGATTCCTTAGAGGGCAAGACTCTGGCTCAGGCGGCTGAGGAACGCGCCGCAGCAGACCGCAGTCGCGAACAGGCGGAGGCCGAGGACCTGGAGGCCTTGCGTGAACTCGTCGCTGCCAACATGGTGCCAGGCGGTGATCTCGAGCGCTTGGACGCCCTCCTGACCGAGGTCGACGCCGACGACAGCGACGACTGGGAGGACTGGGAACCGCTTCTTCCCGACAGCGACGACAGCCCCGGCTACGACCCGACCGACGCTGCTGACGCCGCCGTCGCCGAGCGTCACCGCGCCGACCTGACCGCCGCCGCACACGCCGTCGAGGTGTCCGTGCGGATGCGGCAGGTTGAGGCGGAGATCCTTTCCCGGGCGCCCGAGCACCGCGTGCAGCCTTCGCTGGAGCGCGTTGCGGCTGTGCTCGACATCCTGGGCAACCCTGAACGCAACTACCGGATCGTGCACGTGGCCGGCACCAACGGCAAGACTTCCACCGCGCGGATGACCGAAGGCCTGCTCGCCGCCACCGGCATGCGCACCGGACGTTTCACCAGTCCCCACCTGGCCACCATCCGCGAGCGCATCGCCCTGGACGGCGAGCCCATCAGTGAGGACGGTTTTATCGCCGCCTGGGAGGATGTCGCTCCCTACATCGAGATGGTCGACGCCCGCTCCCAGGCCGAGGGCGGGCCGCGGCTGAGCTTCTTCGAGGTGCTCACCGTCATGGCCCTGGCGGCTTTCGCCGACCATCCCGTGGACGTGGCGGTGATCGAGGTCGGCATGGGCGGTACCTGGGACTCTACGAACGTGGTACCCGGTGACGTCGAGGTTATCACCCCGATCGGGCTTGACCACGCCGCCTGGCTTGGCAACACCCTTCAGGATGTTGCCGCAAACAAAGCTGGCATCATTAAGGACGGCGCCACGTTGATTACCGCCGCGCAGCCGGAGCCGGTGCAGGAGGTCATCGCCGCGGCCGCCGTGGAGCATGATGCCTTGTGGCGGCGGGAGCTAGATCCCGATGAGGACCCGCTGGCTCCTAACGCGGGTGTGCTGCGCGTGTTGGACCGCGTGCCCGCCGTGGGTGGTCAGATGGTCACTTTCGCTACTGCTGCGGCCGTTTACGAGGATGTTTTCATTCCCGTCCATGGCGCCTTCCAGGCCCACAACGCACTGATCGCCCTCGCCGCCGCGGAGGCCGTATTCGGCGGCAGATCCTTGCCAGCGAAAATCGTCGAGGACGGATTCACCTCCGTCACCGCCCCCGGCCGCCTCGAGGTGTTGCGCTCGAGCCCAACCGTGATTGTGGACGCCGCCCACAACCCCCACGGCATGGCCGCGCTGGTTCCCGCAATTGAGGAGATTTTCGGTTTCCAGCATCTGGTCGCCGTCGTGGGCCTCATGAAGGACAAGGACGCCGAGGGGATTCTCTCTGTGCTGGAACCCGCATGCGATGCCGTTGTCTGTGTGTCCGTCGACTCTCCGCGGGCGATGGACGCCGAGGATCTGGCCGCTGTGGCGCGTGAGGTGTTCGGCGCCGATCGGGTCGCGGTGGCGTCCACCCTGCTGGCCGGGGCGGAACAGGCGGTGACTATGTCCGAGGGCTTCGATGCTCCGCTGACCGCCTCCGGTGTGCTAATCGTCGGCTCCGTGGTGCTCGCCGCCCAGGCGCGGGCCCTTTTCGGCAAGCCCTGACCCCGAGGTAGATCGAAGCTGCGCGCCGAGGTCGGTAGATATGGCAGCGGCGCTGGTTGGGCTGTCATCTACACTCGGTCGAGCGGCCGCTGCTAACGCCGGCGGTCATCATCCCTCCCCAACGGAAGGAACGTCATGTCAGACGCCCCCGAACGTATCCTGGTCCTGCTCAAGCCCGACGCCGTGGAGCGGCACCTGACCGGTGAGATTCTGCGACGTATCGAGGCCAAGGGATACGACCTCATCGCCCTGAAACTGGTGGTGCCCACCGCGGAGGTCCTCGCGGCCCACTACGCCGAGCATGTCGATAAGCCCTTCTACCCCGGGGTGGTGGAGTACATGACTCGCGGCCCCGTCGTCGCCGTCGTCGTTGAGGGGCAGCGCGTGGTAGAGGGGGTGCGGTCCGTGATGGGGGCGACCGATCCGACACTGGCGGCACCTGGCACTATCCGCGGCGACTTCGGCCGTGACTGGGGTACCAGTGCTATTCAGAACCTGGTGCACGGGTCGGACTCGCCGGCCACCGCCGAGCGCGAGATCGCCATCTGGTTCCCTGACCTGGCTAACTGAACCGGGCTGTGGAGGCGGCGTAAAGCAGATGGGGCCCGCACCGTAGTGGTGCGGGCCCCAACACTTCACCCAATTCAGGGTTATAGGCGTAAACGTGGTGCTTTAGACCGGCGTGTCGTGGTGTTCTAGCTGGTTCGTCCGGCCCAGCCTTTGCGGGCCCAGAGGCCTTCTTCGGGGGTGGGTGTGGTGCCCCATCCGGCGGGGTGGCTGGTGGTGGGCTTGTTTGTTTTGGGTTTGGGTGTGCGGGCGCGCTGGGGGCGGCCTTGGGTGTGCCAGTCGGCCAGGATCACCGCGGGCGTGGCCGGTGCCTGGGTGTAGGTGTGCAGTGTCCATTCGGCGATGGCAGCCTGGTGATCAGTGGTGGCGCCGCGGTGGTGGCGCAGCCGGTCGCGGACCTGGGAGTTGATGGACTCTATGGGGTTGGTGGTGCGCTCGGCGGGGGTGGGGCGGGGCTTGCCGTCCGGGTCGGTCAGGTAGGCGAACAGCTGGCCCTGCTTGGCCAGGCGTTCCAGGCGCCGCCAGGCGCGGCGCGCCCGGGGGTGGGTGTACCACCACTTGCGGCCGGTGCGGGCGGCGGTTTGGGGGTCCTGCTGGGCGGTGGTGCGCTGATTCAGCCAGTCCTTGTACTGGATGCCGTAGTCGTTCAGGGTCACCAGCCACCTGGTGGCCTGCTCGGTGGTGGAGATGCTCAGCAGTTTGCGGGAGTGGCGTAGTAGGGCCTTGCCGGGGGTGGTCTTGGGATGGTGGGTCAGGTCACGGACGGTGTCGCGGTGCACGTGGATCAGACACCGCTGGATGGGAGTGCCCGGCCAGGTGGCGGCGATGGCCTTCAAGGCGCCGCCGGCCCCGTCGGTGGTTGCCAGGTCGGGCGGGGCCAGGTCGGCTAGCAGCGCCTGGTAGGCCGCCGCGCTCTCGGACGCGGCCCACTGCCAGGCGATCACGTGCGTGGGACTGCGGGCCACCAGGAGCACCCATTTGTGGGCCAGCCACATCCCGTCGATGAAGATCTGGGAGTACACCTCGCCGGTGACCGGCGGCTTGGGTACTGGGATGTCCCAGCACCAGGCCGTCCGGCGGCGAAACGCCCTGCCGCTACCACCGGAGATGTCGGCCTGGGAGCGGCTGCCGGTCGCCCAGTCGATGAATTCGCCCAGCACCGCCTGTTCGGCCCTACCCGGCGAGGGTGGGCGCGGCGCGGTGGCCAGGGACCGGCAGGCGGTGCACTTCCACCGCCTGGTGCCTGCGGCGGTGCGGCCGGACTTCTTCATCGGGGTCTGGCAGATCGGGCAGAGTCTTGCTCGTGGGGACCGTGTTCTCACGGCACGCACATCTACCCGCGAATGTCAAGCACCGCCCCGGATTAACCTCCCAGACCATAATCACTCCGACTTTCCCGCACCACAGCAACCAAAACCCCGATCTTAAGCACCACGTTCGCGCCGATAACTCCCAATTCAGGAACGCAACTTCGACCGACCTCGTTGGTTATATCGACCGACCTCGTTGGTTTTATCGACCGACCTCGGTGGAGGAGGGTGAAGGTGAGACGAGCGCGACGCACGTTCGTGGTCAGGCGGAGCGACGGAACAGGACCTCCTTGAGGGGGACCCGCGCGCCGGTGCGGGTGATGGCCCGGGTGTACACCGTTGCCGCCAGCCACACGAATACCGGGATGAATACCAGCGCCAAGGCTAACGCGGCCAGCTGCTCGCCCCAGGAGGATACGCCCAGCACCAGCCGAGCGGGCATCAGGAAGGGCGCGAAGGGCGGCACGTAGGCCAGCACCCGGTACACCAGCGCGGATGGATCCTGCAAGGCCATTACGAATGACAATATGTATGGGATCATTAACGTCATGGTCAGCGGCATGACCGCGGTGGCCACATCCTCCTGGCGGCTGACCAGAGCGCCGGCCGCTGCATAGCCGACTGCGAAAATCGCGTAGCCGACGATCATCCACACGATCATGGCGACCAAGGCGGTGTCAACGTCGACGGCGCCATCGGGCAGCACACCGCTGAGCTTGGCCGTCACGCCGGCGACGACTCCTATTAGCCCGTAGGAGACCAGCACGGCGGTGCCGGTGCCGATTACCTTGCCAGCCAGCAGGGATGTGGGGCGCACGCAGGCCAGTAGGATCTCCACGATGCGGCTGGATTTCTCCTCCACCACCCCCATGGCGATTATCTGGCCACCGCCCATTACGATGATGAACAGCAGGATGTCGATGATCAGGAGCACGGTGTAGCGGGCTCCGAAATCGGCGGAGTCCTGGTCGGGCGGGTCAAGTGCCTCTACCTGGGGCACGGCCCCCGCCAGGGACTCGGCCACCTGGGCGGGCTCGCCGCCCAGGGCAGTGATCTCGCCCGACAGGGCGGCCTGTTGCAGAACATTGGTAACCGCGGCCACGACCGCCTGATCAACATTGCCCTGCTCGGTGACTTTCAGGGCCGGGGAGGGGCCGGTCAGGTCGAGGACCATGTCGAGTGTCGTGTCTTCGTCGCTGTCGCCGCTGATTCCCAGGGCGGCCTCGGCGTCGGAGATGTCGGTAGTAACCTTGATGGGCAGGCCATTGGTGCCGGTGATCTGCTCCAGGGCGGGCTCGAGCGCGGTGGCAGCGCCGGTGTCGGGGGCGGACACGCCCAGCCGGTAGGGCTCGTCCTCGCCGCCCGTGAGGTGGGCGACCGCGAGAATCCCGCCGACAGCCAGGATCAGCATGACGAGTGTGGAGATCACCGCCGAGCGCTTGAACAACTGTATGCGTAACTCGCGGCCGGCAACGAGGCGGATCTCCTGGGAGCGGGAAATGGCTTGGGGGGTGGTGGACACGGTTCAGGCCTCCTGTCCGGTCGTGGGTGCGGCTAGCACGTCGCGGAAGATGTCAGTCAGCGGGCGGGTTACGGGGCCGAGTTCGCGCAGTCGCCCCAGGCGCTGAGCGGCCTCCAGCAGGCGCTGCTCGTCGGGTCCGCCGGCGACGATGCTGACACGTGCGCCCTCGGCGATGGGCTCGGCACTCGCCTCCACTGCGGGGGTGCCTGCGAGCATGGCGGTGGCGGCTTCGACGGCGGCCGCGGGTGCGCCTGCGACCTCGACGACGGCGTGCCAGCGGGGTTCAGCACCGGCCTGCAACTCGGCGACAGTGCCGTCGGCCACCAGTTGCCCCTCGCGGATAATGACCACGCGGTCGCACAGGCGCTGCACGACGTCGAGCTGGTGTGAGGAGAACAATGTGGGCACGCCGGCGGCGGCCCGCTCCCGCAGCACCTGGCTCATGACGTCCACCGCCACCGGATCCAGGCCGGAGAAGGGCTCGTCAAGGATCAGCAGATCGGGATCGGACACCAGGGCCGCAGCCAGTTGGACGCGCTGCTGGTTGCCCAGGGAGAGCTTCTGCACCTCGTCCTCGCGCCGTGCGGAGATCTCCAGTCGCTCGGTCCACTGCTCGCTGGCCCGGCGGGCCGCGGGGGCCGTCACCCCGTGCAGGCGGGCCAGGTAGGTCAGCTGCTCACCGACCTTCATCTTGGGGTACAGGCCTCGCTCCTCCGGCATATAGCCGATACGGCGGCGCAAGGCGGCGTCGACCGGCGTGCCGTCCCAGGTCACCGAGCCGGCGTCGGTGGTCAGCACCCCCATGACGATGCGCATCGCGGTGGACTTGCCGGCGCCGTTGGCGCCCACGAAGCCCACGATCTCGCCGTCGCCCAGGCTGAGGGACAGATTGTCGAGAGCCTGTAGTTTTCCGAAACGTTTGGACAGGTTGGTGATTTCGAGCACGGATACTCCAATCGGAACCGGTTGTGTCAGGTCCGCTTGGTGAGGTCCTGATCCACCGTTCCTGGGGGTTCTGCGATGGGTGGCAGGTGCTCTATCTCCTTTGGATGATGAGGTTTGTGAAGTACCGCGATGACCCGTTGGAAGGGAGTTCCTGCCGGGTAGGAGTCTATGACGACGTTGAGACGGTGTGTGGTGATGACCATCTGGTGGCCGGACTGGGGCGGTGACGGGGTTGGTCGGGGCGGCTGGTGTGGGCCGGATTGTTCTGCTTCCGGCTATTGTTGGCGTGTGCACCTTAAGACGTTGACGATGAAGGGGTTCAAGTCCTTCGCCTCGTCGACCACCCTCCGCCTGGAGCCGGGGATCACCGCTGTGGTCGGTCCGAACGGCTCGGGCAAGTCCAATGTGGTGGACGCCCTGACCTGGGTGATGGGGGAGCAGGGGGTCAAGAACCTGCGCGGCGGCTCCATGGCCGACGTCATCTTCGCTGGTGCCGGTTCTCGCCCCGCTCTGGGACGCGCCGAGGTCTCCCTGACGATCGATAATACCGACGGCGCCCTGCCCATCGACTACAGCGAGGTCACCATAACGCGCACCCTGTTTCGCGGTGGCGGCAGTGAATACCAGATCAACGGCACCACCTGCCGGCTGCTGGATGTGCAGGAGCTGCTGTCCGACACAGGCATGGGGCGGCAGATGCACGTGGTGGTCGGTCAGGGCCAACTCGACGCCGTCTTGAGTGCCACCCCGGAGGAACGTCGCGGCTTCATTGAGGAGGCCGCCGGAGTCCTCAAGCACCGGCGTCGTAAGGAACGGGCGCTGCGCAAGCTCGACTCCATGGCCGCTGACCTGACCCGGCTAACCGATCTGACCGCGGAGCTGCACCGCCAGCTCGGGCCACTGGCCCGGCAGGCCGCCGTCGCCCGCCGCGCCCATGTCATCCAGGCAGAGGTGCGCGACGCCACCGCCCGGCTGCTGGCCGACGACGTGGTGCAGGTGCAGTCCCTGCTCGAAGCCGGCCAGGAGGATCAGGCTCGTCTGGCGCATCGTCGCGCCGAATTGGAAGAGTCCGAGCGCCTGGCCCGTGCCGAGCTGGCGGAGCTGACCGGCGTCGAGTCCACCTCCGGGCAGCGCCTGGCCCGCGCCACCGCCACTTGGGAGGAGCTCACCGCCGCGGCCCAATCCCTGGGCGCCCTCGCCGATGTCGCCGCCGAACGCGTGCGCGGCCTGGCGGAATCCCCCCGCCCCGTGGCCGGCACCGACCCCGATGAATTGGACCGCCGCGCGCAGCAGGCCGCTGCACAGGAGGCCGAGCTGGCCGCCGCCGTTGAGGCGGCCCGCCGTGCCCTGACCGATGCCACCGGGCAGCGTGTGGAGGCGGAGGCCGCCGCGACAAGCGCGGAGCAGGCGCTTGCGACCCTGCAGCACCGCCGCGCCGAGCATCGCGAGGTGCTCGCCCGAGCCGGCGGACGCCTGGCCTCCGCTCGCTCCCGCCATGAGGCCGCTCGCGCCGCCGTCGAGCAGGCACGCGCCGGCGTGCAGGCCGCCGAGGAGCGCGCCTCGGCAGCCGAGCGAGCTCTGAGGCAGGCTAAATCCTCCTCTTTTGGTGCCGACCTGCCCGAACCGACGGACACCTCCGATCCGGCCGAGGCCGCCGTCGGAGAGCAGGCACGGGCCGCCGCCGCCCATGAGGCGGCCACCGCTGCACTCAACGACGCTCGCGATGAAGTCGCTGCCGCTACCGACGCCCGCCGTGAGGCCGCTGCCGAGCTGGCCACCTGGACCGCCCGTCGCGATGCCCTCGCCTTGTCGCTTCACTCCCAGGACGCTACTGCTGAGCTCGCCGAGGTTGGCATCCCCGGCGTGGTGGGCCCGCTCGCCGGATCCGTGACCGTGGCTGCGGGCTGGGAGGACGCGCTGGCCGGTCTGCTCGGCGAACTTGCCGGGGCGGCGGTGATAGCCGATGCCGACGCCGCTGCTGCCGCCCTCGCTCACGCCCGTAGCCGGGAGGCAGGTGGGCTGCGTTTGATCATTCAGGATGCCGGTGAGCTGGACGACGACGGCCCGACACCTGCGGATCAGTCGACGGCTCTCGCGGATCGGACGCCGCGCGGCGCCCGGCCCGCCGCCGCGCTCATCACCGCCGACTCCCCGGAGTTGACCCGTGCGCTGAACCGGCTCCTGGCCGGCACCTGGGTGAGTGCGGATCTGGAGACCGCCCGGGAGCTGCGCAGCGCCGTACCAGAGGCAGTGGTTGCCACTCGCGACGGCGATGTACTGGGCCCGGTCTGGGCCACCGGTGGTGGTGGTGAATCGTCCTCGGTGCTCGCTCTCGCCGCGGCCCACGAGGAGGCCGACACTCGGGCCACCGCCGCCGCGCAGATGGAGCGGGAGGCCGCCGCCGGGCTCGACACTGCCCGCGCGCGGGAGGCCTCCGCCGGTGCTGCCGTGGCTACTGCGCTTGAACGGCTGCGCGCCGCCGACGCCGAGGCCGCCCGCGTGGCGGAGAACCTAGCGCGTCTGAACTCTGCCGCCCACGCCGCAACGGAGGAGACTGGCCGGGCCCGGCGCGTCCTGGAGCGGGCGGAGGCGGAGGCCGCTCAGCGTGCTACCGAGCTCGCCACCGCACAGGCCGCTCTCGCCGACATCGAGAGCCGGCCGCCCGCCGTCGGCGTTGCCGAAGTTGATGGCACCGCCGCAGCCGGACAAGCAGCCGATATGGATGCCGCCATCGACAACGCCCGCGCGATGCGTGAGGACACCGCGGCCGCGGCCGCGGCGGCCCGCACCGCCGAGACGGAGGCCCGCCTGGCCCTGCGCACCGCCGAGGAGAGGGAACGCAGCGGTCGTGGTCGCTCCGACTCTCTGCGCCAGGCGGCAAGGCGCGAACGTGAGCAGCGCGCCGCCGCCGCGCGCGCGGAGAAGGCCCGTCAGGCTCGACTGGCAACAGCCGCGCAGGTGCGTGACCAGGCCCGCATTGCCGCCGAGTCTGCCCGCACCTGGGTAGAGCAGGCCCAATCCGAACGCACCCGTATTGAGGCCGAGCGTTCCGAAGCTGCTGCCGCAGGAGCCGAGGTACGTAAACAACTGGACGCCCTGGGGGCAGAGCTGACCGGCCTGTCCGATGCTGCTCACCGCGATGAGGTCGCCCGGGCCGAGCAGAACATGCGCCTGGCGAATCTGGCCGAGCGGGCGATGAACGAACTCGGTCTGGAGATCGATCCGCTCGTGGAGGAGTTCGGCCCCCACATGCTTGTGCCCCAGCTCGTGGTCGATCAGAAGGATAAGGACGGTGCCGTGCCCGCGGCCGCGGGCGACGGCGCCCCGGCAGTCGACGACGAGAGCGTGGATTACTCCGGCGCCCAGCCAACCGGCCGGCCCTATGTGCGCGCCGAGCAGGACAAGCGTCTGGCCCGGGCGAACCGGGAACTTGCCCGCCTGGGAAAGATCAATCCGCTGGCACTGGAGGAGCACGCGGCCATGGAGGAGCGACACCGCTTCCTGTCCGAGCAGCTCGCCGATCTCAAACAGTCTCGCGCGGACCTGCTGCGTATCGTGGAGGACGTGGACCGCCGGGTGCAGGAGGTGTTCGCCCAGGCATACGCGGACACGGCCCGCGAGTTCGCCGCGGTCTTCGATCGGCTCTTCCCCGGCGGTGAGGGGCGCCTAGTACTCACCGACCCCGACGACATGCTCACCACCGGCATCGACATTGAGGCCCGGCCCGCCGGGAAGAAGGTTAAGCGCCTGTCCCTGCTGTCCGGCGGGGAGCGCTCGCTGGCGGCAGTGGCGCTGCTGGTGGCGATCTTCCAGGCGCGGCCCTCGCCCTTCTACGTCATGGACGAGGTCGAGGCGGCCCTGGACGACACCAACCTCGGGCGGCTGCTGGACATCTTCACCGAGCTGCGGGACTCCAGCCAGCTGATCATCATTACCCACCAGAAGCGCACCATGGAGATCGCCGACGCCCTATACGGCATCACCATGCGCGACGGCGTCACCCAGGCGGTCTCCCAGCGGCTCTCACCCGACCCCCAGTGACGCGGGGGACCATGTCGGGTGAACTGTGATGCACGCGGCGCTGTCGGATGGGCGACACGAGGTCCCTCCTCGGCGGAACCGTCAGTAACGGAAGGCAGAATATGCCCATGGGTTCCATGCTCCTTCCACTCGCCGTCGTCCTCGTCGCCGCTCTGATCGTGCTCGGCCTGGTCGTCGCCGAGCGCTACCCGGTCGCCACCTGGCGCGAACGGCTGCGCGAGCTCGCGGGGGTGGCCCGGGCGAAGGAGGAGCACGTCACCGTGGTGCCGCAGGAGGCCCGTCTTGAGGAGCTAATGACCCGCGACGACTCGGCGGTATACGTCGGCACGGAGTCCTTCTCCGGGCTGGTGGATGTGGTGGAGAAGGCCATGGACACTGCTGAGGCCAAGACCGCCGAAGTGCGCCGTCACAAGGACGCCGCGGCGGCGCGTCACGGCCGGCAGGCGGCTGCACAGCACTGACCGGGCGCTGACACTGCGCTGAAGCGCCCCTGGAGGGCGCATGCTTGCCTGCCCCCGTGGGCGATCGGGCATGATGGGTCCATGGATCCCTTGCTGATCGTCCTCATAGTCGTGGTGGTGCTTGCCGTCCTTGGCGGCATCTGGTTCTACGCGGGGCGCAATCGCGGCACCGAGGTGGGACCGGAGATAAGCCCCCACAAGCCCACCAGTGCCGACGACGTCCTGCTCACCCCGCCACAAGAGCAGACCTCCCAGTCGCACACGCCCCCCGGACTTTCCCCGACCGAGGAGGAGGCGCCGCAGCCGGCCGCAACCGCCACGCTTGAGCGCCCCGAGTCGATTCCCGGACGCATGCAGCGCCTGCGCTCGCGACTGGCCGGCGCCGGCGGCTTCGGGCGGGCTGTCCTGGCGGTCCTGTCACGGGGCGATCTTTCTGAGGCCGACTGGGAGGAGATCGAGGACACCCTGCTGACCTCGGACCTGGGCCTGGAGGTCACCACTGCCCTGATGGATGAGCTGCGTACGCAAGCCAAGGTTTTGGACACCTCTGATCCGCAGGCCATCCGCGGGGTGCTGCGCCAGGAACTGCTGCGGCTCGTCGACCCCGACCTGGACCGCTCGCTGAACCTGAACCGCCCCGAGCCCGCCGAGGGCTGGGATGCCTCCGCAGGACGGCCTGCCGCGGCCGTCCTCATGGTCGGTGTCAACGGCACCGGTAAGACCACCACCTGCGGGAAACTCGCGCGTGTGCTCGTAGCCGAGGACAAGAGCGTCGTCATGGGGGCCGCAGACACCTTCCGTGCGGCTGCCGCCGACCAGCTCACCACCTGGGGTCAGCGCGTCGGTGTTGAGGTCGTGCGCTCTGAACGGGAGGGCGCCGACCCCGCCTCCGTCGCCTACGACGCCGTGCGTGTGGCCGCTGAAGGGGATGCGGACGTCGTTGTGGTTGACACGGCGGGGCGTTTGCAGAACAAGGCCGGCCTGATGGATGAGCTCGGCAAGATCAAACGCGTCATGGAGAAGGCCGCCGAAGTGGGGGAGGTGCTGCTGGTGCTGGACGCCACCACCGGGCAGAACGGCATGCGCCAGGCGCAGGTCTTCTCCGAGGCGGTCGGTATCACCGGCATCGTGCTGACCAAGCTGGACGGAACCGCCAAGGGCGGCATCGTCGTCACTGTGCAGAAGGAGCTGGGCGTTCCGGTCAAGCTCGTCGGCCTCGGCGAGGGCGCGGACGACCTGTCGCCCTTCGATCCGGAGGGCTTCGTCGACGCCCTGCTCGGTTGACATGCCGTGGCCGTGGCGAGCCGTCGAAGCCGTCGCGCATCCATGCCCGCCGTGGGGCAGTGAGCGCGCGCACGTCCCCTAAGGCGGGACGGCGCGGGTTCGCACCGCTATCCTGAAGTGTGCGCCGCGCGGTGCCGTTCTCGGCGTCGGCGCGGACAGTCAGCCAAGCCCTCCAACCCTGCGCCTTCGCGCTAAGGAAGGACACCGCGTGTTCGGCAACCTCTCCGACCGGCTCACCGCCTCGTTCAATTCGCTTCGCGGCAAGGGCCGCCTGAGTGAAGCGGACGTGGACGCCACCGTCTCCGAGATACGCCGCGCCCTCCTTGAGGCCGACGTCGCCCTGCCGGTGGTGCGCTCCTTCACCGCCGCCGTGCGGGACAAGGCTAAGGATGCCGCCCGCTCGCAGGCTCTGAACCCGGCCCAGCAGGTCGTCCGGATCGTCAATGACGAGCTGATCGAGGTCCTGGGTGGTGAGTCCCGGGAACTCAACTGGGCGGACCGTGGCCCCACCGTCATCATGCTGGCCGGTCTGCAGGGTGCCGGTAAGACCACGCTGGCGGGCAAGCTCGGCCGCTGGCTCAAGCAGGAGCACAAGCGCACTCTGCTGGTCGCCTCTGACCTGCAGCGTCCCAACGCGGTCACCCAGCTCAGCGTGGTGGCCGAGCGCGCCGGAGTGGACGTGTGGGCTCCCGAGCCCGGAAACGGAGTGGGCGATCCGGTGGCGGTGGCCCGCAGCGGCGTCGAGCAGGGACGGGCCAACGGATACGACGTCGTCGTCATCGACACCGCCGGCCGTCTGGGTGTGGACGCGGAGATGATGGATCAGGCGATCCGTATCCGTGATGCCGTAACCCCCGACGAGATCCTGTTCGTGTTGGACGCCATGGTCGGTCAGGACGCCGTCAACACCTCCGTCGCCTTCCGGGACGGGGTCGGCTTCACCGGCGTGGTGCTTTCCAAGCTTGACGGCGATGCCCGGGGCGGTGCCGCCCTGTCCGTGCGTGGGGTCACCGGTGCCCCCGTGCTGTTCTCATCCACCGGTGAGGGACTGGACGACTTCGAGCGCTTCCATGCTGACCGCATGGCCTCCCGCATCCTGGACATGGGTGACCTGCTGACCCTGATCGAGCAGGCCGAACGCGCCTTCGATGAGAAGGAGGCTGAGGACGCCGCCGCCAAGCTCGCCTCCGGCACCTTCACCCTGGAGGACTTCCTGTCCCAGCTGCGGCAGATTCGCAAGATGGGCTCAATGAAGAAGCTGTTGGGCATGATGCCCGGAATGGGGCAGATGCGTGAGGCCCTGGAGAACTTCGATGAGCGGGAGGTCGACCGCATTGAGGCGATCGTCTGCTCCATGACTCCGGCCGAGCGGCGGGACCTGTCCATTCTCAACGGCTCACGGCGCTCCCGCATCGCCAAGGGATCCGGCACCAGCGTGCAGGCGGTCAACGAACTGGTGGACCGCTTCGAGGCGGCAAAGAAGATGATGGAGGCCATGGCATCCGGCGGCCCGGGGGCCATGGGCGGTCCGGGTGGTATGGCGGGAATGGGCTCGCTGCCGGCCACCGGCAAACGCTCCAAGGCGCGGCAGGCCCCCAAGGGCAAGAAGCGTAAGGGCGGTAAGAAGGGCCGCTCCGGCAATCCGGCCAAGGCCGCCCGGCAGGCGCGCGAGGCTGCAGCCGCCCGCGCACAGAAGAGCTCCGGCGCCGCTGACACGCCCGCCCCGGCGCCGGCGGGCTCCGCCTTCGGTCTGGGCCAGGCTGCTGCTCCCGCTCCTGCGGCAGCCGGCTACGGCATCATGCCCACTCAGGACGACGCCTCACAGCAGTTGCAGGCGAGCGGCGACGAGGTCGCCGACGCCATGGCCGCCCTGCCGGAGGACCTGCGCCGCCACCTGGGCCTGTAAGCCCGCAGGCAATCGTCGGGCAACCGGCAAGCGTCGCGTCGGTTTTTCGCTGTCTGGGCCCGATCGGAATACTCGCCGCATCACGCGAACGGTGGTTCTTCGCCCGTTCCCGAGCGGGCGCGTCCGTCGGCGGTGAGTACCGCCATCCTCTGGTAGTAGCCGCTTTGGAGATGCCTGTTTACAAGCGCGGCTTCGGGAAGGTCAACCTCGTTTCCGTTCAATGTGCATGCAGAAGTGCTCCGGCACTGTAGGACTACGTCGGCCCAGGGAACCTGGATCAGTTCGCCGGTCGACGGGTCGAGCAGCCGGTTTGCCCGGGTGGTTCTACGACGGAGCTCGCGGTGTGGGGCGCGGGAGAAGCGGGGCTGGAGCCGATGAGCTGACGTGGCGGGCGGATAGACCTGGGGGCGCCGGGAGGACGAATACCGCGTCGAGAGAACAGACTCACGCCCCAAACATCACGGTACGGTCAAGTGAGGAGAGGGCTGTCCGGATTCGGGGCAAGTCTGGTTGGAGAACCGGGTCTCCGGTTGACAGTCGCTGGACTCATGCGGCTGCGAAGCCGGCGAACGACTCGGCGGCGGGCGCTTGGCCCGGACCGTGGCATCCGGCTCGGTCTGGTGTCCCACTCCTTGTGCATCGGCCATCTGCGTCCGCTACCTGGGGTAACCTCACAGCGCCCCGCCATCCCCGACGGACGGAAAACACAGTGTCCGCTGCACTCACCAACGCCCTGTCCAGCTTCGAGGGCTTCGTCTCCGGCAACATTCTGGTCTGGATCCTTCTGGGCACCGGCCTGTACCTGACCGTACGCACCCGTGCCGTCCAGTTGCGGTTCTTCATGCGTGCCCTTCGCCTCGTGGCCCACTCCCGACACCAGCGTGGCTCGCTGTCCAGCTTTCAGGCTTTTGTGATCGGCCTGGGCGGGCGCGTTGGCACCGGAAACATCGCCGGTGTGGCCCTGGCCGTCACCCTCGGCGGTCCTGGGGCTCTGCTGTGGATGTGGGTGGTGGCGATTCTCGGTATGGCCACCAGCTTCGCCGAGTCGACGCTCGCGCAGGTGTTCAAGGTTCGCAACGCCGATGGGATTTTCCGGGGCGGCCCCGCCTATTACATGGAGCGTGGCATCGGCCGCGGCGCCCTGGGCCGGGGCATGGGGGTGGTCTTCGCGGTTATGCTCGTGTTCTCATACGGCCTGATCTTCCCGATGGTGCAGTCCAACACCATCGCTGTGACTCTGTCCGAGGCCCACGGTGTGAGTATCTCGGCAACGGCCATTGTGCTGATCGTGTTGACGGCGCCGATTCTGCTGGCCGGCATGCGAGTTGTGGCCAAGGTGACCGAATGGCTCGTGCCGCTGATGGCCCTGGCCTATCTGGTGGTGGTTCTGGTGGTCATCGTCGTGTCCATCGACCGAGTTCCCGGGGCCTTCGCCGACATCTTCGCCGGCGCCTTCAACCTACGTTCTGGTCTGGCCGGCACCGGTGGCGGCATCTTCGCCACCTTCCTCAATGGCACCAAACGCGGTCTGTTCTCAAACGAGGCCGGCCAGGGCTCCTCGCCGAACGGCGCCGCAACGGCCGATGTCGCCCACCCCGTGACCCAGGGGCTAATTCAGGCGCTGGGCGTGTGTGTGGACACGATCGTGATCTGCACCGCCACCGGGCTCACCATCCTGCTCGCCTCCCCGGCCGTCTACACCCCCGGCGTCGAACCGCAATGGGCGAAGACCACCCTGGTCCAGCACGCCCTGGCCGATGCCGTCCCCGGCGACTGGGTCATCTGGTTCATGAGCTTCGTGGTGGTCACCTTCGCCTACTCCTCGGTGCTGGGATACTCGGCCTTCGCCGAGATCAACGTCAGCTACCTCGGCGGCGGCCGCCTAGCCGGCATAGTCCTGCGGCTGGCCATGACCATCGCCACCGGGATGGGTGCGCTGGCCGCCCTGGAACTGGCTTGGGCTATGGCCGATGTGGCCCTGGCACTGATGACGATCCTGAATCTGGTGGCCGTACTGTGGTTGTCCCGCTGGGTGTTCGCCACTCTACGGGACTATGACGCCCAACTGGGTGACGGCGTGGCCGAGCCGGTGTTCATCACCCCCGGTAATGCGCTGCTTCCCGGCGAATTGGATGGGGACATCTGGACTGCCGACCGGGCCGTCCTGCGCCAGGAGAGTCTCCACGAGGAGATCTGACCCGCCTCCTAAGCCGTTGTTACGCGGTAATGAATCGCCGCCGCGCCGAAATCGGGCCGCTCGGGCCTGGGGGAGTGACGGAGTGCCGGACCACAGCGGGGCCTGTGGGCGATCTCGCACCGAATCGATGGGCCCCGGGAAGCCACCGGGCTGGCATGCGGCGGCGTCGCTCTGGCAGAATGCCTGGCTGTACTCGACCGTTCCCGGTCCCTCTCCCGGTGCGATCGCGTCTGGGCCCCAACCGGCCCCCGTTGCTGTAACCCCACAGGGAACCGGCATGGGCCAAACCATCGAGAACCAGGAGTTTCAACCAAGTGGCAGTCAAGATTCGCCTCAAGCGCCTCGGCAGGAAGTTCGCGCCCTTCTACCGGGTGGTCGTCGTCGATTCCCGTAAGAAGCGCGATGGCCGTGTCATCGAGGAGATCGGCGTTTACGACCCGATGCAGGAGCCCTCACTGATCCGTATCGACTCCGAGCGGGCCCAGTACTGGCTGGGCGTGGGCGCGCAGCCCTCCAACACCGTGTTCAACCTGCTGAAGATTACCGGCGACTACCACACCTTCAAGGGACTGAAGGGCGTCAAGCCCCGCCTGAAGGTCAAGGACGCCGATGCTGAGGCGGCGGCGAAGCAGGCGGCGGTTCAGGCCGTCGCGGACGACGCCGAGAAGCGCAAGGCCGATGCCGCCGTCGCCCAGGCGAAGGCCGAGGCCGAGTCCCAGGCCGAGGAGCCGACCGAGGCCGCTGCCGAGGAGGCCTGACGTGCTCGCCGACGCGCTCGAACACCTGGTGCGCGGTATCGTCGACAATCCCGACGACGTCACTGTGACCTCCCGGACGCTGCGCCGCGGCGACCTGCTGGAGGTGCGGGTCAACCCGGAAGATCTGGGCCGTGTGATCGGTCGCTCCGGCCGTACCGCGCGCGCCCTGCGCACGGTGGTTGGCGCCCTCGCCGACTCCCCGGTGCGCGTTGATGTCGTAGACACTGATCGCCGCTGAGGAGCACAGTCCCGAACGAGCCAATACCGCCGCCCGATCCCGACAAGGGGTCGGGCGGCGGCATTTTCCAGCTTCTTGGGGTTATCGGTGCGAACGTGGTGCTGTAGACCAGGGTGCAGGGTGTTGCGGCTTGTCGCGGGCTGTTCTTGTGGGCGCCATGGTCTTGACCATGCCTTTGGGGGAGGTGTGGCCAGGGCGGCAGTGGCACCCAAGCTGGCACCCAAGTGGTCCCGGCCAGCTGCCGGCTGCGTACTTGGACCGGGTTCCTGCGGTTGGACCGCGGTTTTGCGGTTGGACCGTCTGAGAGTGCGTTTCAGGTGGTCCAACGGCAGCCAGGTGGTCCAACGGCAGCCAGGTGGTCCAACGGCAGCCAGGGGGTCCATCCGCAGCTGGGCAGTCCAATAACCCGAATGTGCGCAGCGGACGGGTGCGTACCGGGGCTGGCAGCGCGGGGTAGGTTAGTTCTCGTGCTGCTAACCGTCGCCGTCATCGGCCCCGCCCACGCGCTCAAGGGCGAGGTACGCCTGGATGTCCGCACCGATGACCCGGAGGGCAGACTCGCTCCCGGCAGCGTTCTTCCCGTCGAACCCGCCATCGGTCCCGCCGCCGCCGGGAGCCTCACCGTTTCCCGGCTACGTTTCGATGGACACCGCTGGTTCGCTGCCTTCGTCGAGGCTACCGACCGCACTGCCGCGGAGTCGCTGCGCGGCGTCGAACTGTTGGTCGAGGCCGAGGCTGAGGAACCGGAGGACGACGCCTGGTACGCCCATGAACTGGTCGGGCTGCGGGCGATCCAGCTCTTGCCCGGTGGCTCGGTGCGCGAGCTCGGTGAGGTCAGCGGCCTGGAACCGGGTGTGGCCCAGGATCGGCTGTTGGTGCGCACCCCCCAGGGGCAGGAGGTCCGGGTCCCCTTCGTAGAGCAACTCGTGCCCGAGATCAACCCCGACGCCGGCACCGTCGTAATCGACCCTCCCGGTGGACTGTTCCCCGGGGTGGGTGAGCCGGAGGAGGCCCGGTGAGCCGTACCGCCGATTCGATGTCAGTGCGGGCGGAGGAGGATGTGCAGCAGTCGGCGCATGCGCCCGCCGGGCGGCCCAATGGGCCCCTGCGCCTAGACGTGGTGACTATCTTCCCCGACTACCTGCGGGTTCTGGACCTGTCCCTGATTGGGCGCGCAGATGCCGAAGGCCTGCTGGACCTGCACGTGCACGACCTGCGCGACTGGACCCATGACCGCCACCGCACTGTGGACGACACCCCCATCGGCGGGGGAGCGGGTATGGTGATGAAGCCCGACGTGTGGGGCGCTGCTCTGGACGACATCGTCTGCGCAGCCCTGCCCGGCGGGGCGGTTGCAAAGGCACCGGGCACCCCAGTCGCCGAGGGGGACCAGGCTCGGCAGGAGGGGCCCCGCCGCGTGTTGGTGATCCCCGCCCCCTCCGGCGAGGTCTTCACTCAGCGCACCGCGGAGGACCTGGCCGGTGCCGACCAGCTCATTTTCGCCTGCGGCCGTTATGAGGGCATCGACGCCCGCGTTGGCGCGTATTACGCCGCGTGCGGAGTGGAGGTGCGCGAGCTGTCCATCGGCGACTACGTGCTCAACGGAGGGGAGGCTGCCGCCCTGGTCATGATCGAGGCCGTCGCCCGCCTGCGGCCTGGCGTGCTGGGCAACCCCGAATCCATAGTCGAGGAGTCGCATGCCGGCACCGGTCTGCTGGAGTACCCCGTATACACCCGTCCCGTGGCCTGGCGCGGGTACGACCTGGCGGCCACCGAACCGGTGCTACTGTCCGGCGACCACGCCCGCGTCGCCCGGCACCGCCGCGATCAGGCCATCGCCCGTACCGCCGAACGGCGGCCCGACCTGATCGCCCGGCTCCGTCCAGCCGAACTCGACGCCGGCGACCGCGCCGCCCTGGCCCGCAACGGCTGGGTCGCACCGGCTGGCGCCGCCCACCCGGTGCCGCTCGTGGTGCGTCCGGCCGTGGACGGCGATCTGGTCGCCCTCGCCGACCTGGCTGCGCGTACCTTCCCCGACGCGTGCCCGAGTTCCCTCACGCCGGAACAGATCGCGGCGCACATCGCCGTCAACCTCTCCCCGCAGCGACTGGCCCTCTGGCTGGAGGACCCGCGTGTGGTGCTCACCGTCGCCGAGCTCCCTCAGGGCCTGCCGGCTCCCCCGGGCGAGACCGATGCCGAAGCACTGCCAGCCGGCGCCCTGGTCGGTTACAGCGCCGTCGTGGCCGAGATCCTCGACGCCGATGGCGCCCTCCCGGCCGGACTTGATCCGCGGCCCCCCGCGGTCTCGGTTCCGCCCGGCCCCGACGGCGCGCAGGCACTGGCGGCGGAACTATCCAAGGTCTATGTCGACGCCCGTCTGCGTTCGGCCGGCATAGCCGCCACACTCCTCGCCGAGGCCGTAAGCGTCGTCGACAATATGGGCGTCACCGCCCTGTGGCTGGGTACCAATGCGGCCAACCGGCGCGCGCAGAAGGCATACCGGCACGCCGGCTTCCGCAAGGTCGGCACCCGCACTTATGAGGTCGGCGGCAGCCGTTGTCGTGACGTCGTCATGGTCCTGCACCCGCAGGTGAAGCTGCCGCGGCCGGGTCGGTCCGGCTGACGTTCCGACTCGGCTCCTGCGGATCGGGGATGTTGTGGCTGGTTGGTACTGTTGGCGCTCGGGTCGCGTGAAATCCAGCACGTAGCACGCCCGGGCCGTCTCAATGGTGCAGCGCCTGTGGCAGACTAGACCGGCCGCGGGCCTCGGACCGCCCCTGCCACTGGGGAGGCGGTCAGGAGCAGGACCCGCAGGCGCAGGAATGCGGCAAATACCGCCTGCCCGGCAACCCGGTCCGGCGGCGCCGCCCGTTTATCGCCCGCTGACCAGTGGCACGGGCGAGGAGAGAAGTCAATGACCAACCTGATCGACGAGATCGACGCCGCCTCACTGCGTGAGGACATCCCCAGTTTCCGGGCCGGTGACACCCTGCGGGTGCACGTCAAGGTCGTGGAGGGTTCCCGCAGCCGTATCCAGGTATTCCAGGGCGTCGTCATCGCCCGCAGGGGCAGCGGCGTGTCCGAGACCTTCACCATCCGCAAGATCTCCTTCGGGGTCGGAGTCGAGCGCACCTTCCCGCTGCACACCCCCACGATTGACAAGATCGAGGTCGTCACTCGCGGTGATGTGCGCCGCGCCAAGCTGTACTACCTGCGCAACCTGCACGGTAAGGCGGCTAAGATCAAGGAGTTCCGCACTAACTGAGGGTCCGGAGGCCTCCGAGCCCGCAGGTGCCCGGGGCCCGCGGGTCCCGGGCACCCACACACTCCAGCTTCGACCCTGAAGCCATCCAGCCACTATGCGAGAGGGAGACGGTGAGCGCACCGCAGGAAGACGCCGAAGGCATGCCTGAAGCCGTCTCCACCAGCCCCGATGCCGCGGCATCCGTTGAGGATGAGTTGCCGCCCTCCTTCCAACCGGTCCGCCGCTCCGCCCCCGACGATGACGCCGAGCCCGTCGCCCGGCAGCGCCGCGGTTCCACCCTGGCGATAGTGCTGGTAGTACTGCTGGTAGTGGCCCTGGTGAAGACCTACGTCGTCCAGACCTTCGGCATCCCCTCCGGATCCATGGAGGACACCCTGCTGGAGGGCGACCGGGTGGCCGTGACCATGTATGACGCCGACGACGTCGAACGCGGCGATATCATCGTATTCACCGATCCGGACAACTGGCTTAACGTCGCCGAGCCCACCGGACTCAAGGGCTTGATCCAGGATGCGCTGACTGCCTTACGTCTACTGCCCGAGGACTCCGGACACCACCTGATCAAGCGTGTCATTGGCGTGGGTGGAGACCATATAGTGGCCGACGGCAATGGCTCGCTGACCATCAACGGCGTCGAGGTCGATGAGTCCTACCTGAAGCCCGGGCGCTCGGCATCCGATGTCGCCTTTGACGTGACGGTGCCCGCGGGACATGTGTGGGTGATGGGCGACAACCGCGCCAATTCCGCCGACTCCCGCTTCCACCAGGACGACGCCAACGGCGGATTCGTCCCCTTGGAGGACGTGGTCGGGGTGGCCAAGGCCGTGGTGCTGCCGCTGTCGCGCATTGGGGGACTCGACGCCCACGGCGTCTTCGACACCGTTCCCGATGCCGCCGCGACCGCCAGCTCTGGGACGGTCCCGTGACTCCCACACGCATCCGGCCTGATCGCGAGCTGGAGGAGGCACTGCTCGCACAACACCAACTGGTGGGCGGCATGGACGAGGTTGGCAGGGGAGCCCTGGCCGGTCCCGTCAGCGTTGGCCTGGTAGTCGTCTCGCGCGCCACGGCGGCGACCTTCCCGGCTGACCTGGCAGACTCCAAAAGGCTCACGCCCCGCCGCCGGGAAGCGCTTGTGACCCCCTGTCGTGAATGGGCCGCCGACTACGCCGTCGGCCACGCCACCCCGACGGAGATTGACGCACTGGGCATTGTCGGTGCCCTGTGGCTGGCCGGACGCCGGGCCCTGGCTCGGGTGTCCACTCGCGGTCACCTGCCCGGCGCCATCATCCTGGACGGCAGTGTCAACTGGCTGCATCCCACCGCTGCGCCCGGCCTGGCTGAGGCGCTTGTAGGGGACGGCGCCGCGGCGTCGGTTCCCGTGCCTGTTGTGCATACGCGCGTGAAGGCGGACGCCCACTGCGCCGTGGTGGCGGCAGCCTCTGTGCTGGCCAAGGTTGAGCGAGACGCGCTCATGGCCGGGCTGCCCGACCCGGGCTACGGTTGGGCGCGCAATAAGGGCTACGCTTCGCCCGCCCATATTGAGGGCCTAGCCCGGCTTGGCGCCAGCGACATCCATCGTCGCTCTTGGCACCTGCCCGGGCTGGAACGCTTCCCAACCGAGGTCGCAGGTTCCGACGCTGCGCCTGTGGGCGCAGATGCTTCCGACGTGCCATTGCAGGTGCCGGCTCGAGCCGCAGCTGTGGCCGACGCGCCCGCGGGACCTGCTGCCGGAGGAGAGGCCCGTTGGGCATGATGAGCGAATGAGTGCCGAAGACCTGGAGTCGTATGAGAACGAGTTGGAGCTCGATCTGTATCGCGAGTACCGCGACGTCATCTCCCTGTTCTCATATGTCGTCGAGACGGAGCGCCGCTTCTACCTGGCCAACGCCGTGGATGTGCAGGTGCGCACCAATGGCGGTGAGGTGTTCTTCGAACTGACTCTTGAGGACGCCTGGGTTTGGGACATCTACCGGGCGAGCCGCTTCGTGAAGTCGGTACGCGTGGTCACCTTCAAGGACGTCAATGTGGAGGAGCTGACCAAGCCGGAGATGGATATTCCTTCCTGACTCGACGCCGGGGCGGTCCGGGAGGAACTCACCGGATTCCACAGGTGCGGTTCGTGCAGGGTCAATCCACAAAGATCGAACCGCCCGCTGGCCTCCTGTCCGGTCCCGCAGGCACGCTGGTGGCGGAGGTCAAGCACATGCAATCCGCGTCACCCGTCCCACGGCGTACGGCCGCAAGCGCCGCAGCCGCCAACCGTCCCCTCGCCGTCGACTCCAAGCCACAGGCCGCCGGTCCGCCGTCCCGCACCGACTCCCGGCGCCTGATCGGGCAGCGTGGTGAGGCCATCGCCGCCGACTATCTCAACGACTTGGGCTGGCGCATCCTCGACCGCAATTGGCGGCCGGGTCCTGGTCTGCGTGGAGAAGTCGACATCGTAGCCCTGCAGCCGAGCCCCGCCGGCCCCGAAACACTGGTGATCGTGGAGGTCAAAACGCGTACCTCGGGTGTCGCCGGTCCGCCCGCCGCAGCCGTCGGCCCACTGAAGCTGCGCCACCTGCGCTCTCTTGCCGCCGCCTGGGCGGCCGCCCACCCCGTGCCTCGTACGGGCCTGCGCCTGGATGTGGTCTCCATTCAGCTGCGGGAAGGCCTGCCGGCTCTGCTGCGCCACCACCGGGGGGTGGGGGACTGATGGGACTGGCACGCACTCTCGCCGTCACCCTGACGGGGCTCGCCGGGCACCTGGTGGAGGTGGAGGCCCATTCCGCACACGGGCTGCCGGGATTCACTCTCGTAGGTCTGCCGGATGCAGCCGTGCGCGAATCACGTGAACGAGTCAGGGCCGCCCTGTCCACCTGCGGGGTTACCTGGGGTGAGCACCGCCTGACGGTCAACCTCTCCCCGGCCGACCTGCCCAAAACCGGCACCGGCTTCGACCTGGCACTGGCGCTCGCAGTTCTGGGCGCCCGCGGTCAGCTGCCGGAGCGTGCCGTCGCCCACCTGGCCCGTACCGCGTACATCGGGGAGCTTGGCCTAGACGGCTCCATCCACCCGGTCCGCGGCATCCTGCCGGCCGTTCGAGCCGCCGCCGACGCCGGCGTGACCGAGGTGGTAGTCGCCGCCGGCGCCGGTCGAGAGGCCGCCCTGGTGCCGGGTGTAGACGTCACCGCCGTCAGCCACGTCGGTCAGCTGCTGGAGCGTTACGGCGGGAGGCTTCCCGGTCGCGCCCGCGAGCTGATGCGTCAGGCGCGCAGGCAGGCCGCGGCCCAGGTGGCGCATCGGGTGGAGCGGCCCGTGTCGGCAAGTGAACCCGATCTAGCCGATGTCGTTGGGCAGGCGCAGGCCCGCCATGCCCTGGAGGTTGCGGCAGCGGGTGGGCATCACCTGTTGCTGGTCGGCCCGCCGGGTGCGGGCAAGACCATGCTCGCCGAGCGCTTGCCCTCTATCCTGCCGCCTCTGAATCCCGAGGATGCCGTCACCGTCACCTCCATTCACTCCCTGGCCGGCACCTTCAACGCCGACACCGGCCTGCTGACCCGCCCGCCACTGCGCGCTCCCCACCACACTGCCACGCGAGCAGCGGTCATTGGTGGCGGTTCCGGCTCGCCCCGCCCCGGTGACGTCTCCCTGGCGCACCGCGGTGTGCTGTTCCTCGACGAGGCCCCGGAGTTTCCCGCTGGTGTACTCGACTGCCTGCGCCAGCCCCTGGAGTCCGGGTATGTCACCATTGACCGGGCCGCCGGGCGCGCCACCTATCCGGCGGCATTTCAACTGGTGCTGGCCGCCAATCCCTGCCCCTGTGGGCGGGCCACCGGCCGTGGCCTGGAGTGCACTTGCACCTCGCTGCAACGACGCCGCTACTTCTCCCGCCTATCCGGACCCCTGCTGGATCGGGTGGACATCCAGGTGGAGGTCGCCGCCGTAACCGCCGACGACCTGGCTGCTGGAGCCGCCGGCGAGCCCAGTGCCGTTGTCGCCGCCCGCGTCGCCGAGGCGAGGGAGCGGTCCGCCCACCGGCTGGCCGACACGCCCTGGCGGCTTATGGGGCAGGTACCCGGAGGTTGGCTGCGCTCACCCGCCTCCGGTACCGATCCCGCACTGCTGGCCCCGCTTATGACCGCGCTGGACCGCGGCGACCTGACCCTACGGGGCGTAGACCGGGTGCTGCGGCTGGCCTGGACCTTGGCCGACCTCGGTGCCCGCCCGGTACCCACCGTAACCGACATCGGCGCCGCCCTGGCGCTGCGCACGAGAGGAGCCCGCCCATGAACGCGCGGTTTGAACCCTATCCGAGACCCACAGCGGACCTGGGATCGGTCACCCCGCTGGCATGGGATGACGACGAGGCACTGGCCCGGGCCACCTGGTCCCGACTGGCCGAACCCGCCGACGCCCACGCCTGCGCCCTGGTCGGAGGCCTTGGGGCCACCGCCGCCTTGGAGTGGCTCACGCAGGAGGCCCTTGACGCCGAGGGCCGGCCCCGTCCCGCCCCGCGGCCACCCCTACCGCCACGTGGTGACGCTGCCCGTGCCGGAGCTGATTGGGCCGCCGCTGCCGGGCGCTGGGCGCCGCGTCTACAAGGCCTGGACATTCGCCGCGAGCTGGATGTGTTGGAGCGCCTGGGCGGCAACCTGGTGCTGCCCGGTGAGGCGTGGTGGCCGCCGGGTCTGAACGACTTGGAGCGTGCGCCACACTGCCTGTGGGTGCGTGGCGATCCCGCCCTGCTCGTGTCTCGCAGTAACGCCGAGCCGAGCGGAGAGACCGCTTTAGATGCACCGCGTATGCGTGAGGATCTGGTGCCCGCCGGGCCGGGTACCGGCCGTGCACTGGCCCTGGTTGGGGCCCGCGCCTCCACCGACTACGGCGAGCACGTCACCTTCGACATGGCCAGTAGCTTGGCGGCCAAGGGCGTAGTGGTCATTTCCGGGGGCGCCTTCGGGATTGACGCCGCCGCGCACCGTGGCGCCTTGCGCACCGGCGCTACCGTGTCCGTGTCCGCCGGGGGAGTGGATCGGCTCTACCCGGCGGGCAATGCCGACGTGCTGGAGGAGGTGATCGCCGCCGGCGCCCTAGTCGCGGAGGTGCCGCCGGGCTGCCAGCCCGGTCGCCACCGCTTCCTGACCCGCAACCGGCTGATTGCCGCCATGAGTGATGCCACCGTCGTCGTGGAGGCGGCTTGGCGCTCCGGCGCCCTGTCTACTGCCCACCATGCCCTGGAGGTGGGCAGACCGGTGGGGGCCGTGCCCGGGCCGGTGACCTCCATGGCGTCGGTGGGTTGTCACCGGCTGCTGCGACAGGGTGCCGTGTGCGTCACGGACGCCGACGAGGCGCTGGAACTAATCACGCCTCTGGGCGCTACTGACGCCGAGTCGGCCAAGGCCGCAGACCCCGCCAATGCTGGAACCGGGCTACTGGACGGATTGGAGGGGCCGACGGCCGCCGTACTGGATGCTCTGCCCGCACGTGGCGATGCCGGAGTGGAGTCGATTGTGCGCGCTGCGGGTCTGAGCGAAGGCGAGACCATCGCGGCCCTGGGGTTGCTGGAGCTTGAGGGTCGGGTGGAGCGCCGGGGTACTGCCTGGCGCCGTGCCCGCAGGCGCCGCTGATAGGGATTCCGGATCAGGACGGCGGGCTGCGTCCATATGCGGCTCTTCCGGTTTGACAGTGTCGAGTTCGGTCGATATAACCATCGAGTTCGGTCGATATAACGATCGAGTTCGGTTGGTGGGGCTGGTGGGTCGGGGGAATGTCCGGATTCGGCGCAAACGATGTCCCCGCGCCCGACGGCGCCCACCAGATGCGCATGATTCCGCATCGGTGGTGCTGAAGAGGGGGCGCCAGGGGCCCTTGGCTCGTTGGTGCGGAAGCGGCACCACCATACGCAGACACCGAGGGTGCTCCAGCGGAAGAGCCCCATTTCATCTGCCCGCCGTCTCGCCTCAGCGCCCGATATCGCGGCGGGACAGAGCCACACAGGCGACTGCGACCAGTGCTGCGCTGAGAACCCACAGCAGGGTTAGACCGCCCCAGTCCCAGCCCTGGCTTAGGGGAGCGTTTCCGAAGGCCCAGTGATATGGGGATAGGTAATGCAACCAGTTCAGGCTGGTGGACATGTTGCCGACTGCATTCAGTGCATAGCCGGCCGCGGCTACCGCGGCTCCGGCTGCGAGCGCGCTGGTACTCCGGCCCGTAAGCGCACCGGTTGCCAGGGCCGCGGTTCCCGCTAGCAACACAAGCCCGGCCCAGGCGGTTGTGGCGGCCAGTATGTTACCCAGCGTCAGCCCCAAGTCGAACACCGGAGTGAATGCCGCCAACATCACCACGGTTGCAACGGATAGGATCATTACTCGTGACAGCAGCGCCGCAGCGCTTTCGGCGGCGTACTGCACACGCCCCACGGCGTGGGCGACAGTGAGCTCAAGCCGCCCGGACTCCTCCATCCCGGCAATGAAACGTGCGCCCCAGGCGATGGCTGCGATCGCTCCGAGCACGAAGCCCAGCAGCCCGAAGAAGGTTGCCTGCGTGTAACCCGCGCCGGTGGCGATCTGGTCGTATCCCATGACGGTGACCAGATCCTCGGGCAGGGTATCGATGATGCCGGCGATCTCCGGCGTCTGCAACGACGGGTAGATAGGCAGATACAGGGCCAGCACTGCGCAGATAGCCACCGCCCAGCCCAGTAGTGAGCGGGCACCATCGGCCAGGTGGCGACGCAGGATCGGTACGGGCGCCCGTGCTGCGGCGCCGTCGGGAGTGGTAGGGGTGCTGGAAGCGCTCATGCGGACTCCTGCTGCTTTTCCTGGGCGTACAGGTTGAGGATGGACTCCTCCAGATCGGGCTCCGCAATGGCCAGTTCCTCCACCGTCAGGCGTGACAGGGCTTTCACCACTTTATCCGCGCTGCCGCGGAAGGAACCCGAAATGCGCAGTTGGTCCCCGGAAGTCGGTTCGACCCGCAGATCACTCAGTAGTTCCGGCTCTACCAGGCCAGCGCGAAGCTCCGATTCGGTCGTTCCGCTGAGCAGCGCCCGCAGTCGTGATACCGCCGCTGGGCGCAAAGAGGAGACCGCGCCTTCGGCCACAATGCTGCCGTGGGACAATACGGCGGCCATATCGGCTGCGTGCTGGATCTCGCTGAGAATATGGGAACTGAGCAGCACGGTTTGCCCGGCGTCGCGCGCCTGACGCACCAGGGTCAGGAACTCCCGCTGGATAAGGGGATCCAGTCCGCTGGTGGGCTCATCAAGGATCAACAACTCGGGAGCGTGCATGAATGCCTGGATCAGCCCGAGCTTCTGTTTGTTCCCCTTTGACAGGGTGCGGACGGGACGGCTCAGGTCCAGCCCTAGGCGCTCGGCCAGGGACTCGATCCTGCCGGGGGCCACCTGCCCGCTGATCTCAGCCAGGTGCTTGAGCAGTGCTGCGCCGCTGGCACGTTCACTGAGGTTGAGTTCACCTGGGAGGAAACCTACGCGGCGCCGCAACTGGGGGCAGTCGGAGGCGGGTGATTCGCCAAGCACACGCACAGCGCCGCTGGTGGGCCTCATAATGCCCAGAAGTATGCGCATCACCGTGGTCTTACCCGCTCCATTGGGACCGATCAGCCCGTAGACGCAGCCGCGCTCGACCTTCAGGTCGATGCCACGCACCGCGTGCACCTGCCCGAAGCGCTTGTGCAGCGATTCAATGGTGATGACTGCCGACATGAGCTCTCCTGACACTTCAGAATGGGTCTACCGAAAACCCCCGGAACTGAGGCATCAAGTACCCGCCGACAACTACCGAACACACCGAGCATGCTACCGAGCCGATGTGGGAGGAACAACCCCCTGTCCACGAGCCGGACTCGATGGTGATTTCAGCCGATCTCGACAAGCACACCTCAGACCGGAAGAGCCGAATTTGGGCAGCGCACCACGGTCGAAACTGGATGAGCCACTAGACTGACTACGTGTGTGAGCACTCTGCGGACTCTAAGGCTGGTGAGGCATCTGCAACGGTCTTGCCTAATGGGGGACGACATACGAGGCCGGCCGATGCGCGCCGGTGCGACACCCGGGCCGGGCTGTTGGACGCCTTCGCCCGCTACTTGGACCTGCAACGGGGTCTTTCCGCGCATACAGTGCGGGCCTACCGCAGCGATCTGGGCGACCTGCTGAGTTTCCTAGGCGTTGGTGCAGGAGACGACGAACCGGTGGGGCCCGCCCTCGGCACCCTGGATTTGCCAGACCTGCGTGCCTGGCTGGCCGCAATGTCCGCCGCCGGTGCTGCCCGCACCACCCTGGCCCGTCGCGCCGCTGCCTGTCGCACCTTCTCCAATTGGGCCCACCGCAACAAGCTGCTGAAATCGGATGTAGCTGCACGCCTGCGCTCGCCCCGCGCCGATGCTCGCCTGCCCTCGGTGCTCACCCCCGAGCAGGCCGCCGCCCTGCTGGATGCGGCGGCTGATGTTGTTGCCGAGGCCGGGGCGACGGCGGGTGATGACGCCGATGCCTACGCGGCCCGAGCACTGGCCCGGCGCGACCGGGCGATTCTTGAGGTGCTTTACGCCACCGGCATGCGCGTATCGGAACTGTGCTCCCTGGACCTGGGGGACGTGGACGCCTCCCGCCGTACCATGCGGGTCCTGGGCAAGGGCGACAAGGAACGCACCGTTCCCTATGGGGCACCCGCCGCCGCGGCCCTGCAGGACTGGCAGGATGCGCGTGAGGTCGTTGCAGCGCCCGACGCCGGGACGGCCCTGTTCCTGGGTGCGCGCGGGCACCGCATTGGACCGCGGGCGGTGCGCGATATCGTCCATCGGGCTACCGCCCGTGCCGGTGTGCCAGACCTGGGCCCCCATGGGCTGCGCCACTCCGCGGCCACCCACGTGTTGAGCGGGGGAGCGGATCTGCGCAGCGTGCAGGAGCTGCTCGGGCACTCCTCGCTGGCCACCACCCAGCGCTACACGCACGTATCCGCCGAGCGTTTGCGAGCCGTCTACGCCCAGGCGTTCCCGCGGGCCTGACGGCTGCTGCTGACGATCCTGTCTTATAACCGGTTGGCGCTGACCGCGGTCGGCGGAGCCAGCATCCAGTGGTCCGGTGGGCTCCAGTGGGTCCGGCTGCGCTCAGTTCACCGGCTTGAGCCGGATGACGGCCGGCTGGAGCAGCCGCAGCGGGTTGACGTAGGTTTTGGGGCCGGTTCGGGCGCCCCAGTGCAGGGCATCGGCTCCGTCGGCGCGGTGGCCGGTTTGCAGCGTGCCGATCACCTGGCCGCGTGTGACGACTTCGCCCGCCCTGACCGACGGCTCGACCGGCTCATAGGTGGTGCGGATGCCGTCGGCGTGGTCGATGGACACCACTGGCCGCCCTGCCACCATGCCTGCGAATGCCACTGTGCCGTCGGCGGCTGCCAGCACCGGCGAACCAGCGGCCAGCGCCAGATCCACGCCCCGGTGTCCGGAGCCCCACACCACCGCCGGCGGATCGAAGTCCGCCAACACCGTGGTGGCGATTCCCGTTGGCCAGCCGTAGCGCACCGCCGTGGCCAGCATGCCCGGCAGGGAGGCAGGCCGATTCGGCGCCGGGACCGCCACCAGTGCGTGCAGTGTGTTCGGATGATCACCCCGCTGGACTGTGACCGCCTGCCACGGGGAGGGGTCGGCAGGTGGGGCCGTGGCACCTGCCGACGCAGGAGCGGGTGCTAGCAGGAGGGCGGTGCACGTCGCCAATGCGGCACAAACACAGGCCAGGCGTCGAATCCGCTGCCGCATCCCTGCGGGAAACAGTCGTGAAGGGGCGTCGGGGTGGCATCCGGTGGAGGCGACGGTGCCGACGGCGGCGTGGACGGACGTGATGTTGCTCATGGCAGCAGGGTGCTCCGGTGCGCGCTGCGGCGCATCTGCGAGCACGCTCGCCTGTGGACGACCGGTCCGACTGCATGTCTCCAAACTGCCCTGTGGACACCGGCGGTCTCCTACGGCCACGCGGCTGGATGTCTCGGGATGGCGAGGCTCGTTTACAACCGGGGCCGTGGGGACGTGGGGATGCGGCGGCGCTGTGATAACCTCGCGCCCGCAGCCCTGTGCGGGTTCGGCGATCTACGCCGTTCCGGTGCGAGGCTGACTTCGCGTGTCCGCGCCCACTTCGCCGTCGGCGAGGAGGGAACGTCCTTTTGGGCGCCATGGCCGAGGTCCCGCACCGCACAAGCACCGCGGGTGGCCGGGCGTCGCGGACACCAGGCCCCATGCCCGGCCACGGGCAGCCGCGCCCCGTAACCGGGGACTGCGGTCAAAGGGGAACAACCACCCATAACCGGGCGCCCCATCCGTACCGCGGTGGGTCGCCCCAGACCGCGCGTCCGCCGGGCGCGCCTGAAAGGACCCCCATGGCGATTGTCACCATGCGCCAGCTGCTTGAGAACGGTGTGCACTTCGGCCACCAGACCCGCCGTTGGAACCCCAAGATGAAGCGCTTCATCCTCACCGAGCGCAACGGCATCTACGTCATCGACTTGCAGCAGTCGATCGACGGCATCAACACCGCCTACGACTTCGTCAAGGAGACCGTCGCCCGCGGCGGCAACATCTTGTTCGTCGGCACCAAGACTCAAGCGCAGGCCGCCGTGGCCGAGCAGGCCCAGCGCGTCGGCATGCCCTACGTCAATCAGCGCTGGCTGGGCGGTATGCTCACCAACTTCGCCACTGTCCGCGGTCGCCTGGATCGCATGAAGGAACTCGAGCAGATCGACTTCGACGACGTCGCCGGCTCCGGTCGCACCAAGAAGGAGCTGCTCATGATGCGCCGCGAGAAGGACAAGCTTGTCAAGACCCTCGGCGGTATTCGCGACATGGCCAAGCCGCCGGCGGCGGTGTGGGTGGTGGACACCAAGAAAGAGCACCTGGCCATTTCCGAGGCGCAGAAGCTCGGCATCCCCGTGGTCGCCGTCCTGGACACCAACTGCGACCCCGACGAGGTCACCTACGCCGTTCCCGGCAACGACGACGCCATCCGCTCCGTCGCCCTGCTGACCCGCATCATCGCCGACGCCGCTGCCGAGGGCCTGGTGGCGCGCTCCGCCGGTCGCGCCCGCACCGGTGAGGAGGCGGAGGTCCCTGCGGCCGAGGCCGAGCCGCTGCCCGAGTGGGAGGCCCAGCTGCTGGCCGGCGCCGAGAACACGGACACCGCCGCGAGTGACGAGCCGGTCGCCGAGGCGGCCGCGCAGGCCGAGGTCGCCGCTGAGCCGACCGCCCAGGCCACTGTGAGTGAAGCCCCGGCGGCTCCCACGGATAGCGAGCCTGCTCCCGTTGAGCAGGCCTGAGTCCAGTAGCCGTCAGTTCACTCCATTCTTAGCAATTCCAGGAGATATCCATGCCCAACTACACCACCGCTGACATCAAGGCGCTGCGCGAGAAGACCGGCGCCGGCATGCTAGACGTCAAGAAGGCGCTCGACGAGGCGAACGGTGACGCCGAAAAGGCCATCGAGATCATCCGCGTCAAGGGCCTGAAGGGCATCGCCAAGCGCGAGGGCCGTTCCGCCTCCGCCGGCCTGATCGCCGCCAAGGTGGTTGACGTCGACGGCGCCCAGGTGGGTGTGCTCGTCGAGATCAACGCCGAGACCGACTTCGTGGCCAAGAACGAGAAGTTCCTCGACTTCGCTGACCAGGTGCTTTCCGCTGCCCTCGACTCCGGCGCCGAGAGTGCCGAGGCCCTGGCCGAGGTCGCCATCGACGGCACCACCGTCAAGGAGCTGACCGACTCCATGCAGGCCGTCATCGGCGAGAAGATCGTCGTGCGCCGCGTCGGCCGCCTGGCCGCCGACCACGTCGAGCTGTATCTGCACCGCACCAACCCGGACCTGCCCGCGCAGGTGGGCGTGCTGGTCGGCACCGACGCCGCGGCCGGCGAGGTCGCCCACGACGTCGCCATGCACGTGGCCGCTTACTCTCCGCTGTACCTGGACCGCGACTCCGTCCCCGCCGAGGTCGTTGAGAAGGAGCGTGCCATCGCTGAGGAGACCACGCGCGCCGAGGGTAAGCCCGACAAGGCCATCCCGAAGATCGTCGAGGGTCGCATGAACGGCTTCTACAAGGAGAACTGCCTGGTGGACCAGGCCTACGCCAAGGACCCCAAGACCACGGTCAGTAAGGTTATTGCGGCCACCGGCGGCAAGCTGACCGGCTTCGTCCGCTTCCGCGTCGGCGCCTGAGCCATCGCGATCCAGCACCGGGGTCCCCGTGGGTGAGAGCTCGCGGGGACCCCGCCTCATACCCGGACTCCTACCCGGTCCGGCTCCGAGCTGTCGCGCGGGGGCGCTCAGGACACCAGGATCGCGACGAGTCGATTCCAGCTGGTGCCGTGGGCCTCCAGGTACTCATTCAGGCGGGCGTCGTCCTGCTCCAGGGCGGCCGCCGCCAGATGACGCGCGGAGACGGCGGAGTCGACCGCCAGTGCCACCGCCCGCACCGAGGCCGCCTTGGCACGGTCGTCGAAGCCGATCGGCCGGGGCAGCAGCCGCCCCAGGCCGCGGCGGGGAGCATCGGCGGTCGCCTCCTTGACCAGCTCTTCCCAGCTCAGTCGGTGGGGCGAGCCCACCAGCGCCTCCACCTCGCGGCTGGTGCGGAGCGCGGCGACGAATACATCCAGGGGCTCGGCGTTGCCTGCGCCCCGTTCCTTCGCCACCGCGCGTGCATCCTTGAGCACCGTCTTGGCGCTCTCATCCATCCCTGACATGGTTACTCCTTTGTTCCCTGGAGATTGTTGATGGTGGTGCTGAGATCTGTGGAATCCGCGACCTGGTTGGTCCGCACCGTGTAGCGGGAGGCGGACCATGTCGCCAGCGCCATGTGCAACAGCGCCCAGGACACCAGTGCGGCGGCCACCGCCTGGGCGGCAAATGCCACATACACGGGATACCCGGGCGCCAATGCTGCCGTGCCCTGCCCGATGGCGAAGAGCAGCGGCCCGCCGAGGGCGGCCAGCCCACCGACGCCGGCGGTCAGACGATTCGAAACGCCCCGCACGGCCAGGAGCGCGGCGGCTACGGAACACGCCGCGGCGAACAGGGGCCAGGTGATCGCGCATCCGAGCGCGACGCCCACGGCCTCGCCGGGCAGGTGGGCGCGGGCACCGCCGAAGACGGTCAACAGGCAGATGGCCGATGCCTGCAACGCGGGCAGGAGACAACTCCATGCGCCCACCGCCAGGGCGCTTCGGCGGGTACTGCTCGCCGTGGCGAACAGCGGATAATGCGCCTGCGCCACGGCGCCGTCCAACGCGCCTGAGGAGACCGCGAATCCGCCCACGATCATGAAGGCGAGCAGCCACCACTGCGGCAGCAGCAGGCCGACCAGGTGACCGACCGCATAGGCCGCCAGCGCCTCGGATACGAGGACCCTGCCGGAATGTCGACGTCCCGCCTCCCACCACTGGCGGACGGCGAAGGCGGCCGCCCCGTGCACGACGGCGGGCATGCGTCCGCTTCTCGCATGAGCCGGGCGCATGAGTGCCAATGCCGCGGAGGCGTCCCGGCTGTCGGCCAAGTCTAGGATCGCCGCGATCTGGTAGGCGGGCGCCGCCCACACGGGAGTCAGCCGGGGCGCCAGGGCGATCACCGCCGCGTAGGTCCCTGCGGCGGCCGCGGCGAGCAGCACGGTCGGCCACCAGCGGGCGGTCATGACTGTGAAGACGTCGCCCAGCACGTTCAGCGCCCCCACCCCCTGTTCCGGCACGCGGGCGGTCACGATCCACAGCACGGCGGCCGCCGGAGTCCACCACGCCAGGGTCAGGAGCGGGCGCGTGCGCGGCCAGGCCCACGCCGCACAGCCGCAGGCCAGGCGGGCACTGGTCATCCAGGCGCCGAGTGCCGTGAGCACTGCCCACAAGCGCAGGCGTGAATCGAGGTTCGCCCACCATGCGGGCGCCAGTGAGATGAGCACGGCGGCCACGTAAAGGCCGCCGATCACCGGGGCCGGCAGGCGGGCGAGAACGCCGGCGGTGAGTGGAGCACGAATCAACAGGCCGGAATCGACGACGCCGATTTCGCCGGTGCCCATAATGACGGGAGGCCGGGCGACGGAACGGGCGCCCCAGACCGTGATGCCGCCGACCAGCGCCGCACCGAGCGCGTCTCGCAGCAGCGGGTCGTGAATGGCCGATGCGCGCGCGTATGGGGGCGCCACCAGGATCCAAAGCAACCGGGCGCTGACCAGCACCACGCCGATGCAGGCCAGTCGGCCCGGCCAGTGCGTGAGCATCCCGCCCACTTTGTGGCGAATGCTGCGCCAGCGCGCCGCCAACAGAATCGCGATCAGCCGCGGGGCGCGTGGCAGGAGGCGTTCATTCGCGGAGGCCCCAGAGGTCGGCGTGACGGGGATGCTCATGGTGCCGCCTCACTCATCCCGTCGAAGTCGGCCAGCCGGGGCCGGGAGGCCGTGCGGTGGCTGACGGCGGCGAAGGCGGCCTCAAAGGCGGTCCTCTCACCGGATGCGTCACCCAGCCGTATGAACTGCGCGGGCGTTCCGGAGAACACGAGCTCGCCGTGGTCCAGGACGATCAGCTCATCGGCCACCCGCTCTGCGATGTCCAGTCGGTGCGTCGACACCAGCACGCAGCGCCCCTGGTCGCGCAGTTGCTCCACCAGGAACATGAGCATCTCCTGGCCGGCCGGGTCTAGGCCGTCGAAGGGCTCGTCCAGGATGAGGACCCGCGCACCCTGACGCACGGCGCAGGCGAGCATCAGTCGTTTCTTCAAGCCCTTCGACAACTTGCTGGCCAGCACGTCGGCGTGTTCATCCAGGCCCAGCGCCTCCAGGAAGTGCTCCTCCTGCGTCTGACTGAAGCGGCCGAGGTCATAAACCGCTTCCACGAGCCGCAGATGCTCCCGCACGGTCAACAGCGGGTAGACCAGTGAGGAGTCCGGAACATAGCCCACGGCGCGGTTGGCGAATGTGTCGTCACCCGGCAGCGCAATGCGCGCGCTCCCGTGGCTGATCGCCTCGTGGCCCACGAGAATCCGCATGAGGGTGGACTTGCCCGCCCCGTTTGGGCCGAGGATGCAGGTAATGGTGCCGTAGCGGACGTCCAGAGTCACATCATTTAGCGCGATACTGCTTCCGTAACTCTTAGTCAGGGCCTGTGTCTCAATAACGCTCGCTGCTGAATCAGAGTGCAACGACACTATCTCGCTTCGCGACGTCAGAAGTTTGTCTGTTCGACCCCGCCGGATATCGGCACCCGGGTCATGTGACGGATCGTATAAGGAATGTTCGGCATGTAGTCGTCGATGCCGCAACAACGTAAAGAAGGGGAGCACAAATAACGCGAGGAGGGGGAGTAATGTGTAGGTAAAGGAAGTACGCAGGATAGGGGCCGACAGTGTCACATAATCAACCGTGTAATGCGCGACAATTGCAGCAAGAATACCGTAACGTTCTGTCAACACAACCAGCAACAATCCTAAAAGCAACAACTCCAGTATTCGCGAAACGGAGGGGATCACCCCGTAGTTTGCGTGGATTAAAGCCCACGCCAAGGAGGTTAGAAGCGCTGCGACATGTCGGCTTCCCGTCATTGTCGTGAGTCGACGAAAAGCAAACCAACGAAAGAGTGTCTCCTCCTGGATAGATGCGACGAGACTTGAAGCAAGCGGAGTCAGAATCGGAACAACGGTTGCGATAGAATGCACGTCAGGTGGACTGAGACGTACCGAAGTGACCCCGCTCTGATTAGACAACGCATAACCAAATGCCGACGTTCCAAGCCACAAGGACGCCAGACAAACGCCAGGAAGCATGGAATTCAAAGGAGAGTAGCCTGCGTGGTTAGATCTTAGCGGAGAATGTGGTGTCGGCAGACGAATAGCGGCTTCGCCGCATAGCTTTACCGTTGCGAACAACAGGACTGCAGCGAAACCGTTGCTCAGGAATACTGCTATTCTATATGAATCGGATGATATGCCAGCCGGAGGTGCCGTAGTGCTGCCGCTAATGTTATTTGCTGCCGAGACCATTACAAGGATGGCGAGTACAATAGTCACCACAGTGAGAACAGAGGACCCGTTGTGATGGTCGCTGTGAAGGACAGTTCCGGCTGCGAGTACTATGAACACCAGAGAGGATATGAATCCGATTGTGGATGCCACCTCGCCCAGAAATGAAGACCGTTGAATTTGCGTCAAGTGCGATTCGGGAATGCGAACACTTTGAGTGAGTGATACGAGTGATCCGCTGTGCGTCAACGCATAGTCAACAGTGACGGGGGTGGAGCCATTAGTCACTACGGACCAGTTGAATTCTGCCCCGGTGTTGGCAACAATCTCGTCTACTTCTGTGCTTGACAACGAGTCGGGAGCGCCGTGCGTGTGCGCCCATTCTGCGATAGCCTGAACTGACAACCGTGAAGCGCTGTCTTCTTGGCATTGGAAACCATCGATGGTTCCATCTAACATAACGTCGATTCGACAACCAGAGTTTTGGTCTGCCACAGACCACACATAGATGGGTAGCTTAACCACATCAATGACAGACAGACCGGACAACGTCGCCCAACTTGCGGCCGCCGAATCCGATGATGTTGTCGGTCTAGCTGCTTGATAAGACGTCAAGCCGACTTGTTTAGCAAAAACCGATGCCGTGTCCGCCGCGTCTGACGCGGTGAATGAGCTGTGTACCCGCGGGTACGCTGAAGATGACAGAATGTTGAAGCACATCGCGCCAATTGTAAGTATCCCAAAGGCCAGTGCCGCATGCGCTATTCCTTGTAAGCGGCTATTTTGACAATTTCGAGGCCGATGCATTGATGTTAACTCCGTTACCTCGCGGACGAAAGCACCTGTGCGAGCGGAGTGCTACGCCACCAGCAGCCCTTACGTTTTCCCCACGTAGCGGCCGCGGCATGGCAACGGCCGCACATAGGAGCGAGAGCGCATTCAGCGCACGCATCTGCGCCCGGAGACTGTGCATGTTCTAGTAAACGAAAGTAAGGGCCTGAGAGAGCTTCTTCCATGGGATGGCGGTACACGTTACCGAGTGTGATGTCGAGTAGTGGGCACGGATTAACATCGCCCTTGGCGTTTACGTGCATGATTAAATGTCCGGCTCCACAGGAGGAGGGCAGCGAACCTTCAGTCAGCGCGAGTTCTTGGAAGTCGCCTGTTTCTTCCGAGCGGTTAAGCGAGAAATCGGCGGATGAATACTGAGCTATGATGCGATCCCAGTCATCCTGGAGTTCGCGCACCTCTTCGTCGGTCAAAGCTAAACCTGCCTGTGCCGCTCGACCGACAGGAAAGGTAAGACCTAGTCGAAATGCTGCGGCTCCAGCCTCACGGCATCGTTGCACTACCTCCTCAACTTCTCGATAGTTCAATCGGTTAGCTGTCATCGCTACGATGACAAGTGTCCCAGACTGAGATAAACGTGTTACGTTGTTCATAGTCCGGGTGAACGCGTCTCGGCCGCCTCGAATCAATTCGTGTGTTGACCTTAGCTCATCAATGCTTGTTTGAATTGTTGCGGCGTCGTTGCGCATCAATGCTTGTAGTGCTTGTTCGGGCACTGAATAAAGGTTGGATGCGACGCGCAAAAGGCGCATCAGCGAAGTCGTGGCCTCAAGTATTTCTAGAAATCCGGGATGCATTGTTGGCTCTCCGCCAGTGAGTAAAACCGAGTAGGTTCCGTGACGTGCCAAATAGGCCAACGCGTCAATCACTTGTTCGGTTGCGGGGTATATACCGTTCCCCAAAGATGCCGAAGCGTAACAGTGTATGCAGCTGAGGTTGCATGAAGAAGTAAGTTCGAATGATGACAACAGGGGAATCCACGAGTCGTAGGACCCGGTTATCTGGTGGGGCGATGATGGCTCTTGTTGGGGCTTTTCGCTTATACTTATGGTTGTCTTTGCGGCAGATTCTGCAAGAAAAGGAAGAACAAGTGCCTCAACCGTGCGTCGTCCCTCATTATGACGTTTCGCCATGATGTCGTATATCGTGTCGATGCTACGTGTTCCGTCGCATAGCTCTAGCACGTCGGTGCCTGTGCGATTGATGCGTTCCGTCGAAGTTTCGGAATCCAGCAAGTAGTAGTAGCCCGCGTCGGGTTGGCGGTGAAGGATGGCTTGGGTGTTGAGGCGTGGGTACATGGGCTTCTTCTTCGAGTTATATGCGTCGGCCAGCGGAGCTGGGTGAAGCGCATTTTGGCGCGCCTCACCCAGCTCTTTCTGTTAGTAGTAGCGTAGACTGCAGAAGCAGCGCACGCGGCTAAGAAAGCTGCGAATGCGACTGTGCTGCATACGGGGACGGCACTCATGCATGCAAATGCAGTGCCTTGATACTTGGGAGCCTCCATGGCTATCACCTCCTCTGTGAGGTCAGGGAATATGGTTGGCAGTATAGGCGATTGACTGCGGAGTCTCTACGTATGGCTTGCTGGAAATCGTCTGGAAACTAGCTGTGATTTATTGACTGCTTCGCTCGCATTGTGCTAGGTAAGGCGGCCCTTTGTTCAGGTTTGCCGGTGTGAAGAAGCTCGTAAGGAGACTACGCGGTAGGCTGTGCCGAGCGCCCACGCGCGAGCCGCCCGTCCAACCATCCGACCCCGAGCCAGGAGGCACCACGCATGAGTGAGTCCCCAGAACGCGACGATCGCATCGCTCACGGCACACACCCCCGTCGGGTGCTGCTCAAGCTCTCCGGCGAGGTCTTCGGCGGCGGCTCGGTGGGCCTGGACGCCGACGTCGTCGCCGACGCCGCCGGGCAGATCGCCACCGCCATCGATCAGGGCGTGCAGGTTGCCGTGGTGGTCGGGGGCGGGAACTTCTTCCGCGGCGCCGAACTGTCAGCCCGTGGGATGGACCGCGCCCGCGCCGACTACATGGGCATGCTCGGAACAGTCATGAACGCCCTGGCCCTGCAGGACTTCATTGAGAAGGCCGGCGTGCCCGCACGCGTGCAGTCCGCCATCACCATGACCCAGGTGGCCGAGCCCTACATCCCCCTGCGCGCCATCCGCCACATGGAGAAGGGCCGCGCCGTCGTCTTCGGCGCCGGCGCCGGCATGCCCTACTTCTCCACCGACACCGTCGCCGCCCAGCGCGCCCTGGAGACTCACTGCGACGAACTGCTGGTCGGTAAGAACGGGGTCGACGGCGTGTACACCGCCGATCCGCGGCGCGACCCGACCGCCGTCAAGCTGGACCGCCTCACCTACGGCCGCGCCCTGGCTGACGGCCTGCAGGTCGCTGACGCCTCCGCCTTCGCCCTCAGCCGCGATAACGCTCTGACCATGCGCGTGTTCGGCATGGGCGAGCATGGCAATATCACCCGGGCCCTGCTGGGAGAGGATATCGGCACCCTCGTCACCCTCGACTGAACCGCCGGGCACCGGCTCCGCGCGATCACCTGCCCTCTCACACACTCTTGACCGACTAGTACTGCAAACGAACAAAAGGAACCCACCATGATCGACGACGTCATGCTCGATGCCGAGGACAAGATGGACAAGGCCCTCGACGCCGGCAAGCACGAACTCGCCGCCATTCGCACCGGCCGCGCTAATCCGTCCATGTTCAACGGCATCATGGTCGACTACTACGGTGCGCCCACGCCTCTGCAACAGCTCGCCTCAATCACCATCCCCGAGGCGCGCTCGGTAATTGTCAGCCCCTACGACCGCGGGGCCATGAAGGAGATCGTTACCGCAATCCGGGAGTCGGACCTGGGCGTCAACCCCACCGACGATGGCACGGTCATCCGCGTCACCCTGCCCGTGCTGACCGAGGAACGTCGCCGCGACTACGTCAAGCTCGCCCGCTCGCGTGCCGAGGAGTCCCGCGTCCAGGTGCGCGGTGTGCGCGCCAAGGCCAAGAAGGAGCTGGAGGCCATCAAGCGCGACGGCGAGGCCGGCGAGGACGATGTCAAGCGCGCCGAGACCGAACTGGATGCTCTCACCAGGCGCTACGTGGACCAGATAGACACCGCCCTGGCCGCCAAGGAGTCCGAGCTCCTCGAGGTCTGAGCGCTCGCCCCATATAGCCCCATCGCACTACAACACCCCGCCGTGAGCCTGTTGTCCACCTTGCTTGCCCCGCCACCGACGCGCAACCGCACCCCGCTGCCCCCAACCGGGCGGGCGGGGCGCAACCTGCCTGCCGCAGTCGCGGTTTCCGTAGTCCTGGTAGGGGCGGTCCTGGCGTCACTGGTGTTCAACAAGGCTGCCTTTGTGGGCGTGGTGGTTGTCGCGGTGTGCGGCGCCCTGTGGGAGCTGGCCGGGGCCTTCGCCCGCAAGGGTATTCGGCTACCTCTGGCGCCACTGTGGATAGGCACGTTGGGCGTGGCGGTGTGTGCCTGGAAGGCGGGCGCGGAGGCTGCGTTGGGCGCATATATCGCCACCGCCGGCGCTTGCGTGGTCTGGTGCTTCATGGACCAGGCTGAGGCCGAGTCTGGAACCGCCCTGGAGGAGGCCGGTCACGACGTGCTGCGCACCGAGGCGCACGACGCCGTGCGGCGCTCCCGCTCCGTGGATGCCTCCGCCTCCGTATTTGCCGCCACCTATCTGCCCTTCCTGGCCGGATTTGCGGTGTTGCTGGTGGCCCAGCCACATGGCGTGGGCAAGGTCCTGATGCTGATAGCCCTGCCCGCCGCCAATGACACCGGCGGCTGGCTGGCCGGCATCACCTTCGGCAGACACCCCATGGCACCCCGAGTCTCCCCCAAGAAGTCCTGGGAGGGCTTCGCGGGCTCGTTGGCCGCGGCCGTGGGCGCCGGAGTGGCCTGCATGTGGGCGCTGGGCGGGCCACTGCCGGCCGGTGCGATGCTCGGCGCTACCATTGTGGTCATCTCCACACTGGGCGACCTGGGGGAGTCCCTGCTGAAGCGTGATTTGGGACTCAAGGACATGGGCACGCTTTTGCCCGGTCACGGAGGACTCATGGATCGCCTCGATTCCATCCTGGTGGCTGCCCCGGTGGTTTACGTATTCAGTCTGCTGGTCGGATGAGGCGGGGTGAGAGGCATGATTCCGACTCCGCGTCATCGGCCTCCGATTGTGACTGATGCCGTGGCACCGTCGAGGCTGCGCGAGTACCCTGCCGGTTCGGCCCCATTCGCATGCGGCCTGAAGGAACCGAGAGGACCACAGACCCCGTGAGTAGCACCCACGACGCAGTTCGCGCCCGTAGGCGCCTGGCCCCCACGGATACGACACGCCCGGGCGCCGATCGCCGCATCCAGGTGCTGCCCACGGATCAGCCGCCCGAGGGTGCCACCACGCCCGATGCCCGCCCCCGCCTGTCATTCGCCGTCCCACCCGCCCGTGGCAAGGCTCCCCGGCACCTGGCCGACCTGGACCTGCCCGGCCGCAAACGGGCGCTGCGCGAGGCCGGCCTGCCCGCCTTCCGTGCCGACCAGCTCTCCCGGCACTACTTCACCCGCTTCACCCGCGAGCCGGAAGAAATGACGGATCTGCCGGCTGCCCAGCGCGAGCAGCTCTGTGGGGAGCTGCTGCCGGAGCTCATCCAGGAGGTGCGCGCTTTGCGTGCCGACGGTGGGCGCACCATCAAACACCTGTGGGCACTACACGACGGCGTGCGCGTGGAGTCGGTGCTCATGCGCTATCGGGATCGCACCACCCTGTGCGTGTCCTCACAAGCGGGCTGCGGCATGGCCTGCCCCTTTTGTGCCACCGGCCAGATGGGGCTGACCCGTAACCTGACCACCGGGGAGATCGTCGAACAGATCCGTCACGCCGCCGCCCTGTCCGAGGCGGGCGGCCTGACCGGTGGACGCGCGCGCCTGTCCAATATCGTCTTCATGGGCATGGGCGAGCCCATGGTCAACTACAAGAACGTGGTGGCGGCCCTGCACCGGATCATCGACCCGGCCCCGGAGGGTTTCGGCCTGTCTGCGCGCGGCGTGACCGTCTCCACCGTGGGGCTGGTCCCGCTCATCCGTAAGCTCGCCGGTGAGGGGCTGCCGGTAACCCTGGCCGTGTCCCTGCACGCCCCGGACGATGGACTGCGCGACGCCCTGATCCCGGTCAACTCCAAGTGGAAGGTCGGGCAGCTGCTGGATGCCGCCCGCGACTACTTCGAGGCCACCGGCCGGCGCGTGTCCATTGAGTACGCCCTGATTAAAGACATGAACGACCACGCTTGGCGGGCTCGGCTTCTCGCCGACGAACTCAACCGCCGTGGCCACGGCTGGGCCCACGTCAACCCGATTCCCCTCAACCCCACCCCCGGATCAATCTGGACCTGCTCCGAGCCGGAGGTTCAGGACCTGTTTGTCGACACGCTCCGCCGTGCCGGCATCACCACCACGGTGCGAGACACTCGTGGCAGCGACATCGACGGCGCCTGCGGCCAGCTGGCCACCGAGGCGCTCAGCCAGGAAAGGGCGGCGCACATCCGATGAGCGACATGTTCCCCAGAGTCGGCTTCCTCAAGCAGGGCTACCGGGTCTCGCAGGTGGACGGCTACTTCGAGACCGCCCGGGAGATCTACGACGCCGGCGAACTGTCCGAGATGGACTCCGAGGGTGTGCGTACGGTCGCCTTCGACATCGTTCACGGCGGTTACCGGCCCGATGCGGTCGATGCCGCCCTGGACCGGCTCGAAGCCGCCTTCTTGCAGCGCCGTCGCGCCGAGTACGTAGCCGCAAATGGCCGCAAGGCCTGGATGGATCAGGTGGCGCAACTGGCTACCACGCTGTATCCGCGGCTGTTGCGTCCCGCGGGTGAACGCTTCGCCCCCGCCTCCCGGCAGGGCTACGACAAGGATGCCGTGGACGCCCTTATGGACCGTATCGCCGCTTATTTCGACTCCGACGGCGCCCTGACCTCCGCGCAGGTGCGTGCCGCCGTGTTCCCCTCCGCCCGCGGAGACAAGGCCTATGACGAGGCCAGTGTTGACCGGTTCCTCGCCCGGGCCGTAGAGGTCCTGCTGTCGGTGGAATGACCATGGCCGTCACAGCCGCAGACGGCGGTATGCGCGCCGTCGTACTACTGGGCTCCACCGGTTCCATTGGCACCCAGGCGCTGGACATCATTGAGCATTTCCACGCTAATCGGGCCGTCCCGGGCACCTTCGCGTCCGGGTCCGTATCGGCGCTGCGGGTGGCGGGCCTGGCTGCGGGCGGCGCTAGGCTCGAACTGCTTGCCGAGCAGGCCGTAGCCCATGCTGTGCCCCGCTTGGCGGTGTCGGCCGCAGGAACGAATACGGTCGCCCATCTGCGCTCCGCCCTGGCCACCGCCGCCGCCCGTGCCGGCAGGCCCGATCCGGTTGAGCAGATCCTCACCGGTCCTGACGCCGCCACCGACCTGATCGCGGCCGCCGGTGTGGGGGAGGGGGACGTGGTCCTCAACGGCATAACCGGCTCGGTGGGGCTGGCGCCCACCCTGGCCGCTCTGCGATCGGGCGCCACCCTGGCCCTGGCGAACAAGGAGTCTCTTGTCGTGGGTGGGGCACTTGTTAAACGGGCGCTGCGCCGCCCCGGGCAGGTGGTGCCAGTGGACTCCGAGCATTCGGCCATCGCTCAGGCGCTGCGCTCCGGCGTGCACGAGAAGGGACTGACCAGCCCCACTATCACCGGCCGCAGTGAGGTGCGCCGCCTTATCCTTACCGCCTCCGGCGGTCCCTTCCGCGGACGGCGCCGTGATGATCTGGCAGAGGTCACAGCCGCTCAGGCACTGGCCCACCCCACCTGGGCGATGGGTCCGGTGGTCACCGTCAACTCCTCCACCCTGGTTAACAAGGGTTTGGAGCTGATCGAGGCGCATCTGCTGTTCGACGTCGACCCCGCCGAGATCGCCGTGGTCGTGCATCCCCAGTCGGTGGTGCATTCCATGGTCGAGTTCATCGATGGAGCCACCATCGCCCAGGCGTCTACTCCCGATATGCGCCTTCCCATAGCCCTGGGCCTGACCTGGCCCCGTCGTCCGGACCTGGTCGGGCCGGTGGCTCCGCAATCCTGGGATGAGCCCACCGCCTGGACCTTCGAGCCGCTGGACGCCGATACCTTCCCGGCGGTGGAGCTCGCCCGCGGAGCAGTCGCGGCATCTGCTACCCACCCGGCGGTATTCAACGCCGCCAATGAGCGGGCCGTGGACGCCTTCCTGGACGGGCGGCTGCGCTGGTTGGACATCGTCGCCGTGGACGCGCAGGTGCTGGAGGCCCACACCGGGATGCGCGACCCCGAACTTAATGACGTGCTCGCCGCGGATACCTGGGCGCGCGCCCGCGCCGACGAGCTGATCGCTGCCCGCACTCGCTGACCAGGAGACATTCTTGAGCCACACCCTCGCATATGTTCTGGGCATTGTCATCCTCATCCTGGGGATCGCCGTGTCCATCGCCCTGCACGAATTCGGCCACATGCTGCCGGCCAAGCACTTCGGGGTGAAGGTCCCCGAGTACTTCATCGGTTTCGGCCCCAAGCTGTGGTCCTTCCGGCGTGGAGAGACCGAATACGGCATCAAGGCCATCTGGCTGGGCGGCTACGTGCGATTGTTGGGCATGCTGCCGCCAGCCCGCCCCGGTCATCCGGATAAGCCCGGCTCCATGATCGCCGAGGCTCGCGAGGAGGCACTGGCCGAGCTCGGCCCCGACGAGCAGGACCGCGCCTTCTACCGCCTGAGCGTGCCCCGCAAACTATTGGTCATGGCCGGTGGCATCTTGACCAATCTCGCCTTGGGCATCATCTGTCTAACCGTCGCACTAGGCGTGGTCGGTCAACCCGGCCGCACCACGACCGTCGCCTCGGTCGCGCAGTGCGTCTCATCAGATATCGATGCCGGCGCCGCCTGCACGGACGCCGACCCCGTCGCCCCGGCGGCGGCTGCGGGTCTGCAGAAGGCAGACACCATCATCTCGTGGGGCGGCACCCCCACTAGCACCTGGACCGAAGTGCAACAGGCCATCGCCGCGGCCGGTACCGAGCCGGTCGACGTCGTCGTACGGCGCGACGGGACCGAGCGGGTTCTGTCTGTCACCGCCGTGCGGGCGCCCCGGACCGTTTTGGATGACGACGGCACCCCATTGATCGGCTCCGACGGCGAACCGGTTAAGCAGCTGCGCCCCTATGTGGGTATTGAGCCCTCCCTGGGCACCATCCGCACCCCGCCGAGCGAGATCCCGCAGGTGGTGGGTGGCGCCGTGGTCCAGACCCTGAAGGCGATTGTCACTCTGCCAGTCGGGCTGTATCACGCCGTGGCCGCCGGCCTGGGGCTGGAGGATCGCAGCGCGGATGGCCTGGTCAGCCTGGTGGGGGTAGGACGTATCGCCGGCCAGGTCACCAGCGCCGGTACCGGCACGGATACCGGCCTGCCGCTGTCGGTGCGCCTGTTCTCAATGCTGAGCCTGCTCGGCTCCCTGAACCTGGCCCTGTTCGCCTTCAACCTCATTCCGCTGTTGCCGCTGGACGGCGGACATGTGGCCGGCGCCTGCTGGGAGGGGCTGCGGCGCCTGTGGGCGCGCGTACGCGGACTGCCGGATCCTGGATATACCGACACCGCCCGGATGCTGCCGGTGGGGCAGGTGGTCTTCTACCTGCTGATAGTCATGGCCTTGATTCTTGTCTGGGCGGATATCGTCGCCCCCATCTGAGCTGAGCCCGTCGGCGTAGTCCAGCCCGATGCGGCCGCGGCGGTGCTGCTGTTGGGAGGCAAATCGCATCCGATGTGACCGGGGCGCCACCGCAGTGGGGTGCGCCCGGTGCCATACTGGGAGTCGTGACTGAAGCGATCGCTCTTGGTATGCCGACCGTGCGTGAGGAGCCCCCGGTGCTGGCGCCGCGTAAACCAACCCGCAGGATCGATGTGGGCGACGTTCCGGTAGGCGGTGACGCCCCGATCTCCGTGCAGTCGATGACCACCACCAAGACGCACGACATCGGGGCCACCTTGCAGCAGATCGCCGAGCTGACGGCCGCCGGCTGCGACATCGTGCGGGTCGCCTGCCCCACGGACAAGGATGCCGCCGCGCTGGGGGTGATCGCCAAGCAGTCGCGTATCCCCGTCATCGCCGATATCCATTTCAACCCCAAGTACGTTTTCGCCGCGATTGAGGCCGGCTGCGGGGCCGTACGCGTCAACCCGGGGAACATTCGTCAGTTCGACAACAAGGTGGCCGAGATCTGTAAGGCTGCCTCCGACCATGGCACCTCACTGCGCATCGGCGTCAATGCGGGCTCCCTAGACCCGCGGCTGCTCAAGAAGTATGGCAAGGCCACTCCTGAGGCGCTGGTGGAGTCCGCCGTGTGGGAGGCGAGCCTGTTCGAGGAGTGCGGCTTCAACGACTTCAAGATCTCCGTTAAACACCATGATGTGGTCACGATGGTCCAGGCATACCAGTTGCTCAGCGAGCAGGGGGACTGGCCGCTGCACCTGGGCGTGACCGAGGCCGGCCCCGCTTTTCAGGGCACCATCAAGTCCTGTGCGGCCTTCGGCATTCTGCTGGCCCAGGGCATCGGCGACACCATCCGCGTCTCCCTTTCCGCTCCGCCGGTGGAGGAGGTCAAGGTCGGCACCAAGCTGCTGGAGTTCATGGGGCTGCGCGAGCGCAAACTGGAGATCGTCTCCTGCCCGTCCTGCGGGCGTGCCCAGGTGGACGTGTGGTCACTTGCCGAGTCCGTGGAGGAGGGGCTCAAGGACGTGTCCGCTCCGCTGCGGGTAGCCGTGATGGGCTGTGTGGTCAACGGCCCCGGTGAGGCTAGGGAGGCGGATCTCGGCTGCGCCTCGGGCAACGGCAAGGGACAGATATTCGTACGCGGTAAGGTCATAAAAACCGTCCCTGAGGACCAGGTGGTTGAGACCCTGCTGGAGCAGGCGCAGGCGATGGCCGAGCAGATGCGCGCCGAGTTCGGTGAGGAGGCCCTGGAGGGCACTTCCCCGAGCGTTGTCGCCAGCGCCTGAGCCCGCCTGGAACCAGTAAGCCGCTCCCGCGTGAACCTGTTCGGTCGTCGCCCGCCGGCTCCGCTGACTCCGCTGGACCCGAGCCGTCTGAGCGGACTGTTGGAGTTGTGTGCCCTAGACCCGGTTGTCGGCGTTGCCCTGGCCCACCAGGTGCTGCGCTGGCCCAGCTGGGCCCGGGGAGACGTGGTCGCTGATGACCCGTGGCGGCCGACCGCAGCGGCCTGGGCCAGCGGATCACTCATACCTGTCGGTTTGTCCGCCCGACCGGAGTTGGGCCATCCCGGTGCGGGCCCCGAAGTGGCCCGAGCCCTGGCCGCTCACGCCCGTAGACGGCTGACCAGTCACGGCTCGGTGGCCGGGGCGGTGGAGGATGTCGCGGCTGTCTGGGAGCACCTGGCGGCCGAGGGCGTGCACTCGCGCGAGGAACGTTGGGAACAACCCCTGCTGGTAGCTCCGCAGGTGTCTGGGGGTGCGCTGGCCGATGAAGCGTCGACGCGGCGCCCGGGCCTGGCCTGGGCCGCGGCGGACGTGCACCGGGCTACACCCGCGGAGGAGTCCCTGGTGCTGCCGGCAAGCGTGGACATGTTCACCGGAGAACTCGGTTACGACCCGACCGCCTCGGGATCCTCCTACGCCAGCCACGTGAACTGGTTGATCGCCTCTGGGCGCAGCTATGTGCTGCTCGACGACGGCGCCGGAGCGCCCTGCCAGGCCGACGGTCCGCGCGCCGTGGCCTTCAAGACGGATGTTGGCGCGCTCTGGTCTGCGCCTGGAGGGGCGGTTGCGCAGCTCACCGGGGTGTGGACCCGCCCTGACCTGCGTGGGCGCGGTATTGGCTCCGTGGCGCTCGCGGCGGTTGTGGATGCGGTGCGGCGTGATCATGTGGGCATGGATGGAACCGTGAGCCTATATGTGAACTCCTTCAACGCCGCCGGCCTTGGGCTGTACGCCTCCTTAGGCTTCCGGCGTGTGGGAACCTTCGCCACCGTGCTGCTGTGAGCGGGTGGCTCGCGGGGGGCTGATAGGGATCGGGCGATGGCGTTGGTCGCGGCGTCCTATGGTCTGGTGGCCCAGAGGGTGGGGAAATAGGTGGCGGATTATAGGGGCTCTTCGCGTTTAGGGGTGTGGTCGGCGGTGTGTTCTGGTCGGCCGTGTGACGGCCTCTTCGCTCACTCGAACGCAGTCTCCCGTGTTCGAACGCGGCGCGGCGCGCGAGGACGGGCTTCGCGTGGTTGTTCCGGGCGGCCGCATCCTTGGGCGTGAGGTGCTGGTTCTCGACATCCATGGGGCGGTTTCATCAGATGGCATCGCGGGGCGGAGGGTTCGTCAGGTGCCACCAACGATTCGGCATGAACAACCACGGCTCGTACAACCCGCCAAACCGCCGAAACAAGTGACGAATCGTCGACTGCAGCACCCGAACCGTCGGGCCAGCACCCGCACCGTCGGGCACGATCCGCCGCGAGCCACCAAGACTCACGGCGAGCCATCCCGTCCCCGCCCACCGCGCCCGCCGGGACGTACACACAAACCACCACCCGCACACCCCACCCATCCACCACACCCCCAAACACGAAGAGCCAGAAATGCCTCAACATCTGCCGCGGTGATTCGATGCCCAACATGCATGACCGGAAGATCGGTCTCCGGATCGATCTCTAGGGGTGTATCGGGCTTGAGTTGTTCTTAGCCGCGACGCGTAAGATCGGCCGCCGCTGAGAATATGGAGGTCTTCCTTTCCTCGGCGAGCCGTTTGATCTGGCGGTGTACGGCGGGTGGCAGATCAACGGTGGTGCGCACGGCTGCATCGTACAGTGATGTGCTGTGAGTGCACCAGGCACCTGGTGCACTCACAGCGGGCGTCGGCGTTACTCGTTATCCAGCAAGGCGCGTAGCTGCCGGGTGTAATCGGCGAAGGCGACGCGGCCGCGGGCAGTAAGTGAGACGTAGGTGGCGGGGCTGCGACCGTAGAAGGTCTTGCTCTGCTCCACGTACCCCGCCTCCTCCAGTCTGGTCAGATGGGTGGACAGGTTGCCGGCCGTCATATCCAGCAGTTGACGCAGCCTCGGAAATACGAGCCTGTCTCCTTGGGGGATCGCAGCCAGGGTGGCCATGATCCGCAGGCGGGACTGGGCGTGAATGACCGGGTCGAGCTGTTCGGCTGCGCGATTCATCGTCATCACGCTCCCGCGCTGCTGCTTTGGCGACGGTCTAGCAGCACCGATGCGGCGCCGGCCATCAGCAGGCCGCCTCCGCCGGCGAGCGCCATGATGGCCCACAGCGCGTGTCCGCCCACGACGGTGGCCGCCGTGGTGACCACCAGTATCCAACCGCCGGTGACGGCCATGGGGATCTCCTCCCAGATGGCGGCGCCGGCGAGGAACATCACCCCGACCACCAGGCACGGCAGGGCGTTGGAGAGGATTGAGATCATGTCAAATGCCTCGGGGGTGCCCAGTTCGCGCAGGAAGGCGCCCAGCCGTCCGGAGATGGTGAAGGCCAGAATCAGGCCGCCCATCCAGGCCAGTCCTTGTATGGTGCCGACCCACGCGGTACGGCCGTACAGCCCGCGGGAGCGCCGAGCGATGTAGACGCAGGTGAAGACGGCGGCGGCGGCCAGGCAGCCCAAGAAGACCAAGAACGGTCCGGACGCAAGCGTATAGTCGGCGCGGACGTTGAGGCCGCAGACTCCGTAGCCGATGAGCCAGGCCAGGCCACAGGCGGTGTAGAGCGGGGCGGAGCGAATCTCAATGAGGTGCCGGTAGGCGCTGGTCTGCTCACCGATGACGGCGAGTGCGGCTGCCGGCTCGAGTCCGTCGACTTCTTTGGTGGGGGAGCCCGGTGCGGGGGTCATGGCGACTCCTATGGTGATTCAAAGTGGTTTGTTGGACAAACTGGCGACGTCAGTCTACACCAACTAGTTTGCATCGCAAACCCCATCCGTTCCGCCGTGTCTTTCCGCCCGGCTCCGCTCATGCATCCCTGCTCGTTCTCACCCGGTGTGATCAGCCCCAGGGGGACGCGCTACGCCACTTGCCTCTGCGTGACCGAGACCTATACGGAAGATCCGGTCAGTGCTCCTGAAGGGCCTGTCGGGAGTGTCGTTGGGGTGCGCGGTTCCCGTTGCGCCGGTTGGGTCCGGCGGCGCCGTTAGGGCCTCCGTAGAGGCGGGTCGAGGCGGCGGCTCCGAAGACTTCGGTGCGCGTCGCCAGGGCGCCTTTGTTTAGTAGACGGTGTCATGGAATGCAGCACTTTCAAACGGGGTGTGGCAGCGGTCGCGTCGGCGAACCGCGCGATTCTGCGGCTGTACCGAGCTGTTCACTTCAGCGTTCAGACCAATGTGCTGCAATCCGTGCCACTCGGGGCGCAGGCGCCGTGCTGGGCTGCGCCGTGGCCGCTCCGCAGGTCCGCTCGGCCGGTCCGCTATCGACTTCGCCCGGCACCAACACCGCGTAAGATCGCCACGTGCTTCAGACGATGTCCCAGGCCTTCATCCGAACTCTGCGCGAAGACCCCGCCGACGCGGAGGTCGACAGCCACAAACTGCTGGTGCGTGCCGGTTACATACGCCGCGCCGCCCCCGGCGTGTACACCTGGCTGCCGCTGGGACTGCGCACCCTGCGCAAGATCGAAGCGATTATCCGCGAGGAGATGGACGCCATCTCCCAGGAGGTGCTCTTCCCTGCGCTGTTGCCCGCGGAGCCCTACAAGGACACCGGCCGCTGGGACGACTACGGGCCCACTTTGTTCAAGCTGACCGACCGCAAGGACGCAGATTACCTGCTGGCCCCCACGCATGAGGAGATGTTCACCCTCCTGGTCAAGGACCTGTACTCCTCCTACAAGGACCTGCCGGTGTCCATCTACCAGATCCAGACCAAGTACCGTGACGAGGCCCGTCCGCGCGCCGGAGTCATCCGCGGCCGCGAGTTCGTAATGAAGGACTCCTACTCCTTCGACATCGACGATGCCGGACTGGAGGCCTCCTACCAGGCGCATCGCGCGGTATACCAGCGCATCTTCAAGCGCCTGGGCCTGGAGTACGTGATCGTCAACGCCATGAGTGGCGCCATGGGCGGCTCGCATTCCGAGGAGTTCCTGCACCCCTCGCCCATCGGCGAGGACACTTTCGTGCGCACCGACGGCGGCTACGCGGCCAACGCGGAGGCGGTCGCCACCCCCGTGCCCGCGGACGTGGACGCCTCCGGCGTTGGCCCGGCCCGCGAGGTGGACACTCCTGATGCTTCCACCATCGAAACCCTGGTCGACTTCCTCAACTCTGCTCATCCGCGCTCCGATGGACGCGTCTGGACGGCCGCGGACACTCTCAAGAATGTCGTCGTGGTCCTCACTTACCCCGGTGGGAGGCGTGAACTGCTGGTGGTGGGGATCCCCGGCGACCGCGATGTCGACATGCGGCGCCTGGGGGCTGCCGTCGCCCCAGCCGAGGTGGAAATGGCCTCCGACGCCGACTTCGCCACTCACCCCGAGCTCGTGCGCGGATACATCGGCCCCACTGCCATCGGCCCCAACTCGCCGAGGCGGCGCGTGGAGCGAGACGCGGAGGGCAATGAGGTGCTAACCGGCTCGGTGCGCTACCTGCTGGACCCGCGGGTGGTGCCCGGCACCGCCTGGGTCACCGGCGCCAACGCCTCCCAGCGGCACGTGCTCGACCTGGTGGCAGGACGCGACTTCACCGCCGACGGCACCATTGAGGCAGCCGAGATCCGTGAGGGCGACCCCGCCCCCGACGGCTCCGGACCGCTGCACCTGGCCCGCGGCATCGAGCTCGGCCACATCTTTGCCCTCGGCCGTAAGTACGCCAGCGCCCTGGATCTGACGGTCCTGGACGAGAACGGCAAGTCCCGTATCGTCACCATGGGCTCCTACGGCATCGGCGTTACCCGTGCTCTGGCCGCCCTGGCCGAGTCCAACCACGACGAGCAGGGCCTGGCCTGGCCCATCCAGGTGGCGCCCTTCCAGGTACAGGTCCTGGCCACAGGCAAGGACGACGCCGTCTTTGAGACCGCCGCCCGTCTCGCCGCCGCGCTGGATGAGGCCGGAGTGGAGGTCTTGTACGACGACCGCCGCAGGGCCAGTGCCGGAGTGAAGTTCAAGGACTCCGAACTGCTTGGCATGCCCTATACCGTGGTGGTGGGGCGCGACCTGGCCAGGGAGGGCACCGTGGAAATCCGCGACCGCCGCAGCGGCGAGCGCATCTGCGTGCCGGCCACCCAGGCCGCTGCCCGGGTGCGTGAGCTGGTAGGTGCGGCCCTGGCCTGGGAAGATGCCGCGCACTAGTTGCGGTGCCTCAGACCCGCAGCGACCGCTGTCCGGCTGGAAGCTGACGGTGCCGTTGCGCGACTACCAGGCGGATCTGCTGCGCGCCGTGGAGCCGGCCGACGGCGCGCGCCTGCACCTGGTGGCACCGCCGGGATCCGGCAAGACCCTGATCGGCCTGGCCTTGGCGCGCGCCAATGGGCGTCGAGCCCTCGTGCTCACGCCCACTGCCCTAATTCGGCAGCAGTGGTGTGAGCAGGCCAGAGCATACTTCCGCGACGCCGCCGGCGGGCCACCGCGCGTGCGCGATGATCTGACCAGAGGTGAAGACGCCCCGCAGGATGACTCCGGCGCCCCGGTTCCCGCCGACCTGACAGTGCTCACATACCAATCCCTGGCCGTGGTGGACACTTCCGCGCCCTGGCGGGCCGCGGCCCGTCGGCGCTGGCTCGAGGAGCTCATCGACTCCGGACAGACCCCGGGGCGCGCCGAGTCCTGGCTGGAGGAGTTAGCCGCGAACAATCCGGCGGCCTACCGCTCCGGCATCTCCCGGCGCGCCTCCGCCATCCGCTCCTCGCTGGCCTCACTGGACGCGGAGGATCTGGCCTCCCTGCTGCATCCAGCGGCCCGCCGCCGAATCGACGCGTTGGTGGATGCAGGCGTGGCCACCGTAGTAGTCGATGAATGTCACCACCTGCGCGCCCACTGGGCGGCCGTCGTCCACTACCTGCTGGCTCGCCTCAAGGCCGCGGGCGCCCAACCCTGCCTGCTCGGCCTGACGGCAACACTGCCCTCCCCGGAGGACAGGTCCCTGGGCCGCTACCGTGCCCTGTTGGGCAAGGTCGATTATGAGATCCCCGTCCCAGCCGTGGTGCGCGCGGGCTGTCTGGCGCCGAGCCGCAGCCTGGTGCGCTTCACCCTCCCGGACCCGCAGGAACAGGCATTTCTGGCCCAGGCCGGTGCTGAACTGGAGCACCGCCTTGACGAACTCCTACTCAGCCCGGATGGCATCGACTTCCTAGTACACACCGTCGCACCGGCGGTGGAGGACCTGGCCGAGCCCCTGGGCATGGACGACGGTGCCCTCACCGCCCGCATGGTGTCCGGCTTTGACGCCGACCCACAGGCCGCCACAGCTGCCGGGGCGCTGCTGAGGAACCGCCTGGGCGCCTACAACCCCACCGAGCAGACGACCGCGCTGGTGCCCCTGCTGCCCGCCACCCGACTGCTGGACGTCGATGAGACCCTGGAGCTTCTGGGCCGTTATGCGCTAACCCGGCTGCTGCCCGATCCCGCCCGCCGCGGTCAGTGGGAGGACACCAAGGAGCTGCTGGCCGGATACGGTTACCGGCTGACCGACTCCGGACTGCGCTCCGGGCGTTCGCCGCAGGACGCCGTGTGTGCGGCATCCCTGGCCAAGGATGTGGCCGTGGCGGATATCCTGCATGCCGAGTACACCTGTCTGGGGCAGCGGCTGCGCGCCGTGGTCGTCACCGATGCCGCCGAGCGCTCGGCCGCCCACCGCGCTCTAGACGCTGTCGGCCCGCGCGCCGCTTCGGGGGAACAAGCCACTCACGGCGGTGCGCTGCGTTGCTTCACAACCCTGCTGACCGATGCCCTGGTGCGCGAGCTGCATCCCGTGCTCCTGACCGGACGGCACCTGCAGTTGGCCTCGGCGGACCACGAGTTGCTCGACCGTCTGCGCGCCGACACCGGGTTGGAGCTGCCTGCCGTCGATGACGGCTGGACCCTACGCGTGAGAGGTGCACAGGCGGGGTCCGCCCGGCTGGTGCGGGCCGTGAGCGCTCTGATGGACCAGGGCGTGGTGCGCCTGGTTGTGGGCACGCGCGGCCTGCTGGGGGAGGGGTGGGACTGTCCGGCAGTGAACACCCTGATCGACCTGACCACTGTGACCACGGCCACCTCTGTGCAGCAGTTGCGTGGTCGCACGCTTAGGTTGGACTCGAACTGGCCCGCGAAGGTCGCCCACAACTGGTCGGTCACTTGCCTGCTGCCCCGTCAGGCGGGAGCGGGAGCCGGCAGCGACTTGGACCGGCTCCGTAGACGCCACGAGTACCTGTGGAGTGCCGTGCCCGATTCAGCGGCGGCCATCCGCACCGGGCTGGAGGCCGCCCTCGAGCCGCGCCAGCGCCGCCTTCTCGACGCCGTTCGTCACGGCGCCGACGCCGAAGCCATCGGCGCCCTGAACGCAGCCACGACGCTCGGTCCCCGCGAGTGGGAACGACGCGCCTGGAACGCACCACCGCCTGTGGGTGCCGCCAGCGGGCGCGATTCGGATCTTGAGCGGATGGGGCAGGAGGCACAGCTCGTCTCGCTTGCCTCGGCGGACGGACTGATACGGCGTGGTGATCCCGTCGAGCTGTGGCGAGGTGCTGCGTTGAGCGTCATGGCCGGGCTCATCGCCGCCGAGCGAATAGGCACAGATATCCGGGCACTGAGCCTGACGGAGTCCGGCGTGGCGCGCATAGCCTTCATAGGTGGCGTAGACACCGACCGCCGGCTGGTGGCGCAGACTCTGGTCGAACTGGCTTCCGCACCGCGGCGTGCTCCGCGGTTTGTGTTAGAGGTTCCCCGCTGGACGCTGCGCGCGGCCTGTGCGCCGGGGCGACTGCGGCGCTTACTCGGCCACGGCCTGGACGCCCTGGACCGGGCCCGTGGACGCGACCGCCTGTATCTGGCGGTTCCACGCACCCTGGGGCGATCCCGGCGGGTGGTCACCGCCTTCGTTGAGACCTGGGTAACGCAGATCGGACCGTGCCGCCTGCGTCTGGTGCGTGAAGAGGAAGATCTGTGGGCCCTGGTCGCCGCGCGTGGACCGCTGGGGGCCGGCGAACTGGTTCAAGTCAAGCGTGCGCGCACCTGGATCGACTTACCTGCGGCTCAGTCGAGATAGCCGGGAAGCGGATCGTCCACGGCGGCGCCCCATGCCCGGGCGCGCAGGGCCGCTTCCAGGGCGGCGTCAACGGTTATCTCGGTGGCATTGGCGCCGGCCGCCCTCACCCCGGCCAGCTCTGTCTCCTCCACCCGCTGCCACACCTGCCGCGCCCAGGTGACCTCCAGCGATGTCGAGTCGTCCGCCCTCGCGGTCGGGGCGGCGTATGCGGCCAGGCGGGTGTCCTGTCCGCCCAGCGCCACCGACGCGCTGACCACCGCCTTGGCATAGGCCACATCCGCCAGGGCGCGGGTGTGGTTCGCACCCGTGGAACGTGCTGCGATTTCCTCAGAGGCGTAGCGGGCGGCGTCGTAGGCTGACAGCAGGTCGCCGGGCAATGCCTCGGTCAGCGCGGATGCATCACGCCCACTGACCGCCACTGCTGCTGCGTCCAACCGGGTTGCCTCCAGGGACCAGGCCACGGCCAGGGCTGCGTAAAGGCGGGCAGCGTCGTCGTCGGCACAGGCCGCTGCCGCCTCGCGGGCCAGGGCGGTCCCGTCGGTCAGCGCCGTTGTCAGGTCGGCGGTGGACACGTCCGCAGCGGCCGACGGAACCGGCGGGACGGTCTGGTAGCTGGTGGGCACCGGTGTAGCCCACGGGTCCCACACGCCGCCCAGGGCGTTCAACTGCGTGGCGGCGCTTGCGGCGATGGCATCGACCGGGGCGGAGGGCTGAGCCGTGCCGGAATCGGATACCACCTGGGCGATCGAGGCGATCAGGGCCGCCTGTCGGGCCAGACCGTCCCGCACCACTTCATGTGGGGGCGCCGTCGGCAGCGAGGCGGGGGAGCCCTCGCCCACTCGCAGTCCGCAGGCACCGGTTGCCGACGTCACCGCCACGAGTGTTGCTGCGCCTGCCCGGCGCAGCAACACACGCCGAGAAACACCTGCCTCGCATTCCCCGGCCGAGTGGCGGCGCCTGACTGCGGGGGCGGGAGTTGCGATGGAATCGATGGTGTGCGTCGGTGTCACATGGTCATCCTCGCACGGGCGGGTAGCATGGGGTCGATCAATCCGATCCGACTTGAAGCCACACAAACACGATCAGCCCCCACCGGGCCCATCACGGGAGGAACCTCCATATGACCGACGCGTCCGCCCGGAGCCAGGAGCAGAGTCTGCGCCGGCTGCTCAATCCCATTGTCGAGGAGTCCGGGCTCTTCCTGGAGGACGTGCGCCTGGACCGCGCCGGCAGGTACACCACGCTGCGGGTGGTGGTAGACCTGCCCGACGGCCCCGGCGATCTCGACCTAGACACTCTGGGGGAGGCCACCCGGGCCATTTCAGACGCCGTGGACGAAGCCGACCCCGTTCCAGGCCAGTACACCCTGGAGGTCTCCACCCCCGGCGCTGAACGGGAACTGGACACCCCCCGTCACTTCCGCCGCGCCGTCGGCCACCGGGCGGTGATCACCCGCGCAGTGGGCGGACAGGAGCACACCGTTGAGGGAATGCTCACCGCCGCGGATGAGACCAGCATCACCATCGGAGTGGATGATGTGCCCCAGACCATCGCATTGGCGGAGGTGACCGCCGCCCATATGGTCGTGAGCGTCTAAGCGTGGCCCGGCCCCCGCGCCGATCTCATGACGCCAACGACCGCCCGGAAGACGACACGGAGGAATATTAGGAATCATGGACATCAACATGCCGGAGCTGCGAGGCGCAGCCGACGAGTTGGGCATTGACCTGGACAACCTGCTGCCCGCCATTGAGGACGCCATTCTGGGTGCATACAGCAAGGTGCCCGGCGCCATCCGCGGCGCACATGTGGAGATCGATCGCCGCAGCGGACACATGACGGTGCTCGCCCCCGAGGTGGATGAGAACGATGAGCCGACCGGGGAGTACTTCGATGACACCCCCGACGACTTCGGCCGTATCGCCCAGGCTACCGCGCGCTCGGTGATTGTCCAGCGTATCCAGGACCGCCGTGATTTCGAGGTCCTGGGCGCCTTCAAGGACAAGGCTGGCGAGCTGATCTCCGGCACCGTGGAACAAGGGCGCGATCCGCGTCTGGTCCACGTTCGCCTGGACGGCGAGCATGAGGGCATCATGCCTCCACACGAGCAGGTGCCCGGTGAGCGTCACCGGCACGGCGATCGCATCCGCGCCTATGTGACCGAGGTCTCGCGCGGCCCCAAAGGTGCACAGATCATCCTGTCACGCACCCATCCGGGCCTGGTGCGCAAGTTGTTCGAGCGGGAGGTGCCCGAGATCGCTTCCGGCGATGTGGAGATCGTCTCCATCGCCAGGGAGGCCGGGCACCGTACCAAGGTCGCGGTCAGTGCGCGCGTGCGCGGTGTGAACGCCAAGGGCGCGTGCATCGGCCCCATGGGGCAGCGTGTACGTGCGGTCATGGCCGAGTTGGGTGGGGAGAAGATTGACATCGTCGACTACTCCGAGGACCCGGAGCGCTTCGTTGCCAATGCCCTGTCTCCCGCCCGGGTCTCCTCGGTGACCGTGGTAGATGCCCAGGAGCACGCCGCACGCGCAATCGTTCCTGACTTCCAGTTATCGTTGGCGATCGGCAAGGAGGGGCAGAACGCGCGCTTGGCAGCACGGCTGACGGGCTGGAAGATCGACATCCATGCCGACACCGAGGCCGGAGAGATCGCTCCCGGTCATGACTCCCGCGCCGACGACGTGACTGGTCCCTCAGTTCCCGGCGCCCAGGACTGACGTCCAACCCGGCTACACTTTCTCTTGGCCTGCCTGTAGGCGGGCGTCGGGCTTCGGCGCGACGCGCCGCAGGCCGGGCAGTCGACAACGAGCGGAAGGACGCGGCCAGCCGGTGGTCAACACGCCCCACGTGCCCGAACGCACCTGTGTCGGCTGTCGCGGTAAGGCGCCCCGGGCGCAGTTGCTGCGCCTGGCCCTGACGGACAGCGGCGAGTTGACCGTCGACGCCCTGGCTCATCTGCCGGGGCGTGGCGCATGGATCCATCCGGATCCGGCATGCGTCGAGCTCGCCGAGCGCAGGCGCGCCTTCGGGCGCGCGCTGCGCATGCGGGAGTCACCCGATGTGGCCCCCGTGCGCGACTGGGTCGAGCTCCATGGGGCGGAACGCGGTCGAACACACTCGCCGTCCCCGACCGGGCGACGGCACACCGATAGCAAAGGCGGGTAGGAAGCTGATGGGCACCCGATGAGTACCCGGCGATGAGCTGCCTCTACTAGCGCCCACCCTGTCCGGGGTGGGCAACCGGACAGGAGAAAAGTGGCAAAACCACGCGTTCACGAGCTCGCGAAGGAGCTCGACCCCACTGGCAAGAGGATCACCTCTAAGGTGATTCTGGCCTGGCTCAAGGATCAGGGGGAATTCGTCAAGGCGGCATCCTCCACCGTGGAGCCTCCCGTCGCTCGCCGGGTTCGCGAGCACTTCTCCGCGTCGAGCGGCGAGGATAAGAAGACCCCCAAGCCGGCGGCTCCCAGACCGTCGGCTCCGGCGCCTAAGCAGGCCGCCTCCGCGCCCAAACCGACGGCGCCGAAGCCCAGTGCGCCCGCACCGAAACCGCCGGCCCCGACGCCCAAGCAGACGCAGTCCGCACCTAAACCCGCGGACAGGCCGGAAGCGCCTAAGCCGGCGGCCCCTGCGCCCAAATCGAGTGGTGGGCCCAAGCCGGGTGCTGCGCCCAAGCCCGCTTCCTCTAAGCCCGCACATCCAACTCCGGGTCCGCGGGCATCGCAATCGTCTTCATCGCCGAGTTCCGACCGGCCTGCGCGTCCGGCGGCGCCTACTCCCGGTCCGCGGCCGAACGCACCCACGCCCGGTCCGCGCCCCGGTGGCCCGCGGCCGGGTAACAACCCCTATGCGACCTCCCAGGGCATGCCGCGTCCCGCCGGCTCCGGCCGTGGCCGGGGCAAGGGCTCTCGCTCGGGCGGCCCGCGGCCGGGTAACAACCCCTATGCGACCTCCCAGGGCATGCCGCGTCCCGGTGGTTCGGGCGGTGGGCGTGCGCAGGGCGGGCGTTCCGGCCAGAGTGGACCGCGGCCCGGCGGTTCGGGCGGTGGGCGTGCGCAGGGCGGGCGTTCCGGCCAGAGCGGACCGCGGCCCGGCGCCCGTTCGGGTGGTCCTCGGCCCAATCCCGGAATGATGCCGGGCAGGTCCTCTGTCGGGCGTCCCGGTGCTCCTGCCCGTGGAGGCCAGGGTGGCCGTGGCGGTCGCCCCGGCTCCGGTGGTCGTGGAGGATCAGGCGGGGGCCCGCGCAGTGGCTTCGGCGGCGGTCCTCGCGGGGGCCGCGGAGGCCGCGGTTCCACGCAGGGCGCCTTCGGACGTGGTGGCGGTGCACCGCGCGGACGCAAGTCGCGTCGCGCCAAGCGCCAGGAGTTCGAGCAGCAGAGTGCACCTACGATCGGTGGCGTAGTCGTCCCTCGCGGCGACGGCTCCACTCCGGTGCGCGTGCGGCAGGGTGCCACGCTCACGGATCTTGCCGAGAAGATCAACGCCAACCCGGCGGCGCTGGTCACCGTGCTGTTCCATCTCGGTGAGATGGCCACCGCCACCCAGTCCCTGGACGAGGACACCTTCGCCCTGCTGGGAGCTGAGCTGGGCTATGACGTGCAGATCGTCTCGCCCGAGGATGAGGACCGCGAGCTGCTGGAGTCCTTCGACATCGACCTGGCGGCCGAGGAGGCCGGTGAGGACGATGCCGAACTTGTGCCCCGCCCGCCCGTGGTCACTGTCATGGGGCACGTCGACCACGGTAAGACCAAGCTGCTTGACGCTATTCGCTCCACCGATGTGGTCGCGGCGGAGGCTGGCGGCATCACCCAGTCCATCGGCGCCTATCAGGTGCGTGTCAATCTGGGTGATGAGACCCGTCCGATCACCTTCATCGACACTCCTGGTCACGAGGCCTTCACCGCCATGCGCGCCCGTGGCGCGGAGGTTACGGATATCGCGATCCTGGTGGTCGCCGCCGATGACGGCGTCATGCCGCAGACCGTTGAGGCACTCAACCATGCCCAGGCGGCCGGTGTGCCGATTGTCGTAGCTGTCAACAAGATTGACAAGGACGGCGCCAACCCGGAGAAGATCCGCGGTCAGCTCACCGAGTACGGTCTGGTGCCTGAGGAGTATGGCGGCGACACCATGTTCGTGGATATCTCCGCCAAGCAGCGCACCAATATTGACGGCCTGTTGGAGGCGGTTCTGCTCACCGCCGATGCCGCCCTGGATCTGCGCGCCAATCCGGACTCCGACGCCCGCGGAGTGACGGTGGAGGCGAAGCTGGATCGGGGCCGCGGCGCGGTGGCCACCGTGCTGGTGCAACGCGGTACCCTGCGGGTGGGCGACCCGATCGTCGCCGGCAGCGCCTACGGGCGCGTGCGTGCCATGTTCGACGAGTACGGCAACACCTTGGAGGAGGCCGGCCCGGCCCGGCCCGCCCAGGTGCTGGGATTGACCAATGTCCCCAGCGCGGGCGACTCCTTCATCGTCGCTCCCGACGACCGCACCGCCCGGCAGATCGCCGACCGGCGGGAGGCTGCCGGACGTGCCGCGGAACTGGCCAAGCGCCGCAAGCGTGTGTCTTTGGAGAACCTCACCGATGTCCTGAAGGAGGGCAAGGTCGACACTCTCAACCTCATCCTTAAGGGTGACAGTTCGGGTGCGGTCGAGGCGCTGGAGGACTCGCTGCTCAAGATTGACGTGGGCGACGAGGTGGCCCTGCGAGTCATCCACCGTGGCGTGGGAGCGGTTACCCAGAACGACGTCAACCTGGCAACCGTCGACTCCGCCGTCATCATCGGCTTCAACGTGCGTCCGGCCGTCCGGGTCGCTGAGTTGGCTGACCGCGAGGGTGTGGACATGAAGTTCTACACGGTCATCTACAACGCCATTGAGGACGTCGAGGCGGCCCTGAAGGGCATGCTCAAGCCGATCTACGAGGAGGTCGAGTTGGGCACGGCCGAGATCCGCCAAGTCTTCCACTCCTCCAAGTTCGGTTCGATCGCCGGCTCGATCGTCCGCTCCGGTGTAATCAAGCGCGGTGCCAAGGCCCGCCTGGTGCGCGACGGTGTTGTGGTGAACGGGGAGCTCACGGTGGAGACGCTGCGCCGGGAGAAGGATGACGTCACCGAGGTCCGCGAGGGCTACGAGTGCGGTATCAACCTGGCCTACCGTGACATCGCCGAGGGCGACGTCATCGAGACCTGGGAGATGCGCGAGAAGCCCCGCGACTGACCCGTCTGGACGCAGATGCCGGTGGCACCACCTCCTAGGCGGTCCACCGGCATCTGCGTTCCCAAGTTATGGCGCGGTTGGCTGAGGCGATGCCGGTGGTGGTCGGGCCTGCCGTAGATGGTGGGGATCAGGCTTATGGCCAGGTTCCTCAGGGTGGCCATCACCTGGGGCGCGTTGCCGGTGCACAGTTGGTGGCGGTCCCATGGTCATAGGCGGGCGTCCCGAACTTAAGTGGAGGCGGTTGTTTATCGCCCAGCGTCCGTGTGTCCAGGCTGCTACTTGCTCGGGCTGGGTGTCCTGCATGGGGGTGGGCGGCAGATGAGGTAAACGACCTCGGTGACTGGCTTGGTGCTGCGCTTGCTGTTCTTGCCTGTATGGGTGGTGCGGGTGCGGCGCACCTGTAGCACCTGGGCCGCGCCGGGGAAGTAGATCCAGTCGGGGGTCTGGACGGCTTTGATGGCTCTTCGTGTTTGAGGGTGTGGTGGATGGGTGGGGTGTCAAGCCCCGGGTTTTGTGGAGGGTGTTTTATCTGGCGCCGGTGGTTGTCGGCTGGGGTTGGTTGATGGTGGTCTGCTCGCCGACGTCCATGACCTTTGCCTCGGCCTCTGCCTCGGGCTCGGGCTCGGTGATGGTGTCGGTGTCGTCTGGTGGGGTGTAGGCCTGCTCGTGCTCGATCGGAGCGTGCATGCCTGTGGCGGAGTGAGGCCGGGTGTTGCCCGACCAGTTGCGCCCACTGGGCGGTAGCGAACACGGGCATCGTCGATGCCCTGCCAGGGCCCGTGGTCGTCGAGGTAGTGCCGGTTACGGATGAGCTCGGCCTTATAGAGTGAGTTGAGGGCCTCGGCCAGAGCGTTGTCGTATGAGTCTCCCTCGGGTGCCCACCGAGGCCACCGCATCACAGTCGGATAGGGCCTGCCCGCACTCGGATTGCCCGGTACTGGACCCCGCGGTCGGAGTGGTGAATCAGGCCCTTCAGATCCGCGCCCTCGCGCTGGCGCTGCCAGATACCCATCTTCAGGGCGCCCCTGGGCCAGGTCGGTGTACAAGCTCGTGGAGGTCTGCCAGCCGACGATCCGACGCGAGTACACGTCAGTGACAAAGGCCACATACACCCAGCCGGACAGGGTGCGTACGTAGGTGATGTCCACACGCCCACAACTCGTTGGGCCTGAACGCGCTGAAGTGCCTCTTGACCAGGTCCGCCGGGCACTGCTCCTTAGGAGCCGACCGGGTCGTCCTGGGCGACTTCGCACGGCGTATGCCGTGCAACCCCATGGCCCGCATCAACCGCTCCACGGTACAGCGGGCCACATGCCCCAAACCATGACGCTCAGACTCCTCAGGACGGTTCAGCATCGCATGCATCTTGCGGGCCCCCACCCGCGCAGTAGTTCTTCTCATGAACCCGCCCGATCTCGGCCTTCAGGGCCTGGTCGCGCACAGCCCTTGCTGATGGGGGACGGGTCTTGGCTGCGTAGTAGGTGCTCGGGGCGATCTTCATGCCTGACTGTGTCAGGACCTGGCAGATCGGCACAGGCCCCGAACTCCTCCTTGTGGGAGTCGATGTACTTACAGATCAGCGGGACGGGCGGCCTGGTGTCGGCCGCGAAAAAAGCCGACGCGCTCCTCAAGATCGCGTTCGCCCGCCTCAGTTCGCGGTTCTCGGCCTCCAGCTGCCTGATCCGCTCAGCATCCTGACTGGTGGTTCCCGGCCGGGCGCCCGCGTCGACCTCGGCCCCTCTATCACCCAGGTACGCAGCGCCTCGGGGTGGACACCCAACTCCTCGGCGATCCTTCTGATCGCCCCCTTAGACCTCTCGGGGTCCCTACGGGCCTCCACAGCCATCCTGGTGGCCCGCTCCCGCAGCTCCTCAGGATACTTCCTTTGTGCACTCCCGGCAGTGATCCTTCCGTGTATTCACTGCCTCCATCAAACCCGGTGCAGTTCAGGTCATGGTCCCTGCTGTTGTCACACTTTTCGTATCCGCCGTCTCAGGCGCGTGACGGTGCCGCTTTCAGCGCTCGCCCAGGTGCGGACGTCGCGCCAACTGACGCAGCAGGTCGGTGATGAATACGATCACCGCCACCCACACCAACGCCGTCGAGATCCAGCGCGCCGGCGAGATCTCCTCGTGGAACACCGCCCAGGCCAGCAGGAACTGCATGACCGGGGTGATGTACTGGCTCAGACCCACGATCGAAAGGGGCACCCGCCGCGTCCCGGCGGCAAACAGCAGCAGCGGCGTGGCCGTCACCGGGCCCGCTAGCACCAGCCCGGCCGCCAACGCTCCAGACGCCGTCGCCCCCTGCAGCGCGCCGTGCCCGCCCGCGTACAACCAGGCGAAGTAGGCCAAAGCCACGGGCGTCATGCAGCCGCTCTCCACCGTGAGCCCGGTAAGCGCATCCACCTGCGTGCTTACGCGCTTCTTCACCAGCCCGTACACTCCGAAGCTGAATGCGAGCGACAGGGATATCCAGGGTAGTGAGCGTTGCGCGACCACCAGCACCATGATCGCTACGATGGCAATACCTACGGCGATCACTTGCGCCAGCCGCAGTCGCTCACCCAGGAAGAGCGCTGCCAGAACCACCGTCACCAGCGGATTGATGAAGTACCCCAGAGCCGCATCGGCCGTGCGGTCGGAGTTGACCGCGTAGACGTATACCAACCAGTTCACCGACACCAGCAGGCCGGCGATCCCTAGCACTACGAGGATGCGCGGCGTGGTGACCGCTGCACGCAGCGTGGGCCAGGAGCGGCGCAGCGCAGTCAGGGCCAGGCAGGTCACCAGCGTCCACACCAGTCGGTGCCCAATGATCTCAACGCTTCCGGCCGCCTGTAGCAGATGGAAGTACAGCGGGAACATGCCCCACAGCAGGTAACAACCGAGCACCATCGCTACGCCCTGGGAATCGCCGGTGGCAGCGCCGCCCCGAGGCTTGGCGGAGTCCGGGTTGGCGGGACGCGGACCGGATGCGGGGGAGCGAGTGGAGGAGGTCACGTGTGGTGGTCCTATTCGAGTGAAGGCAGTGGGTCCGAGGATATTCCCTGTCGGGCCCACGGTCCCTGATATGTAGCGTGTGGTGCAGACGCATCCGATGATCAGGGGGCGTGGCAGACGGCCACCGCTCGCATGCGGCGCATGCAGTTGCGGGCAGCGAGCGGCTTGGTCCGGCTGTGCCGTAATCTGGCGATCGGACTGCCGGTGGTGCACAATAGTCCGTCCGCCGGTTCCAGGTATGTGGACGCACCGCAGCCGTTGCCGGCGGCCGTCCGCATCCGCGTCCGTCTTCAGTGCTAAGGAGTCCTCATGGCCGACGCAGCCCGCGTCCGCAAGGTCGCCGACCACATTCAGGAAACCGTCGCCCGCCTCCTTCAGAGCAGGATCAAGGACCCCAGGATCGGTTTCATCACCATCACCGACGTGCGCGTGACCGGTGACCTACAGCAGGCAACGGTCTTCTACACCGTCTACGGCACCGACAAGGAGCAGGAGGACACTGCTGCCGCTCTGCGCTCGGCCACCGGTCTGATCCGTTCCGAGGTCGGCCGGGCACTCGGCATCCGCCTGACCCCCTCGATCACCTTCCAGCCGGATTCATTGCCCTCCCAGGCGCAGGCCTTCGAGGACGCCCTTACCAAGGCGCGTGCCCGAGACGAGGAGATCGCCCGTACTTATGCGGGTGCCACCTATGCGGGCGACGCCGATCCCTACCGCCATGATGACCAGGACGAGGAGGGGAGCGGGGCGTGAACGGCCCCGCCGGAAGGCGTATCGACGTCCCCCGCGGCTCCATCACCTGCCCGGATGGGTTGTTGGTGGTGGATAAACCCGCCGGTGTCACCAGCCACGATGTGGTCGCCATGACCAGGCGCATGGCCGCCACCCGTAAGGTCGGCCACGCTGGCACCCTGGATCCCGCCGCCACTGGAGTGCTGCTGTTGGGTATCGGCCGGGCCACCCGCTTCCTGACCTATCTGGTCGGCGCAGACAAGACCTACTGGGCCACGGTCCGCCTGGGCCAGACAACCATCACCGAGGACGCCGACGGCGAGGTAACCGCTTCTTCCGGCTGCGTGGCCGCACCCGGCCTGTCCGCCCGCCTGGACGCGGCCCTGAGCGAGCTCAACGGACCAATCATGCAGGTCCCCTCCGCGGTCTCCGCCATCAAGATCGACGGCGTGCGCTCCTACGCGCGCGTGCGGGGCGGCGAGGATGTCGACCTGCCCGCCCGTCCGGTGACCATCCACGCCCTGGCGCGCGTCGGCGAATTGCGCCCCGTGACGGCCGCGGACGGCACCGCCGTGGTCGACGTGGACCTGGAGGTGCACTGCTCCTCTGGCACCTATGTGCGTGCCCTGGCCCGCGACCTCGGCCGCGGCCTGGGCTGCGGGGCGCATCTGACCGCGCTGCGCCGCACTGGGGCGGGCCCCTTCACGGTCGACCAGGCCGCCACCATCGCCTCCCTGTCCGCCGTCGTCGCCGCCGGACAGGTCCTGCCCGTGCTGCCACTGGCCGTCGTGGCCCGCCGCTGCTTCCCCGCCGTCGCCCTGGACGATGCCGAGGCACGCGCCCTGCGCCAAGGTCAGCCCCTGCCCGCCGCGGTACTCGACCGGGCCCAGGATCCTAAGCACCCGGTTGTCCCCAAGGCCGCTGCCGCGCCGAGCGTCGCCGCCGGGTTCGACCCGGCGGGGCGGCTCGTGGCACTGTTGGCACATAAGGGCGGGCGTACCCGTCCTGTACTAGTACTGTCCGAATGATGCGGCGGCCGGTGGAAACCGCCCGGCCGCTCTCAACCCAGGAGACACCTTTGCGCCAGACCCCGATCGCCGGCATACCTCGGCACCTCGGTGACGCGGACTGAGGCGGCGCGCAGTGGAGATCTGGTACGGCGCCGAGCAGGTGCCCGCAGCCCTGAGGGACCCGTCCGGGCCCGGCAGCATCGTCACCGTCGGTGTCTTCGACGGCGTACACCGCGGTCACCAGGCGATCCTCGCCCGCGTCGTGGAGCGCGCCCGGCGGGCGGCCGGAGTTAACGGGAGACGCCCGCAGGCCATCGCGTTGACCTTCGACCCGCATCCGGCGACGGTGCACCGCCCCGAGACCCGCCTGCCCATGATCGCCTCGCTTGCCGACCGGCTGGAGTCCCTGGCGGACACCGGTCTGGACGCGGTGCTGGTGGTTCACTACACCCTCGCCTTCGCCGATCAGGGGCCGGCGGAGTTCGTGCGCGACTGGCTCGAAAGGCTGCTTGGGGCCCACGCGATCGTGGTCGGGGACGATGTGCGTTTCGGCCGCGGCAACAGCGGCGACGCCGCTACCCTGCGCCGGATCGGGTGCGCCGACGGCCTGGACGTGGAGATCGTCGCCGACGTCGTCGCCCCCGAGGGCCGCCGCTGGTCCTCCACCTGGGTGCGCGAACTACTGGAGGCCGGCGACATGCGCGGCGCGGCCGAGGTCCTCGGGCACGTCCACCGGCTGCGCGGCACCGTCATTCACGGTCACCGCCGCGGCCGCGAACTCGGCTTTCCCACCGCGAACCTGGACGCCGCGACCGCCGGAGTGGTCCCGCCCGACGGCGTCTACGCGGGCTGGCTGGTGCGCTCCCCGCAGGCGGGGGTGGCCGGTGGCACGGGGGAGGAGCGGCTGCCCGCTGCCATCTCCATCGGCACCAACCCGACCTTCGACGACGTGCCCGACCGCACCGTCGAGGCGCATGTACTCGGCCGCGCGGACCTGAACCTGTACGGGGAGGTCGTGGTGATCGAGCTGGTGGAGCGGCTGCGCCCCATGCTTGCCTTCGACGGCCTGGAACCGCTGCTGGCACAGATGCGTCAGGACGTGGTAGACACCGCCGCTGTGCTGGCCGTGCCCGTGCCCGAACCCATCCGTCCCGAGGATGTCACCGCCGTTTGAGCCTGGGGTGCCACCCGTGAATCGTCAGCGAAAATCGGGCTGCGCTTTCCCGGTCGGACCTGCTAGCGTGTGATGGTCGCGCCCCCAGTCACAGGCTCGGCATCAACTACCTGTTCCGCCGTACTAAAGAGCCAGCAGAGCGCTGAGCCTGTTGCCGGCGGACTCGCATGACTCAAGGAGGATTCATGCCCAAAACCGTGGATTACGAGGCCTTGGCCGTAGACATCCTCGAAAATGTCGGCGGCGAGGCGAACGTCGCCCAAGTAGTGCACTGCGCCACCCGTCTCCGCTTCAATCTCAGGGATGCGTCCAAGGCAGACAAGGAGACGATCAACACCCTGCCCGGCGTGGTGACCGTGGTTGAATCCGGCGGCCAGTTCCAGGTGGTGATAGGCAATTCCGTCCCCAAGGTGTTTGCCGGGCTGCCCACCTCATTGCGCGAATCTGAGGGCGAGGACGCCGGGGCGGGCGCGGCCGGCGGTAACATCCTGTCCAAGGCCGTCGACATCCTGTCCTCCCTGTTCACCCCTATCCTGGGACCCCTGTGCGCCGTCGGCATCCTCAAGGGCCTGCTGCTCATGGCCGTCGCCTTGAACTGGGTGAGTTCCACTTCAACGACTTATCAGATCTTCTACGGCATCTCCGACTGCTTCTTCCTGCTGCTGCCGGTCTATTTGGCTGTCACCTCCGCCAGGAAGTTCCGCGTCAACCAGATGACGGCGATCACCATTGCCGCCGCCATGCTCTACACGCAGTTCGGCACCATCCAGATGCCCGTCGACGGCGAGTTGGTCGACACCAATCTGCGGGCCTGGGGGCAACTGGGAAACACGATCAAGTTCTTGTTCATCCCCGTCAATCTGCAGTCCTACACCTCCACGGTCATCCCCATAATCATCGCCGTCTGGCTCGCCAGCTACGTGGAGCGGCTCGGCAACTGGATCTTCCACGAGTCGCTGCGCAACTTCCTGACCCCGCTGCTGGTGCTGGTGGTGATTGTCCCGGTCACCCACATCGCCCTTGGACCGGCCGGGGTCTGGCTCGGCGAGGGCATCGCCGCGGTGCTGCTGGCCATCTACAACTTCGCACCCTGGCTGGCGGGCATCGTGCTGGGGGCGTTGTGGCAGGTCCTGGTGATCTTCGGTGCGCACTGGGGTCTGGCCCCGGTGTTCATCAACAATCTCACCACTCAGGGCTACGACCCGCTCAAGGCCCTGGTCTTCGCACCCGTTTTGGCGCAGGCCGGCGCCGCCCTCGGCGTCTTCCTGCGGGCCCGCTCCGCCAAGACCAAGGCGCTGGCGGGGTCGGCCGCCGTCGCCGGCATCTTCGGCATCACCGAGCCCGCCATCTACGGGGTCAACCTGCCCCGCAAGCGTCCGTTCATCATCGGCTGCATCGGCGGGGCGCTCGGGGGTGCCTTCGCCGGGGCCACCCACACGCTGGTATACGGCACCGGTGCCGCATCGGTGCTGACGCTTCCGATCGGCTTCGGCAGCGTCGACGACGGCCCCTCCACCTTCAAGTGGCTGGTCATCTCCACCGCGATCGGCTTCCTGGTGGGTGTTTTCGGCACCTACTTCTTCGGTTTCTCCAAGACCGAGCGCGACAAGGACATCGCGGCCTGGGAGGCGGAACTCAACGAGTCCGAGGAGGAGGTTGCGGCGTCGGCGCCGCAGGGCACGGTGGTTGTGGCCGGCGCCGACGGAGCCGTGCCCATTGTGGAGGACCTGGAGATCCTCGCCCCGGTCACCGGGCGGGTCGTCGCCCTGAAGGAGGTGGCCGATGAGGCCTTCTCCTCCGGCGCCATGGGGGAGGGACTGGCGGTCCTTCCCGCCGACGGCACCGTGACCGCACCCATCAGTGGGGAGGTTATCGTCTCCATGGGCCACGCCTTCGGCATCCGCGCGTTCACCGGCGCCGAGGTGCTGGTGCACATCGGCCTGGACACCGTTGGGCTCAAGGGGGCGCCCTTCACCCAGGTGGTTGCCCAGGGAACCCGGGTCAAGGCCGGGGACGTGCTGGCGGTTGCCGACCTGGAGGCGATCCGGGCGGTCGGACTGGACCCGACCACGATCGTCATCGTCACCGATGCCACCGCCTTCTCCAAGGTAGATCCCCTGGCCGACGGGGTGGTGGAAGCCGGCGACCCCCTGCTAATAGCGGTCCGCTGACAGATCCGTGCGTCTCCTGCGCCGCCGCTCCGGAGCCGCATCGCAGTGCTCCGTCACACACGAATCCCAACATCCAGCCAAGGAGTACGAATGCAATACCGACAGCCGCCGTCCTTCCCCGAGACGTTCCTGTGGGGGGCCTCAACCTCTGCCTACCAGGTGGAGGGTGCCTGGGATGAGGATGGTAAGGGGCCGTCCGTGCAGGACGTCATTACACATCCCGAGGGCACCACCGACTTCAAGGTGACCGCGGACCACTACCACCATGTGGAGGAGGACGTGGCGCTGATGAAGCAGATGGGATTGCGGGCCTACCGCTTCTCCATCGCATGGACCCGCATCATTCCCGACGGCGACGGAAAGGTGAATCCGGCTGGAGTCGCCTTCTACCACCGCCTCATCGACGCCCTGCGCGCCGCCGGCATCGAACCGATCGTCACCATGTACCACTTTGACCTGCCGCAGGCGCTCCAAGAGGTAGGCGGCTGGGCGAACCGACGAACCGTCGACGGCTTCGTCGAATTCGCCCGTGTTCTCTTCAACGAGTACGGCACGAAGGTGCGCTACTGGCTAACCATCAACGAGCAGAACATGATGATTCTGCACGGCAAGATGCTCGGCACCACGCTGCTGGACGGCGACGCCGCCCAGCGCGACCTGTACCAGCAGAATCACGGCATGTTCCTGGCGCAGGCCCGCGTCATGATCCTGTGCCACGAGATGCTGCCGGAAGCGAAGATCGGGCCGGCCCCCAATATCGCCTACGTGTATCCCCAGTCGTGCGACCCGGCGGATGTATTGGCCGCCGATGACCTCAACGCCATCCGTAACTGGCTCTACACTGACCTGGCGGTCAGGGGGCGCTACCACTCGACCGTGTGGGCGTACCTGGTGGAGAAGGGTTGGGAGCCGAAGATACAGGAGGGAGACATGGAGACCCTGGCCGCGGCCAGGCCCGACTTTCTCGCCTTCAACTACTACACCACCGCTACGGTGGCCGCCCCCACGGGGGACGCTTCCGATGAGTCCACCCGTCCGGGCGATCAGCAGATGACCCGTGGAGAGATCGGCCTGTATAAGGGCGTTGACAATCCCAACCTGCCCCGCAACGCCTTCGGCTGGGAGATCGACCCCATCGGTTTCCGCACCACCTTCCGGGCACTGTGGGACCGCTACCATCTGCCGCTGCTGGTCACCGAGAACGGCCTGGGCGCGTTCGACCAGTTAGCCGACGACGGTCGTGTCCACGACGACTACCGCATCGACTACCTGCGCCAACACATCGAGCAGATGCGGCTGGCACTGGCCGACGGCGTGGAGATACTCGGATACTGCCCCTGGTCGGCCATTGATCTGGTCTCAACCCACCAGGGCTTCCGCAAGCGCTACGGATTCATCTTCGTCAACCGCGACGAGTTCGACCTGAAGGATCTGCGGCGGGTCCGTAAGGACTCCTCATACTGGTACGGGCGCCTGATAGCCACGCGTGGGGAGTCCGTGAACGAGGCGACGCCCGAGTACACCTGACACCGATCCTGATACCGGGTGGTATTGAATGCGGCACTGAACGGCGCCGGCAGCGCCGGGCCTAAACTCTGGCCCGGCGCCGCCGAGCACGACGCTCGTCTCAGCGGCGCGCGTTCGTCACTGCCCAGGATGCGCGGCGAAGAACTCCCACATCAGCTGCGAGGCGTTGATCTCCTGGGTGATCGTGCCCAGGGCGGACAGGTCCACGCTCGTTCCCGGCCAGGTGTGGCCGCCGGCGTCCACCGTGTACAGCTCCACCGCGGCGCCACCCTCACAGGAGTCGTAGCGGGTCACGGATACATGATCGCTCACCTGCTCGGTGGCCGGTTCGGCGGTGCAGCCGTCCAGCTGCGCCCAGGTGCTCACGGCCGCCTTCACGCCGTACCCCCAGCGGGCGTCGTCGTTGCCGTCATAGGGATTGACCACGTCGTCGGTGCCGTGGAACGTCAGCACGGATACCGGCTGCGCCGGGGTGCAGGTCGAAGGATCGATCGTGGCCGCATCGTCGGCGGCCCTGCCGGCACGCAGTCCGGCCACGGGTGCGATGGCGGCGATCAGATCGGGGCGCTCGCAGGCCAGGGCGCTGGCCATGCGGCCGCCCCCGGAGTATCCCGTTGCGTAGACGCGGCCGGTATCCACACATGCCTGCTCGGAAAGGGAATCGATGACGGTGGCCAGGAAGGCTATGTCATCGCGGGCGTCGTCCGGCGGGTACTCACCGGCGGTGGTGGGTACCCCGGGCACGTTCCACGCCCAGTTGCCGTCAGGCAGCGGATCGTCGGCCTCCAGGGCTATCGCTGCGGTCGGCTCGGCGACGATGAAGCCCTCTTCCGCGGCGTCGGCCACCGCATCCAGGCCACTGATCTTCGCCTGGGACACGCCGTTCGAATTGGAGCCGTGCAGATCCAGCACTAGGGGGAGCCGCACGGCGGGGTCGGCGCCCTCGGGTACGTGTATCCGGACCGGATAGGTTTGGCCAGCGAAGGCCACATCAACGGTCTGCGTTCCTGACATCTCGCGGCTGCACGCAGGTGCCGTGGCATCGGCCACATCGGTGGACACCTCAGATCCGGCGGGTCCGGATGAGGAGGAGTCGGCACTGCATCCGGAGACGGATGCGGTCAAGACGAGTGCGGCCATGGACACGCAGGAGATCAAGGTGAGCACGCGGCCGCGTACGGAGGACTTCAACAACGGATCTGGTGAGGACACAGGGGACTCCTGAAGCAAGTGGAAGTGATGGAAGTAACAGGATGCTAGCAGGTGGGGTTGTCGGGTGGGGCCGTTATGTGTGCCGGATGCCACCGAATGCGGGGGAGAGTCCGGCGTTCCGCGGCTGATATGGTGGCTCGGCCGTCGATCGGCCGCGGACGTGTCAAGCCCGGGAGAACCAGCCCCGGCGCTCCGCGCAACGAGAAACAGGAGCCATCGTGTCGATTTCCCCCGAACGCAAGCAGGAGCTAATTGCCGAGTACGCCACCCACGAGGGCGACACCGGCTCCCCGGAGGTCCAGGTCGCCATCCTGTCCGAGCGGATCTCCAACCTGACCGAGCACTTCAAGTCCCACGCGCACGACCACCACTCCCGCCGCGGCCTGTACCTGCTGATCGGTAAGCGTCGCCGCCTGCTGGACTACCTCGAGCGTGAGGACATTGAGCGCTACCGCTCCCTCATCGCCCGCCTCGGCATCCGCCGCTGAGATCGGCCAACAGGCGATACCGGCCCCGCCACCGTGAAGGTGACGGGGCCGGCGTGCATGGTCGGGTGGTGCGTTACACCGACTGACGGTTGAGCGCCGCGGATACCCGGGCCAAACGCTCCGCCGACTGGTCTTCGCGGTAATGACCGAGTTGCAGGTCCTCCTCGACGCCTCCGTCCACGAGTACAAGCACGCGGTCGGCGCGTGAGGCCACCTTGGCGTCGTGGGTGACCATGACAATGGTGGTGCCCTGCGCATGAATCTCCCCGAGCACGTCGAGGATACGGGCGGCGGTCGCGCAGTTGAGTGCTCCGGTGGGTTCGTCGGCGAAGAGCACCGCCGCCTCGTTAATGAGAGCCCTGCAGACACCGGCCCGCTGGAGCTGACCGCCGGAGACCTCCGCCAGTGCCCTCTCATCGAGCATAGTCAGGTCGGTATCCCGCAGCAGGACGGAGTCTCCGCTAGGGCGGACACGGCCAGAAGACCGAGGCGCGTGAAGTACTGCCCCGCAAAGGCGTTTCGTGTGGAGCCCAGTGCCCGCAGAATGTCCACTTGGGATTCCTTCCGGGCCAGGACCATAACCACGAACACAGTGGTGACGAGGAGGACGAGAGCCAGGGCGATGGTGGTTCTTCCGGTTTGTGGTGTGTTCGCCGAGTTCGGTCGAAATAACCATCGAGTTCGGTCGATATGACGATCGAGTTCGGTTGGTGGGGTCGGTGGGCCCGGGGGAAGTGTCCAGATTCGGCACGAACGATGTTCCCCCGCCCGACGCCGCTCACCAGATCCGCATGGTTCCAACGAGTCTGAGGGTGTGTGCTGGGAGGGGCGGGGTGTTTGTGCCGATTTTGGACACTTTGGCTCCCAGGCGCCGGCCTTTCGCCCTGATGCGGTGAGCAGGCCAGGGCCTTCTGGTCGCCGTCCCGGCCCCCTTGTCCGATCGGCTGGGACGCCTTTAGTGATGAACCTGGCCCGCGGCCCAACCGGGCCCACCGTCCAGCCCGGCCCGCTACCAGGCCGGGCCTGGCTGCCGTTGGACCACCTGAAACGCACTCTCAGACGGTCCAACCGCAGATACGCGGTCCAACCGCAGTAACGCGGTCCAAGTACGTGGCCAGCAGCCGGCCGGTCCCACACCCACCCACTACACCCTCAAACCGGAAGAGCCGCGATGGTGCAGGCCATGGCCGCGACAATTCGGACCTGTGTGGCGGTAGCCCCAAAGAGGTGTGAGGCGTATTCGTTCATTCCCATCACCTGCACTTCTGGTAACGCGGCACGCAGGTCGGCCACTACGGCTGAGATCGCATATGAGTCGTCGATATCGGCGTAGATGGTTCGCCACAGCGCGGGTGCGGCGTCGTCGATGAGTGCTTTGGCGGTCAGGCCGTTGTTGGTGATGTCCTGATAGATGCCGGTGACCTTCAGGCTGAGATCGTCCGGCGGATTGGCGCGGGTTCTCCAGCGTCGGCCGAGGGCGTCCGTGACGCCGGCTGCCGCGTCAGTGAGACCGCGGGAATGCTGATGAGCGGCGTCCCAATTTCCTCGCCAGACATGTTTGGACCGCCCCAGCCGCGGGCTGGGGCGGTCCAAACCAATCCCGACCGACTCGGCCGATTCGCACCGAGTCGAGGGTGCGCGGAGTCTTACAGCAGCGAGCGGTACAGCGCCTCGATGTCCTCCCGGGTGGCCGGCCGCGGATTGCCGGGGGTGCACACGTCGGCGAAGGCGTCCTCGGTCAATGCGGCTATACCGGACTCATCCACCCCCACCTCGCTGATGCGGGTGGGGTTGCCCAGGTCGCGGGTCAGCTGGGCGATGGCGTCGACGGCGGCCTGACGTGCCTGGTCCAGCGGCATCGTCTGGGCGTCCGCCACCCCGAAGGCCTCGGCGATGTCGCGGTACTTCTCCCCGGTGTACTCGGCGTTGAACGCCATGACGGGGGCGAGCAGGATGCCGTTGGCCACCCCGTGCGGCGCGTTGTAGCGCCCGCCCAGCGGGTGCGCCATGCCGTGCACGAGCCCCAGGCCCACGTTGGAGTAGGCCATGCCGTTGATGTAGGCGGCCAGGCCCATCTGCTCCACCGCGTCGGCGTCGCCCTCGGCGGCCTTGCGCAGGTTCTTGGCGATCATCTGGATCGAACGCAGGCACAGGGCGTCGGACAGCTCCCAGGCGCCGGGCGTGATGTAGCCCTCAATGGCGTGGGTGAGCGCGTCCAGGCCGGTGGCAACCTTCAGGCTCCGGGGCATGCCGTCCATGAGGTCGGGGTCCACCACGGCGATCACCGGAATGTCGTGCGGATCCACGCACACGAACTTGCGCTGGCTGGCGGTGTCGGTGATGACGTAGTTGATCGTGGTCTCCGAGGCCGTGCCCGCCGTGGTGGGTACGCCGATGATGGGGGTGCCCGGGTTCTTCGTGGGGGAGGCCCCCTCTAGGCTGAGCACGTCCTCGAACTCGGGGTTGGTGGCGATCACCGAGATCGCCTTGCAGGTGTCCTGCGGGCTGCCGCCACCCAGCCCAATCAGGACGTCGGCGCCGGAGTTGCGGAAGGCGGCCAGGCCGGCCTGTACCTTTTCCGCCGGCGGGTTGGGTACGACGTCGGAGAAGATTTCCCAGGCGATGCCGGCCCCGTCCAGCAGGTCGGTGATGCGCGTGGCGGTGCCGTTCTCGGCCAGGACCGGATCGGTGACGATAAAGGCCTTGCTCAGGCCGCGGGCGGTGATCTCGGTGGGGATGTTGGCGATGGCGCCGCGTCCGAAGTAACCGGTCTGGTTGAAGATCATGCGGTAGGTCATGGATGCGCTCCCTTGGGTTGTGGTCGGCGTCGTGCGAACGGGCGGGTCCGCCATGACCTCATCCCGTAGTTGAAACGATTGCATGTGGATCTCTGCAAGTGGTAGGCCCGAAGGTCCCGAGCTGGCCGGCGCGTCCTATTTCACGTTGCAAGGTGGCTCCGCCGTCCCCGCCGAAGCTGTCGAAACGGTAGGATCTAGCCGTCCGTCTTCGAATCTAAGGGCTGAGGCTAGGTGTTCTCCAGGCGCTGGCAGGTGTTCCTCCGAATATGCGTCCCGGATTTGGCTCCCGGGAGGAGCCCCCGCCGCCGGAACTGGAAGGCGCCGCAACTGCGTCGCCGGCCCGGTGCCAGCCCTGGGGGAGCGGACCCGGCGACCGGGATGGACCCGGCGGCCGGACGGCATGGCCCGTCGGTTTTCGGTGGTGGCCTCCGGACAAGCGTACGCGCAGTTCCGTGGGCCTCGATCGAAGGCCACGGCCGGCCGAACGATCAACACAGAAAGAGACACGTCACATATGTTCCTTGACGACCCCGAGGTCACGGCCGCCGAGGCCGTGATCGACAATGGCCCCTTCGGCAAGCGCGTGGTCCGCTTCGAGACCGGGCGCCTGGCCAAGCAGGCCGCTGGTAGTGCCATGGCCTACCTGGACGCTGAGACGGTCGTGCTGTCTGCCACCACCGTGGGCAAGCACCCCAAGGACCAGTTCGACTTCTTCCCGCTCACCGTCGACGTGGAGGAGCGCCAGTACGCCGCCGGCCGTATCCCTGGCTCGTTCTTCCGCCGTGAGGGCCGGGCCGGCACCTCTGCCATCCTCGCTTGCCGGCTGATCGATCGCCCGTTGCGCCCCTCCTTCGTCAAGGGCCTGCGCAACGAGGTGCAGGTGATCGAGACCGTGCTGTCCATTCACCCCGATGAGGCCTATGACGTTCTGGCCATCAACGCGGCCTCCATGTCCACCCAGATCGCGGGCCTGCCCTTCGCAGGCCCTGTCGCCGGCACCCGTCTGGCTCTCATCGACGGGCACTGGGTGGCCTTCCCCCGTTACTCCGAGCTCGATCGCGCCACCTTCAACATGGTGGTCGCCGGGCGCGTACTGGAGGACGGCGACGTCGCCATCATGATGGTTGAGGCCGGGGCCACCGACAACGCCTGGGATCTGATCGCCGCCGGAGCCACCGCACCCACCGAGGCCGTGGTGGCCGATGCCCTGGAGGCTGCCAAGCCGCATATCAAGGCTCTGTGCGAGGCGCAGCTGGAGGTGGCTAAGCACGCCTCCAAGCCCACCGCTGACTTCCCGCTGTACCTGGACTACACCGACGAGCAGTACGACGCCGTAGAGAAGGCCGCGCAGGCCCATGACCTGGCTGCCGCCATCGCCACCGAGGGCAAGCAGGCTCGCGACGAGGCCACCGACGCCGTGCGTGACGCGGTACTTGCCGACCTGGCCGAGGCCTACCCGGAGGAGGAGGACGTCAAGGCCCTCAAGGCCGCTTTCCGCTCCGTTACCAAGAAGCTCGTGCGTCACCGCACCTTGACCGAGGGGGTGCGAATGGACGGCCGTGGTCTGAAGGACATCCGCACCCTGGCCGCCGAGGTCGAGGTGCTGCCCCGGGTGCACGGCTCGGCCATCTTCGAGCGCGGCGAGACTCAGATCATGGGCGTGACCACCCTGAACATGTTGCGCATGGAGCAGCAGATCGACGACCTCTCGCCGCTCAAGCACAAGCGCTACATGCACCAGTACGTCTTCCCGCCCTTCTCCACTGGTGAGACCGGTCGGGTGGGTGCCCCTAAGCGTCGTGAAATCGGCCATGGAGCCCTGGCTGAGCGTGCTCTGGTGCCGGTGCTGCCCAGCCGCGATGACTTCCCCTACGCCATTCGTCAGGTCTCCGAGGCTCTCGGCTCGAACGGGTCGACCTCCATGGGCTCGGTGTGTGCCTCCACCCTGTCACTGCTTAATGCCGGAGTGCCGCTGCGTGCCCCGGTGGCCGGCATCGCCATGGGACTGATGCATGAGGAGATCGACGGCGAAACCAAGTGGGCTACGCTTACCGACATCCTCGGCAGTGAGGACGCCTTCGGCGACATGGACTTCAAGGTTGCCGGAACCCGTGACTTCATTACCGCGCTCCAGCTGGACACCAAGTTGGACGGCCTGCCCTCCGACGTCCTGGCCGGTGCTCTTGGCCAGGCCCGCGATGCCCGCCTGTTCATTCTGGACGTGCTCGCCCAGGCGATCGACACCCCCGATGAGATGGCTCCCACCGCCCCGCGCGTGCTGACCGTACACATCCCGGTGGACAAGATCGGTGAGGTCATCGGCCCCAAGGGCAAGATGATTAACCAGATCCAGGAGGACACCGGCGCCGAGCTGACGGTCGAGGACGACGGCACCATTTACATTGGCGCCTCCGACGGCCCCTCTGCGGAGGCCGCCCGCGAGGCCGTGAACGCCATCGCCAACCCGCAGATGCCGGAGATCGGGGAACGCTTCGTCGGCACCGTCGTCAAGACCACCACTTTCGGCGCCTTTGTTTCGCTGACCCCCGGCAAGGACGGTTTGCTGCACGTATCCCAGATCCGGCGGCTCGTCGGCGGCAAGCGCGTGGAGAACGTCGAGGATGTGCTGGGCGTGGGAGATAAGGTCGAGGTCGAGCTGGCGGAGATTGACCAGCGCGGCAAGCTCAGTCTGCACGCGGTTCTCACCGAGGAGCAGTTGGCCGCCGAGGCCGAGAACCGCGCCCACCGCGATGAGATCCGCGGCGATGGTGACCGTAGGCCCCGCCGCCGGCGTGAACGGATCGACGATGAGAGCGAGCGCCGGGAGCGCCGTCCGCGCCGCCGTCGCATGCGCACGGTGGAGTCCTCCGATCAGGAGTGACTGACCCGGTAAACCGGTGAACTTTGAGAGGGCCGGGCTCCGCGCGATCGTAACGATCAACCGGACCCCGGCCCTTCTCTGTCTCCTCTGTCCCCTCCCGCCGAGTTCGGTCGATATGACTGCCGAGTTCGGTCGATATGACTGCCGAGTTCGGTCGACGTGGCGGCGGACTGCTCGTCCCGGCCCGACACTCGCCTCGCCGCCCTGGACCCGTGCCGCACTGCCTGAAGCAATCATCTAGGCTCGTGCGGTGACCACTTCCGCCCCGACCGGCACCGAAACCAGCTTCGCCGAAGTCTCCCTCGACCGCGCACCCGCGGCCGCCCCCGGCACCGAACTCAGCCTCGTTGACGACGGCGCCGCCATCCGCCGCTCGATCCTGCCCGGAGGGGTGCGGGTGATCACTGAGCATGTGCCGGCACTGCGTTCGGCCTCACTGGGCATGTGGTTCGGCGTCGGCAGCCGCGATGAGCGCGTCGGCCAGGAGGGCTCAACCCACTTCCTGGAGCATCTGCTGTTCAAGGGCACCGCCTCGCGCAGCGCCCATGACATCGCCGAGGCCTTCGACATGATCGGTGGCGAGTCTAATGCCGCGACATCTAAGGAACACACCTCCTACTACGCCCGTGTGCTGGGCCCCGACGACCTGAGCGCCCTGGACGTGCTTGCCGACATGGTCACCTCTTCCCGCCTGGACCCGGACGAGGTGGAGACCGAACGCGGCGTGATCGTCTCCGAGCTCGCCGACGCCGCAGATGACCCTGCCGAGATCGCCCAGGAGGCCTTTGCCCGTGCCACCTTCGGTGACGACACTCCGCTGGGACGCCCCATCGGTGGCACCTACGAGACCGTATCGGCGGTGCCCCGCGACGCCGTCTGGGAGCACTACCAACGCACCTACGCCTCCGACGCCCTCGTGGTAGCGGCTGCCGGTGCGGTAGACCACGAGGAGATCTGCGCGCGGGTCGCCGCCGACCTGGCTGCAGCCGGCTGGGACACCACCGGCGCCGTGGCCCCGCGCCCGCGTCGCTTTGAGACCGAACCCTTAGCCGAGCTGACGGTCCATGACGTCACCGTGATCCGGGAGGTTGAGCAGTCTCATGTCTTCCTCGCCTGCCAGGGCATTCCGGCGCTGGATGAGCGCCGCTGGACCATGAGCGTGCTCACCACCATCCTCGGCGGCGGCATGTCCTCACGCCTGTTCCAGGAGATCCGAGAGAAGCGCGGCCTGGCCTACTCAACCTACGCCTTCGACACCCCCTACGCCGGCGCCGGTGCCTTTGGCCTATACGCCGGCTGCGCCCCCGGTGACGTCGAGGAGGTGCTGGCGGTCATGGCCGGCGAATTCGAGTCTTTGGCGGCCGACGGCGTCACCGAGCGCGAGCTGGAGCGCGCCCGCGGGCAGATCCGCGGCTCCATGGTGCTCGGGGGAGAGGACTCCCTGGCCCGCATGGGGCGGCTGGGCCGTGCCGAGGTCGTCACCGGTCGCCTGCGCTCCATGGAGGAGAACCTGCGCCGCCTGGACGCGGTTACGGCCGACGACGTGCGCGCCCTGGCGACGCAGCTCGCCGCCCAGGAGCGTTGCCGCGTAGTAGTTGGACCGGGTGCCTGAGGCGAGGAGCGGCGGGCGGCGTCGTCGCAATTACGATCGCCGCGACGGTGAGGACGCGTTGACGGCCGGGGCTCACCCTTGCGGCTGCTTCTGTTGGAGTCTCCGGGGGGCCCAGTTCAGGTGGACCAGAGCCGCACACACGGTAGCGACGGCGACGACAGACAGTGACGAAACGACGCTCTCGCTGCGTGCGAACTCCCGGACCTTTCTCACCAGGTTTTGGAACGTGTTGCTTGATGAGTCATCGCCGAGGTGCGACGCGGACGCCTCCTTCGATGTGAGGCAGTGCACAAATATTAGTTAGAGGGCTGGATTGTCCCGGCTCTGGACATCCCTGGCTAGGATTCCCGCATGAGCATTGCTGTTGCCGTTGTTGGCGCCGCAGGGCGCATGGGGTCCACCGTCTGCCAGGCCGTCCAGGACGCCGACGGCCTCCAGCTCGTCGCCCGCCTGGACCAGGGCGACGAACTTACTCCCGCCACCCTGGCAGGTGCCGATGTGGCAGTTGACTTCACCCACCCGGCCGTCACCGAGGACAACGTCCACGCCCTGATCGATGCCGGCGTGGACGTGGTGGTGGGTACCACCGGTTGGACGGATGAGTCCTACGAGCGCGTGCGCGGGCACCTGGCCCGGCCGGAGGCGGGCGGTCGCAGCGTCATCATCGCTCCGAACTTCGCCCTGTCCGCGGTGCTGGCCATGAGTTTTGCCGCCAAGGCCGCCCGCTACTTCGAGTCCGCCGAGGTGATCGAACTGCACCACCCGAACAAGGTGGACGCCCCCTCCGGCACCGCCATCGCCACGGCCCGCGGCATTGCCGCTGCCCGTGCGGAGGCGGGGCTAGGGCCGGTTCCAGACGCCACCGAGACCGACCCGGACGGCGCGCGCGGCGCCGTGGTCGACGGCGTGCACGTGCACGCCGTGCGCCTGCGTGGTCTCACCGCCCACGAGGAGGTCGTGCTCGGCAACCCCGGTGAGCAGTTGACCATCCGCACCGACTCCTTCGACCGCGCCAGCTTCATGCCGGGCGTGGTGCTCGCCGTGCGCGAGGTGGGCGCACGCGAGGGCCTGACCATCGGACTGGACCAGCTGCTGGACCTCTGACGACGCCCAGGGCTACCTGGGCGGCCGCGCGCCGATCCGGGGCGTGCGCGAACGACGACGCGGGCCCCGGTTGGCCCGGTCGTCCGACGCGGTTACAACACGGCCGCCCAGCAGTCTTCGATGATGCCTTGACCGACGGGCAGCTCACGGAAGGAGCCTGTGCGCCGCAAGCCCGCCTGCTGTAGGAACCCTGCCAGTGACTCGTCCCCACGGACCGCCCACACCAGCAGCACGCCTGCCCCTTGGACGCGCGCCTGCTCCGTGGCGGCCGCCAGCAGCCGGGAGCCGTGCCCGCGGCGCTGCCGCTCCGGGGCAACGCCGAGGGCGGTGATCTCCATGCCTTGCTCGGTGGGGCCCGGTTCGGTATCCGCGTCGCCGGGTGAGGGAGCAAGGCCGATCAGGCCCGCAACTTCGCCGCCGTCGCCGATCGCCACGAGCACGTGGTGCGCTGGTGATGGCGGGCTCAGCACTGCCTGCTCCCAGCCGGCAGCGATCACCGGCGCCGCCACCATCGCCTCCACGCCAGCGGGCAGCGGCGCTTCATGAGCGGCGAGGTGGGCAGCGCGCAGTGAGGCCAGCATGGCCGCGGCATGCACCCGCCCGATATCCTCCAGATCTGTGCCCGCGGCCTCGCGCACGAAGTTCCCGGGTGTGGGTGTCTGGGGGGCAGGAGGCGTGCCGGAGGCGTCGTCGCCGGGGCGGCGGAAGTCGTTCATGCGCCCGAGCCTATGCGTCCCCGCGGTCTCGCCGTGGGTGACTCGCCTTGGTTCAGCTGCCGTCAGTCGGCTGCCGCCCGCAGGTGCGCGCCCACCCTGTGATCGCTCGCCACATGCGCGGGGTAATGACGTTAGTCTGCTCACTATGAGCACTCTGCCCAGCCGCTCCTTTGGTTCCGTAGGCGTAGCCATGGTCACCCCCTTCACACCGGAGGGAGAGATCGACGTCGAGACTGCCCAAAAGCTGGCTGTCTCTCTGGTCGACGATGGTGCCGACATGATCCTGCTGGCCGGTACTACCGGGGAGGCTCCGACCACCCACCTGCCAGAGAAACAGACCCTGCTGCGGGAGGTGAAGGACGCGCTGGCCGGGCGGGCCATGCTGGTGGCCGGCGCCGGCTCTAATGACACTGCCCATGCGGTGCGCATCGGGGTCGGCTCCCAGGAGGCCGGCGCGCAGGGGCTGCTCATCAACGCCCCCTACTACAACCGGCCCAGCCAGGAGGGCGTCTATCGGCATATTATGGCGGTGGTTGAGGCCACCGACCTGCCGGTCATGGTCTATGACATCCCCGGCCGCACCGGCGTGAGGATCACTGACGACACCCTCGCCCGGCTGGCCGAGCATGAGCGGGTACTGGCGGTTAAGGACGCCACCGGCGATGTCGAGCAGGGCTTCGAGCGTATGGAGGCCACCGGCCTGGAGTACTACTCCGGCGACGACGGGCTGAACTTCGCGTGGCTCACTCACGGTGCCAGCGGCGTAGTGTCCGTGGTCGCCCACGCCGACGCCCACTCCTGGCGGGAGATGATCCGCGAGGTCGACGCCGGCGACCTGCCGGGCGCCCGCGCGGTGGCCCAGCGCATGCGCCCGGTGGTGCGGTCCATTATGGGCGGCGGTCAGGGTGCGGTGATGGCCAAGGAGGCGCTGGCTCTGCAGGGCCGCATCCCCAGTGCCACTGTGCGCCTACCCCTGGTGCGCGCCACCGCCGCCGAGGTCGCCGCCCTGCGCGACAGTCTCGAGGCCGCCGGGCTGCTGTGATAGATGCCGCATGTAATGAGCTTGAGTTCACAGTAAATCGAGAGGTGGAGAGGTGAACTTATGCGAAATATATAATGCCGGCGACATAGGGGAGAGTAGTTAGGGAAGTCTTTGGGGGTATAAGTGGAATATAGTGCAGAGCAGGTGTCCGCACTGGGGGTTCTTTATGAGGCCCAGAGAAGTGCCGAACGTGACAATCAGAAGGTTGTGTTCGAGGTCCTGGGCGTCATTGTGGCGCTTGTTGCCGCGACGGGTGTCATAGGAAGCGTATATACTGGCGCAGTGCCTTCGCTTGTATATGCACTGTTAGGATTTTCCGTAATAGGGATTGTGTTGTTTTTGACGCAGTTGCTTGCAGTTACCAAAGCCAGAAATGAATCGATCAGTATTATCGAAGGTCATCTGGTATCCGCTGCGCAGCTTGCAGATAAAAGGAAGGAGATAGGGTGGTATGCGGAGCGGAGGGTCAATAATGTAGGTTTTAGGAGCGAGCGGTATAACGTCCTGCTATGGGGATTGATTCCCTTGATGTATTTGATCGGATTTCTGGCTGTCCTCTGGTTGGCGCCCTATTGCATCTATAAGCTGTGGGTTAGCGGCAATTGGTTTTGGATGACCTCATCTATATTACTGGTCGTGCTTGGCGTGTATGCCACATTGGTGATGATTTCGGTTTCGCTGTCATTTATTGGAGTAAATGCTTTTAGACCGCTCGCCTGGGATCAATGAGGTTCATCGATGATGCGGCTGTGCCGCCTTGTGACCCGTGGCGTCAGCGCGTCCGATGATCTGCTCGCGCACCACGCGGCGCAGGATTTTGCCGATCGGGGAGCGGGGCATCTCCTCGATGATCTCCAGGTGGCGCGGCAGGGCGTAGTGGGGGAGCGTCTGCTCGGCGTGTGCGCGTACCGCGTCCAAGGTGACCGCTTCGGCCGGTGTGCCGGGCTCCAGCACGATCGCAGCACACACCAGATCCCCGCCCGCCCCGCCCGGCAGCCCGACGACGGCAACGTCCGCCACACCCTCCATGTTCAGGATCGCCGCCTCCACCTGGGAGGGGTAGACGTTGAAACCGCCGGTGAGGATCAGCTCGCGCCGCCGATCGGCCATCCACAGGAAGGAGTCCTCCCGGCGCACCATGTCCCCGGTGCGCAGCCAGCCGCCCGGTAGCATGGCGGCCGCCGTAGACTCCGGATCGCCCCAGTAGCCGGCAAAGACCTGCGGTCCGCGCACCAGCAGTTCGCCGGGCTCGCCGTCGGGAACCTCCCGCTCGGGGTCCGGCGTGTCCGGGTCAACGACTCGGATATCTGTCGAAGCGAAGGGCAGGCCCAGCGCCCCCAGACGGCGGCTGGGTCCCATGGGCGTGCCTGAGACGATCGGGCTGGTCTCAGTCATCCCGTAGCCCTCCACGAAGTATCCGCCGGTGGCGGCCTCCCACTCCGCGCCCACGGCTGGCGGCATCGGGGCCGCCCCGCACACGCCGTAGCGCAGGGTCTTCAGGGATACACCCTTCTTCTGGGCGCCCCGCAGGATCCGCTCGAACATCACCGGCACCCCCACGAAGAACGTGAAGGGGCGGCGCTGGTGGGCCTCCAGCACCTGGCTGACGGAGAACTGCGGCAGCACCACCTGGGTGGCGGCCTTCTGCACCGCGCAGAACACATTGAAGGTCAAGCCGAAGGCGTGGAAGAAGGGCAGCAGCGCCAGGAAGGTCTCCCCGCCCTCGTGCAGCATCGGCACCCAGGCGATCGCCTGGTTGGCGTTAGCGCGCAGGTTCTTATGCGTGAGCATCGCGGCCTTGGGCATGCCGGTGGTGCCGCCCGTGTGCAGCAGCACGGCCACGTCATCCCCGCCCGGGTGCTGCCATGAGGCCTCCAGTCGCGGCGCACGGGCCACCTCCCGGTCCCAGGAGCGCACCCCCGCCGGCAACGAGTCGGCCCGCATGGAGGCGCGGGTACGACGCGCCCTGGCCACGGGTAGGCGCAGGGCGGCGCGTAGCCGGGCGGGCATGGCGGCGGACAGATCCACACTGAACACCGTGCGACCGCCCAGCGGGTCGGCTTCCGTATCCGTGCCGCCGGCCGCCGTCGACGCCGGATCCAGCACCAGTTCGACGCCCTTCTCCCAGGCGATCACCACCCGCGCGCCGTGGTGGGCCAGCTGAGCGCGGATCTCCTGGGCGGGGGCGAGCGGATTGTGCTCGGCGACGATCGCCCCCAGGCGTAGCGCCCCGTAGATCGCCACCACGTGCTGGGGACAGTTCGGCAAGAGCAGGGCAACCCGGTCACCGGCCTTCACACCTGCTTGGCGCAGTAGGCCCGCGGCGCGCTCGGAGGCCTCGAGCAGCTCCCGGTAGGTCAGGGTAGCCCCCATGAAGTCCAGTGCCACCCGGTCGGCGTAAAACTCGGCTGCGGTGCACAGCAGTTCTCCCAGGGGCCCTTCCGGGACATCAATGACGGCGGGGATATTCGGCTGGTAGTGCGGCCGCCGGTAGTGTTCGGCGTCCTGGGCGCCGCTCACCGGACCTGCTCTCCGGCATCGGCGGCCTGCCCAGGCTCGCCGCGGCCCACTTCGCCCAGACGCTCCACCAGGGCGGTGGCGGCCGACTGGGAGGCGGCGGCCGCCGTCGCCGCCGCGCCAACGGCTGCCTCCCGGGCTGCCAACAGTTCCTCGCGCACTACCCGGCGCAGCACCTTGCCGATCTGCGAGCGCGGCATCTCCGTAAGGATGGCGACCTGCCGGGGCAGCGCATAGTGCGACAGGGTCTTCTCCGCCCAAGCGCGCACCTGCTCCAAGGTGACTGTCTGCCCTTCCTTGGGCAGAATCGCGGCCACCACGGATTCGTTGCCGGCCTCCGCCGGCAGACCGACGACGGCGACCTCCTCCACCTGCGGCATGGAGCGCACCGCCGCCTCCACCTCGCTGGGGTAGATGTTGAAGCCGCCGGAGATGATCAGCTCCTTGCGGCGGTCGGCCATCACATAGAAGCCGTCCTCCTCCTGGCGTACCAGATCCCCTGTGCGCAGCCAGCCTCCCGGCAGCATGACGGCGTCCGTCTCTTCCGGGTTGTTCCAATAACCGATGAACACCTGCGGGCCGCGCACCACCAGTTCACCTATCTGCCCCGGCTCCACCTCCACCTCGGGATGGTCGGGGTCCACCAGGCGCACGTCGGTGGACGGGTAGGGCACGCCAAGCGCTCCGGGGCGCCGCTCCGGTGAGATCGGATTGCCCAGGATGATGGGAGCTGTCTCGGTCATGCCGTAGCCTTCGATGATGACGCCGCCGGTGGCTTCCTCCCAGGCGTCGGCCACGGCCTTGGGCGTGGGTGCCGCTCCGCACACAGCGATCTTGCAGCTAGACAGGTCAGAGCCGGTGGCGCGGGCCCGGGTTACGATCCGGTCGAACATGACCGGCACCCCCGGGAAGAAGGTGGCCGGGTGCCGCTTCCAGGCGGCCAGCACCATATCGGCCCCGAACTTGGGCAGTACCACCTGGGTGGCGGCCAGCCCCACGGCGCATAGCAGTGACAGACTCAGCCCGAAGGCGTGGAAGAAGGGCAGGACGGCGTAGAAGGTCTCCTGGCCGGTCTCACAAGTCTGGGAGGCCCACGCCAGGCTCATTTCCGCGTTGGCGCGGGCGTTGGCGTGAGTCAGCTGGACCGCCTTGGGGGTGCCGGTGGTGCCGCCGGTGTACAGCAGCACGGCCACGTCGCCCACGCCCGGCAGTGGGTGGCCCGAGGGCAGCGGCGGGGTGGCAGCCACTAGGTCGTCCCAGGAGCTCACTCCGGCGGGAACCTCGGCGCGCAGCTCGCGGCGTTGGGATCTGGCGGCGGCCACCGGTAGTTTCAGCGCCAGGCGGCTGGTCCAAGGCAGCCCTCGTGATAGATCCACCGAAAAGACCCGCGCGTGTGACATGCCGGCGTCTTCCAGGGAGCCGGCGGTCTGCACCATGCGCGCCAGGGATTTTTCCCAGGCGATGATCACTCCGCCGTGGTGCATCTGGATCTGCTCACGTATCTGCGCGGCAGGGGCCAGCGGGTTGTGCTCGGCCACGATTGCGCCCAGCAGCCAGGCGGCATAGGCGATCACGACGTGCTGGGGACAGTTCGGCAGGATCACTCCGACGACGTCACCGCGGCCCACGCCGAGTCTGTGCAGCGCCTCCGCAGCACGTGCCACCTGTTGGCTCAACTCCCGGTAGGTGGTGGCCCGCCCCATGAAGTCAAGGGCGATACGATCCGGAAAGCGGCGGGTGGCGTCGGCGAGCATGCAAGACAGAGGCTCGGTAACGGGTGCTATAACGCTGGGCACGCCGGGGGCGTAGTGAGGGCGCAGAAAAGCCGCCGAGACGGCGTCGGAACGCTTCTGCTCTCCGGTCGCCTGGTCAAAGCTGGTCATCGTTCACCTTCCCGAATTCCGCCTACATCCGACGGGCATCTTACCTACGTAACCGTAACCTACGGTCGCGTAGGTGTGTGGGAGCCCGAAGACCGAGTCGCTTATGGCGTAACCTTCGCTGCGTCGTGGCGGCCCATCCGGGTCCTGCGTGGCGCGCCGGGCCGAGCCTCCGCGTAACCCCGGTGAACCGTCTGGCTCTTCGGATTTGAGGGTGTGGGTGGGTGGAGGGCTGGGGCACGTTGTCGCGGGCTTGCCCGCGTCCTCGAACCGGCCTGCGTCGCCCTGCCCACACCGGCTTGTCCGGCAACCGGGGGAGTAGCGGCCGGGTCTGCACACCACAGCCGCCCGAGCAAAGCCTGTCAAGCCCCGGGTTTTGTGGAGGGTGTTTTATCTGGCGCCGGTGGTTGCCGGCTGGGGTTGGTTGGTGGTGGTCTGCTCACCGACGTCCATGACCTTTGCCTCGGCCTCTGCCTCTGCCTCGGGCTCGGGCTCGGGCTCGGTGATGGTGTCGGTGTCGTCTGGTGGGGTGTAGGCCTGCTCGTGCTCGATCGGAGCGTGCATGCCTGTGGCGGAGTGAGGCCGGGTGTTGCCCGACCAGTTGCGCCCACTGGGCGGTAGCGAACACGGGCATCGTCGATGCCCTGCCAGGGGGCCGTGGGAGTCGAGGTAGTGCCGGTTACGGATGAGCTCGGCCTTATAGAGTGAGTTGAGGGCCTCGGCCAGAGCGAAGCCGAAAGGAAGTCGCCCTCGGGTGCCCACCGAGGCCACAGCATCACAGTCGGAGGGGGCCTGCCCGCACTCGGATTGCCCGGTACTGGACCCCGCGGTCGGAGTGGTGAATCAGGCCCTTCAGGTCGGCTCCTTCCCGCTGGCGCTGCCAGATACCCATCTTCAGGGCGTCCAGGGCCAGGTCGGTGTACAAGCTCGTGGAGGTCTGCCAGCCGACGATCCGACGCGAGTACACGTCAGTGATGAAAGCCACATACACCCAGCCGGACAGGGTGCGCACGTAGGTGATGTCCACACGCCCACAACTCGTTGGGCCTGAACGCGCTGAAGTGTCTTTTGACCAGGTCCGCCGGGCACTGCTCCCTTGGGAGCGCTGCGCGTGGTACGCGGTGATTTGGCGCGGCCGGTGGCCGTGCAACCCCATGGCCCGCATCAACCGCACCCGCGGTGCAGCAGGCGCCGCATGCCCCAGCCCATGCCGCTCACAGGACTCAGGCCGATTCAGCATCGCATGCATCTTGCGGGCCCCCACCCGCGCAGTAGTTGTCCTCATGAACCCGCCCGATCTCAGCCTTTAGAGCCTGGTCGCGCACAGCCCTTGCTGATGGGGGACGGGTCTTGGCTGCGTAGTAGGTGCTCGGGGCGATCTTGACATCGGCGCTGGTCAGCACCTGGCAGATCGGCACAGGCCCCGAACCCCTCCTTGTGGGAGTCGATGTACTTACAGATCAGCGGGACGGGCGGCCTGGTGTCGGCCGCGAAAAAAGCCGACGCGCTCCTCAAGATCGCGTTCGCCCGCCTCAGTTCGCGGCTTGTCGGCCTCCAGCTGCCTGATCCGCTCAGCATCGGATGTGGTGGTTCCTGGCCGGGCGCCCGCGTCGACCTCGGCCCCTCTATCACCCAGGTACGCAGCGCCTCGGGGCGGGGCGCCCAGCTCCTCGGCGATCCTCCAGGTTCGCCCCCTTAGACCTCTCGGGGTCCCTACGGGCCCCTGCACAGCCATCCTGGTAGCCCGCTCCCGCAGCCCTCTTCGGGGTACTTCCTTTGTGCACTCCCGGCAGTGATCCCTTCCGTGTATTCACTGCCTCCATCAAACCCGGTGCAGTTCAGCCGCCCAAATGCCGGTTTACATTGGAAGCACGCGCACGCTGATTCTCGGCCCGAATCCGCACGCACTGGTCCGCCCGCCGCACCAGGGTGGTTGGCCGGCCGCTCAAGCCCGATGACCGAATTCGATCGTTTATGGGTCAGGCGCCCACACCAAACGAACAGGCCCACAATCTTCGACCAGCGCTAGCGAGTCAACAGGCTCGCCTCAGGCATGGACATGCAACGCGTCTGGCCGACACTCGACGCACCAGCAGTCAGCTCGCGGCAGCCGGCAAGGCCCTGCTCGACGCCGGCGACATCACCCGCACCGAAGCAACCAAACTCTTCGGCCTCACCAAGCGTGAGCGCGCCGTCGCACTCCCGTCGCGGCGACGGTCAGAGCCGAGCGTCGCGGATGCGGCCGACCAGCAGCCAAACACAGTCACGGATCCAATCCGCCAGCCGGATAAGACCGACAACTAGCCAGCTAAGAACGCGAACGACACCAGCGAACAACCATGCCGCGACGTTGGACAAGACGCCCGCGGCACCTATCGCGATCATCAGGATACCGAAGAAAAGGGCGATCACCACAGCGATCAGCAGCCACGCAAGACCCATCGCTCTACCCTCTTCAGCTCGTCAGTACGACTCTCATCGTGCCACGACTGCACCCGGCCTGTCACGGGTACCTTAGGTGCCGCTCTGGGCGCGGGCCAAGGCGCGGCTGACACTCGACCGTCCGACACCGAGCACGCCGGCAATAGCCGCTATTGTCTGCCCATCCTCACGTATACGCCGCGCCTCACGGACCCGCTCAGGAGTCATCACGGTCGGCCGACCGCCAACACGACCACGCGCACGAGCAGCCGCAAGCCCCGTCATGGTGCGCTCACGCACCAGATCACGCTCAAACTGAGCGAACGCCCCCGCCACATGAAACAGCATGAAACAGCAACCTACCCGTCGGTGTCGTCGTATCAATCGCCTCCGTCAACGAACGGAAGTCGATCTTGCGATCCCCCAACGACTCCACAACCTCGATCAGGTGGGGCAGGGACCGGCCCAGCCGATCCAGCTTCCACACCACGAACGTGTCGCCGGCACGCAGATAGTCCAAAGCCGCGTCAAGCTCAGGCCGCGAAGCCCTCGCCCCCGACGCATGGTCAACGAAGACCCGCTTACACCCCGCCGCCCGTAACGCATCGACCTGCGCGTCCGGGCTCTGATCCGCCGTCGACACCCGCGCATACCCGACCACGCTCGCCTCGACCGCCCCCGACCCCTATACGGAGCATCCCCGCCACCATCAGGACGCTGACGCCCCGCAGCCAAGCGACGCTCGATCTGCTTCCCCAGACGCTTCCTAGTTGCCGCCCGCCGCCCCTCGGGCACACCACGGGAACGGGCAGGCACAACCTCACGGGCCAGCACCTGCGCCAAGCGGTCATTGCGGCCCGTTGCCTGGCTGTAGAAGCGCGCCGCCACGAACTCCTCACGCCCCGGCGTACCCGGTGCAAAGCGGGACGGCTCCAGCCTCCAACCAGCCTGCTCAGCCAACTGGGAGAAGAACACGAACTGACTGCGCGTATTCCCCTCACGGAAACTGTGCGCCACATTCAGCTCCCCCCAAACCTCCGCCAACTCCACAACGAACCGCTCGCGATCCAACCCCCGCAGCCAGTCCAACCCTGCAATCCGCCGGTACTGCTCCTCGACCGCCCGACCCAGCTCAGGACCCGCCGGGAAGTACCGGTAGGGCACCAGCGGAGCCTGAGGATCCCCCACCGGGAAATTCACAACATCCGGACCCATCTTGACCATGAACGTCGCCGGCCCCACCCGCTCCTGCCCCGCCCACTCATACACATCCTGAAAAATGTAACGGTGGATAGCCTTCATGTGCGCGTAGTCGAAACACCCCACAACCGGGTTCTCAGCCGGATCTGGGTAGCAGCCTCCTCCAGGCACCGCAGCACAGCCGGATCATTCTCCCCATACGGCTTACCAGGTGCGGTGAACTTGTTCCGCAACACAGACGTACCCGGAATGAAGTAGTCATCCCAGGTACGAAACACGGGTCGACGGGCTATCAGCCCTGGATGTGGCGGCGCGCTACCCCCACCGCCTCATCGCCCGTCATCTCACCGCGAGCAACACGAATCACCAGGTCGCGCACGAACGGGTCCGTGACCTCATGACCAGCAAGGGCCAACGCAGCATCAGCAAACGCAATCCTCTCTTGAACCTCCGCCTCCTCGACCTGGGTAATCGTGACGTTGACGCTCATGACGGCCTCCTTCTCCTAAACACCCCAATTCTACTCGACATCACGAAACTCGTCTAGGCAACGTTTTGGGAGGATTTGGTTTCGGGCACGGGTTCCGGGAAATCCACACCCGCACGGCGGTGGCATCCACCCGGCTACTGTGACCCTCGCCCACAAACGATGGTTATAGCAGCCGAATTCGGTAACTACCTCTCACGCCGGAAGAGCTCCTAAAGTCCGACGGGTAACGGAACTCGGGAGATCACCCGCAGACGCCGGGTCGGACGGGTCATTGCCACATACAGGTCGCCGGGGCTGGTCCCCCCGATGGTTGCGGGATCCACTAGCACCACCACGTCGAACTCCAAACCCTTGGACAGGTGCGGATCCATCACCGCCAAACGGCTGCGCAGAATATCGCCGTCCTGCGCACGCATGGCCTCCGCCAGTGCCGGGTCCTCGGTGAGGATCGCTGCGGTACTCCGAACTTGCGGGGTGATCACGGCAATGCGGCCGGCGTCGGCGCCCACCGCCGCATCCAGCGCCTTCGACTCCTGGATCAGCGCCTGACGCAGGGCTTGCGCCCAAGCGGTGTCAGCCGCGGTGTCGTCCGGTCCGCCGGTAGTCGCTGCGGGGGAGTGGGAGAGGTCATCGACACCCAGACAGTCGGGTAGGTCCCGCACCGAGGCGACCGGGTAGGCGACCGGTGCCCCGAACCCATCCGCCACCCGCTCCGCGGCACGCATAATGGTTGCCGGCGTGCGGTAACAGACGGTCAGCGCCTCCTCGCGCAGAGGTGTTGAGGGTCGCTCGGCGCCGCCTGCGCGCCCGGCCTTGCGGCGCTCGCGGGGACGCGTACCCAGGGCGGAGAGCACATGCCGCCACGAGGGCGGCCGGCTTGGTCCCGAGTACTGGGCCAGATCCCCAACGATGGTGAAGGAGCGCACGGGGCAGCGGCGCGCCAGCGCCCGCCACGCCATGGCTCCCAGTTCCTGCGCCTCGTCGACGACGACGTGTCCATAGGTCCAACTGCGGTCGGCCCGGGCGCGCTCTGCCAGGGTCAGCGATGGTCTCGAGTCCTGCACGCGGTCGGCCAGCATCTCCGCGCTGACCATGCCATCGCCAAGTCTCTGCGATTCGATGGCCTGCGCGGCGTAGGCCACCAGGGAGTCACGGCGCCGCGCTTCCAGACGGGCGCGGCGAGCCTCGGCGTCCTCACTGGGACCGAGCAGCTCCGCCAACTCATCAATCAATGGCACGTCCGCCTCCGTCAGTTCACTGCCCGCCGGCCGGATCAGCAGCCGACGCTCGGACGGCCGCAGTTCGGGGGCGAGCCGGGCCAGCAGCTCCGGTCGGGACCACAGTCGCTCCAGCAGGCCAACCGGTGTGGTCGGCATCCAGCAAAGGTTGATCTCCCGGCGGGCATCACGGGCCGTGCGAATGTCTTCCCGGATCCAGGCGCGCGTGTCGGCGTCGGTGGCGTCCTGGTGGGTGGCGGCGGCGAACTGGTCGGTCAAGCGCTCCAACAGCCACAGCACGAAGGTCTCCCGCGCCAAGTTGTGCGGCTTGCCGCTGCGCCGGGCGCGGGAGGCAGCCTCGCGCACGTCGTCCGGCTCCAACTGCAGGCGCGTTCCTTGGACGACGATGTCCCGCGGCTCGGTGGGGATGCGCTGCAACTCGCGCACCGCCCGGCGCAGAATGTCCGTCCACACCCAGCGGGACTTGATCTCGGCCACCTCGGCCGGCTCGCCGCCGCGCGCATGCACGCCCGGCACCAGGTCCGCCAGCGTCGTCGAGACCACGCCCGTCTCCCCCAGGGAGGGCAGAACCTGTTCGACGTACCGCAGGAAGGTACGTGAGGGGCCCACCAGCAGCACCCCGGAACGCTCCAGGCGCTCGCGTTCGGCGTAGAACAGGTAGGCCACGCGGTGCAAGGCCACTGCCGTCTTGCCGGTGCCGGGACCGCCCTGCACCACCAGCACGCCCCTGCCGTCGCCGGTCACCACCCGGTCCTGTTCGGCCTGGATGGTGGCGACGATATCTCCCATGCGGCCGTCGCGCGCCGCCGACATGGACGCGATGAGTGCGCCCTCGCCCTGTAACCCGTCGATGGCCGTACGCCCGCCGTCCGCCTCCGGCCCGGAAGAGGAGACCGCTGCCGGGGCGCCCGCCGCCTGCACGTTGATCAACTCGTCCTCCAAGCCGATCACGCGTCGGGCGCGGGTATCGATGTGGCGGCGTCGTAACAGACCCATGGGGTCGGAGGCGGTGGCCTGGTAGAAGGCCCGGGACAGTGGGGCACGCCAGTCGAGCACCACCTCGCGGCGGCGGGCGTCATGCAAACCGATACGTCCCACGTAGTGGCGCCGGCCCGCCGCAGTGACCGCGTCGGCCGTCTCGAAGGCGGCCTCAGAACCGTCATGAGCCGGATGCGCCATGTCCATGCGCCCGAAGACCAGCCGATCCTCGACCCCCTCCAAGGAGGAGATCAGCTCGGCGTAGTGAACCGCGTATGCGTCCCGCTCGCCGCGCGACTGGTGCGTGCCGGAGGCTCCGCGCGCCTGCGTGGCCGCTAACGAGTGGCGCGCCGCCGCCAGCTGCCGGTCCAGTTCGCCATAGGCCACATCAACCACCTTCTGCTCCGAGGCGATCTCTCGGTCGCGGGTGGTGGCCGCAGCCGGGGGACGGTCCGGGGACTCGATCGGCTCGGGCGATCCGGAGGAGGGACGGTGCTGGCTCACAGGACCTCGCTTCATATGCGGCCTCACGGGGGACGGTTCGAACAAGGAATTGACGAATTGACGAATGGACGAGACGGCGGTGGTGGCAGGAGTGCCGATGGTGTCGTGTACGGTTGTGACGGGTCGGCGAGCTGTGCCCTGCGGGGCGGCACTCGTGCCGACGGGGATCGCCCATTATCTCCCCATCGGCCCGATCAACCACCCGGGTCCCTTCCTGTTCGCCGGGAGTGGAGCCGCGGCTCGCTGCGGGGTACCGCCGGCCGGGCCGGGAACATGCGCCGCCGCCCCGGTGTTGCACCAGCCGACGCACGTTCGTACGCGCGGACCGCAGCGGCCCGAGGCGGCGTCGGCATCAGAGATTACGAGCGCCAAGAGCGCGGGAGGAGGAGCAATGCGACCGCTATACACCGTGGAGCACCCTGAGGGGGAGCCCGTCTCGCCGCGTGTGCTCCTGTACCACTTCGAGGGGGCCATGGACGCCGGTCACGCCGGCTCTCTTGCCGTAGAACAGCTCGTCATGACCTTGCCCCATACGCGCCTGGCCACATTCGAAGTGGACCGTCTGATCGATTACCGGGCGCGACGGCCGATTATGACCTTTGACCGCAACACCCTCACCGAGGTTGTCATGCCCGAGCTGGTCCTGGATCTGTTGCAGGACGACGACGGCGAGGACCTGCTGCTCCTGCACGGTTCGGAACCCGATTACCGCTGGCAGGAGTTCACCGAGGCGGTCACTCATCTGGCGGTGTCCATGGGGGTCAGCCAGGCCGTTGGCATCTCCGGCATGCCCATGGCCATTCCACACACCCGCCCCACCTACGTGCATGTACATGGTTCGCAGCCCGATAAGCTCAAGTCGCATACCGAGGTGTTCGGCCGGGTGGAGTTCCCCGGCTCCATGAGTTCCTTCCTGGAACTGCGCCTGGGTGAGGTGGGCATCGACTCGCGCGGCCTGTCGGCCTCAATTCCGCATTACATCGCCCGTGACGACTTCCCGCAGGGGGCGGCCGCGCTACTGCGTGCGGCGGCCGACAACACGGGCCTGGCGCTGCCCCTGGGAGACCTGGAGGCGGCCGCCAATATAAATCGTGCCGAGATCGATGCCGAGGCCGCCCAGCAGCCGGAGGTCAGCGCTGTCGTAACCGCCCTGGAGGCCCAGTACGACGCCATGCTGCAACAGGCAGAGGGCATGAGCTTCGAGGGCTCCCCGACGCTCGACCTGCCTAGCGCCGATGAGATCGGTGCCCGCCTGGAGGCATTCCTGGAGGCGAACGAGAACACCTCCGGCGACGGCCTGCAGCCCTAGCACGAGCCGGTTGGGCAGCGGTGGGGCTGCTGCGGCTGCCCAACCGAAGGGAGTGGAGACTTCTCACCCGGTGACGGACTGACGCGGCAGGGCCGGATCATCGGCCCGCCATGCGCGCACGGGCAGTGGCAGGCGGCGCACCGCTCGCTCCACGCGGTCCACCTCCTGTTGCGTCAAGGCGCGATCGCGGGCCATGAGCACCAGGTTCCCGCGGCGTCTGCCCCGTACAACTGCGGGATCGCCTACGACCAACACACCCTCGAACAGGTGGCGCAGATGCGTCAGTTCCGCCGCCACCGCAGCGCGCGGCGGACAGACGGCATTAGCCAGGTAGAGCCCCTCCGGTGCCAGCGCGCGTCGACATTCCAACAGAAAATCGCGGCTCATACAGGTGGGCGGAACCTGACCGTCGGCGAAGACGTCGCGCACCACCGCGTCCCACTCCTGCGTGCGCAGCGTCCCCACAACCTGTGCGGCATCACCCACGCGGATACGCAATCGTGGTGCGCGCGGCAGATCGAACCACTCGCGCACTTTGCTCGCCAGCATGGCGTCTATCTCCACCGCCAACTGGGTGGAGTCGGGCCGGGCGGCGTCCCAGGCCCGGGCCAGGGCGCAGCCGGCCGCTCCCAGGTGCACCGCGTGCATCGCCGTCTTCGGTCCGTGTAGGGCGCAGACGATCGCATCCATCTGTTGCAGATACTCGAAGTCCAGATGCGTGGGGTCGCGCAGGTCTATCCAGGATGACTCGGCGTCATTGAGCAGCAGCAACACCCCGGAGTCCCTATGCTCAAGGCGTGCCGTGGCGTAGCAGGTCTGCACGGGCTCCGTCGGCAGGGAGGCGGGGGAGGCCCCGCCGCCCCGGCCCCGTCTTCTGGAGCGGCTGGGCGGTTGACCACGTGTCACAGGGGCACGTTATCGTGGCAGTGTTACACGCCGTCTCAGCACGCGCGGACCGAGTTTGCTTGCGCGGCGCGGGGATGCGCGGAGGAGGGTACGGATATGAGCCGGGCACCGCGGGCGGATGCAGCACGCCGCTCCTGGGGTGAGGACGACTCCGCCACCCCCATCCTGCACGTGGATATGGACGCCTTTTTCGCCTCGGTGGAGCTGCTGGAGCACCCCGAACTCGCTGGCCGTCCCGTGATTGTCGGTGGTCGTGACGGCCGCGGTGTCGTCTCCGCCGCCTCCTATGAGGCCCGCGCCTTCGGTGTTGCCTCGGCCATGCCCATGAACGAGGCCATGCGTCGCTGCCCCCAGGCGGTCGTGCTGCCGGTGCGTCACGGCCTGTACTCCGCGGTCTCCCGGAGGGTTATGAGTGTTCTTGGTGAAGTGACTCCGTTGCTGGAGCGGGTCAGCGTTGACGAGGCCTTCCTGGATGTGTCCGGCGCTCGGCGGCGCATGGGCGCGCCGGTGGAGATCGGCCAGTGGATACGCCGGGAGGTGCGCAGCCGGGTGGGTGTGCCGGCCTCGGTGGGCGTGGCCGCCACTAAATTCGTGGCCAAGCTCGCCTCCGCCCACGCCAAGCCGGACGGGCTGCTGCTGGTTCCGGCCGATGCCACCCAGGACTTCCTCAACGTGCTGCCGGTTGGTGCGCTGTGGGGCGTGGGGGATAAGAGCGCCCAAGCGCTGGCCCGCTGGGGCATCACCGAGGTGCGGCAACTGGCCGCGACCGACGTGCGCCGACTGGAGCGCATCCTCGGTCCCGCGGCCGCCCGCCATTTGCACGACCTGTCCCACGGGATTGATCCGCGCCCGGTCACCCCACTGCGGGAGGAGAAGTCCATCGGCACCGAGTCCACATTCTTCGACCACCTGACCGACCGCGAACACGCCCGGCGGGTCCTACTTGATCAGGTCCATCAGTGCGCGGCCCGCCTGCGCGCCGGAGCACTGCGCGGTCGCGTGGTGGTTCTCAAGGCCCGCGGCGCGGACTTCACCACGGTAACCCGCTCTCGCACTCTGTCCGCTCCAACAGATCTGGCACGCGACCTGTTCGCCGTGGTCGAGACGCTTTTTGAAGCCCTGCCCACCCCGGGTGGCGGCTTCCGTCTGCTAGGAGTGCGAGTGGAGGGCCTGTCGCGCGCCGACGACGGTGTCCAGCTGCTCCTTGACGACGATCCGCGCCGTGGCGCCCCCGAGCGGGCTGCAGACGCGGTGCGCCGGCGGTGGGGCGAGGACTCCCTCGCCCCCGCCAGCTTGCTGACCCGGCCGGCATCCGGACGTGACCCCGGAGACTGAGATTTAGGTGGCCCGACTGGCGGCCTGGCGTCATCCATCCCGATCACCTGCCGGGAAGATCCGGGGATCGGGAATTGTTGTTTTCCGACGAGGGGACGCTCCGGTTTTCCTCCTGCGACGACGACGGCCTATCCTTGACGGTTGTGCAGACGGTCAGGCGGAGGCGACCCCTTCCAGGCCGTCCAAGTAGGCCCACAAGCGGAAGGGAGGCGTGCCATGGCATTGTCGGAACGCGAGCAGCAGGTGCTACGCGACCTTGAGGAACAACTCAACGATGAGGACCCGTCGCTGGCTGAGACTATGCAGCATGCCGAGAGGACACTGCGGCGGCCCTCGCCGCGTCGTATCGGTGCCGGCATCGCCCTTGTGCTCCTAGGCCTGACCGTCGTGATCTCCGGTGTGGCCGTCGGCAACGGTATCGGCTCAATACTTCTGGGGGTAGTCGGCTTCGCACTGGCGGTGTGGGGCGTCACCTGCATGCTCACCGGCGCCTCTCCCAAGGACAGCGCTGCGGGCTCCGGTGACGTCAAGCGGTCTTCTTCCTTCATGCAGCGTCAGTCTGAGCGCTGGGACCGGCGCCGCGACAGCCGGAATTGATCACTCACCAGCGACTGGCCACAACCGGCACCAGCGGCGTGCCGAGACCCTTTGACACGGCACACCGTTGAAGCGGGGCGACACGCCGGTGTGCTTTCCGCGTAGACGGCGGCCACTGGCGCTGCCCACGGCGGTGAAGCGGCAAAAACCATCCGCGACCCTCAGCTCCCGACTTGTCTTTGACCAGCAGTCGGACCTCGTCTCACCGACAGGATCGAGCGGTGTGCGACGACTCGGACCTAGGGGCCCCGAAGCGATGGGGGCTGCCGCAGGAAGCCTTGCTGCCGAGGAACGCCGTCGCCGGCATCCGCTGAGGGGCATCTCGGGAGGGCGGCGCCACCGGGTGCCCGCAGCCGCAGTCATCCTGCCCCTCCACTTCCCTCCACCTTTGGCTCCACCCGGCCCCGTGCACCCCGCCGAGCCCGCCTGAACGTTGCCGGTGGCCCGCATCGCCACGCCCGCACCGTGGCGGACCACCCCCTTCCCCCCACATCCCTCCACCACAGAGGATTGGCTTTATATCGGGAAAAGATGGGGGACGTCTCGGGAGCCGACGCGATCGTGATCCCGTAATGCGGCCGCATTGTGGAAGAAAAGGGAGGGAAGTGGAGTAATGTGGTGGGCATCGGATCGTCGAGGGGGGAGAGGAGTGAGCTCCGCATGTTCCTGGGCACACACGCTCCCCGCCTTGATGAGAAGGGGCGGCTCATCCTTCCGGCGAAGTTCCGTGAGGAGCTCGCCGGGGGTGTGATCCTCACCCGCGGACAGGAGCACTGCATCTACGCCTTCACCTCCGCCGAGTTTGAGCGTATGTACGCCCAGCTGCGGGAGGCGCCCCTGGCCCAGAAGCAGGCGCGCGACTACGTCCGCGTAATGCTTTCGGGCGCCGACTCTCAGATCCCTGACAAACAGGGACGCATCACCATCCCCGCGCCTCTGCGCGCCTACGCCGGCCTGGGCCGAGACCTCGCGGTAATCGGCGCTGGCGCACGCGTGGAGATCTGGGACGCGGGGGCATGGGAGACCTACCTGGCCGCCCAGGAACAGATATTCGCCGATACCGCAGAGGAGATCATCCCCGGGTTCTTCTGATCCGGTCGCACGCCGGCCTGAAAACCACATACCGCCGCCCGAGGGCATCTGCGCATCCGCGCCTGGATGCCCCCCGAAGGGCCACCAACGGACCCCGTTCCGTGAGGTCTCCGCCCGCCGCAGCGTCCGACATCTCTTCCCCGGTGCCGGAACCCGCGGGAGGAGTCCTGGCGCAACGGCGTACCCAGATGATGCAGCAAGCCACATAACGCTACAGAGCCGAATAAGGGCGCCCCAGTGGGCGCGCGACCGACCCGGACCAGGATGGAAGGAGGAACACCGTGAGTAATGCCCCCGCCGCGCAACCGACGGCATCCGCCGATGACGCGGCCGGACGGCACACGCCCGTCCTCCTGAAACGATGCCTGGACCTACTGGCCCCGGCCCTAAACGTCCCCGAGCCGGTAATGATCGACTGCACGCTCGGAATGGGCGGGCACACCGAGGGCGCCCTGGAGCGCTTTCCCGAGCTGACGGTCATCGGCATGGACCGCGACCCGCAGGCCATAGCCCTGGCCAGCGCCCGTCTGCACCGCTTCGGCGACCGTTTCAGCGCCGTGCAAGGGACCTACGACACCGTTGACGTCGTCGCCCGCCAGGCCTCTCGCCGCGCCGACCAGGCGGTGGACGCCATCCTCATGGACCTGGGGGTTTCCTCCCTTCAGCTCGACGACGCCGACCGCGGCTTCTCCTACGCCCGCCCGGCCCCGCTGGACATGCGCATGGACCAGTCCGCCGGGCAGACCGCCCAGGAACTGCTGGACACCGCCGACGAGCGTGAACTGGCCCGCATCCTGCGCATTTACGGCGAGGAGCGCTTCGCCCCGGGGATCGCCGCCGCCATCGTGCGTCGGCGGAATTCGGGCCGTCCCGTTACCGATACCGCCGAACTGACCGAACTGGTGCGCCAGTCCATCCCTGCCGCCGCTCGGCGTCGGGGCGGCAATCCGGCCAAGCGCACCTTCCAGGCGCTGCGCATCGCCGTCAACGGTGAACTCGACCTGCTTCAAAGTGCCCTGCCACGCGCCCTCAACGCCCTGCGGGTGGGCGGCCGGCTCGTCGTGGAGTCCTATCACAGCCTGGAGGATCGCATTGTGAAACGGGTTCTGGCCGCCGGCGCTGCCCCCGAGGTCCCCGCCGACCTGCCCGTCATTCCGGAGAACTTGCAACCCTATTTGGAGCCGGTCACCCATGGCGCGGAGAAGGCGGATGCGGCCGAGCTAGCCGCCAATGCGCGCAGCGCCTCCGTGCGGCTACGGGCGGTTGAGCGCACACGGCCAACAGAACAGGCGCCCGCCCCGTACGCAACCGCAGCAGCACCAATGGCAAAGACACGAGGAAGGAACCGTCGATGACCACCGCAAGGGTCCGTCGTAGCGCCACGGCCAATCCGGCCTGGTCTTCGCTCACCGACGGCGCCACCGCCCGCGCCGCCGACCGCACCGCATCGCGCCCCGCGGCGGAGACCCCGGCAAGACCGGAACTGCGTGTAGTGCGCGGCATTGTCCCCTCCCGGCGCACATTGCCCTTCCTCGCCCTGGTGATCGGCATCCTCGCCTGCGCGCTGGTGTCGACCATGATGTTGAATGCGCGCATGGCGGAAACGGCCTACAAGATGAAGACCGCACAGGTTGAGCTCAATATCCTGTCCGACCACATCGAGACCGTGCGCGCGGACGTGCAGGAGGCTTCCGCCGCGGACGCGTTGGCGTCGCGCGCGGCGGAGCTGGGCATGGTCCCTGCGGCCGCGCCCGGCGTGATCGACCTGTCTGACTCCACTGTGGCGGGCGGCACCGCCGCCGAGGCGGAAGACGCCCAGTGAATCCAGTCGACCCGAGCAGACGTCGTGTCCTGCAGCTGATGGGGCTGGCAGGATTCGGTGCGTTGGCGGGCAGAACCGCCTGGTTACAGGTTGTGGACGGCCCGACGCTGGCCGCTCAGGCCCAGGCCGAGCGCACCGTCACCTGGGTCAATCGGGCTCCTCGGGGTGACATCCTGGGGCGCGACGGCACGATCCTCGCCTCCTCCGCCGTGTCCTACGACATCGGTGTTAACCAGGTGAAGGTCGCCCAGTACGAGCGCACCGAGGTGCGCACCGACCCGGCCACCGGACAGGCAGGTAATGTCGTCATCGGGCACGGCGCTGCAGCAGCCGCCCAGCAGATGGCCGAGATTCTGGGGATGGATGCCCAGGAGTTGGGTGCCAAGATGGTGGGGGATTCCACATATGTGGTTATCGCCGAGGCCGTTTCCCCGGACACCTGGCGGCGCATCAACGCTCTGGCGATACCTGGTGTCGAGCCGGATCAGCGCACTCGGCGCACCTATCCGGCCGGCTCGGTAGCAGGAAATGTCCTGGGGTACACCTATGAGGGGGATGGGCGTACGCTCATCGGCTCCGCGGGATTGGAGCTGACCCAGAACGAGCTACTGACCGGCGTCGATGGTCAGGGCAGCGTGGAGGTCGGCAAATCCGGGGCCATAATCCCCACCGGGGAGCAAGAGGAGATCGCGGCCCGGCCGGGCACCGGCGTGCGCACGACTATCAACCCCGACTTGCAGGCCGTCGCTCAGGAGGCGATCGATCAGGTCGTGCAGGCCCAGGGCGCCGACTGGGGTAGCGTGGTGGTTATGGAGCCCGCCACCGGCAAACTGCTGGTACTGGCCGACTCCGGAGCCGTGGACCCGGCCAGACCCGCGGACACCCCGGAGGCTTCTCGTAACGCGCGCAGCGTCCAATCCATTTTCGAGCCCGGCAGTGTCGGCAAGGTGATCACCTTCGCGGCAGCCCTCGAGGAGGGCACCATGGATCCGCAGGACACTTGGACCATTCCGTACAGTTGGACCGCTGCCAACGGTCAGAGCTTCCACGACTCCCACTATCACGAGACTCAGACCCTCACTTCGGCCGGGGTGCTGGCCGAATCCTCCAACGTGGGCACCGTGCAGATCGGTGAACAGCTTGAGGACCAGGTGCGGTATGACTACTTGAAGCGATTCGGCTTCGGGCAGCTGACCGGCATTGAGATGCCCGCAGAATCCGCCGGCATGGTTTCGGCGCCCGCCGACTGGGACGACCGCACGCGTTACACCACCATGTTCGGCCAGGGTATCGCCGGCACCGCCCTGCAAGCGGCACAGGTGCTGGCCACAATCGCCAACAAGGGCGTGCGCGTGGCCCCGCGGCTGATCGATGCCTGGATCGATGACGACGGGAATGCCACGCCCCAGCAGACGCCCGACGGCGTGCGGGTCATCAGTGAGCAGACCGCCGATACACTCACCGAAATGCTGATCGGCGTCACTCAGGATGGCGGCACCGCGGAGTCCGCCTCCATCGACGGTTACCTGGTGGCAGGCAAAACAGGCACCACTGAGATCCTCACCCAGGAGGGCACGGTGGCCTCCTTCGCCGGCTTCGCCCCTGCGCGCGATCCGGCAATCGCCGTGGCCGTGATCGTGTACCGCCCCAAGGACACCTACGGTGGTACCGTCTCCGCGCCGGTTTTCCGCAAGGTCGCTCTGGCAGCCATGCATACCCTGGGCATCGCCCCGGATCCCGGTGTCATTGCGGCACAGGCGGCGGCCGAGGCGGATGCGGCCGCCGAGACGGCGCAGAACGAAAGCGCAGATGAGGAAGGATGAGTACCCTCGTCCTGGCATGCGCCGCCCGCGCCTGGCGGCCGCCATCGTTGTGTCACGATAGATTGGGAACCCATGAGCAACCACGCCTACGAGTCGGCCGCCCGGCTGCGCCCGCACCGGTGTACGCCCACGCCGCTGAGCGAACTCGCCCGGGCCTTCGCGCTGACCCCTGCCGTGCGTGAGGACGGCGGCACCGACCGCTTGGAGGGACTGGCCGTGAACGGGGTCAGCGTGGACTCCGGCGATGTGGCCGCCGGAGAGTTGTTCACCGCCCTGCCGGGCTTCAAGGCCCATGGGGCCGCATACGCTCCCGAGGCGGTCGCCGCCGGCGCGGTTGCCGTGCTGACCGATCCGGCCGGCGCCGCCACGGTGCACGCCAAGTGCCCGGGCGTCCCGGTGCTCACCCATCCCGACCCGCGCGCCGTCGTCGGTCCGCTGGCCGCCGCCGTCTACCACCAGCCGGGTGAGCACCTGCTCACCACCGCCGTGACCGGAACCAACGGAAAGACCACCACCTCCTACTTCCTCGACGCGATCTTGTCCGCCCACCGGGGCGCCTGCGTGATTGCCGGGACTGTTGAACTGCGCGTGGGCGGCATCTCGGTGGAGTCCCCTCGCACCACCGTCGAAGCCCCGGTGCTCCAGCGCATGCTCGCCCTGGCCGCCGAGGAGGGCGTGGGCGCCGCCAGCCTGGAGGCATCCAGCCACGCAATCGTGCTGCACCGTCTGGACGGGCTGGTTGTAGATGTCGCCGGCTTCACCAACCTGCAGCGCGACCACCTCGACTTCCACAAGACCATGTCGGAGTACCTGGACGCCAAGGCGGGGTTGTTCACCCCCGAGCATGCCCGCCGTGCCGTCATCTGCGTCGATGACGAGTGGGGCGCCCGGCTGGCACGGCGCGTTACCGAAGCCGGACACCTGCCGGTGGACCGGGTACGCGCCTACCCGGCCGCCGACACCGGGGCTGCCGCTTGTGGCGGCGCCGACTGGTGGGTCAGTGACGCCGCCGTCTCCATGACCGACGCCGCCACCACCTTCATTCTGCACGGCCCCGACGGCGAAACCATCACCGCCTCCTGCCCGCTGCCCGGTCTGGTCAACGTCCAGAACGCAGCGCTGGCCCTGGTCATGGCCATCCGCGCCGGAGTCCCGCTTGATACGGCCGTGGCCGCCCTGGCCGGTGCTCACAACATTCCCGGCCGCATGCAGCGCATCGCCAGCCGCGACGGAGTGCGCGGAACCTGCATCGTGGACTTCGCTCACACCCCCGACGCCATGGAGCTGACACTGAAGGCGGTCAGGCAGATCACTCCCGGTCGGCTGATCGTCGTTTTCGGATCCGATGGTGACCGCGACCGCGGTAAGCGCCCCATGCTGGGTGCGGTCTGCGCCCGCCTGGCCGATGTGCTCGTCGTCACCGACGAGAACCCCCGCAGTGAGGACCCCCAGTCCATCCGAGACGCCGTTCTGGAGGGGGTGCGCTCCGTACGCCCCGACCTGCACGACGTGGAGGAGATCACCACTTGGCGCGGTGACGCGGTACGTCGCGGCGTCGAGCTGTGCGGCCCGCAGGACACGGTCATCGTCACCGGCAAGGGACACGAGCCCTTCCTGGAGCTGGCCGAGGAATTCATCCGCTACAACGACGCTCCCGTCATGCGGGAGGCCGTCAACGCCAAATGGGGTGAGCCCGCATGATTGACCGCCCCTTGTCCGAAGTGGCGGCTCTGGCCGGGGGAGAACTGCTGCCCGTTGACACGGTCACCGACCTGTTGGCGGCGACCGTGTCAACGGTGGTGACCGATTCCCGTAAAGCCGGTCCCGGCGCCCTGTTCGTCGCGTTGGCCGGTGAACGCACCGATGGGCACGTCCACATTGGCTCCGCCGCCGCCTCAGGTGCCGGAGCCGCCCTGGTCAGTGACGTGGATGCCGCTCGAGCCGCTCTGGCAGACGCCGCCGAGTCCCTGCCGCTGATCGTGGTGCCCGATACCGTCGCGGCGCTGGGATCACTCGCCCGTGGACATCTGGCCGATCTGCGCCGCCGGGCCGCGCAACGCGCAGCGGCGTTGACCGTCGTGGCGGTCACCGGATCGGTCGGTAAGACCACCACGAAGGACCTGACCCGCCAGCTGTTGGCCGCGCAGGCCCCCACCGTGGCTCCGGTCGCCTCTTTCAATAACGAGATCGGCCTGCCGCTGACCGTATTGGAGGCCGACGCGTCCACCCGCTACCTGGTGCTGGAGATGGGTGCCTCCGGCCCGGGGCATATCACCTACCTCACGGATATCGCCCCACTGGATGCCGCCGCCGTTCTCATGGTCGGCCATGCGCATATGGAGGGCTTCGGTTCGGTGGACGGGGTGGCCCGGGCCAAGGCCGAGATCGTCGACGGGCTGGTGCCCACCGGCACGGCCGTCCTCAACCTGGACGACCCCCGCACAGCGGCCATGGCTAACTCGGCCCCCCAGGCGCTGACCTTCTCCGCCTCCGGAGCGCCGCATGCCGATATTCGGGCCGCCGCGGTAGAGCTCGACGCCGACGCCCACGCCGTTTTCGACCTACATCTGCCGGGCCTGGCCGAACAGCGCGTGCGACTGGCGATTCCAGGGGCTCACAACGTTGCCAACGCCCTGGCCGCCGCCGGCCTGGCCCTGGTCGCCGGTGCCGACCCAGAACGCATTGCCGCAGGCCTGGAAACGGCCCGCCTGGAGAGCCCCCATCGCATGGACGTGAGCCGTCTGGGCCGGGAGGTGCTGCTGATCGACGACGCCTACAACGCCAATATCGACTCCATGGCCGCGGCCCTGAAATCACTCGGCGCCCTCGCCGGCAACCGGCGGCGGGTCGCCATCATCTCCGAGATGCTGGAACTGGGGGCCTCCTCACGGGAGGACCACGCCCGCACCGGAGAACTGGCAGCCGCCGCCGGTGTGAGCCTGCTCATCACCGTCGGTGGCGGTGCCGCGCCGGCCGCCGCCACTGCGCGAGCCGCCGGCCTGAAAGTGCTTGAGTTGCCGGATGCCGATGGGGCACTGGCGGCACTGGACGCCCCCGATGGTCCACTGCGCGACGGTGATGCCGTTCTCGTCAAGGGATCTCACGGCTCCGGCGCCTGGCGCCTGGCCGACCACCTCCGTGACAGCCTCAAGGAGATGCACGCCCAATGACAGCAATCCTCGTGTCCGCGGCGGTCGGCCTGCTGACCACCCTGCTCGGCACGCCCCTGCTCATCCGCTTCCTCCACAAGCGCGAGTACGGGCAGTTCATCCGGCAGGACGGTCCCCAGGGACACTTCACCAAGCGCGGCACTCCCACCATGGGCGGACTGGTCATCATCATCGCCGCCGTCCTGGGTTATGCCACCGCCAACCTGATCGAGCTGCGCACTCCGCACGTTAGTGGCGTGCTGCTCGTCTTCCTCATCGTGGGTCTGGGACTGATCGGTTTCCTGGACGACTTCGAGAAGATCTCCAAGCAGCGCTCACTGGGGCTCAGTCCCTGGCAGAAGATCCTCGGTCAGGCCTTCATCGGCATAACCTTCTCCGTAGCGGCATTGAACTTCGCCAACCGCAACGGACTGACCCCCGCCTCCACCCGCATCTCCTTCGCGCGAGACTCGAATCTGGACCTCGCCTTCGCCGGCGCGGTGGGCGGAATCATCCTGTTCACCATCTGGTCCAACTTCCTGATTACAGCCTGGTCCAACGCCGTCAACCTGACCGACGGGCTTGACGGCCTGGCGGCCGGCGCCTCCGCCATGGTGTTCGCCGCCTACACCCTCATCGGCGTATGGCAGACCAACCAGTCCTGCACCTACGGGCACGGTGATGTGGTGGCGACCCTGTGCTACCAGACCCGGGACCCACGAGACATGGCCATGATCGCCGCCGGCCTGATGGGAGCCTGCTTCGGCTTCCTGTGGTGGAACGCCTCGCCCGCCAAGATCTTCATGGGTGACACCGGCTCACTCGCCCTGGGCGGCGCCGTGGCTGGACTGTCCATCCTGACCCGCACCGAGTTCCTCGCCGTGCTCATCGGCGGCCTGTTCGTCGCCGAGGTCATGAGCGACATCATCCAGGTGGTTTCCTTCAAATCCACGGGAAAGCGCGTGTTTCGCATGGCCCCGGTGCACCATCACTTCGAGCTCGGTGGCTGGACCGAGGTCAATGTGGTGATCCGCTTCTGGATCATCACCGGCGTGTGTGTGGTGCTCGGCCTGGGCCTGTTCTACGCCGAGTACCTGGTCTCCTGATTCGCCGCAAGGGGCGCACCCCCACGGCGTGCCCGCGGCAACCGCAAGCAGACATACATGAAGTCGAGGTTAGGCAGCGATGAGCATGAGCACACCGGTCGAGGCGCTGTGCGGGGCGCGCGTAGGAGTGGTGGGACTGGGACGCACCGGAATGGCCGTCGTCGACGTCCTGGTCGGCCTGGGAGCTCGCGTGAGCGTGTTCGACGCCCGCAGCGGCGCCATCGACGCCCTGGCCGATGCGCTCGGGGCCGACACGGCCGCGCAGCTGGATGGCGCCCTCGCTGGTGAGGACGCCGCGATTGCGGAGGCCATAACCGGCAGCGATCTGCGCCTGCTGATCGTCTCGCCCGGTGTGCCCGCAACTGGGCCGGTGCTTGGAGCCGCTCGCGCCAAGGGACTGGAGGTATGGAGTGAGATCGAACTGGCCTGGCGGCTGCAGCGCTCCTCCTCACGCCCTAATATCCCTTGGCTGGCGGTCACCGGAACTGACGGCAAGACCACAACCGTCGGCATGCTTGCGGCGATTCTAGCCGCTGCCGGACTGGAGGCGCCCGCCGTCGGCAATATCGGTGCACCCGCCATCACCACGGTCGCCGCCGGGAGGGCCGATGCCCTGGCCGTGGAGCTTTCCAGTTTCCAGCTCCACTCCACCCGCACTCTCGCCCCCCTGGCCGCCGCCTGCCTGAACGTGGCCACCGACCACCTGGACTGGCACGGCTCTATGGCCGCATACGCCGCCGACAAGGCCCGTGTATACGCCCGAACCCGCCGCGCGGCCATCTACAACGTCGCCGATGGCGTCACCATGACCATGGTTGAGGACGCCGATGTCGCACCGGGTTGCCGCGCCATCGGGTTCACCACCGCGGCGCCGGCGCTGGGCCAGATCGGTTGTGTGGAGGACCTGCTCATCGACCGCGCCTACCACGCCGACCGGCGCCACAGCGGAGCCGAGCTCGGCACACTGGCGGATCTGGCCCACCTCGCACCCGGTGGTGATGCCTCCCAGCTGCCGACCCACATGGTTGCCGACGCTCTGGCCGCGGCCGCTCTGGCACTTGCCACCGAGGCCGTCGCCGCCGATCCGGCGGCCATCGCCCGCGGCCTGCGCGCCTATCGGCCCGGCGCGCACCGCATCGTCACCGTCGCCCAGGGCGGGGGAGTGAACTGGATCGACGATTCCAAGGCCACCAATCCTCATTCGGCCCAGGCCGCCCTGACCGCGCTGCGCGAAGGTACCGGTGTGTGGATCGTCGGTGGTGACACCAAGGGAGCCTCCCTCCACGACCTGGTGCGGGCCGTCAGGCCGCACCTGCGCGGTGCCGTAGTGATCGGCAGGGACCAGGCGGCGGTGCTGGAGGCACTGGCCGAACAGGCCCCGGGACTGCCAGTCGTCACGACTCCGCACGGGCGTCCTGAGGCCGTCATTGACGCGGCGGTCACGGCGGCCGCCGCCATGGCCCGGCCCGGAGACACCGTCATGCTCGCACCCGCCTGCGCCTCCTGGGACCAGTTCGACTCCTATGTACAGCGCGGCGACCTGTTCGCCCGCTACGCCGACCGGGCCGCACAGGCAGCGGCCTCAGCCCCGGACCAGGACGGCCACTGATATGGCGGACGATACTCGCGCCGTGCGCCACGGCCCCGGCCGATGGCTGCGCCGGACGGGCGCCGACGGCCCCGTCAAGGGCGAGAGCAGCACACTGAGCTACTACGCCCTGCTGATCGCCACGCTATCCCTGCTCGCCTTCGGACTGATCATGGTCTTCTCGGTGCAGTCGGTGACCGCCGCCGCTGACGGCGGCAATGCCTTCACCACTTTCACCAAGTACCTGGCCTTCGCAGCCGTAGGCCTGGTCGGCATGGTGGTGCTGTCCCGGCTGCCCCTGCGGGCGCTCAAACGCCTGGCCTGGCCGGCGCTGATAATCGCTTTCGGCCTGCAGCTGCTGGTGTTCATTCCCGGCATTGGCATAGACGTGTACGGCAACCGCAACTGGATATCCCTGCCCGCGGGCCTGGGCACCGCCCAGCCCTCGGAGTTCATCAAGTTGGGGTTGTGCCTGTATCTGGGGACCATGGTGTCCACCCGACAGGATGCCTTCTTGGGCGGCGTGGACACGGGGAGGAAGCTGTTTCGTTTCCTCGGCTGGGTCGTGACTCCGGCCGGTGTCGGCATTGGACTGGTCATGGCCGGCGGCGACTTGGGTACCGTGATTGTGCTGACCGCCCTGGTGGCCGGTGCGCTGTGGCTGGGCGGACTCGGATGGCGCTGGTTCGCGACCCTGGGTACGGTGGGCCTGGTCTGCTTCGCCGGCGCCTCCATGCTGTCTGCCAACCGTCGTGCCCGCATCCTTTCCTGGCTGCATCCCGAGCGCTACGATCCGCTCGACGTCGGCTACCAGCCTCAGCACGGACGCTACGCCCTGGGCACCGGAGGCTGGTGGGGTGTGGGGCCGGGGTCCTCACGGCAGAAGTGGGGGTACCTCACCCAGGCTGACTCCGATTACATCTTCGCCGTTCTGGGGGAGGAGTTCGGGCTGGTCGGCACCTTGCTGGTGATCCTCCTGTTCGCCGTCATCGGCTGGTGCTGCTTGCGCATTATCCGCCGCAGTGACTCCCTGTACGTATCGGTGGTCACCGGTGGCATCATGACCTGGATCGTCGGGCAGGCGCTGATCAACATGTCCGTGGTGGTAGGACTGCTGCCCGTCCTGGGCGTGCCGCTGCCCCTGGTCAGTGCGGGAGGTTCCGCGCTGATATCCGTGCTGCTCGCCGTCGGTGTGCTGCTCGCCTTCGCCCGCAACGAGCCCGGCACACCTGAGGCACTGCGCTCCCGCGCCGGTGCCGTACGCCGTACGCTGGCCGTCATCGCCCCGCGCAGGAGGAAACGTGTCTGACAGCCCTATCCCGGAACCCACCCCGGCCGTCTCCAAGAGTCGGTCATTGCGGGTGCTGCTGGCCGGCGGCGGCACCGCCGGCCACGTCAATCCCCTCCTGGCCACCGCTGCCGCACTGCGCGACGGCGCCACCGGCGGCGATCCGGAGACCGAGATCCTGGTCCTGGGTACTAAGGAGGGGCTGGAGGAACGTCTGGTCCCCGAGGCCGGATACCGGCTGGCATACGTCCCCCGCGTCCCCATGCCCCGACGTCCCACCGGCGACCTGCTGCTGCTCCCGCGTCGCCTGCGCCGAGCCGTGACAGCCGCCGCCGACGCCATCACACAGGTTGATGCCGACGTCGTGGTGGGCTTCGGCGGATTCGTCTCCACCCCCGCCTACCTGGCGGCCCGCAGTGCCGGTGTTCCGGTGGTCATCCACGAACAGAACGCCCGGGCCGGACTGGCCAACCGGCTCGGTGCCCGTTGGGCCGGAGCGGTGGCCCTGACCTTCGCCTCCACCCCGCTGACCGCCTCGCACGGGCGCACCGAGGTGACCGGCCTGCCGCTGCGTCCCGCCATCGGTGGCCTGGTCGCCCGCCTGCAGGTCGACGCCGAGGCCACCCGCCGTGAGGGTGCCGCCGCTCTCGGTCTGGACCCAGCGGCCACGACCCTGCTGGTGACTGGCGGATCGCTCGGCGCCCAGCATCTGAACGAGGTCATGTCCGAGTGCGCCGCACGATTGCCCGAGGATTTGCAGGTGCTGCATCTGACCGGCCGCAATAAGGACACTCCCGTGCGCACCGCCCTGGAACAGGCCGCCGGCCGCGCTCCCGGGCTGCTCGAGCGTTACCACGTTCTGGATTACCTCAACTCAATGGAACAGGCCTACGCCTGCGCCGACGGCGTCATCTGCCGTTCCGGCGCCGGCACGGTCGCCGAGCTGACCGCCCTCGGGTTGCCCGCTTTGTACGTTCCGCTGCCGATCGGCAACGGCGAACAGCGCCTGAACGCCGCCGACTGTGTGGCTGCGGGCGGCGGACAACTGGTGGCCGATGCCGATCTGGGGGCCGGTGACATCCTGGCCTTCACCGCGCTGCTGACAGACTCTTCTCGGCGTCGGCAGGCGGCCGCGGCCGCCGCCTCAACCGGGGTGCGCGACGGAGCCGAGCGTTTGGCCGCCCTGATCCGTGAGGTCGCCGCCGGCGGCCCCGGGTCCCGCGCCGGCGACGCCAATGACCGAGCCGATGCAGACGGCACCGAGACCCAGGAGCACAACCAGTGACCGCGGACCACTCATCCAACTGCCCCCCGAATCCGCAAAACGTACCGGCATCGGATCAGGACCTGACCGGTCATGCCTTCCATCTGATCGGCGTTGGCGGTGCAGGCATGTCCGTGGTGGCCCAGATCCTGGCCGAGCGCGGCGCCGTCGTCACCGGCTCCGACGCCAATGGGGGCGATGCCTTCGAACAGTTGCGTCAGCGGGGGATGGACGTGCGTGTGGGCCACAGAGCGGCCAACGTTCCCCCCGCAGCCACCGTGGTGGTTTCCACCGCCATCAAAGACTCCAACCCCGAACTGTTGCTGGCGCGCGAACGCGGCCAGAGAGTCATCCACCGCTCTGAGGCCCTGGCACTGGCGGCACGTGGCCGCGACTTCGTCGCCGTCGCCGGCGCCCACGGCAAGACCACCACGTCGGCGATGCTGGCCCAGGCATTGACCACCGCCGGTCAGGATCCCTCCTTCGCCATCGGGGGAGTGGTCAGCTCGTTGCACACCGGCGCCCACTTGGGGACCGGCCGCGCCTTCATCGCCGAAGCCGACGAGTCCGACCGCTCTTTCCTCAACTACGCGCCCACCATTGAGATCGTCACCAACATCGAACCCGATCACCTGGACAACTACGGCACGCCAGAGGCCTTCGCGGCGGCATTCGTGGCCTTCTCCGAGCGTCTGGAGTCCGGAGGCCTGTTGATCGCCTGCGCCGACGACCCCGGCTCCCGGCACTTGGCCCGGACCGCCGCAGCCGCCGGCACTCGCGTCACCACTTACGGCACCACCGCCCGAACCGACATTCCCGGCGGGCCTGTGCCCGGCGCCGCCCACGTGCAGGTGATCATCACCCGCCGCCGCGCCGTCGGGACGGAGGCCGAACTGGTCCGGTGGGAGCCTGATGCCGTCGCACCCGCTGTTGGACTGGTGCCGCTGGAGCCGACCATCCCGGGGGACCACGTAGTACTCAATGCCGCCGCCGCCTGGGAGGCTGGTCTCGAGCTCGGCGTAGAGCCACTGGCCATGGCTCGCGCCCTGAGCGGCTTCGGTGGCTCCGGGCGCCGCTTCGAGGACCGCGGGGAGGCGGGAGGCGTCCGTGTCATCGATGACTACGCCCACCATCCGACCGAGATCGAGGCGCTGCTGACGGCTGCCCGAGAGGTCGCCGAGGAGCGTGGCGGACGCGTTATCGCAGTGTTCCAGCCGCACCTGTTCTCCCGCACCCGCAACTTCGCCGAACGCTTCGGTACTGCTTTGGCCGCAGCTGATTACACGATCGTGTCCGCGATCTATCCCGCACGTGAGACGCAGGCCGATTTTCCCCAGGTCACCGGGCAGACGGTGGTGGACCATATCTCGGGCACGGCCCGCTACCTTGCCGATCCGGCGGTGGCCGCCCGCGCCGCCGCCGAATTCGCCCGTCCGGGAGACCTGATCCTGACCATCGGTGCCGGGGACGTGACCCGGCTCGGTCCGGTGATCTTAGACCTGCTCGCCTCCCTGCCCGACCCGGAACGGGCATGATGCGCAAACCCAGTGTGCCCAGACGCCGCGATGCCGAGGCCCTCCCGCCAACGACTGCTTCCGGTGGGAGGACCCCGGACGCATCCGCCTCGGTGACTGCTGTTGGAGCCGCCTCAGGCACCCCCGGACGGGCCGGCAACGGCCCCGGTGACGGCCATGAAGCAAATGAAAGGGCGCTTTCGGTCCCGGGTGATCATCGCGAACGGGCGGTCTCCACGAGCCTGAGCGACCGGATCGACGAGCGCCGTCGCGCCCGCCGCCGTCTGCGTCGTGGGTGGATACTGCGCATTGGCGCTGTCGCGGTGGCAGTGGCACTGGTGGTATGGGCGGCGCTGTTCTCGCCACTGCTGGCCCTGCGCACCAGCAGTATCACCGTCACCGGCGCCGACGATACGGTTGACGCCGTCGCGGTGCAGGAAACCTTGTCCGAGCATGCCGGTCGCTCCTTGCTGAGCCTGGACGTGGCCTCCCTAGGGCAGGAGGTCGCCGACTCGCTGGTGCGGGTGAAGGCGGCGGAGGTGGCCCGGTCCTGGCCCCACGGTCTGGAGGTGAGGCTGACCATGCGCGTGCCGGTGGCGGTGCGTCCCACGGATAACGGCTATCAGGTGCTGGATGATGAGGCGGTGGTCCTGGAGACGGTCGAGCAAGCTCCTGCGGACCTGGCCGTCATTAAGACGGACCCGGGACGAGAGCTGTCACAGGCGCAGGTGTCGGCCGTGACCGAGGTGATCGGCTCGCTGAGTGCCGATGTGCGGGAACGCGTGTCCGAGGGCGCCGTCTCGGACACCGCGCGGGTGACCTTGACCCTGGATAACGGTGCCACCGTGGTGTGGGGGGAGGCCACCGACAGCGAACTGAAGGCCCAGGTGCTGGCGGTGCTGCTCGGGCAGGAGGCGGACACCTACGACGTGTCCAGTCCGCACAGTCCGACCACCTCCTGACACGCCGAAGCCAAATACACCTCCGGCGGGCAGGAGCCTCATAGCGTTGGGCACGTCATCGGAAGAATGACATAAGTATAGACCTCGACTTTAGGTTGAAGGTTGAGGGGAGTCCCTTGGGACTCGGCACCGAACGCGGAGGCAGACAGTGGCGGAATCGCAGCACTATCAAGCAGTTATCAAGGTGGTGGGCGTCGGCGGCGGCGGCGTCAACGCCGTCAACCGCATGATCGAGGCCGGCCTGCGCGGCGTCGAGTTCATTGCCGTCAATACCGATGCCCAGGCGCTGCTCATGTCCGACGCCGACACCAAGCTGGACGTCGGACGCAATCTGACCCGCGGACTGGGCGCCGGCGCCGACCCGACAATCGGCCGCAAGGCCGCGGAGGACCACGAGGACGATATTCAGGAGGCCCTTGAGGGCGCGGACATGGTCTTCGTGACTGCCGGCGAGGGCGGGGGGACCGGCACCGGTGCCGCACCCATCGTCGCCAAGGTGGCCCGCTCCCTGGGTGCGCTGACCATTGGCGTGGTCACTCGTCCCTTCGCCTTCGAGGGACGGCGGCGGGCCACGCAGGCAGAAGACGGCGTAACCAACCTGCGTGCAGAGGTGGATACGCTCATCGTGATCCCCAATGACCGGCTGCTGCAGATCGCCGACCGCAACATCAGCGTGGTCGACGCCTTCAAGCAGGCGGATCAGGTGCTGTTGCAGGGCGTTCAGGGGATCACCGAGCTGATCACCACCCCCGGTCTGATCAACGTGGACTTCAACGACGTCAAGTCCGTCATGCAGGACGCTGGCAGCGCCCTGATGGGCATCGGCTCGGCAACCGGTGAGGACCGCGCCCTTACCGCCACCGAGCAGGCGATCGCCTCTCCGCTGTTGGAATCCTCCATTGACGGCGCCCACGGTGTACTGCTCTTCTTCCAGGGCGGTTCCGACCTCGGGCTGTTCGAGATCTCCGAGGCGGCCAATCTGGTGCGCGAGGCCGTCCACCCGGAGGCCAATATCATCTTCGGAAACGTGGTTGACGGCGCCCTGGGTGATGAGGTGCGCGTTACCGTCATCGCCGCCGGATTCGACGAGGATCCCGCCGTCGGCTCGGGTGCCGACTCCCGCGGTGCGAACCTGTCGCGCGCGGCCGCCGCCGCGGCCCCCGCCCGCACCAACAGCCCCGCCACTGCGGCCCGGGGCGCCCATGCCGCAGAGAACCCGGTCACCCGCCCCGCACCCGCGGTTCCGGCAGCGCCCCCGGTCGCCGCCCCGGCGCCCGTGACCGCCGAGGTGCCGACCTTTGTCGATGAGTCGGAACCGCAGACGCAGCCCGAGCTGACCGTCCCGCGGGTCATCGGCGTGGACGCCGAGAAGGACGATATCGACCTGCCCGACTTCCTGCGCTGACCCGTGCGCCAGGAGGAGCTCGCCGGATCTCTGATCGAGGCCGAGATCGGCCCCGGTGCCCGCGCCTGCTTCACCACCCGTAAACCGGTGTCGGTAACGGAGGGCGGCCCGTACGCGGGCTTCAACCTCGCCCTTCACGTCGGCGACGACTCGGCCCGGGTTGCACAACACCGGGACCGTCTCGCGCGGACGCTAGGCGTGACTATGGGGCTCGGCGGCAGGGCGGGCATTGCCTGGATGAATCAGGTCCACTCGATTCGCATCGCCGCCGCTGCCGTGGACACCGCACCCACGGCCGATGCGCTGCTGCTCGAAGCCCGCTGCGCGGCGTCAGTCGATCCGGGCGGCGGGCGAATGCTCCCGGCGGCCGCTGCGGTCCTGGTGGCCGACTGCGCGCCGCTGTTGTTGGCTGGTGACGGTGGCGCCGTGGTGGCGGCGGTGCATGCCGGACGCCGCGGACTGCTGGAGGGCATCGTCCCGGCGGCGGTGGCGGCGATGGTGCGTGCAGGAGCTTCCCCGTCCGGTATTTGGGCCGCCGTGGGACCAACCATCTGCGGCGCCTGCTACGAGGTGGGCGTCGACCTGCATGACGCGGCGGCGCGAATCGAGCCTGCCTGCGCCGTCACCACGCGTTGGAATACCCCCGGCATCGATCTGGTCGCCGGTATAACCGCCCAACTGGAGCGGTCCGGAGTACAGCACATTTGCGATGTGCACCGGTGCACTTACGAGGACCCCGAGCTGTTCTCCTACCGCCGCGACGGTGTCACCGGTAGGCAGGCCGGAATCGTCATGCCGGTGCGCAAGTGAAGAATCAGACGCTGCTCGGTGCGCATCGGATGACACGCCGCGGCGAATCAAACGCCGGGGCGCTTAGGCCCGATACCGTCGACCACGTCCGGGTCGCAGGGCCGGACGGACAACCGGACGGACAAGGAGCAACTCATGAGCGCGCTGCGAAAAATGACCAATTTCCTCGGCTACTCCGAGCCCGCCGACGAGGACTACGCCGACGCCGCCGAGACCACCCACGTCGACTTCACTCAGGATCTGGCACAGGAGTATGCCGAGGACGACGCTGACGCCAATGTCTACGAGGTGCCCTTCGAGGAGACGCCTGCGCCGGATCTGCGTCGCATCGTCACCGTGCACCCGTCCACCTACAACGAGGCGCGCGTGATAGGCGAGGCATTTCGAGACGGAGTGCCGGTGATCGTCAATCTGACCAACATGAGCGAGTCGGATGCCCGCCGCATGGTTGACTTCTCCGCCGGCCTCGTATTCGGTCTGCACGGAGCCATCGAGCGCGTCACTCCGCGCGTGTTCCTCCTGACTCCAACCTCCGTGGCGATTGACGACGGCGAGGGCTCCGAGGACGCCCACGGCCGCTTCTTCAACCAGAGCTGACCGGTTTTGGTGCACATGCTCTCCGTCATCAGGATCCTGTGGAGTCTGCTGGATCTGTATGTGCTTATCCTGCTGATCCGGGTGGTGCTGGACTGGGTCCAGTTGTTCGCCCGGAGCTGGCGGCCCACCGGTGCCGTGCTCGTCGTGGCCAATGTCGTGTACGGACTCACCGATCCGCCACTGCGCCAGATCCGTCGGTTCATGCCCCTGTTGAGGCTGGGCGGCCTTGGTATTGATTTGAGCTTCCTGGTCCTGTGGCTCGGCATCTTCGTCGTCCAGCGCCTGCTCCTGCTGCTGGTATGACGCGAGTCTCCGGGAGCCGTAGAACATCACAGTGACAACACGGCGCCCCCCTGTTGTGTGATGGTATCGTGATTGCCGGCATCTTCGAGTGACGCCGGGGTGACGCCGGCAACGCGATATGCCTCTCAGATTCTCCGATGCCCAGGTCTGGAGCTCGTGTTCGGGTAGTGTGCCCGCACGAGAGCCCGGCCGGCCGAGCTCCTTCTACGATCCGACGATGCTGAGGTGACTGCCGTGACGCTGACAACGGACGACATACTCAACAAGAAGTTCCGGGCGACCAAGTTCCGCGAGGGATACGAGCGGGACGAGGTCGACGAGTTCCTCGATGAGGTTATCGACGCCATGCGCAGACTCGAGAACGAACTGGCGTCCGAGAGGTCCCGAACGGCTCGGCTGGAGCGCGCCAACGCACGTCTGATGGGGATGGGAGGTGTGACGCCGGGCGCATGACATGCGCGTCCAAATGTGGCCTGAACCTGGAGTTCAGGTAACCTGTCCGCATGAGTCGCCGGTTCTCCGGTGCTCGTGGCATCTATCGTAACGACACCGAGGTGACGACAATGACGCTGCTGACCGCAGACGACGTCCTCAATAAGAAGTTTCAGGCAACCAAGTTCCGCGAGGGATACGAGCAGGACGAGGTCGACGAGTTCCTTGACGAGGTCGTCGAGTCCATGCGCCAGCTCGAGGCCGAGAACGCCGACCTGAAGTCCAAGCTGGAGGCCGCCAACGCCCGCATCGCCGAGTTGGGCGAGGGCGCTCAGGCGACGCCGGTGCCGGTTTCCACCCAGGAGACCACCGTGGTCGAGCCCGTCGTCGAGCGGGCCCCAGTCATCCAGGGAGCGGGCGAGTCTCAGGAGCCGGTGGCCGCCTCCGGCATGCTCGAACTGGCTCAGCGCCTGCACGACGAGCACGTTGCCAACGGCAGGGCCGAGGGCGAGCGCATCATTGCCGAGGCGCGCGCCACCGGCGAGCAGGTGGTCCGGGAAGCCGAGGACCAGCGCAACCGCACTCTGGCGCAGCTGGAGAAGGAGCGTTCCGGTCTGGAGCACAAGATCGACGAGCTGCGTCGCTTCGAGTCCGATTACCGCACGCGCTTGAAGAGCTACCTGCACAACCTGCTCACCACTGTCGAGGACGGCAACGAGTCGGCCACACCTAACCTGTAACGGTTGGGCCGACGCCCACGTGCGGCGTCGTGCATCCGCCGGTCGGGGCAGCCGGTTCCAAGCGGGACCCGGCCTCGGCCGGCTGGTGTGGTGCACCTCGTCGACCTGCCGTATCCACCATTCAAGACCCGCGAGGGACCATGAGCGAGACTCCCGAGCCCGTCACACCGATCCGGTCCAACGCGACCTGCGCCCCCGGTCACCCTCCTGTCGTGGATGATGCCACTGATGCGGAACACCCGCGGACCAGGGCGAGGATCTCATGGACTCCGCGTCGGCGCCGTCTGGCGCTTCTTTGGGCTCTGGCTGTGTTAGTGGTGGTGGTCGATCAGTTGACCAAGATCCTGGCGGTGGCGGCACTGTCTGATGGACACCGCGTACGTCTGCTGGGCGACTGGTTGACGCTGGTACTGGTTCGCAATCCGGGGGCCGCCTTCTCCTTGGCGACCGGGCAGACCTGGATCTTCACCTTGATCGCCGTGGTCGTGACGGTGGTGGTGGTCCGTGTGTCGCGGCGGCTGGGATCCGCGTGGTGGGCGGCCGCGCTGGGCCTGGTATTGGGCGGAGCGGTAGGAAATCTGATCGATCGCTTGGCTCGCGCCCCCGGAGTGATGCGCGGTCACGTCGTGGATTTCATCGATTACGGCGGCTGGTTCGTGGGTAACGTGGCCGACATAGCCATTGTCTGCGCCGCCGGGATCATCATCGTGCTCTCCCTGCGCGGCCGTGAGATTGACGGTACGCGCGTTGGCGAGGAACGTGGCGATCACGCGGAGGCAGGCGCATGAGTCTGCGGCTTCTGCCCGTCCCGGAGGGGCTGGTGGGCCAGCGCCTGGACAGCGCCCTGGCCCGGATGACCGGGCTGTCCCGGTCCAAGATCGGCGTACTGTGCACTCAGGGCCGGGTGTGGTTGGACGGGGTCACCGCCGACAAATCGGTAAGGCTGGAGCCGGGGGCCACCATTGAGGTCGACTTGCCGGCTCCGCCTCCGGTCCAGCCGGTGTCGACGCCCGTGTCTGGACTGGGCATCTTGTACGAGGACGATGACATCGTGGTGGTGGATAAGCCCGCCGGTGTAGCCGCGCATCCCTCCGTCGGTTGGGATGGGCCCGACGTGCTGGGGGCCTTGAAGGCCATGCATGTGCGTGTGGCAACCTCCGGCGCTGCGGAGCGTCAGGGCATTGTCTCGCGCTTGGATGTGGGCACCTCCGGGGTGATGATAGTGGCCAAGGGGGAGCGCGCATACTCGGTGCTTAAGCGTGCCTTCCGCGAGCACAACGTGGATAAGATCTACCACGCACTCGTGCAGGGCCACCTGGACCCATCCTCGGGCACGATCGATGCCCCCATCGGCCGTCATCCCGGACGCGAGTGGAAAATGGCGATCATTGAAGGCGGACGCGCATCGATCACCCACTACGACGTCATTGAGGTCATGCCCGGTGCCAGTCTGGTTCAGGTGCACCTGGAGACCGGGCGCACCCACCAGATCCGTGTGCACATGGCCGCCGTTGGCCACCCCTGCGTGGGTGATGCCACCTATGGAGCCGACTCCGCTCTTACCGCTTCAACCGGGCTTCAGCGGCAGTGGCTGCACGCCACGGAGCTGACCATCACCCACCCGATCACCGGCGGCAAGCTGACCTTCCGCAGTGACTATCCCGACGACCTGGTCCACGCCCTGGATGTGCTGCGCCTCCCCTGATCTCCCGCCCCGCCACTCCGCCACCCCGCCACTCCGCCACCCCTCCACCCCGCGAGTTCGGTCGACGTTACTGCCGAGTTCGGTCGATATGACTGCCGAGTTCGGTCGATATGACTGCCGAGTTCGGTCGACGTGGCTCCTGGTCGGAGAGCTATTCTGGCCACCCGGCCGTACTTCGGAGGTGAATCGTGTCCCATGACCCGGTCCGGGCCGGTTGCTCGCCTGTGCGGATCCAGCCGCTGCATGCAGTCCTTGAACCAATCACATTCGCCACAGCCTACGGTGACGACGCCGATCCAGCGGTTGACGGGCTGCGACTGGGACTTGGGGATGTACGGCTGGAGGTATTCGTCCAGGAGCAGAACGTTCCATTGGCTCTGGAAATAGACGCCCGGGACTTCGAGGCGACCACCGTCCATGTGCTCGCCTCCGGTGCCGACGGCGCCCCGCTGGGGGCCGCGCGCCTGCTGTTAGATCCCGAGCACCTAGGTGAGGTCCACCTGGGCCGCCTGGCCGTACGGCGGGCCGTCCGCGGTACGGGGCTCGGCGTACGCCTGGTCCGCGTCGTCGAGCAGACTGCCCTGACATATGCCGGCGTGCCCGCGGGCATCCTTGGTGAGTCTGAATGCCCCGCCAGGCAGTCGGACGTAGTAGGTAGGGCGGGAGTCGACGACGTCGTCGTTACTGTGATGCTTTCGGCACAGGAACAAGCGGTGGGCTTCTACCGGCGGTGCGGCTACCGGGTGCTGACCGCAGAGCGATACCTCGACGCCGGCATCTGGCACCAGGACATGGCCCGCACGCTCTCCCGCCCTTAGAATGAGCCGCATGGCAGAGGCGAGTGCGGCACGGACGGCAGACGAGCAGGCGGAAGGCAAGGAGCCCCACGACGACTTCGTCCACCTGCACGTCCACACCGACTATTCGATGCTCGACGGAGCCGGCAAGATCAAGGACTATGTGGCCGAGGCCAAGCGTCTTGGCCAGCGCGCCCTGGCCATCACCGACCACGGCTACATGTTCGGCGCCTACGAATTCTATGCCGCGGCCAAGCAGGCCGGCATCAAGCCCATCATTGGGGTTGAGGCCTATATGACGCCAGGCACCTCCCGTTTCGACAAGACCCGCGTGTTCTGGGGTGAGGAGTCGCAGCGCTCCGACGACGTCTCCGCCCGCGGCTCGTACACCCACATGACTCTGCTGTCGCGCAACGACGAGGGTCTGCACAACCTGATGCGCATGGATTCCTTCGCCTCCCTGGAGGGGCAGTGGGGTAAGGCGCCACGTATGGACCGCGAATTGCTGTCCCGTTACGCGGGCGGCCTCATAGGCTCCACCGGTTGCCCCTCCAGTGAGGTGCAGACCCGCTTGCGCTTGGGCCAATGGGATGAGGCCCTGCGCGCCGCCGGTGAGCTGCAGGACATCTTCGGCAAGGACTTCTTCTACGTCGAACTGATGGACCACGGACTGGAGATCGAGCGGCGTGTCACCAAGGACCTGCTGCGCATCTCCGAGATCCTGGGCGCGCCCCTGCTGGCCACCAACGACTCCCATTACGTGCGTCCGGAGGACCGCACCATCCAGGACGCGATGCTGTGCATCAACTCCGGCTCCGTCCTGTCCGATCCCGACCGCTTCAAATTCGACGGCGACACCTACTATCTGCGGCCGGGGCGGGAAATGCGCGCCCTGTTCAAGGAGATGCCCGAGGCATGCGACAACACCCTGCTGGTGGCCGAACAGTGCAATGTCACCTTCCAGACCGTGGATGAGGGTGCCTCCTTCATGCCCGTCTTCCCCGTGCCCGAGGGGGAGACCATGGAGTCCTGGTTCATTAAGGAATGCTGGAAGGGCATGGACAGGCGCTTCCACGGCGAGATCCCCGAGGAGTGCCGCAAGCAGGCCGAGTACGAGATCGGCGTGATCGTGCAGATGGGCTTCCCCGGGTACTTCCTGGTGGTGGCCGACTACATCAACTGGGCCAAGGACCACGGCATCCGAGTGGGGCCGGGCCGAGGCTCCGGCGCCGGCTCCATGGTCGCCTACGCCATGGGCATCACCGAGCTCAACCCGCTGAACCACGGTCTGATCTTCGAGCGCTTCCTGAACCCCGAGCGTATCTCCATGCCGGATATCGACGTCGACTTCGACGAGCGTCGGCGCGACGAGGTCATCGAGTACGTCAAGCAGAAGTACGGGGACGACCGCGTCAGCCAGGTGGTCACCTACGGCGTCATCAAGGCCAAGCAGTCCCTGAAGGACTCTTCCCGCGTGATGGGCTACCCCTATGCGGTCGGCGACCGGCTCACCAAGGCGATGCCGCCCACCATCATGGGTAAGGACATCACCATCAAGGGCATCTTCAACCCCGAGGACCCGCGCTACGGTGAGGCGCAGGCCTTCCGGGACCTGCACGCCGAGGATCCGGACGCGCAGAAGATCGTCGAGTTGGCCGGCGGACTTGAGGGAATGACCAGGCAGTGGGGCGTGCACGCCTGTGCCGTGATCATGTCCAGTCAGACACTGACCGATATCATCCCCATGATGCAGCGTCTGCAGGACGGCGCCTACATCACCCAGTTCGACTATCCCACCTGTGAGCACCTGGGCCTGCTGAAGATGGACTTCCTGGGTCTGCGCAACCTCACGGTCATCTCCGACGCCCTGGACAACATTGTCGCCAACGGCAAGGAAGCGCTGGACATCGACCACGTCGAATTGGATGACAAGTCCACCTATGAGCTGCTGGCCCGCGGCGAGACCCTGGGCGTCTTCCAGCTGGACGGCGGTGGCATGCGAACTCTGCTGCGGTTGATGAAGCCCGACAACTTCGAGGACATCTCCGCCGTCGGCGCGCTGTATCGACCCGGGCCGATGGGTGCGGAGTCGCACACGAACTACGCCCTGCGCAAGAACGGGCTGCAGGAGATCACCCCGATTCATCCCGAGCTCAAGGAGGCCCTGGAGCCGATTCTGGGCACGACCTACGGCCTGATCGTCTATCAGGAGCAGGTCATGAAGATCGCCACCGACCTGGCGGGCTTCTCGATGGGTAAGGCCGACGCCCTGCGTAAGGCCATGGGTAAGAAGAAGATGGACATCCTGGAGAAGATGTTCGTGGAGTTTGAGGCCGGGATGGTCGAGCGGGGCTTCTCCAAGGAGTCCGTCAAGGCTCTGTGGGACGTGGTGGTGCCCTTCGCCAAGTACGCCTTCAACAAGGCCCACTCTGCCGCCTACGGCGTGGTGTCTTACTGGACCGCCTACCTCAAGGCGCACTACCCCACCGAGTACATGGCGGCGCTGCTGACCTCCCAAAAGGATAACAAGGACAAGCTCGGCGTGTACCTGGGTGAATGTCGTCACATGGGCATCAAGGTGCTGCCGCCGGACGTCAATGCCTCCCGTGCCCAGTTCTCCGCCGTCGGGGATGATGTCCGCTTTGGACTCGGTGCGGTGCGCAATGTTGGCGCCAACGTCGTCGAGGCCATTGAGAAGGCCCGCGAGCAGAAGGGTGACTTCACCAGCTTCGAGGACTTCCTCGACAAGGTCCCGGCGGTGGTGTGCAATAAGCGCACTATCGACTCCCTGATCAAGGCCGGCGCTTTCGACACACTGGGTAAGTCGCGGCGCGCGCTGCAGGCCTGCCATGAGGAGTTCGTCGATGAGATTATCGGGGTCAAGCGCAACGAAGCCGCAGGCCAGTTCGACCTGTTCGCCTCCCTAATGGGGGACGGTGATGGCGCCGGGGCGGGTTTCGGCTCCGGTCCGGTGTTCTCCTCAGAGGTTCCCGACCTGCCCGAGTGGGACAAGAAGGACAAACTCGCCTACGAGCGCGACATGCTTGGCCTGTACGTCTCCGACCATCCGCTGCTCGGGCTGGAGAGTGCTCTGGCAAAGCTCGCCGACACCGAGATCTCCGACCTCATTGAGGACGACGATCGGCCCGACGGCGCCATGGTCACCATTGCGGGCCTGATCACCGCCCTGAACCGGAAGACCACCAAACAGGGCAACCTGTGGGCCATTGCCCAGATCGAGGATCTCGGCGGCAGCATCGAGGCACTGTTCTTTCCCTCCACTTACCAGACGGTTTCCACCATGCTGGCCCCAGACACGGTGGTGACACTGCGCGGGCGCTTGAACCGTCGTGATGGTCAGGTCGCTCTATATGTGCAGGAGATGACTGTGCCCGACGTGTCCAGCGCCACCCACGAGGCGGTGACGATCACCTTGCCAACCAATCGCTGCACCGGACCGCTGGTGGAACAGTTCAAAACGGTGCTGGAGAAGCACCCAGGGATGTCGGCGGTACGACTGACGCTGACGAGTCCGGGTCGGGAGGTGCGCACGCAGTTGGACAATTCGTTGCGCGTGGAGGCCTCGGCGGCCTTCTACTCCGACATCAAGGCACTGCTCGGGCCCGGCTGCCTCAAGCGCTGACCGTCGGCCGGCTAGTGCTGGGACAGTGATATATCGGGCCGCAGAGGGCCCGGTGCCGCGGTCTGTGGGCGCGACGACGGCCTGCTGAGACCTTGTGCGCCCTACTGCGAGCTTTTACGTGTGTCCGCGGTACGCGTTTCGTGTGCTCGGTGGCCTACAGCCACAGGTCCTTCCGGCGTCGTGTCAGGCGCGCTGCGGATGGTGGGAATAAGTCCACCGGCCGCCGCCCGCGGGACTCGCGATCGCGCAGGTCACTCCATTCGACGCGGTGTACCTGCCAGCGCTCCTGTATTTGCGGATCCGGTAGGCCGACGGCGTGGACGACCCTGCGCAGCGCGCTTTCACCGGGAGACTCAGCCCGAGGATCAGCCATGGCTACAACGGCGCGTGCTCGTCGCTTGCCGGCGCGCAGTCCCTGCTCCTCAATCATCGCTTTCAGCGTGTCAACCGCGGCGGCCTCGTGCGTGCGACTGATCGCCGAAGTATGAGTGTGCAGCACGGCCTCGCACCGTGCCAGCGTTATGTACTGCCGCTGCAACCACAGTGGAGCGGTCGAGTCCGGAGGCGGTACATAGGCGCCCCGATCCACCGCGATCAGGTTGTTCCCGGCGGGTAGGGAACGGTGCGTGCGCTCGGCGGTTAACTTGACGGAGGGCAACGGTGGAGGTGTCGGGTAGGACCGCATGGTCCAAGCCTGGGGCGGTTACGGGCAGTGGGTTGCGAGGGCTGTTGATGGAACGTCTGTGGGGTGTCGCGAACGCTCCCTGTGGACGCCGGTAAGCGCACACGGCCGTGCCGCCCCGGTGGGCGACGACCCACCGTACTGGACGCCGTACGCGGGCGGCAGGCGGGACGGCCGGGCGGCTCAGGGCACCGCGGTCACGACGGCGCCTGCTGCGCCGGTGGGCAGCTCTACGACGACGACGTCGCCGGCGGCTAGGCGGTGCCCCCTGCGGGTCTCGATCTCCCCATTCACCGTTACATCGCCGGACTGGATGGCGATGCGTGCGTCAACCCCATCTTCCACCAGGCCCGCGAGTTTGAGGAATTGCCCGAGCTTGATCTCGCCGGAGACGGTCACGGAGGGGAACGTGGATGCAGTCATGCGCTTATCTTGGCAGGGACCACATTGTGCTCGCAGCTGTGGCCGCAGTCCCAGCCCCGGATCTACGCCCGCCCCTGCACCCGGATGGGAGGATGAACGGGTGTCATCGTCTGCGACTGGGCCCGCACCCGCACCCGGACTTCCACCCGGGGTCGGGCTCGTGCTGACCGTGGGGGAGCGCTATGCGGTGGGCGAGCGCAGGTACACACTCACGCCACGGCTGGCGGAAGCCGTGGTGCGGGCGCGCGTGGTGCTCATCGACGTCGCCGCGCACCGTGAGGTCATCACCTACGGTGAGCTCAGCGAGTCTATCGGTGGCGCCGTTCTGCCTCGCCACATGGGTCCATTGCTGCACATGCTCGGATACGACTGCGCCGAGCGTGGCGAACCGAGTCTGCCGGCGTTGGTGATCAACCAGGCCAAGGGCGAGGTCGGCACCGATGACGACGCCTGGGCGCCGCTCGAGCGCAGCGCCTGCTGGGAGTACTGGGCTCAAGGATGAATGAGAAAACGCAGTACGGGGTTGTATGTCGAGCTGTGGGAGGAGCTTGTTGTCAGTGAGGCTATGGCGACGCAGCTGCACTATTGAGAGGACTTGGGGGCGTGTTCTGGCCAATGGCAGGGCGGCGATGCCCGGCCCGCCGCCGTCCGGGGAGATCGGCTAGAACACCTCAGTGGCCGTGTGCTCCAGCGGCAGAGCGGCGACGAAGCGCTCGAGGTAGCGGTCGTACTCGGCGACCTCCTCCGGTGTGGGGGTGATGGTGGTGACCTCAAGATCAGTGAAGACGCACCGATCCAGGTAATCCTCCAGGGGCATGTCTGCGCCGCTGAGAAGGTAGCCGGCCAGCAGCGCCATACCCCAGGCGCCGCCCTCCGCCGCCGCCTGGCCGACCGATACGGGCGTGTCGAAGGCGGCCGCCAAGACCCGTTGGGGGATTTCGGGCGTCTTGAAGATGCCACCGTGGGCGAACATCGAGTCGATCGGCGCGTCGGCGTTCTGCTTGAGGATCTTCAAACCGTAGGCCATGGAGGCGAAGGCGGCGAACAGGTGCGAGCGCATCAGGCCGGACAGGGAGAACCGGGTGCCGGGCCGGCGCAGGGTAAGCGGGCGACCCTCCGGCAGGGAGACGATGGCGTCTCCGGACAAGAAGTTGTACGACAACACCCCGGCGTCGTCCATATTGCCTTGGGCCGCGGCGCCCAGGAGGACGTCGAACAGTGGGCCCTGCTGGATCGGGTGGCCGATGGCGTCGGCGAACTGGGAGAAGACCTCCACCCAGGCGTTCAGGTCGGAGGTGCAGTTGTTGGCGTGCGCCATAGCGACCGGGGCTCCCGCCGGCGTGGCCACCAGGTCGATCTGCTCCACCAGGCTGCGCAATGGCTGCTCCAGCACGATCATGGCGAAGGCGGAAGTGCCCGCGGAGACATTTCCGGTGCGCGGGCGCACCGAGTTGGTTGCTACCATGCCGGTGCCGGCGTCGCCTTCCGGCGGGCACAGCCTCGCCCCGGGCCGCAGCGTCCCGGTGGGATCGAGCAGGCTGGCCCCTTCGGGAGTTAGTAGGCCGGCGTCCTGCCCCGCAACTGCGATCTTCGGCAGGACGTCTCCCAGACGCCACGGCACATCCACGCTGCCGTCGAAGGCGGCTAGCATGTCGGCGTCGAAGGATCGGCCGTCGGGACCGATGGGGAACATGCCGGAGGCCTCGCCCACGCCCAGCACGTGCCGACCCGTGAGCCGGTAGTGGACGTAGCCAGCCAGAGTGGTCAGGTGGGCAAGGCGCGCCACGTGCTCCTCACCGTGGGTGATGGCGTGGTGCAGGTGTGAGATTGACCAGCGCTGTGGGATGTTCAGCCCGAACAACTTCGACAGCTCGCGGGAGGAGTCCTGGGTGAAGGTATTGCGCCAGGTCCGGAAGGCCGCCAGTAGCTCTCCGTTGACGTCCAGGGGGAGATAACCGTGCATCATGCCTGAGATACCGATTCCTCCCACCTCGGACAGCGGCGTGCCGTAGCGCTGCCGGTATTGGCCGGCAAGGTCAGCGTAGGCGGCCTGTAGGCCGGCAACGACGGCGTCCATGGAGTAGGTCCATACGCCGTCGACCAGTTCGTTCTCCCAGGTGAAGCCGCCGTCGGCGAGTACGGCGCCGGTGGGATCGACGAGCACGGCCTTGATGCGGGTCGAGCCGAACTCGATGCCTAGGGCGGTGCGGGTCGAGTCAATGTCTGCGGGGGTGGCTGCCGGGCTCATGCGTTGCTCCATTGCTGTCGGGATGATTGCTTGCCTGCCGAGTGCGGCGTCGCGCCCGGCTGTCGTCATTGGGCCATGATAGTGGGGAAGGCCGCGGAATGTGAACGTTCACTGTGGTGCTGTTGGGGTATGCACCGAATAACCTGCCGGCAAGCGCCGATGGATGTCTCCGTGGGCACACCTGATTGGCGGCACCGCCTCCCGCGCGTGGAGCGGTGAGGACGCCGCTGTCAGCGACTCCCCGGTAAACCCTCCGGATTCATGTCCGACCCTCTGGGTACCGTCCACATATGATCGAACCCACCTGCAACCCTTGCTCACCTGACGGACGCGCAGGCCCGCTCGCCGGCGGCGACCCGTCGCCCTGGCCGACGCCGGATGTGCCCTACCTATTCGACACCGGTCTGGTCCTGCCGACGGCGCTGATAACACGCGCCGGCCCCCACACCGCCTTCGTGCGCGTCTTCCCCCTAGAAGCGACGGCACGTGTGGCCGGGCTCGCGCGGCGGGCCGGGTTTTGCTTGAACCCGCCTGGGCCCGAAGCCGACTGGTTGCTCCTGGCCGACCCCGATGTCCTGACAGATGTACAACTGGGGGAGCTCGCGGATGCCCTCAACGTAGCGGGGCTGCGTGCCTTCGCCTATGCCGATGCCGGACCGTCCGGGTCGTGCGCGGGCGAGCAGACTTCTCCGCGCCGCCTCGGTGCGCAACGACCGGAGGCGGTGGACGGCACCGTTTTCGTGGAGGTTGTGTTGCATGATCCGCTGTTCGGCCAGGGCCCTGAGGCGCCGCCATCGGCCTGGACGGTCGTATACGGTCCTACCGAGGACCTGGAATTGCTGCAGGAGGCGGCCGCGGAACGCTTCGTGATTGAGCCGGTGCCCGAGATCGGGGCAGTGGCGGCGCTGCGGATCGAACACGCGGAGGTGGCGGCGGGGCTGACCAGCATCGAGGCGCTGGTGGCCGAACTTGACGCCGCCCTGCGGGAATGCGGCCTGCAAGGACCCGTGCACATCGTTGATCGGCGGGAGGCGCCGGATGACGTCGGGTAGCGCCTAGAGGCGGCGTTTCGATGGCACCCGGATCGTGCCACCCAACCGGTATCACCCCCGGTTGGCTATGATTCTGCCGCTGAATGAGCGCCAGGATCGACTGCTCAGAGAGCTGGCCGCGGCCCAGAACATCTGCAAGCATCAGGCCGCCGCACGCGCGATTGTGGAGATGGCTACGCGCCACCTGCACCAGGATCGGGTGAGAGAGCTTTCCGATCTTTGATGCCTATAAGCGAGTAGTCGACGTCGCCGCGAGTGGAGTCGAGTGGCAGCGGATAGCAAGTTGGCTGAACGGCAAGGGAGTGCCTTAGCGGCTCAGCCCGGCACTCGCTGTCGCCCGGGCCAGGGCGCGCAGGTCGGTGGCCGTGCGCTCGGCGTCGTCGCTCCGCCGCGGCAGGCCGTGCACGGCCGCGACCCACCGCGGGTCAAGCGCACTCGCCCCCAGGTAGCTGCCCGCGATCGCACCGGTGATGGCCCCAATCGTGTCCTTGTCCTGGCTGGCGCGCACGGCCCGGTCCAATAGTGCCTCCATCCAGATGCGCGCCACCTCCTGGCGGTCGCGTCCCATGGGCGCTCCGGAACGGTTGCCGACGCGGTTGGCGAAGGTGAAGGCGAGGGTCGCATGTCCGAGCGCATGCACGGTGAAGCCGTCGCCTGAGGGCGGCTCCTGGCAGTGGGCGGCATCCAGGATCCCGCCGTCGAACAGGTCATGCCAGTACCTTCGCCGCTCGGTGGGGATCAGGTCGAGGGCGGCCAGGGCATTGGCCCCGAAGTACGGCATGCCCTGCCAAGGAGGCGCCATGATGTTGGCACGGATCATCTCGGCCTGGATCACGCAGGAGTCCCCCGCCAGCGGGTCGGCGTGCGTCAGTTCGGCCACCGCCCGGGCCGCCGCTGCCGTCGCCCTGCGGTTGCCCAGGCGCGTCAGCCCCACGATCCCATTGCGCATGAGCGCGCCATTGCCCGCCGTCTGGCCGGTGCGCGCGTGCAGGGCCTTGGCGGCCGCACGCATACGGGCGGCGATCCCCGGAGCCTCGGCATCGGCGGCGACGGCGCCGATCACCTCCCGGGTCTGGGCGCCGACGTCGGTGGCGCCGTCGACGGTAACCCAACGGCACCAGCCGCGCGCGATCTTATCCAGGGCCGTATCCTCGCTCAGGTCCGCACCCGTGGCCGCGACCTGAGCGATGTACAAAGACATCTGGGTGTCGTCGCTCCACTCGCCCGGCGCATAGTCGCCGAAGCCGCCGCCGAGCAGCCGCGGAAGGCCCTCCAGAGGCACATCGCCCGGCTCATAGGGCACCCCCATGACGTCACCGACCGCCTGCGCCAGCAGCACGCCCTCCACGCGGTCTAGCTGGGAGGGAGTCAGGGAAACCGTGCGGGCGTCATTCGGACGAGTGGATCTCATGGTGGCAGCGTAGGCGTTGAAGGTCGGCGGTCCTCGGCATTGGAAAACTCATGCGCCTTTGGCGCGCCCGTGACATGCTTGGCCACAGCGACCATGCAGTCGCCAAGCGAAGGAGCATCCGTGACCACTGAACCCGCATCCCGCCCCGACTCGCCCGCTGCCACCGGCGATGCCGCGACCCCGGTCACGCTCCACCCCCAGCCCGACGGGCCCACCCTGGGAGTCACTTCGGCTCCGGTGATCGAGGTCGACGGTCACCTGTTCAAGGACCTGGCACGCACCGGGAAGCTGCTGCCCTACGAGGACTGGCGATTGCCCGCCGCCGAGCGTGCCGCCGACCTGGCCTCCCGGTTGAGTCTGGAGGCGATCGCCGGACTCATGCTCTATTCGCCCCATCAGCCGGTCCCCAACCCCGGGACGGGCCCCTTTGCTGGCACTTACGGCGGCCGGGCCTACTCCGAGGCGGGTGTGCCTGCCTGGGCACTGACCGATCAGCAGCGCACTATGCTCACCGTCGACCACGTCCGCCACGTGCTCGCCTTCACGCTCCAAGATGCACAAACGGCCGCCCGCTGGAACAACGCCATGCAGGCGCTCGCGGAGGCCGAGCCGATGGGAGTGCCGGTGAATACCTCATCCGACCCCCGCAACGGCGCCGCGGTGGCCTCCGGAGCCGAGTTCGCCACATCCGCCGCCGACGTCTCCCGCTGGCCCGAGGGACTGGGCATGGCAGCCCTGTTCGATCCCGCACGTGTGCGTCAGTATGCCGCAATCATCTCCCGGGAGTACCGGGCCCTGGGCATCACCACGGCGCTCGGCCCGCAGATCGACATCGCCACCGACCCGCGCTGGATGCGGCTGCAGGACACCTGGGGGCCGCACGCGGGCCTGGCGGCCGACTACACCCGCGCCTACTGCGAAGGCATGCAGACCACCCCGGGTAACGAGGCTGGCACGGCAGTCGGTCTGACGGGCACCCCGGCGGACGGCGAACTGCCGCCGGTCGCTGTGGCCGTGGCGGACCCCGGCTGGGGCAGCGCATCGGTATCGACCATGGTCAAGCACTGGCCCGGCGGCGGCACCGGTGAGGGCGGCCGCGATGCCCACTACGGTTTCGGCAAGTTCGCCGTGTACCCCGGCGGCAATGAGGCTGAGCATCTGCGCCCCTTTGAGGCGGCCTTCCATCTGGCAGGCCCCACCGGCAGCGCTGGCGCCGTCATGCCTTACTACACGATTTCCTGGCACTACCGCACTGCGGATGGACAGGTGCTCAACTGCGGTGAAGGTATTGATGCCGACGGCGGTTCCGGCCCGGTGCCGCCGCGCGCCAATGCCTACCACCGCGGCATCGTTCATGACATGCTGCGCGAACGCTATGGCTTCGACGGGGTGGTGTGCACCGACTGGGGCATCACCGCCGATCCCGATCCGGAGATCGATCACTTCGGTCAGCGTTGCTATGGCGTGGAGGATATGGACGTGGTCGATCGTCACCTGCTGGCCATCGACAACGGAGTGGACCAGTTCGGCGGCAATAGTGAGGCCGCTCCCATAATCGAGGCCTACCGCCGCCTGGTGGAACGTGATGGGCAGGCCGCGGCGCGCGCTCGTTTCGAGGCCTCCGCCGCTCGCCTGCTGCGCGTATTCTTCCGTGCCGGCCTGTTCGAGAACCCCTACCTGGATCCGGGCGCCTCCGCGGCCGTAGTCGGTTGCGAGCCCTTCACGACCGCCGCCCGGGCAGCTCAGCGCGACAGCCTGGTAATGCTCAAGAATCGGTGTGTCAGGGACGATTCCAGCAGGGAGTGCGTGCTGCCCTTCGGCCCGCAGGTACGACGCATATGGGTTCCCAACCGCCGGATCGAAGCTCAGCCGGGTTTCATGCGTGGGGGAGAGCCCGCGCACGACGTCGACCCCTTCGTCTCCGCCACCTGCCCTTACGTACGGGTCGCGGACCCGCGGGAGGCCGACGCCGCCGTTGTTTTCATCGAGTCTCCCCTGTCCGACCCCTACTCGACGACGGACCGGGAGGCCGGCGGCAACGGCTACCTGCCGTTGACGCTTCAGTACCGCCCCTACACCGCCACCACCGCCCGCGCCCGCTCCCTGGCGGCCGGCGACTTTCGGGAGACCGGCGACCGCACCTACCGCGGCAAGACCAACCGGGCCGCCAATGAGAGCGACCTGGACGCGGTAATCGCCGCCCGGAAGTCGATGGGGGATCGGCCTGTCGTTGTGGTGGTGCGCATGCACAATCCGGCTGTTTTGGCCGAACTTGAGCCCTATGCCGATGCGATTATCGTCGAATTCGGCGTGCAGCAGGAGGCCGTGTGGCAGTTGCTTGCCGGGGACTTCGAACCCAGTGGCCTGTTGCCGGTCACGCTGCCCGCCTCCATGGAGGCCGTGGAGCAGCACTGTGAGGACCTCCCCTTCGATTATGCGGCCTACACCGACTCCACCGGTCATGTCTACGCCTTCGGTTACGGCCTGAACTGGTCCGGGGTCATCGACGATGAGCGCAACCGCCGCTATCGGAGCCGGTAGGCTCGCTCCATGCTCCTCAACCGCATCGACCTGCGTGACTCGAAGCTGACGGCAGCGGAACTGGCGGCGGCACTGCCCCGCGCCGACCAGGACGTCGCCGCGGCCTTGGAGGCCGTGGCTCCCACCATCGCCGACGTGCGTGAACGCGGCGCCACCGCCCTGCGCGATGCGGCCGAGCGCTTCGACCACGTACGCCCGGTTCATCTTCGTGTGCCCGCTGCGGCCTTGCAGCAGGCCCTGGAGGGCCTGGAGCCGGCCGTACGCGAGGCCCTGGAGCTGTCCATCGCTCACAACCGTGCCGGACACGCCGCCCAGTTGCCCACCGAGTGCGACACCGAGATCATCCCCGGGGGTCACGTACTCCAGCGCTGGATCCCAGTTCGCCGGGTGGGCCTTTACGCGCCCGGCGGCTTGGCCGTCTACCCCAGCTCGGTGGTGATGAACGCCGTCGCCGCCCAGGTGGCCGGTGTGGAGCAGATCGCCCTGGCCTCCCCGCCGCAGGCGCAGTTCGACGGTCTGCCGCACCCAACGGTGCTGGCTGCCTGCGCCCTGCTGGAGATCACCGAGGTCTACGCCGTGGGCGGCGCCCAGGCCATCGCCATGTTCGCTTACGGTGTTCCAGCCGTGGACGACGTCGACCGCGCCGATTCCCTGGCTGCCGGCGGCGACGGACGCACCCTGTGCGAGCCGGTGGATGTGGTGGCAGGACCCGGCAACGTGTACGTGGCGGCCGCCAAACGCGCCGTGCGTGGGGTCGTTGGTATCGACGCGGAGGCCGGCCCCACCGAGATCGCCGTCCTGGCCGACTCTGGCGCCAACCCCGAGTTCATTGCCGCCGACCTGCTCTCCCAGGCCGAACACGACCCCAATGCCGGCTCCGTCCTGATTACCGACAGCCCACGGCTGGCAGACGAGGTTGATGCCGCCCTGGCCCGCCGTCTGGAGCGCACCCGGCATCGCGAACGCGCACGCATCGCCCTGGCGGGCAGGCAGTCGGGGATCGTACTGGTGCGGGATCTGGATCAGGCCGTGGACGTGGCCGACGCCTACGCCGCCGAGCACCTGGAGATCCAGACCGCCGATGCCGGCGCCGTCGCCCGCCGCATCCACAATGCCGGCGCCATCTTCGTGGGCCCCTACTCCCCGGTGTCGCTTGGGGACTATCTGGCCGGTTCCAACCACGTGCTGCCCACCGGAGGTACTGCGCGTTTCGCCGCCGGCCTTAGCGTGATGGCCTACCTCAAACCCGTGCAGGTCATTGAGTACGGCGCCGATGCGCTGGGAGCCATGACCACGCCGTTGATCGCGCTGGCGCAGTCCGAGAACCTGCCGGCCCACGGCGAAGCGGCCCGTGCCCGGCTGGACATCACGCCCTTAAATACGAAGAGCTAGATTCCATCTCGCTTTCCGCGTGTGAACACACAATTCAACCGGCATGTTAGGCTGACCGGAAGTTGGTGTGATGGATGTCAATGTTGTCAAAAAGTGTTCGCGAAGGTATTCGCGCTTGATCGGTGCTAGGCTCGTCTCAGTGCGCGGCCGGTGTCGCGGTGGGGCGGTCTGCCTCTGTCGCGGTCATTGGGTGCGTGCGCCCTGGTTCCCTGCGTGCGACGGGTTGTCATGTTCTACTCATCATTCTCAATCGGGCTTGTATCCGCGGATGGCTGCGGGCTTCATTGCGGCTTGGCGGTCCTTGCTCGCGTGCTGCTGGATCTCGCGGGATTCAGCTTTCTGCTGATCGCACTAGTGTTCGTGTTTCTAAATACTTACGGTGCCGTGATTGTGTGGTGGCATCGTCGCTCAGTGCGACGGGCTCGAACCGGTTCGTCCATCAACGTTGTGACGCGGCATCCCGTAGAACCCCCGTCCAGGAGGCTCGCCGCATGAACACCATGGCGTACTTCGGGCCTGGGGGGCGGGCCGCGGATGTCATTGCCCACCTGGACCTGCTCGGCTCGGTGGCGGCCGCAGCGATGGTGGTTGTGGCGCTGACGTACCTGTTCTCCCTCGCCTGCGCCGCATACACCCTGTCAGGACGGCGGAATCGCGACCGGAAACGAGGCCGGCAGCTCTTGCGTCCCGTATCCGGGCCGCTGCAAATCGTCGTGCTCATGCCGTGCCTGAACGAGGAGGCGGTCATAGGACCCTCGGTCGAGCGGCTCCTGGCTGATCCCGATCCGGCGTTGCACGTCCTGGTAATCGACGACGGATCGGATGACGCCACCAGTGAGATCGTTCGCGGCATCAAGGACCCGCGTGTGGGGCTGCTGCGACGGGAGCCGCCTAATGCCCGCAAGGGCAAGGGTGAGGCGCTCAACCAGGCCGTCGGCGTGATCCGCGAGCGCTATCGGGATGCCGACCCCGAGCGCGTAATCGTCGGCGTGGTTGATGCCGACGGGCACCTGGACCCCACGGCCTGGGATGTGGTCAGAAGGGCCTTTCGGGCTGACGATGTGGGTGCCGTGCAACTCGGCGTGCGTATTTCGAATCGGCATGGCTCACTGCTGGCAAGGATGCAGGACATAGAGTTCGTGACCTTCACCTCGATCTTCCAGCAGGCGCGCCGTCGTCTCGGAAGCGTGGGCATGGGGGGAAACGCCCAGTTCGTGCGACTGGCCGCCCTGGACGCCCTAGGTGCCAAACCGTGGACCCGGTCCCTGACCGAGGACTTCGATCTGGGTATCCGCCTTAATGCCACACGCTGGGTCAATGAGTACCGGGGTGAGGCGGCGGTACACCAGGAGGGGGTGACCTCCCTGCGTCGACTGGTGCGCCAGCGCACCCGTTGGTTCCAGGGCAATCTGCAGGCCCGTGGCCTGTTGGGGTTCATTGCGCTGCGGCTGCGCGGCGGTGCCCGCGCTGACACGCTGTGGCAGGTGCTCAGCCCCTATCTGCTGATCGCGGGCTCGTTGCTGACGGTGTCCTTCACGCTGATCCTCGGCCTGTGTGTGGACAATGCGGTGCGCGGGGTCCCGCAGTCCTGGTCATGGGTTCCTGGCGCCTATCTTCTGGCCTTCGGCCCCTCATACCTGTGCGCGCTGGTGTATTGGCTCTATGTTCGTCAGGAGGGATCCGGTCTGATGCGCTGTATTGCATGGTGCCATGTCTTCGTGGTCTACGGACTGCTGTCCGGCGTGTACGGATGGCGCGCACTGACGCGGGAGATCATAGGACGTTCCGGCTGGGCCAAGACCGCCCGTGAGGCCACCCGCGCACCAGGCGTGCTCGCCACCGGTATGCCCCTGGGGCAGGTGCAGCCATGAGCGGCGGCAATCACCGGTATTCGCGGCGACGGGCGGCGAAGCTGTTAGCGGCCCTGCTCACGATCACCGTCGCGGTGGTATTGACCGCGGTCACCTTCGTGCGAGGGGAAGGCATGACCTGCGCCGACTGGCGGCTCGTATTCGACGGTTACGGCGCGGCGGCATGCCAAGCCCAAACGGTGACGCTCACCCCCGCGGCGGCAACCCGTGCCGATGAGACCCATGCGGGCCTGGCCACTTCCGAGACGGTCGTCGTGCAAGCAGGACGAGTCACCGCTGGCCAGGCGACCGTGCTGACCCGCAAACAGCTGCGTCGGGGTAATGCGCCCAATCCCTGGGAGGTCGCCTGGCTACTGTGGAGCTATCAGGACAATGACCACTTCTATGCACTTGCGCTTAAGCCGAACGGATGGGAGGTGTCCAAGCAGAACCCTGCCTATCCCGGGAAACAGCAGTTCTTGGCATCCGGCAACACTCCCGTGTTCGCCATTGGTCGCTCATACCGGGTGACGCTGAAGGTGGACACCACCACCCCCGGCACGATGCGCGCCGAGATCGCGGTAGACGGCGAAGACCTTGTGACCATCACCGACACCGACTCGCCCTACCGCGCCGGCCCGCTGGCCGCCTACACCGAAGACGCAGCCGTCGAGGTAACCCTTCGACCGGTCAGTCCCTGATGTCGGCGCCATTAGTCCCACACCGGCCCCTGAACTCTTAAGGACCAAGATGATTGACACCGTTCCCGCCCCCGCAAACGGCGCGCCGCAGCGCGTCATGCTCGTATACGGCACCCGGCCCGAGGCCATCAAGATGGCTCCGCTCGTGCAGGCACTGAAACGTGACCCGCGCTTCGAGCCGGTTGTGGTTGTGACCGGACAACACCGGGAAATGCTCGATCAAGTCAATGAGTTCTTCGGCATCACTCCGGATGTCGACCTTGATATACATCGGCCCGGTCAGAGCCTCACCCAGGTGACTGTGGGAACACTCGAGGGGGTCGAACGCGCCATCGCCGAGTACCAGCCAAACCTGCTGGCCTCCCAGGGCGACACCACCTCGGCTTTTGCCGCTGGACTGGCCGGCTTCTACCAAAGGGTGCCGGTGGCCCACGTCGAGGCCGGGCTGCGCACGGGCTCCGTCTCCTCCCCGTTTCCCGAGGAGGCCAACAGGCGACTGCTGGCGCAGGTGACCGATCTGCACCTGTGCCCGACATCCCTGGCCCGCGCCAATCTGTTGCGGGAGAACACCGACCCTGCCGCCGTGGTCGTCACCGGCAACACCGTCATTGACGCGCTGCTGGAGGCCGTCGAACGGCCGGTTCCGTTCAGCGACCCCGCGCTCGTGCGGGCCACCGCCGATCCCGGCCGTCGCATAGTGCTGGTCACAGCGCATAGGCGGGAGTCCTGGGGCAGGCCGATGCACGGCATTGGTCGGGCTCTGGCCCGCATCGCCCGCAGCCACCCCGATGAGGTGATCGTCCTGCCCGCACACCGCAATCCGAAGGTTCGCGCGGCGCTGCTGCCTCACGTGGAGGGCCTGGACAATGTAGTGGTCACCGAGCCGCTCCAGTACGGACAGTTCTGCACCCTGATGAACCGGTCCCACCTGGTATTGACGGATTCCGGCGGCATACAGGAGGAGGCTCCGGCACTGTCCAAGCCCGTGCTCGTCATGCGGGAGAACACTGAACGACCCGAGGCGATCGACTTCGGCGTCGCCAAGCTGGTGGGCACCGACGAGCAGGCCATTGTCGAGTCGGTGAGCCGTCTGCTGGACGACCCCGACGCATACAACGAGATGGCGGGCGCCGCCAATCCTTACGGTGACGGGCGTGCCTGTGCCCGCATCGTCGCCGCCATGGCGGCGCTGACCGGCCTGGGCCGACGCCTGGCCGATTTCACCCCCGACCGCTCCACCCCCAACACAGAGGAGAGTTGAATGAATCGCCTGTCCCTGAATCGAAGCCGCGGCGTGCCCCTGGGCATCATGTTGGCCGCGGCCGCGCTGGTGCTGCAGACAGGAGCCGGACCGGCCGTGCCCGCGACGGCTGCCCCGGCCGCGCCTGTTGCGCCTGGGGCGCCCGTTGCATTGACGGACGCCACCCAGGAGGCACCGGTCGAGTCCCCTCCCGAGCCGGCGGCGGCTGCTGATAGGGTTCTGCCACTGGTGGCCGCCGGCGTCGTAGATGCCGCGGAGCTGGAGCAACCGGCGGATGCGGCCCCGCCGCCGCAGGTACGCGATCTGCCTCAAGGCGTGGCCCTGCCGGGTTCGGCGCGCACCTTCTCCACCGAACAGGCCGGCCCGGCACGCACCCTGGTCCTGTTCGACTCCACCGGCTCTTACGCGCACCTTGGCGAGTACTACGCTTTGGGCATGGGGATGCTGGCCTCTCACTCCGGCACGGTGACGACCATGCCGGTGACCGACTATGTCGCGGGATTGGCCGGCTCCTACACCGCCGTGATCTACACGGGCTCCACCTATGACGAGCCGCTGCCGCAGGCATTCCTAGATGACGTGCTGACCGGTGACGTGCCCGTGCTCTGGTCTGGATTCAATATCTGGCAGCTCGCGGCTGACGCCGAGGACCGCGCCGCCTTCGTCGCCCGCTACGGGTGGGACGCCGCCGACTCCTACATCAACTCCGCCGACACGGTCACCTCGGTGAGCTACAACGGGCAGTCCCTGAGCCGTAACGCCCTGAATTCCGGTGGCATCACCGCCCCCCACATCATCAGCCCGCAGGACGTCACGGTCCTGGGAAGCGCACAGTGCACCGACGCCGCCGGCGCCGCCACCGACTGCGCAGCTGTCGCCCAGTCCACCGGCAGTTCCTTCCCCTGGGCCGTGAAATCCGCGAACCTCACCTATATCGGTGAGGTCCCTCTTTCCTACCTGTCCGAGACCGACCGCTACCTGGCCGCGGCAGATATTGTGCTGGACACCCTCCAGCCCGGGGCGGCGGCCGTACGGCAGGCGGCCGTGCGCATCGAGGATGTCAGCCCGGCCACCACGGGCGCCGAGTTGCGCACCATCGTCGACTATCTGACCGGGGCGGGCGTCCCGTTCCAGATCGCCGTGGTACCCGTTTACACCGATCCGAACGGTGTTTACAACGACGGCGTTCCCGAGACCCTCACCCTGGCGGATAACCCGGAGCTGGTCGAGGTGCTCCGCCACGCCGTCGCCAACGGCGGCACCCTGATCCAGCACGGCACCCGCCACCAGTTCTCCACCCTGGATAATCCGTACAATGGGGTCAGCACGGATGACTTCGAGTTCATTCGCTCCTGGTGCACGCAGACCAACGACAACACCGCCCCGGCGGTCGCTTGCGCCAACGACTCATGGGTGCAGATCGGCGGTGAGCTGCCCGGTACCGACGCCGCCTGGGCCACCCGGGAGGTGCTGGAGGGGCGGGCGATCTTCACTGAGGTCGGCCTGCCAGAGCCGACGGTGTTTGAAACACCCCACTACGCGGCCACGGCCGCCGCATACCGCGGCATCAACGAGGTCTACCAGGTGCGTTATGAGCGTGAACTGTTGCACGGGGGCCTGCTGACCGGGCGCAGCGGCGGGGACTTCGACTACTACGGCCAGTTCTTCCCATACGCCGTGAACGACCCTTACGGAACGCATGTGCTGCCTGAGAACCTGGGCAACGTCGAACTCGAGTCCTATAACCAGCACCCGCCGCGCCTGCCCGCGGATATCGTGGCCGCGGCACAGGCGAATCTGGTCGTCACCCACGCCACGGCGAGTTTCTTCTTCCACCCCTACTACGACGTCTCGCTCCTGCAAGAGGTCGTTGAAGGAGTGCGGGCGCAGGGGTACACCTTTGTGGCCGCCACGGATCTGATCTGAGAGGAAACCGATGGAAATCGCACGAAACGATTCCGGCGAGTCGCCTGAAGACTGCGGCTCACTGGTTGAGGCCCGGGACGAATCGGCGCGATCGGCGTGCGTGTCGCGCCGAGGGGCACTCGGTGTGGCGTCGGTCGGGGCCGCCGCCCTGCTGCCGGTGATTGCGGCTTCACTGAGGGGGATAACGGTAGCCGGAACCGGTCCCGAGTCCTCGTCGACGGCGGCCGGAGGCGGGCAAGTGCTGCTCGATGTCGCCGGGGCCGATGGCAGGCTTCTTGATCTTGATGCCCTGGTGGAATTGCAGGTCAATGGCGCCGACGCGGACACCCGTGACGACGCCCTGCTCGATGCCGCCACGTTGGAGCTCATCGAGTTGGCTCCCCTGGAGCCGCACGCCCAGGCCACGGCTGCCCTGGAGCTGCCGGCGGGCCGCGCAGCTTGCCTGACCCTGTCGTGGCCGACGAGTCACGGATACTCCGCCCTGTTCGCTGACCTGCCCGGGCCGGGCCGCTACGCCCTAGCGGAGCTGGCCGCACGCGGCCTGCATAAGGCACAGGAGGAGATTCAGACCCAGCTTCGGTCGATTGCCGAGACTAAGGCGCAGGAGATCGACGCCTTGCGCACCCGCACCGGGCAGGCCCTGCAGAACTGTGAGGCCGCAACAACCCCGACCGAGCGCGCCGTGGCGGCCAATGCCGCCCTTGAGGCGGCCACCACGGCGCAAATAGCTCAGGATGAGGCCGGGACCCGGCTGGGTCCCGAAGCCGCGATGCTGGGCGTGACCTTCACCTCCGTGCCCCTACCGGGTAAGTCCGCGCAGGCCGTTGCCAGGCTGACCGAGGCGGGGCGCCAGTCGCTGGTGCGGATCGTGGTAGACGATACGGACGATCCCGAGGAGATGGCGGGATGGCGCCGGTGTGCGGCCGAACTCCACGATGCGGGCGCGCAGATCATGGTGCAGATAGGTGACTCGCAGGTGCTCAATGACTTCGACGAGGCCTCCTGGACCCGGAGGATCGATGCGCTCGTCGCCGCCTTCCCCGACGCGGATGCGTGGGAGATAGGCAACGAGCTCGCAGGGGAGTGGACCGGCCCCAATGCCGTGGAGCGGACGCTGCAAGCGGCCCGGGCGCTGGCAGCCGCCCCGGCGACCGCATCCGCGCCCCGTTTGCTGACCGTGTACTACCAGCTCGGACAGGGGACGGCCGCCGAGTCCGTCATGTCTTGGACCGCCAACAATCTGAAGGGGGAACTCGCCGAACTGACCGACGTCGTCGGACTGTCGGTCTACCCGCAGTGGCATCCGCTGGGATCCGGGGCCAGGCGGGTCCTGGAGGTTCTGGGGCGGATGGTCGCAGACAAGCCCACGGCCCTGACCGAACTGGGCTACGGAGCGCAGGACCTGGACGACGGGCCGTGGTGGTTCGGCTCCGCCGACGATACCGGGGCGGGGCGCGATGCAGTGGCCCGGCATCTCACGGCGGTCGCTCTCGGACAGCCGCGCGCCTGGGCCGCCCCACTGTGGTGGTACTACCTGCAGGACGACGGTCTCGCGGCCACGGAGGATTCGGCGGTGCAGCAGAGCGGGGCCGGGGCGGTCTCACAGGAACTGGTCGCGGCGGCGCGCGTGGAGTCCGCATAGCCGGTCCGCCCACTGTTGCCGTAATGGCAGCAATGGCAACAACCCGGCGCGCGGCCACGCCGTCGGTGTCGGTAAGCGGGGATATCTTGATATGGTGTGCGCGCACCATCCAGAGCGGCTGAGAGACCTGGCTCGTCGACGCCGCAGCAACCACGCCGTCGGCTCGCGTCCGGCGGTGCGGTGCTCCCGCCAGGACCGATGGAAGGACCTGAAATGGCCACGCAAATCCGCACCACCCATGTAGGCTCCCTGCCCCGCACCGATGCCCTGCTCGAGGCCAATGCCGCGCACGCGGCCGGCACGCTGGACGATGCCGGGCTCGCGACGATCGTCGCCGAGCAGACCGACGCCGTCGTCTCCCGGCAGGCCGAGATCGGGCTGACGACCGTCAATGACGGCGAATATGGGCACGCCATGACCGAGAAGGTCGACTATGGCGCCTGGTGGTCCTACTCTTTCAGCCGCTTCAGTGGCCTGGAGCTACTGGACCAGCTGCCCGAGCGCAAGCCCACCCCGGCCGGCAAGCTCGAGCTGGATGCCATGACGGATCGTCGTGACTGGGTCGCGTTCGCCGACACCTACGCCGACCCCACTTCCGGCATCCACTTCTCCGCAGGGCGCCCCTGGGTGTTCCCGGTGGTGACCGGGGAGATCCGCTACATAGGACAGGACGTCGTCGCCCGTGACATTGCCGCACTCACCCGCGCCCTGGAGCGGGCTGGTAAGCCGCTGAACGAGGGCTTCCTGGCCTCCGTCAGCCCGGCGTCGGCTGCGCGCGTCGGCAATTACCACTACGAGGATGACGAGGCCGCCGTATGGGCCTGGGCCGATGCTCTGCGTGAGGAGTACCGGGCGATCACCGACGCCGGGCTCACCGTCCAGATCGACGCCCCCGACCTGGCCGAGTCCTGGGACCAGTTCATCAGTGAGCCGTCCTTGGAGGACTACCGCCGCTTCTCCGCCGTGCGCATTGAGGCCCTTAACCACGCCCTGCGCGGAATTGATCCCGCGCAGGTGCGTTATCACGTGTGCTGGGGCTCATGGCACGGTCCGCACTCAACGGATCTGGGCTTCGACAAGATCGTCGACCTGGCCCTGTCCGTGAACGCCAACGGGCTGAGCTTCGAGGCAGCCAACGTCCGTCACGAGCACGAGTGGAAGATCTGGCAGGATACCGAACTGCCCGACGGCAAGTACCTGATTCCTGGCATCGTCTCCCACGCCACCAATGTGCTGGAGCACCCCGAGCTGGTTGCCGACCGCATTGAGCGCTTCGCCCGACTGGTCGGCCCCGAACGCGTAGTCGCCTCCACCGACTGCGGCCTGGGCGGACGCGTGCACTCCCACATCGCCTGGGCCAAGCTCGCCTCCCTGACGGAGGGCGCTCGGCTGGCGTCCACGCGCTTGTAGTCCTCTTCACAGGGGCAGGGCCCTAGGCTCTGCCCCTGTGGAGACGCTGATGATCGCGGTGGCGGGTCTGCTCGTCATCGCCGCATGCAACCAGCTGGCCCCTAGAGTGGGGGTGGCTTCGCCCCTGCTGCTTCTGGTGCTTGGCATCGGGATCGGCTTCCTGCCCTTCGTTACGGCGATTGAGCTCAATCCGGAGATCGTTTTGGAAGCGGTGCTGCCGCCACTGCTGTACTCCACGGCCGTATCGATGCCGGTTGCGGACTTTCGTAGAGAGTTGCGCTCGGTGTCCGCCCTGGCGGTCGGGCTGGTGGCCGTGTCCGCTGTTGTGATTGGCCTGGTGGCGCACATGCTGGTGCCCGCAATCCCTCTTCCCTGGGCCATTGCCCTGGGGGCGGTGCTGAGCCCGACCGATGCCGTGGCCATCGCAATAGTGCGTGGGTTGGGTGTCACTGACCGCATCATCACGATCCTGGAGGGGGAGGGACTGTTCAACGACGCCACGGCCCTGATCCTGTTGTCCTCGGCGGTTTCCGCGGGGGTTGCCCGCTCCACCGACTCTCTTGAGCCGGGTGCGCTGGCCGCCCAGTTCCTGACCTCGCTGGCGCTGGCACTATTCATCGGCTGGGCGGTCGGGACGTTGGCGGTGCGTGTCCGCGCACGTATCAGCGAGTCCACGGCGGACACGGTGGTGTCCTTCACCGTGCCGTTCCTGGCGTCGCTACCCGCCGAGTACCTGGGCGGCTCCGGCCTGGTGGCGGCGGTGGTCGCCGGCCTGATCACCTCCTATCGGGGCCCGTGGCTGTTGTCGCCGGTGCACCGCGTGAACGCCCGGCACAATTGGCGCACCATCGAGTTGATTCTTGAGGGCGGCGTCTTCCTGTTTATGGGGCTGCAGGCCTACGGGATCGTGCAGGAGGTGGCCGAGGTCGGATACGGCGCGCGCACCGCCGTCATCCTCGCCGTCAGCGCCTGGGTGTTGACTGTGCTGGTGCGCCTGGTATTCGTTGCTCCGATGCTGGTGTGGCTGGGCTGGGTGCGCCGACGCCGTAGTCGCCGCCTGGAGTACTTCACGTCCGAGCCACTGGGGCCCCGTGAGGGCGCCGTCATCATCTGGGCCGGGATGCGTGGCGCCGTCACCCTGGCGGCCGCCCAGACTCTGCCGCTGTCAACGCCTGCGCGGCCGCTGCTGCTGCTGGTGGCGCTGCTGGTGTCCGGCGGGTCGCTAATCGTCCAGGGACTGACTCTTGACCCCCTGATCCGTCTGATGCGCCCACGCATGGCGCAAGATGACGACGCACAGACCACGACCGTCGACTTGGCTGTCACGCCGGGGTGATCGCACCTGGAATCCGCGTAGACTCTCACCCCGTGACAGTGCTCCCGCTGCGGCCCGAGCTACGCGGCTGCGAACCGTACGGCGCCCCCGAATTGGACGTGCCGGTGCGCCTGAACGTCAACGAGAACCCCTACCCGCCCAGTCCCACGGTGATAGCAGACATCGCCGCGGCGGTCAGTGAGGCGGCCGCCGGGCTCAACCGCTACCCGGAGCGGGACCTGCCCGCCCTGCGCGCCGCCCTGGCCGAATACCTGGATGTGGAGTCCGGTGTGCTCCTGGACCGGGAGCAGATCTGGGCGGCCAATGGTTCCAATGAGGTCATGACGCACGTGCTGCAGGCCTTCGGCGGGCCGGGTCACACCTGCTTGTCCTTCACACCCACCTACTCCATGTATCCCGAGTACGCCCGCAATACCTTCACCCGCTATGTGGCCGGGCCCAGGCGGGAGGACTTTACCCTGGATATAGACGCCGTGGCCGCTACCATTGAGGCGGAGCGCCCCGCAGTCGTCATCTTGGCCAGCCCCAACAACCCCACCGGCACCGCCCTGCCGCAGGCGGACGTGGTTGCCATATTGGAGGCCGCCCGCGGACGCGGCCCCGCAGATAGCGCCGACGGCTCCGGGCCCTGCGACTGCGTGGTGGTGATCGATGAGGCCTACGGGGAGTTCCGGCGGCCCGGCGTGCCCAGCGCCCTGGAACTGCTCACGCTCACCGAGGCCGACGGCGCCCCCCGGCACCCGCATCTGGCCGTTACCCGCACCATGAGCAAGGCTTTCGGCATGGCCGGACTGCGGCTGGGGTATCTGGCCGCTTCGCGTGAACTGGTGGACATGCTGCGCATCGTGCGCCTGCCCTACCACCTGTCCGCACTGTCTCAGGCGGCCGCCCTGGCGGCACTGGACCACCGCGAGGAGCTGATGAGTCAGGTCGCCTCCCTGCGTGACGAACGCGACGCCCTGGTGGATTGGTTGCGTGCATGCGGCTGGATCGCCCACGAATCCGACGCGAACTTCGTCCTGTTCGGCCCCTTTGCCGATCGGGAGGCGGTTTGGCGGGGACTGCTGGAGCGCGGAGTCCTAATCCGCGTGGTCGGTCCCGAGGGGTACCTGCGGGTGTGTGTGGGCACCCCGGAGGAGATGGAGCGGTTCCGCACCGCTTTGCTGGCAGTCACCGGAACCACGACCAGGCGATCCGGGAATGAGGCCAACCACACCAAGGTCAACCAGGAGAAGAACGCATGAACCGCACCGCGCGCATACAACGCAGCACCAGTGAGTCCTCCGTCGTGGTCGAAGTCGACCTGGATGGCACCGGCAGGACCGATATATCGACCACCGTTCCCTTCTACGACCATATGCTCACCGCCCTGGGCAAGCACTCGCTGATCGACCTGACGGTGCGTGCCACCGGGGATACCGACATCGACGTGCACCACACGGTGGAGGACACCGCCATCTGCATCGGCGAGGCTCTCAAGACCGCCCTGGGGGACAAACGCGGCATCAAGCGCTTCGGAGACGCCCTTGTGCCGCTGGACGAGGCGCTGGCACAGGCCGTTGTGGACCTGTCCGGCCGCCCCTACCTGGTGCATGACGGCGAGTCCGAGGCCTTTGTACACCACCTCATAGGCGGCCACTTCACCGGTTCCATGGTCCGCCACTGCCTGGAGGCGATCGCCTACCACGCCGGTATCTGCCTACATGTGCGCGTCGTCTCTGGACGCGACCCCCACCATATCGCCGAAGCCGAATTTAAGGCCCTGGCCCGTGCCCTGCGCGCTGCCGTCGAACCCGACCCGCGCGTCGACGACATCCCTTCAACCAAAGGCGCCCTGTGATGCATGACGACCACATCTCCAACCCGGGTGGCCGGGGTGACGACGATCCAGACATCGACGCCGAGTTCGCCGCGATTATGGAGGGAATCGATTTTCCCTCCGACTTGCCTGCACCCCCGGGAGCCGACGGCGAGGATTCTTCCGATGGCACTGGCATGCCAGAAGACACCGGACCGGTCTCTCCCAAGGACGTGCCCCACAACATTTACGGGGTGCCCGGCACCGCTGATTCTGCGGACTGCGCAGATGAGGCCGGGCTGACCCCCGAGCAGCTGGCCGAGGTCCAGGCCCTGGCTGCCGCTCTGGATGCCGACTCTGGAGCTGACTCCCGGCCCAGGGCGGTCAAGGTCGCTGTGGTGCTGACCCCGCTGGCCAGCGCCGAGGCGCTTGCGCACCTGTGCGCGGCCTCAGGCCTGGATTGCACGGTGGTGCCCACCTCCAGCGGCGCCATCGCGGTCAAGGAGTTCGTGTCCGCACATGCCCAGTGGGATATCGCCGAGCTTCTGGGCGGCGCCGACACCGAACCTGCCGAGGCCGCCGAGCTGGCCGGGGCCCTGTCCCGCCTCAGCCGCGCCGGCGTAGTGCTCATGACTGCGGACCTGGCTACCGACGCCGGCGTTGAATCCGGACTGTCGGGCACCATCACCGCCCGCCGGTACTACAACGGAGAGGCGGCGGAGGAGACCAGTGCCGGGCTGTTGCTGGCATCTGCGGACCAGGAGTTGGAGGACATTCTGCTGGGCGTTACCCAGGCACAGAGTGTGGCGGGCGCCATCAGCACCAGTGATGTCAAGCCGGGGCGGATCATCCGCTGGTTCGGTCGCGGCTTGCGGCCCCGTGGCAGGGGCGATAGGGGTCACGACGATGATCAGACCAGTAGCTGATACCGATGGCCTTCCCGGCGCAGCAGATGGGTAGGGTGTGCCCGTGAGGCAAGCACACGTCGTCGTCCTGGCCTACGGAAGTGGGAATGTGCGTTCGGCCGTGCGCGCTCTTGAGCGCGTCGGAGCGGACGTGGAGTTGACGGCGGATGCCTGCGCGGTTGAGAACGCCGATGGGCTGGTGGTGCCCGGCGTTGGCGCCTTCGCGGCGGTGATGAAGCAGTTGCGCGACGTTAACGCCCCCGGGCTGATAGACCGCAGACTTGCTGGCGGCAGGCCGGTGCTGGGCATCTGCGTGGGCATGCAGGTCATGTTCGAGGCATCCACCGAGCACGCCGAGGATTTGGGGGACCAGTTGGTTACCGGCCTGGCCCAGTGGCCTGGCACCGTCTCCCGCCTCAATGCGGACATCGTCCCCCACATGGGCTGGAGTCGGGTCCGCCCGCCGGCCGACAGCGTCCTGTTCGACGGTCTGAGTGACGCCGACGGTTCCGAACACTTCTACTTCGTCCACTCCTATGCAGCCAAAACTGATCCCGCCGAGCTGCTCGGTCCTGGGCGCACCTGCCCGCCCCGCACCACCTGGGCCACCCACGGCGAGGACTTCGTGGCCGCGGTGGAGAACGGGCCGCTGACCGCTACGCAGTTCCATCCGGAGAAATCTGGCGACGCCGGTGCACAGCTGCTGCGTAACTGGTTGACCACCCTCTGAACCCTGTGCTGCGCGCACCGTGCGCGCAGCCGCCACTCCAAGGAGACCGCCCATGCTTACTCTTCTACCTGCCGTAGACGTTGCCTACGGGAAGGCCGTCCGGCTGCTGCGGGGCGAGGCCGGAAGCGAAACCGATTACGGCAACCCCATTGATGCGGCCCGGGACTGGGCTGTGGCCGGTGCCCAGTGGATTCACCTGGTGGATCTGGATGCGGCCTTCGGACGTGGCACTAACGCCTCGCTGCTGGCCCGTATCGTCGGCGAGGTGGAGGTGAACGTGGAGCTGTCCGGCGGCATTCGCGACGACGCCTCTTTGGAGCGCGCCCTGGCCGCCGGTGCTGCGCGCGTGAACCTTGGCACCGCCGCCCTGGAGGACCCGGCCTGGACCGAACGGGTGATCGCCGAACACGGAGACAAGATCGCTGTTGGTCTGGACGTGCGCGGAAACACCTTGGCCGCTCGCGGCTGGACCAAGGAGGGTGGTGATCTGTGGGAGACGCTCAACCGCCTGGATGACGCCGGGTGCGCCCGCTACGTGGTCACCGACGTCACCAAGGACGGCACCCTCATGGGCCCCAATATCGAGCTGCTGCGCAGGGTGTGTGAGCGCACCTCCGCTCCCGTGGTTGCCTCCGGCGGCATCGCCCACCTGGACGACCTGCGCGCCCTTAGCCGCCTGGAGCACTACGGTCTGGAGGGGGCGATCGTCGGCAAGGCGTTGTACAACGGGAATTTCACACTCCAGGAGGCGCTGGCCGTCAGCCGTGGCGAGGACTCCCGGTCCGGAGCGTGATAGCCCATGTCTCAGACCCCTGGAAACCCGGAGTATTCCAACAACTCTGCGCGTTCGCAGCTGCCTGATGATCTGCAGGCAGCGGCGGCGATGGCCGCCCGCGGCCGTTTGGAGCGGCTGCTGGCAGCCCCCACTCCCTTCTCCAAGGATGACGGCTCCGCCGACCCCGCCGTCGTGGCAGCACTTGCGGAGCAGGACTTGCCGCACCACGAGTACCTGGACCGGCTGCTCGCCGCACTGACGGCAAGCCGACTGATAGTGCCCGTAGCGGCACACGCCGTCGGGGGACCCACTCAACTGCGCCTGGGGGAGGCAGCGTCCGCTGTCCCGGTACATGAACCGCACACGGCCGACGCCGCGCAGGACGCCGCAGAACTGGCCGTGCGGCTCGATGACGGCCATCTGGCCCTGCCGGTGTTCACCTCCGCGGCCGCCGTCGCGGCCTGGCGAGCGGACGTGCGCCCCGTTCCGGTCACTCCGCAGCGCGCCGCCCAGGTCGCCTGTGCCCAGACTGATCAGCTGTGGGTGCTGGATGCGGGCACCCGCGATCTGCGCCTGCCCCGACCCGCCGTGGTGGCCCTGGCCGGCGGAGAGGAATGGATCCCCTCCTGGCGCAACGAGCCGGTTCAGGCCGAAGTGGCCTCGCAGCTCGGCGCTGTTAAAGGGGTCACCGGCGTGGCCTTCGCCCCAGGGGAGCAGGCGGAGTTGCGCGTATTCATCCGGGTCGACGCCTCCGCTGGCACGCCTGCCGTGGCTGCCGCGCTGGAGCAGTGCCAGTACGTAATGGTCAACCCGGCCTGGGGCGAGTTCATCGACACCGTTGAGCTTTGCCCCGTTCCTGCCTGACGGCGGGCGTGTATGGTCATATTCACTTTCTTCTCGGTGGTGGTGGTCGGCACGTGGCACAGTGGGGCTGCTAAACTGCCACCGACCGGCCGGAGGCATGTCTCCGGCGCGCAAGCGGAGAAATCCCACCTGGGTCCCTCAAGGGGCCGGGTAATGCGAGGAGTTTCCTCGCGGTCGCGGCCGTCTCAGGCGGCTGTGGCTGTGCTCGCAAGAGCACATGAGAGGCCTTCGTGCGCGAAACGCGGCGAAGGCCTTCTTCGTTGCGGCGGTCGCCGCTTCCAAGAGTGAGGAACAGTCATCAGCGAGCCCCGTATCAACGAACGGATCCGCGTCCCCGAGGTGCGACTGGTCGGCCCCAGCGGTGAGCAGGTCGGCATTGTCCGGGTGGAGGACGCCCTCCGCCTGGCCGAAGAGGCAGGCCTCGACCTCGTTGAGGTCGCCCCCGACGCACGCCCCCCGGTGTGCCGGCTCATGGACTACGGCAAGTTCAAGTACGAGTCGGCCATGAAGGCACGCGACGCCCGGCGCAACCAGGCCAACACTCAGCTCAAGGAGATCCAGTTCCGTCCCAAGATCGACGAGCACGACTACGCCACCAAGATGGGCCACGTTCAGCGTTTTCTCAAGGGCGGGGACAAGGTCAAGTGCATCGTTCGCTTCCGTGGGCGCGAGCAGTCCCGCCCGGAGTTGGGCATCCGGCTGCTGCAGCGTGTGGCGGAGGAGGTCTCCGAGCTGGGCAACATCGAATCCCATCCCCGCCAGGACGGCCGCAATATGGTCATGGTTCTGGCTCCCACCCGTAAGAAGGCCGAGGTCAAGTCCGACCAGCGTCGTCGCCGTGAGGCGGCGCGTGCGAGCCGCCGCGCCGAGAAACAGGCAGCCCGGGCGGCCCGTGAGGCCAAGGCGGAGCCGAAAGCCACCGAGGCGACCACCGAGGGCGACTGACAGCGTCCGAGCAGCGGGCCGCCGTCGGCGTGACACGACAGACCCAACCCCGTCACCATGACGAGGTCACCAGCCCCCGACTCCAACAGGTGCCGGGGACCGAGAAGAGGAAATTAACATGCCCAAGAACAAGACGCACTCCGGTGCCAAGAAGCGCTTCCGGGTCACCGGGAGCGGAAAGCTGATGCGCGAACGGGCCGGCAAGCGCCACCTGCTGGAGGTCAAGTCCTCCCGCCGCAAGCGCAGGCTGTCCAAGGACCAGGTCGTCGCCCCGGCCGACACCCGCCAGGTCAAGAGGCTGCTCGGTCGCTGACCGGCCCACAACACAACAAGGAGTCATCACATGGCACGTGTGAAGCGGGCTGTTAACGCCCAGAAGAAGCGTCGTACCGTACTCGAGCGCGCCTCCGGCTACCGCGGGCAGCGCTCCCGCCTGTACCGCAAGGCGAAGGAGCAGGTCACCCACTCCGGCGTGTACGCCTTCCGCGACCGCCGCGCCCGCAAGGGCGACTTCCGTCGCCTGTGGATCCAGCGTATCAACGCCGCCGCCCGCGCCGAGGGCATGACCTACAACCGGTTCATGCAGGGCCTGGGCCTGGCCGGGGTTGAGGTGGACCGCCGCATGCTCGCTGAGCTGGCCGTCAACGAGCCCGCTGCCTTCAAGGCGCTGGTGGACACCGCTCGCAAGGCTCTGCCCGCGGACGTCAACGCCCCCAAGGCCTGAGCCCGTCGGCGCCCGCCGGTTGGGCGCATCGGTCGCTACGTGCGGCCTGCATTTCGAGCCGACCTCCGCAATCAAGCCCCGCCCCGACGGCGTGGCCCGGTTGCGGGGGTCGGTCTTGTACGGCCGGTAATCTGCGGCCATGAGCACGAGCGCGATCCTGGACAACCCAGCTGCTACCCGCATCACTCGGGTGGCAGGGTTGGCCCGCCGCACCGCCCGCAGCAAGTACCGGCGCTTCCTGGTGGAGGGGCCTCAGGGCGTGCGTGAGGCTGTCCGCTGCGCCGCCGGGCATGTGCTGGATGTCTACTTCACTGAGCAGGCGGCCCGGGCGCACGCCGATATTGCTGAAGCTGCCGCGCGGGCGGGCCTGTACATCCACCTGGTTACCCCCGAGGTCATGGCGGCCATGAGCGCCGATGCCCAGGGGGTGCTCGCCGTGGTGAGGACCGATGCCGTGGCGGCCCGACCGCAGCCTGGGGCCAGTGGGGGAGGGGCGGAGGCTGCCGCACCCGTGACGGAGAGCGACGCCGCGCGCGAGGCCGACGCCTTCTCAGGCTCGGTCCTGGAGACGGCCCTCTCCGGAGCGCGCCTGGTGGCGGTGTTGACCGAGGCCCAGGACCCCGGCAATGCCGGCACCATCATTCGCGCCGCTGACGCCGCCGGCGCCGACGCCGTGGTGCTGGTAAAGGGCGGCGTGGATCCGACGAACCCGAAGGTCGTGCGCGCCACGGCCGGCTCCCTGTTCCACCTGCCGGTGCTGGCCGGTGTCACGTTGGAGGAGGCCGTGCACGCACTGCGGGCGGCGGGGCTGAGGCTGCTGGCCGCCGACGGGCACGGCACTGTGAGCCTGTTCGACGCCGAAGCGGGGCTCGGCGAGCCGTCGGCCTGGCTGCTGGGCAACGAGGCCCGTGGGCTGGCGCCTGCGGCCTTGGACGTGGCGGACACGGTGGTCTCGATCCCGATCTACGGAATGGCAGAGTCCCTGAACGTCGCCTCCGCCGCCGCCATCTGCCTGTACGCCAGCGCCCGGGCGCAGCACCAGGTGTGAATCAGGAATCTGCCTGCTTCAGCGGTGGCAACGGGCCGTACAGTTCTGCCGGTAGACGGGTCATCTGGCCTTCAACCACGACGGCGTAGCCAAGCCAGCGCCAGGCCTCACGGCTGGTCCCGAGCACCTCCTCAGTCACCGCATCGCGAACGACTACTTCCCCTTCAGGGAGTGGCTCGATGATGACTCCGACTGGCTGTCCTGTCTCAGCATCCCATTGGCGTGCGCCGTGAGGCCCGCTGGTGAGGATGCGGGTGCCATCAGGAGTCCACGCACCTCCCTCGGCGTAAGCGCAGGTAAGCGTGCAGACCCGACGACCGCTTATGGCATCCCAAACACGGACACCGTCGTTCCCGACGGTGAGAACTCGGGTGCCGTCTGGATTCCAGGAGCCTGTACGGGCCTGAATGGAGGTCAGATGTTGAAATAGATGTCCGGTGACTGCATCCCGAATCTGGCTCTTCGCGTTTAGGGGTGTAGTAGCTGTTGTCTGAAGCCTCCGGCGTGGATGAGGCTGCGGATGGTGTAGTTGGTCAGATTCCTGAAGCCCAGGGCGATGCCGCGTAGGTGCTCCAGGCGGCCGTTGACTGCTTCAGTGGGTCCGTTGGATGTGCCGCGGTGGTCGAAGTAGGCGAGTATGTCTTCGCGCCGCTGGGCCAGGGTCTTGCCCAGCGACTTCAGCTCTTCGAGGGCGTCAGGCACGCCGGTGGTGAGGGTCTGCATCACTTTCTCCATCAGGGTCTTGCCCTGGGCGGGGGCCTTGGCGCGGTAGGCGGCCATGATCTTCTGATACACGCCCCACATGATCTCTACCGGAGTGTTGTGGGGGTCGGCGAACAGTTGTTCGAGACGCTCCCAGCCCTTGTCGCTCACCAGGCCCGCCCCGGTGCGCAGCAGCCTGCGGGCCTTGTACAGGGGGTCGTCCTTACGGCCCCGCCGCCCGGTGGTCTCGCGCTGGGTGCGGCGGCGGCACTCATCCAGCTTGTCCCCGGCCAGCGCGACCACGTGGAAGGGGTCCATGACCTCCGTCGCGCCGGGTAGGGCCTCGGCGGCGGCGGTCTTGAAGCCCGCGAACCCATCCATCGAGACCACCTCGATCCGGCTGCGCCAGTCCTCGTCGCGTTCCTGGAGCCATTGCTTGAAGGCCTGCTTGGAGCGGCCTTCGATCATGTCCAGCAGGCGGGAGGGGCCGGTACGGTCGCGCACGGGTGTAAGGTCGATGATGACGGTGACGTACTTGTCGCCCTTGCGGGTGTGCCGCCAAACATGCTCATCCACCCCGATGACCTCCACACCCTTCAGACGTCCAGGATCATTGATCAAGCGGTCCTTGGCCCGCTCAAGGACGGCCTCATTGGCGGTGTGCCAGGACACCCCCAGAGCTGCCGCCACACGCGAGATGGACATGAACTCCACCCCCACGGCCCGGATCGCCCACTCCTTGGCCGCCAAGGTCAGCCTCGCCCGCTTGGCGGCCGCACGAGACGCGTCCTGCCTCCACACACGCCCACAGCCCTGGCAGCGCCACCGGCGCAGCCGCACCAGCAAGTGGGTTGGGCGCCAGCCCACCGGAACATGCGCCAGCCGCCTCGCGACGGTCCCCACCGGGGCGCCCTGGGCCCCGCAGACCCGGCAGAACGCATCCTCCTCGCAGACCTGCAGCCGACACTCCACCAGTGCACCGCCGCCATCTATGCGCATGCCGGTGACAGTCAGTCCCAGCGCGTCCAGGCCCAGGAAACTAGCAAAATCAGGGGCAGCAAAGGTAGTCTCGGCCATGTCGAGGTCTCCGTGATCGGTGGTGTTCAGCAACCACCAATCATCGGGGACCTCGACCCCTACCCGCCCCTGCGACACGCGCACCCACGACTACCCCACCACCACACCCTCAAACACGAAGAGCCCCGAATCTGGGCTCCCTCATCGCCACAAGTGAGGATACGGGTGCCGTCAGGATTCCATGCGGTTCTGCTGACATTGGCCGCAGGCAACCTGGCAATATTCTCGCCGGTTGTCACTCCCCATACACGCACACTGCCTGTACTGTGAGTGACGACTCTGGTTGCGTCCGGACTCCAAGAAGCATTGCGGGCGAACTTGGTATCGAGAGTCAGAGTACTCCGTTTGTGTGCAGATGTCACAGTTCGCCATATGAGGGCGCCCTCTTCAACTATGACAATAATGTCGGAACTATCAGGGCTCCATGCTGCTCCATATGTGTTCATAGGCACGAAAAGAACCTCATCGCCGGTGGTGGTGTCCCAGATGTGTCCACCTTCTTTCTCGACGGTGAACAGATGTCTGCTGTCGGGACTCCAGACTCCACCGTACGTGGCGCTGTCGGTAAGGGTCAAGCATATCTCCCCGGTGACTGCGTTCCAAATATGGGCACCTAGTGCGTCCGTAACGTAGACACGGGAGCTGTCGGGGCTCCAGCCCCCGGCAGGCGCACGGTGGCTAGTAAGCGTATGGGTGATGCGTCCTGTATATGCGTTCCAAACCCGTGCACCGTTGTCACTCAGGGTGAGAACGTGGGTGCCGTCGGGACTCCATAGTGGAAAGTCCGTGATACCACGAGTCAACGTAATGGCTGCGTTACTTGCGTCGGTCCGCCATATATATATATACGCCCTGATTTGTGTTGGCGACTACATGTGCGCCATTTGGACTCCATGCGCACGATGTTGTGTAGTGTTTAGTGAGATTGATGATCATATGTCCGGTGTCGGCGTCCCACACGTAGGCTCCATCGGATCCCCACGTGAGGACTTTGGTTCCGTCGGGACTCCAGGACGCTGACCGAGCGTACAGAGTGGCGAGTTTGTGGCTAAGACGGCCAGTAGTTCCGTCCCATATTTGGGTACCGTCGGCACCAACCGTCACCAACTGCTTTCCGTCTGGACTCCATGAACCTCCGTCACTATCATAGATTGTAAGCGTTGCGATGCGCTCGCCGGTACAAGAATCCCATATTGAATGTCCAGACGAACCAACGGTGAGAAGGCGATGATCGTCGGGGTGCCATGCGCAAGTATACACATTGCTAAGAATGTCTAACGTGCGGATAAGCTCGCCAGTAGCAGCGTTCCACAACTTGATGTCTTCTGTAGTGACGGTGAGTATTAGGATGCCGTCCGGACGCCAGAAAGCCTCGTTAACGCGGTCATCACCGAGACTCAATACGCTTTGGCCGGTATCGGCATTCCATATTATGGCGCCGTTGCTGCCTGTAGTGAGGATATTGGAGGCGTTGGGGCTCCAGGCGCCCGCACGGGTGTTCATCGTGGTGAGTGTGTGGGTGAGGCCGCCAGTGTTGGCGTCCCACACCCGGGCGCCATTCGGGCCTGTGGTAAGGATGTGGAGTCCGTCTGGGCTCCACGCGCCTGTGGTGGTTGTGGCTGTAGTCAGGGTACGAGTCTGTTCGCCGGTGACGGCGTCCCAGATCTGGGCTCCGTTGGGGCCTGCGGTGAGGATGCTGAGCCTTTCTGGATTCCACTCTGCGGTCGTTATACGGAATGGCGGCAAATAAAGTTCAGGTGAAGTCGTGAATGGAACTGCCTGTTCGTCTATAGGCGCATTGAGTACGTCTGGTCCTGAATGGCTTGATCGGCTAAATAGTAGTTGTGTGCGATATGTCGTTGCGCTTCCAATGTCTAGCCTGGAAAGATCGCAGTATCGGAATATAGTGCCCGTGAGATCGCTACCTGTAAGGTTGGCGCCGGTGAGCGTGCAGGAGATCAATCTCGTCCGCCGGAGCGATGAGCAATGCCAGTCAGAGTTGTCAAGCTTGACATTTGTGAGGACGGCATCATCTAGCCTAGCGTTAGAAAAGTCGATGCCAGTCAGGTCAAGTACCTGCTGGTTCTCCACTCCTATTTGCCAGCTGCTGAGATCAACGTCCGCCAAGTTGAACTCACGGGTCGAGATATTCGGGAAGCCGCGTTGCCTAGCCAGCAAGACGTAGGAGAATGCTAGAGTCCGCGCGCGCGGAGTACCTTCATGCGCTACTCGAGTAAGGGTCTTCAGTGCCTGTTGCCGGTCAGGCGGGTCCAGCGCGTCAAGAAGCTCACCAAAGAAGACGAGCGACTCTTGGCTCGTGCGGGGAAGATCCCATACATTGAGGGCTTCGCCGGAATCGGGATCGTCGCCTAGAAGAGCCTCGACGAGACCCTTGGCCAGGAAATACTCCAGGAGTGAGGAGTGAGCGAAGGTGAAGACGTCTTCGCGGCGTGAGAGGAAGGTCGCCGTGCGTAAGTCCTGCTTCCACTGGTCCGGCATCCACTCTCTGTACTCAAGCTTCAGCTCGCGGTGATCATCTAAGAAGCGTAGCATCCACGTTTCCATCCAGTCCGCAGGCCAGGTACGTCGTTCGGACTTCCACACCTCAACGGCCATGCGACTCATGAGGATGCGCTTGTGCTCAGACTTAAGCATGTGCTTAGCGTCGTCCCGTTCCAGCCAGCGGTGAACGAAACGGCCATAAAGATCCACCGCGCGGAAGCGTCGCCCGTCTGCGAGTGCCTGTTCTATATCTGGCAGCACATCCCGAATCATGTTGAGCATGACCGGCTGCTTTGCCAGCGAACGGAGATCGTGAACGGAACTGATCATCTCCAGCAGTCTTTGCGGATCCGAACCCGGAATATTGCGTTCCAAGTACTCAAGAATCTGCTCCTCCTCAAAGGGAAGCATGGTGAGTACCAGGTAGTCCTCACCGCGAACCCACTCGCGATTCTGATTGGAGAAGAATGAAAGCTCGTCGCGGACTGAGCGGAAATACTGGCTCCGGCACGTGAGCATGAGCTTGCTGAGGGCTTTGCCGGCGTCATTAGTCAAGGTCAGCACTTGGAGCAGGCCTCGCGTCAGTTTCTGGCCCTCGCGCTCTTCCAGGTGCACTAAGACCTCGTCCAGTCCATCAAAGATGACGATGCATTCGTGGCTCCTGATGGTCTCAATGACCTGATCTACATTCACCGGATGCGGGGAGCTCTGATTGATCATCTGCTCGAGCATGGAACGTAGCCCGAAGTTGCTGAGTCTGCTCGTGGTGAGGTCGCGTAAGTCGAAATAAAGGGGTAGTGGGGCATCGGTGCCGGCTTCGTCTTCGTATTCATCAAGTAGTCTGCGGGCAAATAGAATGGAGGTGGTCGTCTTTCCTGTGCCCAGATCTCCCAGAAGTGCGCAAAGACGGTTGCTTTGGGTGGAGTGGTCGGTTGCCCATTTTTGAAGCCTGTCGATCGCTACAAAGCGGTTGCTTGAAGACTGGCGAGAGCGATCGTCTACCTTGCTGTAAGTGAGATCGAGCGATTCGGAGAACTTGCCCAGGTATGCCTCCGACTCGATGAATTCCGTATTCTCAGAAAGTCTTGCTGCCGCGAGACGTTCGCGCGCCAGCTGCGCAGGGTCAGCAGGGTCGGCTGGGGCTGTGTAGGTGAATCTCTCGCGATCTTGACGAAGCTGATCGCGTACCCTGCTTGCTACATGTTGTGCGATCTCTTCTCTCGCAGCCGTCGTGCGTGCGTTGTGGTATGCGCGACCTGGAATGACGGCTTTGCTGTCGAAGGGTGCGAAGCTGGCGCCCTGAGGCAGCTCCTTGAGACGGACCAGCACCGGGTGAGGAAAGTGCTCGTGAACCTGCTTGCTCTCATCGTCGTCGGCCAGGTAACTCGGGCTGAGAAGTACAACCGCGGCGGAGGCCGCACACAGATGCTCCTCGCGAACCGTGGTGATGTCTTCGCCGAGCGGAGTATCGCTTGATGTCCACACCGTCACCTCGTACTCATCACGAACGAGGGTCTTAAGCTGTATGGTGATCTCCTCCGCAAGTTTCTCGGCCAGGCCTTGGTCTTTCGTGGAGAAACTGATGTATACCGTCACCCGCTTCGCGATTGGATCGCTTTCAGTGGCGTATGCCTCCACTGATGCGTCTCGTAAGTGGCGCTGCTCCTGCGCATCTAATAGGGCGGATAGTTCAGCGGGTGGCAGGGGACGTGACACATGTTCATTGGAACCGCTCATCGATAGCCTCCTCGGTCAGACAGACGATCAACGACGCGTTCGACGAACTCGCGGGCGAACCGGTCCTTTTGTACGGAGCTGCTCAAGTCCCCGTACGCGTAGTGACCTTGGCCGTCGGAGCGCGGCATCCGGTAGATCTGGCGCTTCTCGATGCCCAGCAGCTCAAAGTCGTCGCGCAACGGCACAGACCTGAGCATTAGGGGCAGAGTCGGCTTGTTCGGGGCGTCACCGACCCCCGGGACTTCGTGTGCCCGGACGAAGTCTGAGGTGAGAAAACTCGGGCTGAGCAATTGAACGATGTAGTCGCTCTCTTCCAGTCTGCTGAGGATCTCCGGCTCCCACTCCTCACCGGGCGTGATGACGGAGTCCTCCCACCAGGACACGTGGTAGTTGCTCAGCATCTTGAACTGGGGCCGCAGGCGCCCGAGCAGATCCCTCTTGAGGCGCTCGTCATCGTGCGCCCAAGACAGGAAGAACTTGACCTTGGTCTTCACCGCAGTTCCCTTCCTTGTGCCTGTGAGGCTCGGGGCCCGATCCGATCATTAAGCCAGTTGAGCACACTCGGCTCGTCTTTATAGCTTGCCTTTGACCATGCGGGTCGCCGCTTGCCACCCGACCACTTGACGGCGTCCCTGACCTGACGGTTCTCGGACGCGGCGCGCACCACCCTGCTCCACTCTTCTTCGCTCAGCCGTCCGGCCAGAGCCAGCAGATCGGCGCAACCCCGCGTCTGACTGTAGCTGCTAGACGTCTCCAACACTTCAAGTAGGCCGTCAACCAGCGCATCACGCGTAGCCTCCTGGCTGGCAAGCCACTGCACAACGTCTCTCGCGATCACCTCCGGTTGATCGGGGTTATCCGCGATCAGCGCCTGTGTGCGTGCAAGGAAGCCCGCCGGGGACTCGCCGTCGGCGTACTGAATCCACAGGATTGGCACATGCCTTCCGAGCGCCCAGCCGATCTCCTGCTGGCACCACGGACGAGCTGAGTAACCTTTGGTACCCACGCTTACGAGGGCGGCGCTGGACTCCAGCTCGGTTCGGATTGCTTGCTCCCAGTCGGTGCCTGGAAGTATTGCGTGCCGTGCCATTACGGCATCAACATGCAGCTCGGACAGCTTGTCGTGCAGCTCCTGCGCCGCCTTCCCACCAGCAGCGCCCTCGTTATAGCTCAGGAACACCTTGACGTTAGGCATCGGTGCCTCCAGCGACCGTGGCGCCGGCGCTGAGTCCGCGCACGATCAGGCCTGCAAGTTCCGAAGCGCGCTGAGTAGTTGCCAGGCGCTCCAGGTCCGCGGCATCCAACCCCGTCAGAGACGGATCGAACCGATCGGCTATCTCCGCGACGGCGTCGCGGTAGGCCGGCAGTGCACGGACGGCGGCAAGCGAAGCCTCCGACATCGGGTTACCGGCTCCAATCCCCAACTCGTGGGCGAGCACAGCGGCCGCACCGCCGAAGCCACCCGCGATGAACAGTGGCTGCCCTGCGCGAACCGAGTGCAGGGCCTCCTCAACTATCCCTGGAATACCTCCCACGTAGCCGTCGGGAGTCACTTTAGAAGCCGGTATCGTCTTCCCGCCGATCAGCAGCCTGGCGTCGCAGAAGTGCGGTAGCGCACCGCGCACAGTGCTATAAGCACGTGCCAGAACCGCGGGGTCGCGGTCAGTCCACAGTTGTGCTTCATCAAGGTCGATTAAGTGTCCGTGCTCGTCGACTACGTCGATACTCCCAACAGCCGCGAAAGCCTCCGTAGTACGCGCGAGGTGCTCCAGCGCCTCACGGTCTGACAGGACCATGCGCGGCACGGTCAGGGTGAACATGTCACCGGGATGGAGCCTTTGCCCCGCAACGCGCGTGCCGCTGTGCCGGTGCTGTTCCTGTTTCGCGGTCTCGACATACCTGCCCACGGTATCGATTACCGCCGCCGTGAGATCCAGTGCATGGGTTTTCAAGGCTCCCGCGTAGGTGATCCCACCTCCGGCCAGCAGCATCATCTGGGTGACCTCCGCCACGGCCACTTTTAGATGCCGACCAGACAGGCCGCATTCGGCCAGATCCGGGCTCTCAGCCATGGAGATGCCGAGCATCAGCGTTGAAAGTGGGCGCTCCAGTGCCAGGTTTGGTGTGGTCAGCGATGGCTCGCCGCCGCCCCATACGCCTCCAGCGGCGAAGAAGGTACGGGGCGTGAGCAGGTGCACCTGGTCTCGCTCATACCCGGACAATGCGCAGAGCTTGACCATGATCTCATGCTCCGGCGGCAGCAGCGGCGGGTCCGGGTGCAGTAGCCAGAGGTGGTGATCCTGGGGGAAAGCCTGCTTATGCGCCGTCAGAAACCCCGTGAGCATCAACGGCTCGGGCGGATGCACGGGGGCCGCATCGAAGCCGTCATTGTTGGAACTACTCGCCCCAGCCGTATCCTGGGAAGACGCGCCCAACCGCGCCTCTACATCACGAGGAATCTCCTGGTGCCGCCACAGGGCCCGCTTGAGGGCCTCATCAACCAGGCGATTCAGCGCCGTGATCACCGCCCGCTCCTGCGTGGCGGTCAGTGAGTCCCGGGACTCCAGGCCGCCTGCCGCTCCATCATGCTCCGTCGTCGAGTCCACGGGGTAGGCCACGGTTGGCACGTGATCCATCAGGAATGATCCCCGCTGCTCCCCGCTGGCCAGCGAACTCAAACACACAACGGGCATGTCCGCCTGCTTGGCCTCTAGTACCTCCCGCTGTGTCCACTCCCGCGAGGCGTACTTGTCGGTGCGGACCATCAGCAGGGCACTGTGCCTGGCACGATCGCGTATGGCGGCGTCCCACTCCTGTCCACCCTGGAGATCATGGAGATCAATGAATGTATCAAGCCGGGTCCGGTCGGCCAGAGCCTGAACCTTGGCAACCGGACCATGCGGAGTCACGCTCACACGGTCCGCCCGGGGGATGTCGTCGCGCGCGTGAGACACGAAGACGGTGAGCCTGTCAGGATCCCCCGGCTCTGGCAGCAGCTCCTGGACGATTGTCTGCCCGAGATCGCGGGCCAGCGCTCCGTGGGCGGCAGCGGGATCACCATCGGAATCCTGCCTAAGAGTGACGTACCTGGTCACTCCCTGAAGCTCCATCAACCGGGCCACAGGGCTGCCCTGTGACTCGATACGGTTCCTAGGTAGGGCAGGCAGGACCAGGACCTTGCCGCGAGCCGCGTCGTCATCCCGCAGGCGCAGCAGATCCTCCAGGTACTCTCTCCAGGGCCCGTTCTCCATACTGGCCCGCACCAGCCGCCGACCAACCACCACGAGCACCACGGAGAACAGTGCCGGGGAGTGCGCAGCCGTGGGCCCGCTACCGGCACTGCCGATCCGGGTTGTGATCGGCGGTGGCGTGCTGGATCCGGGGGCAGGCACCGACCTCCCGTAAACCTCCACTGCACTACCGGCGAGCCCGGAGAACACCTCGGAGTGGTAGTGGTCGAACAGGGCGTCGTGGACACTCCTACCGATCGGATCCGAGGGGTGCCAAACTACGAATATGTCTAGAACCGTGGGGGAGGGTGCAGGACGGCGGGAACTGACAGCGTCGTCGATGGCGGCAGGGCTCATGACCAGATGATAAGGGGTCACTACTGCAGGAAGAGTGTTTCCTGGACTGGAGGTCCGGGCTTCTGCCCCGTCTCAATCACCGAGACGGGGCTGTGATGCAGCTCCCAGTGTGCCCGGATGCTGGATACCTGCGCAGGTGCCCCCACACTTCGGGTGCTAATGTGCAACCGGCGCGCACAATGCGATCCACCTGGATCGTCCCCGGGCGCCGCCACGGTGGCCGGGAGGCCCGGACGTCGCGTAACCGAACCGGAGGGAACACAGTGGTCATGCGAATGTGTTGCTGTTGCTGTTGCTGAGACAGCCCGGCCCCATTCGCCCCTACACGAGAAGAGGCTCCTATGCCTGCTCCCGCTAACCCTGCCAACCCGGAACGACCCCTCGTACGCATCAGCCACGTCAACAAGTACTACGGAGACTTCCAGGCGCTGAACGACGTCTCTTTGGATATCCACCGGGGTGAGGTGGTTGCCGTCATCGGGGCGTCCGGCTCCGGCAAGTCAACTCTTTGCCGCACCATCAACCGGCTTGAGACGATACAGTCCGGCGCCATTGAGATCGACGGCGAGCTCCTGCCCCAGGAGGGACGCGAGCTGACGCGGCTGCGCGCCGACGTGGGCATGGTGTTCCAGTCCTTCAACCTGTTTCCGCACCGCACCGTGATGGACAACATCACTCTGGCGCCCATCCGCGTACGCAAGGTCCCCAAGGCCGATGCCGAGGCCCGCGCCCAGCAGCTGCTTCAGCGCGTCGGGCTTGCCGACCAAGCCACCAAACGTCCTCCGCAGCTGTCCGGGGGGCAGCAGCAGCGAGTCGCCATCGCCCGTGCCCTGGCCATGGGCCCGAAGATCATGCTCTTCGACGAGCCCACTTCCGCCCTGGATCCGGAAATGATCAACGAGGTCCTGGACGTCATCAAGGACTTGGCCGCCGAGGGCATGACCATGCTCGTGGTCACCCACGAAATGGGTTTCGCCCGATCCGTAGCCGACCGTGTCGCCTTCATGGACGGCGGCCAGATCGTCGAACTGGGTGTGCCCGAGGAGTTCTTCTCTGCCCCGCGTACCGAGCGGGCCCGTGACTTCCTGTCCAAGGTGCTCAGCCACTGAGCCGGGCGCCGTCAACCGTTTCAGCTATTCCATCAGCCACCGTCGAAAGGAATCACCATGTCTGTTCTTCCCGGCCTGTCTCGCCGCGGCCTGCTGACGGCCGCCGGCGCCGCCTCGCTCGGCGCCGTGCTGGCGGCCTGCGCCGACACCGGCGCCGACGGCCAGGCGGTCGATGCCTCGGCCTCCTCCGGCGTCGACTACGACACCGTAATTAACTCCGGCCCCGTCGCCGCCGACGACGTCGTGGCCGCCTCCACCTGGGCCTCGGCTGTCAAGGACGCGGGTCTGCTCAAAACCGGTGGCACCAAGACCTCCGAGGTGTTCTCCATTGAGGACCCCGCCACCGGGCAAGTCTCCGGCTTCGACGCCGCGCTCGCCCAGGCACTGGCGCGCTACATCATCGGCGGTGACGACGCCCGTTCCCTACTGGAGGTCACCCAGGTCACCTCCGACACCCGCGAGACGATGATCGAGAACGGGCAGGTGGACGCCGTCTTCGCCACCTACACGATCACCCCCGAGCGCGCGGAGAAGATCGCCTTCGCCGGCCCCTACTACGCCTCCGGGCAGTCAGTGATGGTGCGCGCCGACGAGTCCGACATCAACGGCGTTGACGACCTGGCCGGGGTGAAGGTCGCCGTGCAGTCCAACTCCTCCTCCGGCCCCGCCCTGGACGATGCTGCCCCCGACGCCGAGCAGGTGCAATTCACCGACCACGCCAGCTGCGTGGCCGCGCTTGAGGCCGGCCAGGTGGACGCCTACGTCGTCGATCAGTCGCTCCAGCTCAGCGAGGTGCAGTCCAACGACGCCGTTAAGATCGTCGGTGAGCCCTTCACGGAGGACCCCTACGGTATCGGCCTGCCCAAGGACTCCGACGCCCAGGCATTCGTGAACACCTTCCTGCAAACCATTTACGACGACGGCACCTGGAACGCGATCTGGGAAGCCACCATCGGCGCCATCATCGGCGGTGAGGCACCCGAGCCGCCCGCCCTCGGCTCTGTGCCCGGCTCCGAAACAGACGCCGCCACGGCGTCGGCAACCAACTGACGCCGGTCGACCGCCCGGACCGATACCAGTCCGCTCGCACAACACACGCGTTGGGGCGGCCCACCCTCGGGGTCCGGCCGCCCCAACGCTCCGGAGGAGGTGCCTATGAATGTCATCACCGATAACCTCGGCATGATTGGCCAGGGCCTGGTCACGACGCTGACGATCTCCATAATCGGATTCGCGTGCGCGCTCGTCGTCGGGACAGTGATCGCGATCTTCCGCGTCAGCCCGATCCCGCCACTGCGGGCCCTCGGAGCCGTCTGGGTCACCGTCGCCTGCAACATCCCCACCTTGTGCCTGATGATTTTGGCGGCTTTTGCAGCGCCCCGGGCTGGCGTGCCGCTGTCCCTGTTTGCCGCTGCCGTCACCGCCATCGTCTTCTCCGCCTCTGGCTTCGTATGCGAGACGGTGCGCTCGGGCATCAACTCCGTGTCTAAGGGCCAGATTGAGGCGGCCCGAGCCCTGGGCATGCCCTTCGGTCTGATCATCGGCACCGTGGTGCTGCCCCAGGCTCTGGCCCGCACCATTCAGCCTCTGGTCAATATCTTCATCTCCTGCCTGATCGGCTCCTCTCTTGCCGCCGCGATTGGCGTGCCCGAGCTGACCAACGTCACCCAGCAGCTGAATCTGCGCTATGCGCAGGCGGTGATCACCTTCCTCACCTCCGGGCTTACCTACCTGGCCATTGCCTTCCTGGCCACTAAGCTCGGGGGCCTGCTGGAGCGTCGCATCGCCGGACGGGAGGCTCGCGCATGAGTACTTTGACGGCACCCGGCCCGGCCCGTGCGACCGGTGCCGCCGACGCCGACTTGCTCTTCGATGCCCCTGGCCCCAAGGGACGACGCCGCATCCTTATCGGGTCGGTGCTGGTTACCCTGATCATCCTGGCACTCGCCGCCGCGGCTCTGTTCCAGCTCGGCCAGGCGGGTCAGCTCGCCTACCCCAAGTGGCGTTATTTTCTGGGGCAGTCGGTGGTCTCCTACCTCGGGCGGGCCCTGGCCGACACCCTGCTGGTTACCGTAATGGCTGCGGCGCTGTCATTCCCGCTGGGCATCTTGCTGGGGTGGGCCCGGATGAACCGCCTGCGGTTGATACGCGTGCTGTTCGGCGCCTGGATCGACACCATGCGCGCCATCCCCATGCTGCTGCTGATCTACTTTTTCCTACTGGCGGTGCCGCGCTGGGGGCCGACCCTGTCGCCCTTCTGGATGCTCACAGTGCCCATCGTCATGTGCTCCTCGGCGACTACGGCGGAGGTCTTCCGCTCCGGAGTGCTCGCTCTGGATCGCGGCCAGAGCGAGGCCGCCCAGGTGCTGGGCCTGAGCGAAGCCCAGACCATGCGGCTGATCCTCGCACCCCAGGCGCTGCGGCTGATGCTGCCTACGCTGATCACTCAGCTGGTGACCATCCTCAAGGACTCTTCCCTGGGATACGTGGTCGCATACCTGGAACTGATGTACGCGGGCCGCCTGCTTACCTCCTCGGCGCGCGTCACCGCACACCTGGACGTCTACCTGCCGGCTTATGTCATCATTGCCGTGATCTACGTACTCATCAATTGGGCCCTGGGCGCACTCGCCCGGCGCGTGGAGGCACGCACGCGCTGAACGGGGCAGGGGCCGGAATCCCATCACCCGGCGCTTATCGGGGCGTCCGCTGGGCGCGTCGCCTCCAGTAACCCACCAGAGCCGCCGTCAACGCGACCGGCCAGATGAGCATGGGCGCGTAGGCGATCGTGAGAACGGTGACCGCGCCGGGACTCATGCCACTGGTGGGCGTCAGTCCCTCCGCCAGTCCCAACCACCTGCTGGCAAACCGCACCGTTGTGCAGCCGATGATCAGGTACAGCAACGCGTCGCCCAGCCCACCGATGACGATGGGCAGTATCCGGGGGAGGGGATGTCCACCGATCCCAGGCACCCACTGCGGCACCCGCTCGCCCCACGGGTAGCACAACCCCAGGCACAGTGCGGCGGCGCAGAGCTGAACGGCCTCCAGGCCCAGGACGTAGGCCGTTCTGGCACCGCCGTCGCGGTAGACCTGCGCATACCTGAATCCGGTATCGACGCCGACGAGCATGGCCAGGCGCCATAGCGCCGACGGTATAACCGAGCAGAAGGCCGCCCAACAGGCGACCTTCGCCCAGCGCTGCGGCTCGCGGCCAACGGTGGGTGAGGATGCGGTTTTAGAATCCATGTTCTAAATCATACCCGTACACTCCTGCCGTGGCAAGACCCGAGAAGTTCAGCTCAGACGACATTCTTGATGCTGCTGCCCGAGTAGTTCTTACCCGCGGCCAGCACGCCACGGTTGCCGAAATCGCCGACGAGGCCGGCGCGCCCGTCGGTTCGGTCTACTATCGCTTCGGCTCACGCGAGGAGTTGCTCGTCAGTCTCTGGCTGCGTTCCGTGCGTGATTTCCAGCAGGGTTTCATAGCGGCCTGCCGCCTGGAACCCGCCGCCGACGCCGTGGTGGCCGCGGCGCAGCACATTCCGGTCTACTGCCGTGAGCATCCGGCGCAGGCGCGCGCCATGACCCTCTATCGGCAGGCGGAACTGGTCCGTGCCGCTCCCGCGGCTCTGCGAGGCGAGGTGGCGGTTGTCAACGACGAGGTCAACGCCGTCTCGGAAGATCTAGCTCGCCGACGCTATGCGGTAGTCGACGAGCACAGGATCGCTTTGTTGCGTACCGCCACCAGGCAGTGCCCCTACGGCCTGGTCCGTCCCTATCTGGGTGGTGCGATCCCCGGTTGGATCGATGAGGCGGCTGTGGCCTGTGCCCGGGCCATTGCTGCGCTCGGCGACCGATGAAGAGCTGACCGTGATGACTCGGCCGCGAATGAAGCGGCAAAGGGGATGGCGGCAGCCAAGTGCAGCCAAGTCCGGCCCGGTGAACCGGCAGGCTCACCGGGTTCCTCACCTCGCGACAGGCCGGCCACCACCACATCCACAAACCGGAAGAGTCGCGCTGCTTAAGGTACTTCAAAGGCCGTTGAACGGAGCGCTTCGTCGCAGCGCCACGGACTAGGTCCGATACTTGTCCGAGACCTCCACTATGGTGATGTCATGACCTCACCGGATACTCGACGTTGGGACTCCGAGCGCGTCGACGCCCAGGCGCCAGACGCCCAGACGGCCAGGGCGGGTCTCAAGCTGGCCGTGCCGGATCGGTGGCCCGGGCTCGGGGTCTCCGATGCCCTGCTGTGGGGCCTGTGCCAGGGATCGGGCAAGAAGCCCTACCAGGTGTGTGTCGACCTGTCTGGCCCCGCCTACAAGTGCTCCTGCCCGAGCCGCAAGTTCCCCTGCAAGCACGCCGTCGCCCTGCTCCACCTGTGGGGCCAGGGTGAGGTCGGGCAGGCCGAGCCCGCCGATTTCGCCGAGGAGTGGCGCAGGCGCCGGGCCGACCGTGCCGCGAAGGCGGCCGCCAGGACCCCCAGGGGCGAACGCTCCGCCGAGCAGAGGGCCGACGCCGAGGCGCGGGCCGCCCGCCGCGAGCAGCGCATCACCGACGGGCTCGCCGATCTCGACCGCTGGCTGGGTGACCAGCTGCACGAGGGGCTGGCCAGGGCCGGCGGGCGTCGTGGCGATGAGCTGCGCGACATGGCCGCTCGGATGGTCGACGCCCAGGCCCCCGGCATGGCCACCCGGCTCACCGCGCTCGCCGACGTCAGCGATGCCACCCCCGGCTGGCCCGCGGCAGTCGTCGAGGGGTTCGGCATGATGCGGCTGCTGACCAGGGCCTGGCAGCGCCGCGCCGAACTGCCCGAGGACGTCGTGGACACAGTCCGCTCCCACCTCGGCGTGCCGGTGCACGCCGAGGACGTCCTCGCAGGCCCCGGCATCGAGGACACCTGGGCCGTCCTGGGCATGCGCGACAGCCGCGAGGGTCGGGTCGTCGCGCGCAGCGTATGGCTGCTCGGCCGGCGGACCGGCCGCTGGGCGCTCCAGCTGTCCTTCGCGGCGAACCACGTGGGGCTTCCGGCCGACCTGCTCCCCGGCCAGCAGGTGGACGCCAGCGCCCACCCCTACCCGGGCCGCGGCCAGCTGCGCTGCGCCCTCTCGGCACAGCGCGAGCCCCAGCCGCTGTCCTGGCAGCCCCAGCCGGTCGGCACCGCCGCGGCGCGCACGGCATGGCGGGACGCGGTGGCCCTCGACCCGTGGGCCGAGAACCACCCGGTGCTCGTCGCCGGACACCTGGCCGTCGACGACTCGGGCGGCTACGCCCTGGGCGACGACGACGGGGCGCTGCCGCTGATCGGCGGCCTCGCCGGCCTGCGCAGGCTCGCCCTGACGGCGGGCCGCGACGAACTCGTCGCATTCGGCGAGCTCTCCACCGAGGGGCTGCGGGCGCTGAGCGTCCTCGACGGTGGGCGGGTGAGGTCGCTGTGAACGGCTTCGGTGAACTGGTGAGGTGCGCGACGGTGGGGCTGGGCACCCGGCCCCTCACCACCGACGGCCTCGAACCCGAGGTGCGGTCGGCCCTTGCCGAGGACTCGGCCACGGCCGCAGACCTGGCACTCGACGCGGCCGCGGCCTACGCGGTCGCGCACCGCGCCCGGATCGACTCCCCGCAAACCCGGCCGCTCCATCTCCCGCCCCGCCCCCGCGAACCCGTGCCACCGCGCCTGGCGGCAGTGCTCCGCCGCCTGTTCGACGACCCGGCACAGCGCCCGCTGTTCTCCGAGGCCCTGAACCTGGTCGGCGCCCAGGGCTGGACCCTGCCCGACGATCTGCTGCTGCACGTGCTGGACTTCTTCCCCGGAACCCACCACGCCCACGTGGTCATGGACGACAGGGCCCGGGCCCTGTTCGACACCGACACCCCCGGCAGGGACGAGGACCCGCGGCGGGACCGCGCGTTGTGGCTCGAGGGCACCTCCCACCAGCGGGGCAACTACCTCGAGCAGGTGCGCCGCGATGATCCCGCGGCCGCCTGGGCCCTGCTCGACGACGGCACCTGGCTTGGGGAGGAGCCGAAGATGCGCTCCTGGATCGTGAGCAGGGTGGAGGTGGGGCTCGGCCCCGACGATGAGCCCCACCTCGAGGCCCTCCTCGACGACAAGCACGTGGCCGTCCGGGCGGCCGCGGCCCGTCTCCTGGGCTCGATCGAGGGCTCGAGGATGGTCCGGCAGGCCGAGGAACTCGTCAGGACCTACCTGGCGGTTAGCGCGGGCCCGCCCGATCCCCCCGTGATCGCCTGCACGCCGATCGAGTTGACCGACGAGCTCATCCGCGACGGCTACGACTGGAAGCATGACTTCGGCACGCCGATGCCGGTCACGCGGCTGCAGCTGGCGGTGAGTCGCGTCCCGTCCCGCCGCCTGCCGGGGCTCATCGGCCTGTCCACCACCGACCTCGCGTCCGCCCACGTGCTCCTCGAGGGTGCCGACATCAGCGAGGCGTTCCGGGACACGCTCAAGGGCTCGGCCCGAAAACACCATGACGCGGAACTGGCCGAGGCCCTTCTCAGGGCCCACCCCGAGCCCAGCAGACTCCTCGACGTCCTCGACGCGGGCCGGCGTGAGCAGGTGATCCTGGAACTGTTCGACACGCCCGCCCTGGTCGAGTTTGGCGGGCGCTTCTGGCCCCGGCCACTGTCCCGGGCGCTGTTGCGCCGGCTCGCCGAGGCCATCGCCTGGTGCACTGCCCGCCGGGGGCTGTCGTTCAAGCTGTTCGAGCTGTGCACGGTCATGGCACAGGGCGCCCCGGCGGAGCTGATTCCCGAGGCCCTGTCCCTGCTCGAGGCCGTCCCAGTCACGGCCAAGCAGGACACCCGGAGCATCGAGCAGGGGCTGAGCCATCTGCGCGGACGCCAACAACTCATCCGGATCATCGACGAGGAGACCCCATGAACGACCAGATCACCCTGCTGCGCCCCCACGCCGAGCAGCGCTACGCCGGCGAGCTGGCCGCCCTGGCCGCCGTGGACGACCGGCCGAGACCCGTCAACTGGCGGCTCTCGCCCTGGGCCGTCGTCACCTATCTCATGGGCGGCACGCTGGGCGACGGCACCGTCATCACGCCCAAGTACGTGGGCAACCGGCGGCTCGCCGAGATCGCCGTCGCCACCCTGGCCACTGACCGCGCCCTGCTGCTCCTCGGCGTGCCCGGCACCGCCAAGTCGTGGGTGAGTGAACACCTCGCCGCCGCCATCAGCGGCAGCTCGACGCTGCTCGTGCAGGGCACCGCCGGCACCGCCGAGGAGGCCGTCCGCTACGGCTGGAACTACGCCCGGCTCATCGCCGAGGGCCCCTCGCAGGCCGCACTCGTGCCCTCACCCGTCATGGAGGCCATGGGCTCGGGCCGCATCGCCCGTATCGAGGAACTCACCCGCATGCCCTCCGACGTCCAGGACGCCCTCATCACCGTGCTCAGCGAGAAGACCCTGCCCGTGTCCGAGCTCGGCAGCGAGGTGCAGGCCCGCGGCGGCTTCAACCTCATAGCCACCGCCAACGACCGCGACCGGGGCGTCAACGACCTGTCCTCGGCCCTGCGCCGCCGCTTCAACACCGTGGTGCTCCCGCTACCCGCCTCCGCCGAGGAGGAAGTGCAGATCGTCACCCGCCGCGTCCGGGACCTCGGCTCGGCCCTCCAGCTGCCGCCCGCCGACCAGGCGGTCGACGAGATCCGCCGCGTCGTCACCGTGTTCCGAGAACTGCGCCAGGGCGCCACCGAGGACGGCGCGACGAGCCTCAAGAGCCCCTCAGGCACGCTGTCCACCGCCGAGGCCATCTCGGTGGTGACGAACGGGCTGGCCATGAGCGCCCACTTCGGCGACGGCGTGCTGCGCCCCAGGGACGTGGCCGCCGGCATCCTCGGCGCCGTCGTCTCCGACCCGGTGTCGGACCGGGCTATCTGGACCGAATACCTCGAGACCGTGGTGCGCGAGCGGTCCGACTGGACCGACTTCTACCGCGCCTGCCGTGAGGTGGACGAGTGAGCAGCGCCGAGGTCGCGGCGCTCCCGCCGGTGCGGGTCTTCGGGGTGCGCCACCACGGGCCCGGATCGGCCCGCGCTCTCGCGGCCGCGCTCGACGTCTACGCTCCGGACTGCGTGCTCATCGAGGGTCCCGCCGACGCGGACAAGCTCATCGAATGGGTCGCCGACCCCGCCATGAGGCCGCCCGTGGCGCTGCTTGCCTGGCAGACCGACCGTCCCGCCAATGCCGCGTTCTGGCCGATGGCCGTGTTCTCACCGGAGTGGCAGGCGCTGGGCTGGGCCGCCCGGCACGGCGCCGAGACCCACTTCATGGACCTGCCCGCCGCCATGACACTCGCCGCCACCGGCCGGCAGGACCCGGCGGGCGAGGAGGGCACCGAGGCCGTCCGGCCCAACGGCGACGCCGAAGCACTGGCCGGGGAGGCGCCCGAGGGGGACCCGCAGGCCGGCCACCGCACCGACCCCATCGGCGAGCTGGCGCGGATCGCTGGCTATGACGACCCAGAGGTCTGGTGGGAGGACGCGGTGGAACTGCGCAGCGAGGGGGACCCCTTCGACGACCTCACCGGGGCCATCGGACTGCTGCGCGAGGCCGCCCCCGAGACCGATCCGCGCACCCTGCGCCGCGAGGCCCACATGCGCAAGGTGCTCAGGGCCGCCAGGCGGCGCGGCCACGAACGGGTCGCCGTGGTCTGCGGGGCCTGGCACGCGCCGGCCCTGACCGGCCCGGCTCCCACCGTCAAGGCCGACAACGCCCTGCTCAAGGGCCTTCCCAAGGTGAAGACCGCCCTCACCTGGGTGCCCTGGACACATGGCCGACTCGCCACCGCCAGCGGCTACGGGGCGGGCATCGACTCCCCGGGCTGGTACCACCACCTGTTCACCGCCCCTGACGAGCCCGTCGCGCGTTGGTTCACCCTGGTGGCCAGGTCGATGCGCGAGCACGACTTGCCCGTCTCCTCGGCCCACGTCATCGAGGCCTCCCGCCTCGCCGAGGCCCTCGCCGCCCTGCGCGGGCGCCCTCAGCCTGGGCTCGGCGAGATGAGCGAGGCCACCTGGTCGGTGCTGTGCGCCGGCAGCAGCGTCCAAGCGGATCTGGTGACCCGCGAGGTGGTCGTCGGCCAGGCGCTCGGCGAGGTGCCGTCGGGTGTACCCATGGTGCCCCTGGACGCGGACCTGCGGGCCACCGCCCGCAGCCTGCGCCTGACCATGAGCGCCACGAAGCGGACCATCACTCTCGACCTGCGCAAGCCGAATGACCTGGCGAAGTCCCAGCTGCTGCGGCGCCTCGCCATCCTCGGCATCGACTGGGGCAAGCAGGGCCGCGCCCGCGGCACCGGCACCTTCAAGGAGGCCTGGGAACTGCTGTGGGACCCCGAGTTCTCCGTGGCCGTCATCGAGGCCGCGGCCTTCGGCAACACCGTGGCATCGGCAGCGGGCAGCGCCCTGCTCACCCGGACCTCGACGCTTCCCGAGGTGACCGCCGCCGTCGAGCAGGCCCTACTCGCAGACCTCGGCGAGGTGCTGCCCGAGCTGCTGGCCACCCTCGACGAGCGCGCCGCCGGAGAACCAGATGTCCTGCACCTGCTGCAGTCGATCCCCGCCCTGGCCAGGGGCATGCGCTACGGCGACGTGCGCGGCACCGACACGCACGCGCTGAGCTCCGTCGCCACGACCGTGCTGACGCGCGCCTGTGCCGGCCTGCCGGCGGCGGCCTCAGGCACGAGCGAGGACGCCGCCTCGGCCCTGCGCCGGGCCATCGACGACGTGCAGGGCGTCGTCGCCCTGCTCGACGAGTGGTCCGGCCGGCTGTGGCTGGACACGCTGCGCTCCCTGCTGGCCCTGAGGGCCCTTCCCGGCCTGCTGTCCGGGCGCATCGTGCGTCTCCTGCTCGACGGCGGCAGTCTCACCGCCGACGAGGCGGCCCGTCGCCTGGGCAGGGCACTGTCACCGGGGGCCGAACCGGAGCGCCAGGCCCACTGGATCGAGGGCTTCCTCGCCGGCAGCGCCCTGCTCCTGCTCGAGGACCGCCAGCTCCTCACCGTCATCAACGAATGGGCCACCGGCATCCCCGACGAGGCCTTCTGCCGCGTCCTGCCGGCGCTGCGGCGGGCCTTCGGCGCGTGGTCCACGGCCGAGCGCCGGATGCTGGCCGGACAGGTGGTGCGCCTGGGCGATCCGCAGACGCAGGCCGTCGAGGCGACAGAGGACTTGCAACACGCCGGCCCGGTTCTGGAAACGGTCGGCGCAATCCTGGGAGGCGGACGATGAGCGTGGCACCGGTGACGGGCGATCAGCAGACCGGCCCCGGACCGGTCACCACCGAACAGCGCTGGAGACTCATGCTCGGCACGGATGATGCGGATAGGACGGGTCGCAGCGTGCTTACCGTGGAGCAGCAGGCCATGGACCGCGCGCTGGCACGCCTCTACGACACCGGTGACGACGGCGAGCAGCGGGCCGGCCGGAAGAGGACTTCACGGCGCGGTGGGCTGGACGCCTCGGCGCCGTCCGTGGCGGCCTGGCTGGGGGACATTCGGCGCTATTTCCCCAGTCGGGTGGTTCAGGTCATGCAGAACGACGCCATCGAGCGATTCGGTCTGGCGGCAATGCTGACCCAGCCGGAGATACTCGAGACCCTCGAACCCGACGTGCACCTGGTGTCAGCTCTGGTACAGCTGTCGTCGGTGATCCCCGAGGAGTCGAAGCAGACGGCCCGCCAAGTAGTGAACACGGTGGTCGAGCAGGTGACCGAACGTCTTGCCAACACCATGCGCCAGTCGGTCCGCGGCGCCCTCGACCGGGCCAACCGCACCGCGCGGCCGCGCCCGAGCGACATCGACTGGGGCCGCACCATCGCCGCCAACCTCAAGAACTACCTGCCCGAGCAGCGCACCATCGTGCCCGAACGGCTCGTCGGCTACGGGCGCCGGCACCGCGGCGTCCAACGCGAGTTCGCCATCTGCCTAGACCAGTCGGGGTCGATGGCATCCTCGATCGTCTACGCCTCGATCATGGCGTGCGTCATGGCCTCGATTCATTCGCTGCGTACGAGTCTGGTGGCCTACAGCACCGACATCGTCGATCTCACATCCATGCTCGCCGACCCGGTCGACGTGATCTTCGGCACCCAACTCGGCGGCGGCACCGACACGGCCCCGGCCCTCGAGCACTGCCGTCGCTCCATCACCAGGCCCCCCGACGCCGTCGTCATTCTCATCAGCGACCTGTACGACGCCCGCCCCGAGCGCATGATCGATCAGGTGCGGCAGATCCGGGCCGACGGCGCCACGATGATCGCGCTGCTCACATTGAGCGACGACGGCGTGCCCTCGTACAACCGGTCGGCCGCAGCCGAGCTGGCCGGGCTCGGAGTGCCGGCGTTCGGATGCACACCGGACGCCTTCCCCGAGTTGATCGCCGCGGCCATTGAGGGACGGGAGATTGGTGCATGGGCGGAGCGTCGGGAAGCCGATCCTCTATCCCGTGAAGGAGACTGACGCTGTGGTAAGCGCCAGGGCCAGCATGCCCAGGCAGTTGATCCACAGCTCGCGGCCCATGAACCCTGCCCTGACGTGGGCGACGACGGCGCACAGGAAGTAACAGATCACGCCTGTGCTGGCGGCGAGCGCGACTCCCGGCACGCGCAAACCGATAAACAGGCCGACGGCCGCCAAGACCTTGACGACTATAAGAGTCCACCACCACTGTCGCGGAAACCCCACCCCGGTGAGACAGTCGCGGATGAATGCGGGCGGTCTCAGTGACAGGATGGCGTCACCCAGCAACACAACTGCTAGCAGGACAATCAGCCATGGGAAGTGGGGGAGCAGTATCATTGTCACCTCTTCTCATCGGAGGCCGTCAGGAGCGGACCGACCGCATTGCGAACTCTGTCGGTCAGCCTGGACGTCTCGGCTCCCGGTGTGGACGCCCATTCGAGGAGCGCGCCCAGGTAGGCCAGGTATGTAGTTGTGGCGCGCTGTTTTGCGGCCGTCGTCGAACAGCCTGTGATCGTGACGAAGACGTCCTGGAGTTCGTTGATCAAGTCCTCACGCAGCTCGTCGAAGACCCTCGAACCGTGAGCACCGGATATGAGTACCGCTCCGTAGGACCGGGCGAGGTCGGGGTTGCGGCCGAACAGTTCGATAAAAGGGAGGAGGACGCCGAGGAGCGCCTCGGTGCCGTCGCCTCCGCCTTCGGCTCGGACTTGGGTGCGGCTGGCCGGAGGGCGGCTGGTGTGCAGCGCCTCGATGCGTTCGTCGAAGCATGCCACCAGCAGGCTGCTTTTGTCTCCGACGTACATGACGGTTCCCACACTGACGCCGGCGTCCGCCGCGATGTCCCTGATGGTCGTAGCGTTGAAACCTTTCTTCTCGAACAGTCTGCGCGAACTTGCCAGGACCCGAACTCTGGTGGCATCGCGTGCTTCGGCGCGCGTGGGCATCAATCCTCCTTAGACTCGGCACATCTAGAACGCGTTCACTGAACGTGTTCAGTCACTATACTGAATCTTCCGTTCGAGTGCAAGACCAACATTGGCGACGAGCCGCGGACTAGGGTGCGCCAAGCGGACGCCGGGTTGCGGCATTCGCTGAATGCCGCTAATTCACGGGCGTGACATGCTCTGAGCGGGGCGGATCGCTAGGATCGCGCGCGTCATATCCTCGAACGGTCGCTGCGGGCCGATTAGGAGAACAGATGAGCAAGATGCGTGTCGCCATCGTCGGCGTGGGCAACTGCGCGTAGTCGCTGGTACAGGGCGTCACCCATTACGCCGATGCCGAGCCGACGGACACGGTGGGCGGCCTGATGCACGTCCAGTTCGGCGACTACCACGTCTCGGACATTGACTTCGTGGCCGCCTTCGACGTTGATGCCGCCAAGGTCGGCCTCGATCTGGCCGATGCCATCAACGCCTCAGAGAACAACACCATCAAGATCGCCGACGTCGCCACCACCGGCGTGAGGGTGCAGCGCGGCGTCACCCTCGACGGCTTCGGCAAGTACTACCGCGAAACTGTTCAAGAATCCTCCGAGCCTCCGGTCGATGTGGTCCAGGCGCTAAAGGACGCCCGTGTTGACGTCGTCGTCTCCTACCTGCCGGTCGGCTCGGAGGAGGCCGACCGTTACTACGCCCAGTGCGCCGTCGACGCCGGCTGCGCCTTCGTCAACTGCCTGCCGGTATTCATCGCCTCCGATCCGGCCTGGGCGCAGAAATTCGCCGACGCCGGCCTGCCTATCATCGGTGATGACATCAAGTCCCAGATCGGCGCCACCATCACCCACCGGGTGCTCGCCAGACTCTTCGAGGAGCGCGGCATCACCATCGACCGCACCTACCAGCTCAACGTCGGCGGCAACATGGACTTCAAGAATATGTTGGAGCGCGAGCGACTGATGTCGAAGAAGATCTCTAAGACCCAGGCGGTCACCTCCAATGTCGCCACGCGGTTCGCCGACAAGGACATTCATGTCGGCCCCTCCGACTACGTCGGTTGGCTGGACGACCGCAAGTTCGCCTTCGTGCGTCTGGAGGGCCGCAACTTCGGCGGCGCCCCCGTCAGCCTGGAGTACAAGCTCGAGGTCTGGGACTCCCCGAACTCCGCCGGCGTGGTCATCGACGCCATCCGGGCGGCGAAGATCGGCCTGGACCGCGGCATCGGCGGACCGCTGCTGTCCCCGTCATCCTTCTTCATGAAGTCACCGCCGCAGCAGCGCCCCGACGAGGAGGCCATGGACTCCACCGAGGCCTTCATCCGGGGAGAGGTCGAGCGCTGATCGCTCGACCCGCCACGCACACACGCAGGCCGGCCCGCAGCAGCCATGAGTTGCTGCGGGCCGACCTGCGTACTTGTGACTCAAGCCGGTCGTCGCATGCGCTGACCGCCTTTGTGCAGTTGGACCGCGTACTTCTACTTGGACCGTCTGAGAACGCGTATAAGGCGCTCCAAGTGGGTGCGCACTTCCGGGCGAACCTCGACGGTGCCCTGGGAATCAATCATCTGGGGGCGGTCACCGTCAGCCCTCGTTGCAGCGCAGCTTGTTGCATTTCCCGGTCGTAAGTGAGGAGCAGGTCGGAGCGTACGTTCAGGGCAACTGTGAGGTGGATCGCGTCTGCCGCACGCAGCCCCGCCGTGTCTCGCGCTGCGTTGAGCAGATGCTCCCGCGAGATGTCAATGAGTTCGATCCCCGACAGTAATGATGCGGTTGACTGCATATCGAGCTGTCGGCGTCGTCGAGCGGCGCAGTACAGCTCTGTGTGCAGCAAGAAGGAGGAGCACAGAGACAAGCCGTTCGCGGTCTGCTCGGTCAGCCAGGTGGCTAAAGGATCCGACTCGGCTTCCTCGATGAGAAGCTTGAGTGCTGCGGAGGTATCCAGGTAGCAAATGGTCATTGCTCGCCGCGCAGGTCGTCCAGTATATCTTTTGAGCTGAGTCCTCGCGCGCGGTTTAAGGCGTTGAAGTCTGTGGGGACCGCTGGACGCGTAGCTCCTTGCCGACGCAGTAGAGCGAGGCGGTCCTGGGTGATGGGCACAAGCTCGGCTACGGGACGTCCGTTGTTGGTGATCGCGAAACTCTCGCCGGCCTCCACTCGGCGGAGGATTGCGGCGCTGTCGTTCCGTAGTTCGCGGTGTGGAATCGTAGTCATGACCGTCACTCCGTAGCAAGCGTAGCACAGATCGTCTACGCGACAATCCAATGCGGGTTGCCTCCCGTGACGGCGACCGAATCCTGTGGGGCGCGCTACTGATTCCGGTTCTGGTGCATGTCGAGCTCCGTCAACAGCGTGCTCAGGGCGGCCCGCCCGGCGGGAGAGAGGATGCTGCGGATGCCGGCGTCCAGCGCTTCGGCCGCCACAACGGCGCTAGCGAGCAGCTGCCGCCCCTCGGGGGTGACTTCGATCTTGTGAGCCCTGCGATCGTTGCGGCTGCGGGTCTTGCGCACGGCTCCCAGATCCACTAGTTGGTCCACCAACGTCACCACCAGGCTCGGTGCGACGTGCAGTCGGGCCGCGATGTCGCGCTGCGAGGATGCCAGCCCGGCGTCGACGACGGCCAGCAGGCCCACTTGCTTGTGGGTCAAGCCCGACGGTGCAATCCGCTCGGAGAAGTCCCGGGTGACCCGCGCGCCGAGCATGCCCAGTCGAAAACATGCGGCGGACAGGATCGCTTCACCGACGTCCTCTGCGTTGCCGACCCCTGTCGTCTTCATGGGAAGATGATACTCTATTGAATCATTCAGTACTGAACGATCTGGGTGGTTGACATGCCGTGGTGGTTGGCACTTCTCAACTCCGTCATGGCAGCCGCATCGGTGATTGCTGCTGCGGCGGCGTTGCTCCGCCCGGGGCTGCTGGCGCCGAGCGGCACAGGCGGCGACGCTGATCGCTTCTATCCGGCGATGTATGCGGCCAGGGCGGTGCCGCTCGGCGTGGTGGTTGCGTGCGTCGTCTGGTTGACGCCCGTGTATCCGCTGACTCAGCTCGTCTTGGCTGTTGCCGCGCTCGCTCAACTCGGTGATGTGGTGATCGGTATAGTGCGTAGGCAACTCGGCATGGCAGGCGGAGCCCTCGTCGCGGCCGCATGTCACCTGACCGGACTCACTGTGCTTCAGTAAACAGTGACGGCGTGGCGGTGCCGATCGGCGACTTTGTGCGAGGTGTATATCGGTCAAAACGCAGGTGATCTATCGGTCAAAACGCGGTCGTTCTGTCGGTCAAGACGCCGATCAGGAACCTGACAAATCGCGGCCTCGGTAGAAGGCCAGGCCGGCGGCGGCGCCGACAACGCCGATGGCCGCCTGCACCGCCAGTGGTGCCCAGTCGGGGTCGCCGACGACGTCGAGGTGGTGTCCGAGGACGCTCAGGTCCTGCGCCCAGGTCGGCAACTCCACCAGTCCGCCGAAGAAACGGACAAACACGCTCCAGGCGATCACCGCCCACACGACCCCGAAGCGTCGCGGCGCCACGCCGACCACCGCCAGGGCGATGCCGATCGCCGCCAGCACTCCGGGCAGCTGGCTGACGGTGAATACGAAGGCCCGCTCCACGGCATGATCCTCGGTGAGCCGGGAACCCGTCGCGGCGGCAAGCACTCCCCCCGAGAGCGCCAACAGCCCGGTGGCCCGAACTGCGGCTGCACCGCCCCGCAGTCCCAACAGTCGGACGCGTGACAAACCGACGGAGGCCTTGAGCTCGACCAGGCCGGTCCGCTCCTTAGAGACGAGGGCATTGATTGGCTGCACTGCGGCCACGGCCACGAGCAGCACGGTGATGATCGTCAGCAATGACAGGTACTGCTCGACCGGACCGCCGTCGGCCATCTTCTCTATGTACGCACTGGTCTCCGAGCCCGGCTCCAACAGGCGAGTGAGGTCGCCCGCCATAGCGCCGAACAGTGCGGAGAAGCAGGCAATTGCAGCGGCCCATGCCAGGGTTGAACGTGTGGAAAGGCGCGTGAGTAGGTCGGCGTAGCCGCGGATCCGCCAGCGGCGCCCGTTGGTTGAGTGGTCGGGAAGGTAGCCGGCGGCATACTCCCGGTGCGTGTATAGCGCTCCGGCCACCGCCACCAGGGCGACGGTTATCCCACTGCACACGGCCAGCGGGGCGGGGTTGTCGTCGGTGTAGGGGGCGACCAGGTCGCGCCAGCCCAGCGGCGTGGTCCATCGCAGCCAGGCGGCACCGAACTCATCGGCCGCCACCCGCAGCACGAAGGCAACACCCAATGCGCACAGGGCGAGGCCTCGCGCCTGACGCGCCTGTCGACACAACTGACACGCCAGGGCCGCAAGGCCGGTGAAGGCCCAGCCCGTCACCGCGGCCGCACCCGCCAGCGCCCAGGCGCCGGGAAGCGTCAGCTCCGCCACTTGAGTGGTTGAACCGGTCAGAACCACGCCGACGCCGAGCGAGACCGCGCCGACCGCACCGCAGCACGCGAGAACCGGCGCCATGAAGGGAACCCAGCGGCCGACGCCTGTGCCGCGGAGCACTGCGGACATGCCCTCCTCCTCATCGGCACGCATTGTCCGACAGGTCAACAACACCGCCATGAGGCTGATGCAGAACAACAGGTAGGCGCCGGTCTCCCACTGCACCAACTGCCCGATACGTCCCGGTAGCGGCAGGACCCCGTACAGCAGGCGCGTACCTGGCGTGTCGCGCATGCTGCTGACGAGTAGCTCCCGGGTCCGTAGCGATGGATACACACGTTCATATGCCGGGGGCGTCACGGCCGCTAGCAGCCACAGGGGCAGGCACCAGGCCAGTACCTGCCACCGCAGGCGCCGCCACAGCAGAACCAGGCACGGCCACAGTCGCCACAGCGTCGTCACGGCGGAAGTCGGGGCGGGGGAGTCGGCGGGGAGAGGCGTCACAGTACGAGTCGCCTCCCGCCGGCCGATCGGTGGATCGCCGCCGCGAAGTCGGGATCGGCCAGCATCAGGTCGAGCAGCTCGCTGGTGAAGACCCGGTGGACTCGAAGCGGATAGCTTACGGTCGAGAGGACCCCGATCAGGTCCCACAGGGGGCGTCCAAGGGCGCCCGCGGGAAGGTCGTTCAGGACGGCCAGCGAGTTCCCCCTGTGTCGTAGCGCCAGCGCCCACGACTCCTGCGCCAGCTGTGCTGCACCCGCCTCGCCCGTCTGCTCCAACTCGGCGAAGGCGCATATCTGCCGGGCGCACACGTCTCGCTCGGCGGCGTCGAGTTCCGCAACGAAGCGACTCGCGCTGGCGGGAATCATTCCGCGCGCGGCCAGCGCCATCATGAGTCGTCGTTCCCCGGCCAGGACCTTCAACGCCCGGTCCCGGACCGAGGGCTCCAGGTCACCCATCCGGGCGGCCACGTCATCATAGAAGTGGGTGAGCACTGTGGGCAGCGGCGAAAGACCGCCGCCGTCGGCGACCCGGGCGATGAGTTCATCGACGCGATCGGCCTGTTCGCGCAGCAGCCGCTGCCGCTCCTCGACACTTTTGCGCGCCGCCCGCAGGTCCCGCAGTACCGCGTCACGGTCAGTGCCCTGCTCGTCCGCGGCGAGAATCTGAGCGACTCGGCTCAAGGACATGCCCCGGTCCGCCAGCCAACGGATACGCAGGAGCCGGGCCAGATGCTCGACGCCGTAGTCCCGCCGCCCTCCCGCAGACGGCGGGACCGGAAGCAGCCCGAGCCGATGGTAATGACGCACCGCCCGCGTGGTGGTCCCGGCGAGGTCGGCCATCTCCTTGACGCGCATGCCCACATCCCAGCAAGCGACCCTGCGTCGCTGTCAATCGCCAGGCAGGGGCGGCGGTACGGGCGTGGCCCTCGATTCAGCCGGCTCCACTCAGGTTGCGGCGTCGGTAGGCCACCAGGCCGACGGCGGCGCCGACCGCTCCGATGGCGGTCTGCACCGCCAGCGGCCCCCAGTCCGGGTTGCCGACGACGTCGAGGTAGTGGCCCAGCACGCTCAGGTCCTGCGCCCAGGTCGGCAGGTCCATCATGCCGCCCAGCAGCCTGGCGAAGGCGCTCCAGGCGATCACCGCCCATACGACGCCAAAACGTTGCGGCGCCACGCCGACCACCGCCAGGGCGATGCCGATCGCCGCCAGCACTCCGGGCAGTTGGCTGACCGTGAACACGAAGGCCCGCTCCACGGCATGATCCGCGGTGACCTGCGTGGCGGTGACTGCGGCCAGCACGGCACCGCACAGCACCAGCAGAATCGTCCCCACCGCCGCCGCCGAGGCCGCCTGCATCAGGAACAGACGCCGGCGCGGCACCCCGACGGCAACCTCGGCCTCCACCAGTCCGGCGTCCTCATCGGCGGCGAGGCGGCCCGCCTGCCCAGTCGCCGCCACCGCGATCAGCAGCACCAACAGCACGGTCATCAACGACATGAACTGTTCCATCATGTCGGCGCCGGCCTGTACCAGCATGTCCACGTATTCGGCGATGCGAGCGTCCCGCATCATGTCCAGGATGCCCTCGGTCATAGAGCCGAATAGTGCGGAGAAGCAGGCAATTGCCGCGGTCCATGCCAGGGTTGTGCGTGTGGATAGGCGCGCGAGTAGGTCGGCGTAGCCGTGGATTCGCCAGCGGCGCGTGCTGGTGGCTCGGTCGGGCAGGTAGCCGTCGGCATACTCCCGGTGGGCGTACAGGGTTCCGGCTATTGCCGCTAGTGCCCCGCATATTGCGGTGCATATGGCCAGTGGTAGGGGGTTGTTGTCGGTGTAGGGGGCGACCAGGTCGCGCCAGCCCAACGGGGTGAGCCACCGCAACCAGGCGACACCGGATTCATCGGCCGCCACCCGCAGCATAAAGGTAACCCCGACGCATGCCAGTGCCAGGGGCCGGGCGCCGGCGGCGCTGCGCGCCAACTGGCAGACCACGGCGGCCAGCCCCGCGAAACCCCAGCCGACGATCGCGGTCACTCCTGCCATTGCCCAGGCGCCCGGTGCGGTGAGCCCCTCGATCTGCGTGGCCTCGGCCGCGAGTGTGCCGCCCACCAAGACGGCCAGGACGCCGATCGCCGCCCAGATCACCAGTACCGGGGCGAGGAAGGGCACCCACCTACCGGTGCCAGTGTCCCGCAACAGCTCGGTCAGGCCCTCGTCCTCATCCGCGCGCAACAGGCGGCAGGTCAGCAGCACTGTCATCAGCGCGGTGCACACCAGCAGGTAGGTGCCTCCCTCCCACTGCACCAGCTGGCCGATGGTGCCCGGGTCGGGTAGCTCGCCGTACAGCAGGCGCGTGCCCGGGGAGGCCCGCAGCGCCTCGACCACGGCATTGCCGCCCGCACCACCGGCGCCACCGGCTTCGGAAAAGTAGGCGTCCTGGTAGGCCGGCGCGAAGGACGCCATGCCCAGCCATAGGGGCAGGATCCAGGCGAGCGCCTGAATGCGCAGCCTCCGGGCGGTCAGCCTCAGCGCGCGGCCCAGACCGCGCAGCTGGTCGTGGGCGCTCATCCGCGCACCTCCTCGTAGTGACGCAGGAACAGGTCCTCCAGGCTCGCCGGCCGGCAGATCACGTCGGTGGCTCCCTGCGCGGCGACGGCGGCCAGTACCTGGGGAACCCGGGCGGAACCCACCTGCACACTCAGGCGGCCGTCCTCCACAGACAGATCGTCCTCCAGCTGCGGCAGCGACGCGGCTATGCCGCGCAGCAGATCCGCGTTGCCGCCGACCTCGATCTGGGTACGGGCCAGCTGCTGCAGCCGGGTCAGGTCGCCCTGCTCCACCACACGCCCGTCCTTGATGATCGTCACGGCGCTGCACAGGCGCTGCACCTCGGCGAAGATGTGACTGGACAACAGCACGGTGCGCCCCTGGGCCGCGGCCCGGGTCACCTCATCCATGAAGACCTGCTCCATCAGCGGGTCCAGGCCACTGGTCGGCTCATCGAGAATCAGCAGGCTGGTAGGTGCGGCCAGCGCCGCCACCAGCGCCACCTTCTGCCGGTTGCCCTTGGAGTAGGTGCGCACCTTCTTGCTCGGGTCCAGGGCGAAGCGCTCGATCAACTCCTCCTCCCGGGCGCGGTCCCGCCTGCCGCGCAGACCCGCCAGGGCGTCGAGCGCCTGTCCACCGGTCAGATTCGGCCACAGTGCCACATCCCCGGCCACGTATGACACCTCCCGGTTGATTCGAGGCGCCTCGCGCCGCGGGTCGCGCCCCAGCACGCGCACCCTGCCGCCGTCGGGGTGGTACAGGCCGAGCAGGGTGCGGATGGTTGTGGACTTTCCCGCCCCGTTCGGGCCGAGGAAGCCGTGCACCTGACCGGCGGCGACCTCCAGGTCCAGCCCGTCCAGGGCGGTGAAGCGCCCGAAGCGCTTAACCAGGCCCTGCACCTGGATCGGAGCGTCGGTGCCGGTCGGATTTGTGGCCCCGACGCCGGCGCGGCCACTGTCTTCGTGTGGTGTCATCAGTGGTGTCCTTTCATGGGGGTGCGGTAAATGGAATCGGGATCAGGGACGGTTTGGAGCAGAAGCTGCTTACAACGCGGGCTCGTCACCGGCCAGACGCCGAATGACGACGGCGAACTCCGGGTCCGCCATGAGCAGTTCCAGGAAGCGATCGAGGTACAGGTGCTGTGCCGGTCCGGTGTAGGCGTTGGTGATCATCTGGGTCAGTCGCCAGGTGGTGCGCCCCGGCGACCCGGTCGGAAAGTCGGCGAATGCGGCCAGCGCCGTACGGCGGTGCCGGAGGGTGTACTCCCAGGTCTCCTCGGCCAGGTCGAGGGCCGCGGTGCGGGCGTCCTCTCCGCGCAGCTGCTCCAGGCGGGCGATCTGGGTGTAGATGCGCACACCCGCCTCCCACTCGGCGCCATCCAGCTCGGCCAGGAAGGCGCCGATGCTCTCGGGGACCAGTCCCAGGGCGGCCAGTGCCGTCACCACCTGCCGCTCGGCCCGCAGCCCGCGGGCATTGAGTCCCTCCTCCTCAAGCCGTTCCTGCACGGCGTCGTAGAAGCGCACCAGCAGCTGGGGGATGGGCTCGAGTCCCTCACCGTCCTGGACCCGGGCGATCAGCTCGTCGATGCGGGCCTCCTGCGCCTGCAGCTCGCGGCGACGTGCGATAACCGTGCCGCGGGTGGCTCGCAGGTTGTGCAGCACCGCCTCGCGGTCGGCGCCGCCCGGATCCTGCGCGAGTACCTCGGCGATCTGCGCCAGGGGTAGCCCGCCGTCGGCCAGCCAACGGATCCGCATGAGCCGGGCCAGGTGCGCCACGCCGTATTCCCGCCGCCCGCGCACCGTCGGTGGCACCGGCAGCAGCCCCAAGCGGTGATAGTGACGCACCGCCCGTGGGGTGGTGCCGGCCAGATCGGCCATCTCCTTGATGCGCATGCACACATCCCAACAGGTGACGTAACGTCACCGTCAAGACCCGCCCGCGTACGTGTCCGCATAACACGTTGCGCACCGCCCACGGGCGGGATACGCCCCAGGCGCGCATCTGAGACGATTTCGGGCGCTCGCGCGACGCGGACTAATCTGACCCCGGAGAGAACCCGACTCAACTGGTGGAAGGCAACCGCATATGACTGACGCCCCCGGCGCCCTCTCGCCAACGGACGAGGCCGGCGTCAATAACCTGGTCGAACAGGCCCTGACCGCTATCGCCGCCGCCGGCGACCTGGCCGAGCTGAAGGAGGTGCGCCTGACCTACGCTGGCGACGCCTCCGCGCTGGCCCTGGCCAATCGGGAGATCGGCCGGCTGCCCGACCGTGACGCCAAGGCCGCCGCCGGCAAGCTGCTCGGCGGCGCTCGTGGCCGCATCTCCGCTGCCCTGGCTGAGCGCCAGCAGGTGCTCGAGGCCGAGGCCGAGGCGACGATGCTGGCCACCGAGGCAGTCGACGTTACCGTCCCAACCGACCGCACTCCCGCCGGTGCCCGCCACCCCCTGGATGTTCTGGTCGACGAGGTCTCCGACTTGTTCACCGCCATGGGCTGGTCCATCGCCGAGGGCCCGGAGGTCGAGCACGAGTGGTTCGACTTCGATGCCCTCAACTTCGATGCCGACCACCCCGCCCGCCAGATGCAGGACACCTTCTACATCGACGGCGCCTCCGTGGGCGGAGCTCCCGGGGCCACGGCGAACCTGGTGCTGCGCACCCACACCTCGCCCGTGCAGGCGCACGTGATGCTGGAGCAGGCCCCGCCGATCTACGTGGCCTGCCCAGGCAAGGTGTTCCGCTCTGATGAGCTCGACCAGACCCACACCCCGGTCTTCCACCAGGTCGAGGGCCTGGCGGTGGACAAGGGCCTGACAATGGCACATCTAAAGGGCACGCTGGACCACGTTGCCCGTGTCATGTTCGGCCCCGAGGCACGTACCCGCCTGCGTCCCTCATTCTTCCCCTTCACCGAGCCCAGCGCGGAGATGGATCTGTGGTTCCCGCAGAAGAAGGGCGGGGCCGGCTGGATCGAGTGGTGCGGCTGCGGCATGGTCAACCCCAATGTGCTGCGCGCCTGCGGCGTCGACCCGGAGGTCTACACCGGCTTCGCCTTCGGCATGGGCCTGGAGCGCACCCTCATGCTGCGCCACGGCATCGCAGACATGTACGACATTGTCGAGGGGGACATCCGCTTCTCTCAGCAGTTCGGCACCACCGGAAGGGGAAACTGACATGCCTTACGTCCCGATCGAGTGGCTGCGCGAGCACGTCGACGTTCCTGTTGGCGCAACCGCGGCCGAACTGGCCGCCGACCTCGTCAAGGTCGGCCTGGAGGAGGAGCGCATCGTTCCCCCCGCCGTAACCGGCCCCCTCGTCGTCGGCCGGGTGCTGACGCGGGAGGCCGAGGAGCAGAAGAACGGCAAGACCATCAACTACTGCCGCGTCGACGTCGGTCAGTACAACGACGCCCCCGGCACCGGCAAGGAGCCCTCCGAGCTGCCCAGCCGCGGCATCGTCTGCGGCGCCCATAACTTCGAGGCCGGCGACCACGTGGTGGTGTCCTTGCCCGGCGCGGTCCTGCCCGGCGACTTCGCCATCGCCGCCCGCAAGACATATGGGCACATCTCCGACGGCATGATCTGCTCCGAGCGCGAGCTCGGCATTGGCAACGACCACTCCGGCATCATCGTGCTCGAGCGCTGGCTGGCGGCCCGGGGTCGGGATGGTGAGGCCATTCCGACCCCGGGCACCGACGCGATCGGCCTGCTCGGTCTGGGGGAGGAGGTCCTGGAGATCAACATCACTCCGGACCGCGGCTACTGCTTCTCCATGCGCGGCGTCGCCCGCGAGTACTCCCACGCCACCGGTGCCTCCTTCACCGACCCTGCCGACGGCGGCAACCCCGAACTCTTCCCGCAGGGGGTCGCCCCCGCCGGTGAAGACGGCTTCCCCGTCCGCTTCGCCGAGGACACCGCCCCCATTCACGGGCGCCCCGGCGTGGACCGCTACGTGGCCCGGGTGGTGCGCGGCATCAACCCCGGTGCCGCCTCCCCGAAGTGGATGCAGGACCGCCTGAGCGCCGCCGGAATGCGCCCGATCAGCCTGGCCGTGGACGTGACCAATTACGTGATGCTGGACCTGGGCCAACCCCTGCACGCCTTCGATCTGAACAAGCTGGCAGCCCCGATCGTGGTGCGCCGCGCCCGAGCGGGGGAGACCCTCACCTTCCTTGATGAGGTCACCCGCACCCTGGACGGTGAGGACCTGCTAATTTGCGACTCCCCGGCCGGAGAGGGCTCGCGCGCCCTGGTGCTGGCGGGCGTCTTCGGCGGCGCCGAGACGGAGATAGATGCCGAGACCACCGACGTGCTCATTGAGGCCGCCCACTTCGACGCCGTGTCTATCGCTCGCTCCGCCCGCCGCCACAAGCTGTCCACCGAGTCCTCCAAACGCAACGAGCGCGGCGTGGACACCGAGTTGGCGCCCGTGGCCGCGCAGCGCGCCGTCGACCTGCTGGTCCGCTACGGTGGCGGCACGGCGGATGCCGTCGCCACCGACGTCAACCGAACGGTCGCGCCGGCGCCGCTGACCATTCGCGCCGACGCCGCGCAGCGCCTGACCGGCGTCGCCTACGGCACCGCCCGCGTCACCGAGCTGTTGCGCGCCATCGGCTGTACGGTCCAGCCAGCCGGCACCACTGCCGATGGCGGGGAACTGCTTGCGGTCACCCCGCCCACCTGGCGGCCGGACCTGGTGGGCGCCGCCCACTTCGCCGAGGAGATCGCCCGGCTGGACGGATACGACAACATCGCCTCTATCATGCCGGTGGCGCCGGCGGGCACGGGCCTGACCGTCCGGCAGCGGGCCCGGCGTGACGTCGTGCGCGCTCTGGTCGATGCCGGGTTCACCCAGGTGCTGTCCTACCCGTTCATCGGTGACGTGCACGACAGGCTCGAGCTGCCCGCCGACGATCCGCGCCGAGCGGCGGTGCGCCTGGCGAACCCGCTCGCCGATGACGCCCCGCTGCTGCGCACCAGTGTGCTGGACTCCCTGTTGGAGGTTGCCCGCCGCAATGTCTCCCGGGGCCTGGACGATGTCGCGGTTTTCGAGATCGGCTCCGTCACCCACCCGGCAGGCACCGTGCCGGCTCCGATCCCCGGGGTGGATCGTCGCCCCTCCGACGCCGAGATCGCGGCGCTGAACGCCGGCATCCCGACCCAGCCCACGCATGTGGGCATCGTGCTGGCCGGAGACCGGGAGCGCGCCGGAGTACTGGGCGCCGCCCGCCCCCGGGACTGGGCAGACGCCATTCAGATGGCGCGTACCGTGGCGGCCGCGCTCGGTGTGGACGTCGAGGTCGGCACCCCGCAGACGCCCTACGCCCCCTGGCACCCGGGCCGCACCGCCGAGGTACGGCTGCCCGCGATCCGGCAGGGCCGCGAGTTGGTGCCCGGAGTCCTGATCGCCTACGCCGGCGAACTGCATCCGCGCGTGGCCCGCAGCTTTGGGCTGCCGCCGCGCGCCTGCGCCGTCGAGATCGACTTGGAGCCGCTGCTGGCGGCCGTCGCCGATGCCGGCGTCCTCCAGGTGCGCCCCGTGTCCACCTTCCCGGCTGCCAAGGAGGATGTCGCCCTCGTCGTTGACGAGTCCGTCCCCGCGGCTGCGGTTGAGCAGGTGGTGTGTGAGGCCGCCGGGGACCTGGCCGAGGAAGTACGGCTATTCGACGTCTTCCGCGGCCCGCAGCTGGGGGAGGGACGCAAGTCGCTGGCCTTCTCCCTGCGCCTGCGCGCCGCCGACCGCACGCTGACCGCCGCGGAGACCGCTGCGGTGCGTAAGCGCGTGGTCAAGCGCGCCGCCAAGCGTCTGGGGGCCGAACTGCGTGCCTGATTGTGGAGGTGGTCACGCTTGCCTCCCAGGAGGCCTGACCGGCTGCCGAAACCGGCTACAGCCGGTGATACTGGCGCCATGAGAATCCTGCTCACCTCATCCTCCCGACACGGCTCCACCGACGAGGTCGGAGCGGTCATCGCGCAGGAGCTGCGCGCCGCCGGGCACGACGTCGATCAGGCCCGTCCCGAGGACGTCGCCGACATTGCTGGTTATGACGCCTTCGTGCTGGGGAGCGCCGTTTACATGACGCGCTGGACGCCGCAGGCCATCGACTTCACCGAGCGTTTCCGTGAACAGTTGCGTTCACGTCCGGTTTGGGCCTTTTCGGTGGGACTGTCCGGACTGCCCAAGGGCAAGATCTCCGACCCGCACCGCATCGGTCCGGTGCTGCTGTCAATCGACACTAAGGACCATGTGACCTTCGCCGGCCGCTTTAACCCCGCGGATCTGTCCCTGCGTGAACGTTCGATTGCTCGCATGGGCGGTGCCTCCGAAGGCGACTTCCTGGATCTGGATGCCGTGCGCGCCTGGGCCGGTTCCATCACCGCCGCGCTCGCAGCGTCCGCATGAGGTATGTGGCCGGTGGGCCGCCGCAATGCGAGTGCGCGCACGGGCTGTGAGTAATCCGACCCTGTATGAGCAATTACTGGATGTGTATATCTATCCAGTTCGATGTATTGTTATCGCGTGACATGGACAGCAGCGGTCGCGGGTGCGACCGGATACGCCGGTGGAGAGGTTCTGCGCCTCCTATCCGCACACCCGAATATTGAGATCGGTGCCGTGACGGGCAGTTCCTCGGCCGGTACGCGCCTGGGCCAGCACCATCCGCACCTGCTCGCCCTGGCCGACCGAGAGGTCACCCCGACGGACGTCGCACACCTGGCCGGACATGACATTGTGTTGTTGGCGCTACCACATGGGGTTTCCGGAGCTATTACCGCAGCCCTCGAGGAGGCGCCCGGCAGGACACCCATCCTCATTGACTGTGGTGCCGACCATCGGCTGACCGACGCCGAGGCGTGGAACAGCTTCTACGGAACGGAGTATGCCGGCGCCTGGACCTACGGCATGCCCGAACTACTGCATGCCGGCGAGTCTGAGGCTCTCGCCCAGCGTGCCGAGCTCGCCTCAGCCGGCCGCATTGCCGTCCCTGGATGCAATGTCACCGCTGTTACGCTCGCCGCCCAGCCTGGCATTGCCGCCGAACTCATTGATCCCGGCAGGATCAACGCGGTCTTGGCTGTCGGCTACTCCGGCGCCGGCAAGGTCCTCAAGCCCCATCTGACCGCCTCTGAGGCTCTTGGCTCCGCCCAGCCCTACGCAGTCGGCGGCACCCACCGCCACATTCCCGAGATCATCCAGAATCTCCAGGTAGCTGGCGCTGCGCCCGGTGCCGTCCACCTGTCCTTCACTCCGGTGCTGGTGCCCATGAGCCGCGGCATACTCGCCACCGTGACCGCCCCGGTCACCGCTGAAGTGCGCGCCGCCGCAAATCCCGATGCCGTGCTGCGCGAGACCTGGCAGCGCGTCTACGGCACCACCGGCGCCGGTGAGCCGCTGATCCACCTGCTGCCCGAGGGTGTGTGGCCCGTAACCGGCGCCGTGGCAGGGACCGGCCTGGCCACTGTGCAGGTCGCCTATGACGCCGGCGCCGGCACCGCAGTGATGATCTGCGCCATTGACAATCTCGGCAAGGGCACCGCCTCGGCGGCGATCCAATCGCTGAATCTATGCCTCGGGCTATCCGAGACCACCGGGGTTATCAAGGAAGGAGTCGCCCCATGAGTGTCACTGCCGCCTCCGGCTTCCGGGCCGCCGGCATTCACGCCGGCCTGAAAGAGTCCGGCAAACCTGATCTGGCCCTGGTTGTCAACGACGGGCCGCTGGACGTGGCCGCCGGCGTGTTCACCACCAATCGGGTCGTCGCCGCCCCCGTGCAATGGTGCCGTCGTGTGCTGGCGGGTGACGGCGGAGCGGCGGGATCTGCCCGCGCCGTCATCCTCAATTCCGGTTCCGCCAACGCCTGCACCGGACCCCGGGGCGCCACCGACACCGCCGCCACTGCGGCCCATGTGGCCGAATTGCTTGGCGAGGACCGCCCGGGCCTTGGGGCTGACTCGGTGCTGGTCTGCTCGACCGGCGTCATCGGTGTGCCGCTGGACATGCCGGCACTGGAAGCGGGTGCCGCCAAGGCGGTGCGCGAGCTGGCCGACACCCCGCAGGCCGGCCGCGCGGCGGCGACCGCGATCATGACCACCGACACCGTTTCCAAGGAGGATTCCCTTCACCTGGACGGCTGGAGCATCGGCGGCATGATCAAGGGTGTGGGCATGCTCGCACCGGGCATGGCCACCATGCTGTGCGTTATCACCACCGACGCCGTCATCGGCGCCGACACCGCCCACCGGGCGCTGTCTTGTGCGGCTGCACGCACCGTGGGCCGCATTAACTCCGACGGCTGCATGTCCACCAATGACACCGTCCTGCTCCTGGCCTCCGGCGCATCCGGCAGGGAACCCGCGGCAGACGTGTTCTTTGGTGCTGTCCAGGAGCTGCTGACCCGGCTCGGGCGCCGGCTGGTGGCCGATGCGGAGGGCGCCACCCACGACATCGCCATCACCGTCACCGGCGCGGTCACGGAGGCTGCGGCGGAGGCCGCGGCCCGCACCGTGTCCGCCTCCAACCTGCTCAAATGCGCCATCGCCGGTGAGGACCCGAACTGGGGGCGTGTCGTCGCCCAGCTCGGCACTGTCCCCGAGGCGGTGTGCCCCTTCAATCCCGATGAGGTCGACGTCGCCATTAACGGGGTGACCATCTACCGGCATGGCGCCCTCGGCGAGGACCGCTCCATGGTGGACATGACCCCTCGTGAGACTCGCATCGACATTGAGTTGAGCGCGGGTGACGCCTCCGCCACCGTCTGGACCAACGACCTCACCCACGGCTACGTCACCATCAACGCGGACTACACCACATGAGCACCGAATCACCCACCGATCACCTGACCCCGCCGCAGAAGGCCTCCGTCCTGCTGGAGGCCATGCCCTGGCTGCGCGCCTACAAGGGCGCCACAATCGTCGTCAAATATGGCGGCAACGCCATGGTTGATGACTCCCTTAAACGTGCCTTCGCCGCGGACATACTGTTTCTACACCAGGTCGGGCTGCGCCCCGTGGTGGTGCACGGCGGCGGTCCCCAGATCAGCGCCATGCTGGCCCGCCTCGGCATCACCTCCGAGTTCAAGGGCGGCCTGCGCGTGACCACCCCCGAGGTGATGGACGTGGTGCGCATGGTGCTCACCGGCGGGGTGCAGCGTGAACTGGTCAGCCTCCTCAACGAGTACGGTTCCGCCGCCGTCGGTATCTCCGGAGAGGATGGGGGACTGCTGCGTGCCCGGCAGCGCCTGGCCACCGTGGATGGCGAGCGCGTCGACATCGGCCTGGTCGGCGACGTGGTCGAGGTGGACCCCCGCTCGGTGATAGAACTGCTCGACCAGGGGCGCATTCCGGTGGTCTCCTCAGTGGCCCCGCTGGTGGCCGACTCAACGACGGTGCTCAACATTAACGCCGACACCGCGGCGGCTTCCCTCGCCGTGGCCCTGAAGGCGCAGAAACTCATCATGCTCACCGATGTTGAGGGCCTGTACTCCAACTGGCCCGATAAGGGCTCCCTGGTTTCCCGCATCGGGGCCGATGCCCTCGAGGCACTCCTGCCCGAGCTGTCCAGCGGCATGATCCCCAAGATGGAGGCCTGCCTGCGGGCGGTGCGCGGCGGTGTCGGCCAGGCACACGTCGTCGACGGCCGTCAGCCCCATTCCATGCTGCTGGAGATCGTCACCGACGACGGCGTGGGTACCGTCGTCCACCCCGACGTCATTCCGCAATCGCGCACGAAAGGCGGCGCCACGATATGAGTAAACATCCCACAGCTTCCACAGCCGGTTCCAACGTGAGTTGGAACACGGCCTGGAGAGCGCTGTATGCAGGCGCTGTCATGAACACCTTCGGCACGCCTGGGCGCGTGCTGGTGCGTGGCGAGGGCACCCATGTCTGGGACGTCGACGGAAATGAGCTCATTGATCTGCTCGCCGGCATCGCCGTCAACTGCCTGGGGCATGCCCATCCGGCCCTGGTTGCCGCCATCACCGAACAGCTGAACACCCTGGGACACATCTCCAACCTGTTCACCTCCCCGGCCCAGGTCACCTTGGCCGAGGTCCTGGCAGATCTGGTGTTCCCAGTGGAACCCCAGTTCGCACGAGCCTTCTTGGCCAACTCCGGCACGGAGGCCAATGAGGCGGCCTTCAAGATCGCGCGTCGACACGGCGGCCCCTCCCGCCCGCGCATACTCGCCCTTGAGGAGGCCTTCCACGGCCGCACCATAGGGGCGCTGGCATTGACCCACAAGGCCGCCTACCGTGAGCCCTTCGAACCCCTGCCGGGCGGGGTGGAGTTCCTCCCCGCCGGCGACGTCGACGCCCTACGCAGCGCACTGGGGACGGATGTGGCCGCGCTATTCGTTGAACCCATCCAGGGTGAGGCCGGCGTGCGTCCGCTACCGGCCGGGTATCTGGAGGCCGCCCGTGAACTGACCTCGGCCGCGGGTGCACTACTCATAATCGATGAGGTACAGACCGGCATGGGGCGCACGGGCGCCTGGATGGCCCATCACCTGCTCGCTCCGGACGTCGTCCCGGACGTCGTCACTCTCGCCAAGGGGCTTGGCGGCGGCATGCCGATCGGTGCCGCGGTGGCGACCGGAGCGGCGGCCGAGCTGCTTGGCCCGGGCCAGCACGGCACCACCTTCGGCGGCAATCCTGTGGCCGCGAAGGCAGCTCTGGCAGTGATCGAGACCATCGAGACCGATGGCCTGCTTGAGCGAGTGACCGCGCTCGGCGACCGGTGGGCCACTGAACTTGCGGCCGTTCCCGGGGTCACCGAGGTGCGCGGAGCCGGCCTGCTACGCGGCATCGGCCTGGCTGATTCCGTGGGTCCGGCGCCCGAGGTCGCCTCCGAGCTGGACCGGCGCGGGTTCATCGTCAACGCTCCCCGCCCGGACACGCTCCGGCTGGCACCGCCCTTTATCCTGTCCGACGCCGACGCCGACGCCTTCACCCGAGAGCTTGCCGACGTCCTGGCTGGACGGGCGGCAGCATGAGCGCCCGCGTAGACGTCCAGGCCTCTGATTCCGGGGCGACGGCACCCGCGACCAAGGCGGCCCGGCACGCCCTGATCACTAAGATCCTGGGCCACGAACGCATCCGTTCCCAGGCGGAGTTGCGCGACGCCCTGGCCCGCCACGGGGTAACCGCAACCCAGGCCACGCTCTCCCGTGATCTGGTGGAATTGCGTGCCACCAAGGTCCGTTCTACGGGCGGCACGCAGGTGTACGCCATACCTGAGGCCGGCGCGCCCGGCCAGATGCCGCCCAATGGAGTGGGCGCCGATCCTCTGTCCGACCACACCAGCGCCCGCCTGGCCCGTTGGTGCGCCGACCTGGTGGTCACCGCCGAATGGGCCGGAAATCAGCTGGTCCTGCGCACCCCCGCCGGGGCGGCTCAATTGCTGGCCAGCGCCGTGGACGACGCCATGCTGCCCGGCGTCCTCGGCTGCATCGCCGGGGACGACACCGTTCTGGTCATCACCCGTTCCGAGGCGATGGCCGCCGAGGTCGCTGCTCACCTGCTTGCCCTGGCCGACCCCGGTTCGCGCGGCTGAGCACTCCCTACCAGTAACCCAACCAGTATCTGTCCCACTCAGACACCACAGAGAAAGAATCACAACGCATATGAGCAAGCACCAGGACCGCGTCGTTCTCGCCTACTCCGGGGGCCTGGACACCTCCGTCGCCATCGGTTGGATCGGCGAGCAGACCGGCCGAGAGGTTGTCACCGTAGCCGTGGATGTCGGCCAGGGAGGCGAGGATCTGGAGGTTATCCGCCAGCGCGCCCTTGATTGCGGCGCCGTTGAGGCCTATGTGGCGGACGCGAAGGACGAATTCGCCTCCGAATACTGCATGCCGGCCCTGAAGGCCAATGCGTTGTACGAGGGCAAGTATCCCCTGGTGTCCGCCCTGTCGCGCCCGGTGATTGCCAAGCACCTGGTGCGGGCCGCCCGCGAGTTCGGCGCTAGCACTGTTGCCCATGGTTGCACTGGTAAGGGCAACGACCAGGTGCGTTTCGAAGTCGCCATCACCTCCATGGCCCCAGACATGAACTGTCTGTCCCCGGTGCGGGATCTGGCCCTGACCCGGGATGTCGCCATCGAGTACGCCGAGAAGCACGACCTGCCGATCGAGACCACGAAGCACAATCCCTTCTCCATCGACCAGAACGTGTGGGGCCGCGCCATCGAGACTGGATTTCTGGAGGACCTGTGGAACGCCCCCACTAAGGACGTCTACGTCTACACCGACGATCCCACCTACCCGCCGCTGCCCGATGAGGTCATAATCCACTTCGAACAGGGCGTGCCCACCGCCATCGACGGCAAGCCGGTCACCCCCCTGCAGGCGGTGCAGGAGCTCAACCGCCGTGCCGGGGCCCAGGGTGTGGGTCGTATCGACTTGGTCGAGGACCGGCTGGTGGGTATCAAGTCCCGGGAGATCTACGAGGCGCCCGGGGCGGTGGCGCTCATTGAGGCGCACCAGGCGCTGGAGGCCGTCACCCTGGAGCGGCTCCAGCGCAGGTACAAGCGGCAAATGGAACAAGTCTGGGCCGATCTGGTGTACGAGGCCCAGTGGTACTCCCCGCTCAAGCGCTCCATGGACGCCTTCATTGAAGACACCCAGAGGTACGTCACCGGTGATATCCGCATGGTGCTGCACGGCGGCCGGGCCACCGTCGACGGGCGCCGCACCGATACGGGCCTGTATGACTTCAACCTGGCGACCTATGAGACCGGCGACACCTTCGACCAGTCCTCCTCGCGAGGTTTCATTGAGATCTACGGCATGCAGTCCAAGTTGGCGGCCGCGCGCGACGTGCGCGTGGGCCAGGGTATGACCTTCTAACACCGAGATCGGTTGATATAACCGTCGAGATCGGTACAAGTGGTCGGCTCACCGTACCGAGGAGCCGACCACTTGTATGGGGAGGAGACCACCGGTGAGGAGCGCGTCAACCGATGATCGGGTTCGCGGACGTGAGATCGTCCGCGGTTCACGGCGCCCGCTGCTACCCGCCCTGGGAACCTGGGCCTTCTTTCTGACCTTCTCCGGTCAGGGGGTGCGCGATCTCGTCGGATGGTGGGCATTCGGCCTGCTCGCCGCGCTCAGTGGACTCGCGCTCTTGGCAGTGTTCATACATGAGGGGCACCGCGTGCCCTGGCGGGCCCTGCCTCCGGTGACCTCCGCTTATGTCCTCGTCTGTGTGCTAAGCGTCATATGGTCCCAGTATCGCAGCGAAACGGCTCTGGCGGCACTGTTGATGGTCGCCACCAGCGCCACCGGTGTGCTCCTGGCCTGTGGGCTTTCGCTGAGGCAACTGACCGACGCCCTCAGCCGCGCCCTTGAAGCGACTCTCGTGCTGAGCCTGCTGCTGGAGGTCTGGGTGGCGCTGGTACTGCGGCATCCGCTCATACCCCTGTACATGCGGGACTGGGATGAGGTGCCGATCTCCTACTACTGGGTCAACGGGGATCTGTTCAACGGCGGACCGATTCAGGGCATTGTCGGTAACCGCAACCCGTTGGCCTTCATCGCGCTGCTCACACTTCTATGCGTGGTGGTGCGTCGCGCCGACCGTCGGTTGCGGCTGCCGGGGCTGGTTATCTGGACGTCACTGTCCCTGCTCGTGCTGGTGCTCGCCGGGTCGGCGACCGTTTCCGTGGCCCTGATCGTATGCGTTGCCGTGTGCCTGCTGCTGTGGTTGGTGCGGCGCGTGCAGCCCCGGCTGCGTCCGGCGGTGCTGACGACGGCGATGGCCCTGGGGGTGGCGCTCATCGCCCTGGCGATCGGTCAACACTCACAGGTGACTGCAGTGCTGGGGCGCAGCACGGACATGTCGGGACGCTGGGAGATCTGGCAGCGGGTTCTGGAGTTGTGGGAGGATCACACCATCCTGGGGTGGGGTTGGATCATGTATTGGGTGCCGTGGCTGCCGTTATTCGCCACTCTTGTGATACGCCCAGATGGCACCCCCACCATGAGCGCCCACAACGCCTATATAGAAGCGCTGTTCCAGACCGGTGTTGTCGGGGCTGCGCTAGTCGTTGTTCTGGTCGTACTGCTTCTGTATCGCTCCTTCCGGTTGGCGCTGCACAACATTGACTCCGATGCCTCGGTGCTGCTGCCCGCCCTGCTGATGACGGCGATGACCGTGCAGTCCTTCACCGAGTCCCGGCTGCTGAGCGAGGGCAACTGGGTGCTTGTTTGCGCCCTGGGTACCTGGCTGGGGCTGCACCGTATTTATGAGCGCAACCGCAGCGAGAACGATGCCGCTATCGGCCGCGGAACAACTGTGCGCACCTGAGCCTATGAAGCCGCCCCGACCCCGGCGGCGGGTCGGAGACCGGCCTCCTCACCTACGTCCGGGCATCGGGCCAGGTGCCGTAATACCCTAACGATGCGTCATGATGGGGACCATGACGAGTCAGCCGCGCCCATCCCCGTCCGCTTCGGAAGCTCCCGAGGCCCCTGCTGGCATAAGCCTGTGGGGCGGCCGCTTCACAGGCGGCCCCGCCGACGCCCTGGCAGCCCTGTCGGTCTCCACCCACTTCGACTGGCGCCTGGCCCGCTACGATATCGCCGGGTCGCGTGCGCACGCCCGCGCCCTGCACACCGCCGGACTGCTCGACGCCGCCCAGCTGGAGGGCATGCTTGCCGCCCTGGACCGGTTGGAGGACGACGTCGTCTCCGGCGCCTTCGCCCCGACACCCGCGGACGAGGACGTGCATACGGCGCTTGAACGCGGACTTTTGGAGCGCGCCGGTCAGGAGCTGGGAGGCAGGCTACGCGCGGGCCGCTCCCGCAACGACCAGATTGCCACCCTGATCCGCATGTACCTGCGCGACCAGGCCCGCCACCTGGCTGGACTCGTGCTCGACGTCGTTGACGCTCTGATCGACCAGGCGGCCGCCGCAGGCGAGGCCATCATGCCCGGCCGCACCCACATGCAGCACGCCCAGCCGGTGCTGGTGGCTCACCAGCTACTGGCCCACGCCTGGCCACTGATGCGAGACGTCGAGCGGCTGCAGGACTGGGACGCGCGCGCCGCCGTCAGTCCCTACGGCTCGGGCGCACTGGCCGGCAACACGCTCGGACTCGACCCCGACGCCGTCGCCGCCGACCTGGGCTTTGACGCCGCCTGCGAGAACTCCATTGACGGCACCTGCGCGCGCGACACGGTCGCCGAGATCTCCTTCGTCCTGGCCATGACGGCCGTGGACGTATCCCGCCTGGCGGAGGAGATCATCATCTGGAACACCAAGGAGTTCGACTTCGTCACCCTCGACGACTCCTTCTCCACCGGCTCCTCCATCATGCCGCAGAAGAAGAACCCCGACGTCGCCGAGCTCGCCCGCGGCAAGGCCGGCCGCCTCATTGGCGACCTGGCCGGTCTGCTGGCCACCCTCAAGGCCCTGCCGCTGGCCTATAACCGCGACCTGCAGGAGGACAAGGAACCCGTTTTCGACGCCGTCGACACGCTCGCTGTACTGCTGCCCGCAGTCTCCGGCATGGTCGCCACCATGCGCCTGAACTACGAGCGCATGGCCGCGCTGGCGCCCCAGGGCTTCTCCCTGGCCACCGATATCGCCGAATGGCTGGTCAAGCAGGGGGTTCCCTTCCGTCAGGCCCACGAGCTCTCCGGTGCCTGCGTGCGTGCGTGCGAGCAGCGCGGCATCGAGCTGTGGGAGCTGACCGACGCGGACTTCGCCGCCATCGACCCGCGACTGACGCCGCAGGTGCGCACGGTGCTCTCGGCAGCCGGCTCCGTCGCCGCCCGCGCCGGCCACGGAGGGACTGCGCCGGTGCGTGTGGTGGAGCAGTTGGCCCGCGGTATCGAGCACTCCGCCGAACTGCGCGTGTTCTTCTGGGAGGGCTCGCTGCTTGACGGTCCCGCCGATCCCGGGGCCGAGGCCGGCGGGACTACCGTCCGGGAGTCATAGGGACGGGCGCGCATGACGTGGCCGGATGCGGTGGGGACGGATTCTCCCCGTGAAGACTCCGCAGGCGCGCCAGGTGTACCCGCGGACGTTGCCCGGTTGCTCGCCGGCGACCCGGTTGACGTGGCTCCGCGGCTGCTCGGAGCGGTGCTGACCACGCGCTGCCCGCAGGGGGCGGTGTCGGTGCGCCTGACCGAGGTAGAGGCCTATCGGGGCAAGGCCGACCCGGGCTCCCACGCCTACCGCGGCCGCACCGACCGCAACGCCTCCATGTTCGCGGCCGCCGGCACCGTCTATGTCTACTTCACCTACGGCATGCATTTCTGCGCGAATATCGTCTGTGGTCCAGTCGGGGTCTCACGCGCCGTACTGCTGCGCGGTGGCGAGGTGACGGACGGACTCGACTTGGCGCGCCGGCGTCGGCCCACCGCCCGCACCGACCGCGATCTGGCGCGTGGTCCGGCCCGGCTATGTCAGGCGCTCGGTCTGACCCGGGAGGACGACGGCGTCCGGCTCGGTCCGACGGGCTCCCGCGTGGCTCTGACGCTGCCCGAAGAGGGGACGGGGCCCGAGCCCGGGCGCATCCGCACCGGCCCGCGCACCGGCGTGGCCGGACCCGGCGGTGACGGTGTCGTCTACCCATGGCGCTTCTGGATCGACGGTGAGCCGACGGTCTCTCCCTACAAGCCCGCCCGGCCGCGCCGCCGAGGAAGGACCGGACCATGAATACCCTCCCTCCCACATACCCCCGCTACTGGAACCACAATGCGGCCTTCCACGACGAACTCGTGACGGACGCCGCCCGCCGCGGCGGGCGCGCCCTGGACGTGGGCTGCGGCGAGGGGCTGCTCCTGGAACGGCTCGCGGCCGTATGCGACCAGGTCATCGGGATCGAGAACGATCCCGACGCTGCTAGTCGTGCCCGCGCACGCCTGGCAGGACTTCCCGGAGCCGATGTGCGGCAGGCAGACGTGCTGGAGCCGGGCGCGACAGACGACCTTGGAGAGTTCGACACCGTCACCTGTGTGGCGGTCCTGCACCACCTGCCGCTGGAGGCGGGGTTGGAGCGCCTGGCCGCATTGGTGGCTCCGGGAGGGCGGCTCCTGATCGTCGGGCTGGCCGCCAACGCCTCCGCCGCGGACTGGGCGCTGAGCGCACTGAGCGTGGCGCCCATCCGGATCGCTAGCCTGCTGCACGGTGAACGGCGGGATATCGGCGTGCCCACGGCCCCGGCCCGCGAGTCACTGCGGGAGATTCGTGCGGCGGCCGCCCGGATACTGCCAGGGGCCCAGGTGCGCCGTCGCTTCTACTGGCGCTACTCATTGGTCTGGGACCGCCCTATGGGGGCGGGGCGATGACCGGCGACCTTCGCCCGCTGCCGGTGCGCGACCTACTGACGCTCCTGCACGCCGCGCTGGGGGAGACTCCGGTATGGCCCGCGCAGACCCCCTTCGAGTACGTGTGCGGGATCGTGCTGGTGCAGAACACGTCCTGGACGAATGTCGAGCGTGCCCTGGCGCTGCTTCGGGAGGCCACCGATTTCGAAGCGGAGGAACTGCTGCGCCTGACCGACGCGGAACTGACCGCGCTGATTCGCCCGGCCGGCTTCATGCGGGCCAAGTCGCGTTCGCTGCGCGCCTTCGCCGCTTGGATGCTGTCCGCGGACGGGAGGGCAGCTGTGAAGCTGGGCGACGACGCCCTGCGCGCCGCGCTGCTGTCCTTGCCCGGTATTGGGCCGGAAAGTGCTGATGTGGCGGCGCTGATGGTCTATGGCCGGCGCCGTTTCATCTTCGACGCCTACGGGCGGCGTCTGCTACGGCAGGCCGGCTACGCCGTCGGCCGTGACTACGAGACCACTCGGCGGGCGCTTGAGGCCGACATCGATGCCGAAGGACTCAGCCACGGGGAGCTCGTCGACCTCCACGGACTGATTATCGAAGCCGGCAAGCGCGCCCGGGCTGCCGGCGGCTGGGAGTCCTACGGCCCCATGATCGGCATAGGCGGACCGCATTCCCGGTAGCCGCTGCGTCGGTGCGGGGAGAAGGGGGCGGGTCTCGGTCTGCCATGGATGAGGGTGGATGCCCGTTCTTCTGACACTTCGTCTGGTATGCGGCACAGCCGTGGCAGACTAGCCCGCGCCGGGCAACCGCCCCGGCCCCGGCCCGCATGTGCCGGGAGAAAACATGGGAAGGCACAGGACCGTGACCGACATCCTGGACGAGTTGCAGTGGCGGGGTCTGATCGCCCAGCACACCGACATCGATGCGCTGCGGGCAGCGCTGAACGCCGGGCCGATCACCTTCTATTGCGGCTTCGATCCGACCGCGCCCTCCCTGCACCACGGTCACCTGGTAGCGGTCAAGGTCATGCGCCACCTGCAGCTGGCCGGCCATCATCCGCTGGCGCTGGTGGGTGGCGCCACCGGGCTCATCGGAGACCCGCGGGCCAAGGGGGAGCGGACTCTCAACACCAAGGAAGTGGTCGCCGAATGGGCGCAGGGATTGCGGAAGCAGCTTGAGCACCTGCTCGACTTCGACGGCGACAACCCGGCCCGCATCGTCAACAACCTGGACTGGACCGCTGGGCTGAGTGCGATCGACTTCCTGCGGGACCTCGGCAAGCACTTCCGCATGGGGACCATGCTGTCCAAGGACATCGTGGCGCGCCGCCTGGCCAGCGAGGAGGGCATCTCCTTCACGGAGTTCAGCTACCAGATCCTCCAGGCCAACGACTACCTGGAGCTCTACCGCCGCTACGGCTGCACGCTGGAGGTCGGTGGTAACGACCAGTGGGGCAACCTGGTGGGTGGCATGGACCTGATCCACAAGGTCGAGGGCGACTCGGTGCACGTCATGACCAACCCGCTGATCACCAAGGCCGACGGGACCAAGTTCGGCAAGAGCGAGGGCGGGGCCATCTGGCTCAACCCGGACATGCTAAGTCCCTATGCCTTCTACCAGTTCTGGCTCCAAGTGGAGGACACGGACGTTATTCGCTTCCTCAAGGTCTTCACCTTCCTGCGGCGTGAGGAGATCGAGCGACTGGAGCAGAGCGTGGCGACCAATCCGAAGGCACGCCAGGCCCAGCGGGTTCTGGCGCACGAGGTCACCACCTGGGTCCATGGCTCAGAGGCAACCGCACAGGCTGAGGCGGCGACTACAGCACTGTGGGGAAGGGGGGAGCTGAACGAGCTCGATGAGGCGACGCTTGCCGCCGCCACCGCGGACCTGCCTGCTGCCCCCCTTGCGGTGGGCAGCTCGACGATCGTGGACCTCCTAGTCGCCGCAGGGCTGGAGAAGGGGCGTAATGCGGCGCGCAAGACGGTGGCCGCGGGCGGTGCCTACCTGAACAACGTCAAGGTCACCGATGAGGATGCGCCGGTGACACCAGAACAGCTGCTCGCCGGCGGTGTGGTGCTGGTGCGCAAGGGGCGACGCAATCTCGCGGTAGCGCGATGCGCCTGAGATCAGGCCTTTCCTCCTGACTGTGGCTGTTGTCACCGCCCGCCGGTTTGACCCTCGGCCGCCGGCTGCGTAAATTCTTCACTCGCCGCCGGCCGAGGGGTGACTCGCGGAAGGCGGAACCGGAAACTGAAAAGGGCTGCTCAGCGAGACGGGGATCACGGATCTCCGGTTTGACCCGGCTCGTGCAACCCGCTAAAGTTCATCCGGCGCTTCCGAGAAGAGGCGGGTTGCCTTAGGGCTCCGTGGATACTCGGTGGGTGTGTTGTTTGGGATCTCGATAGTGTGTCGTGTTTGTTTGTTTGGTTGGTGTTTTTTTGTTGGTTTCTTTGTTTGGTTTTTTGTTTTGTTTGGAGAGTTTGATCCTGGCTCAGGACGAACGCTGGCGGCGTGCTTAACACATGCAAGTCGAACGGGCCTGCTTGCTTTTTTGGTGGGTGGGTTAGTGGCGAACGGGTGAGTAACACGTGAGTAACCTGCCCTCTTCTCCTGGATAACTGCTTGAAAGGGCGGCTAATACGGGGTGGTCTGGCCTGCCTGCATGGGTGGGTTGGTATAGGTTCAACTGTTTGGTTGTTCTGGTGGGGGATGGGCTCGCGGCTTATCAGCTTGTTGGTGGGGTGATGGCTTACCAAGGCTTTGACGGGTAGCCGGCCTGAGAGGGTGGACGGTCACACTGGGACTGAGATACGGCCCAGACTCCTGCGGGAGGCAGCAGTGGGGAATATTGCACAATGGGCGGAAGCCTGATGCAGCGACGTCGCGTGAGGGATGGAGGCCTTCGGGTTGTGAACCTCTTTTTCCGGTGGTGAAGGCCTGCTCCTTGTTGTGGGTGGGTTGACGGTAGCCGGGTTAGGAAGCGCCGGCTAACTACGTGCCAGCAGCCGCGGTAATACGTAGGGCGCGAGCGTTGTCCGGAATTATTGGGCGTAAAGGGCTTGTAGGCGGCTGGTTGCGTCTGCCGTGAAATCCTCTGGCTTAACTGGGGGCTTGCGGTGGGTACGGGCTGGCTTGAGCGCAGTAGGGGAGGCTGGAACTCCTGGTGTAGCGGTGGAATGCGCAGATATCAGGAGGAACACCGGTGGCGAAGGCGGGTCTCTGGGCTGTTGCTGACGCTGAGGAGCGAAAGCGTGGGGAGCGAACAGGATTAGATACCCTGGTAGTCCATGCTGTAAACGGTGGGCACTGGGTGTGGGGGCCCTTTTCCGGGGTTTCTGCGCCGTAGCTAACGCGTTAAGTGCCCCGCCTGGGGAGTACGGTCGCAAGGCTAAAACTCAAAGGAATTGACGGGGGCCCGCACAAGCGGCGGAGCATGCGGATTAATTCGATGCAACGCGAAGAACCTTACCAAGGCTTGACATGGGCTGGTTGCTGCCGGAGACGGTGGTTCCCTTGCTGCTTTTTGTGGTTTGGGCTGGCCTGCAGGTGGTGCATGGTTGTCGTCAGCTCGTGTCGTGAGATGTTGGGTTAAGTCCCGCAACGAGCGCAACCCCTGTCTCGTGTTGCCAGCACTTCGGGTGGGGACTCGCGGGAGACTGCCGGGGTGAACTCGGAGGAGGGTGGGGATGACGTCAAATCATCATGCCCCTTATGTCTTGGGCTTCACGCATGCTACAATGGCCGGTACAGTGGGTTGCGATGCCGTGAGGCGGGGCGAATCCCTTAAAGCCGGTCTCAGTTCGGATCGGTGCCTGCAACTCGGCACCGTGAAGTTGGAGTCGCTAGTAATCGCGGATCAGCAACGCCGCGGTGAATACGTTCTCGGGCCTTGTACACACCGCCCGTCACGTCATGAAAGCCGGTGACGCCCGAAGCCCGTGGCCTTATGGGGAGCGGTCGAAGGCGGGGCTGGTGATTGGGACGAAGTCGTAACAAGGTAGCCGTACCGGAAGGTGCGGCTGGATCACCTCCTTTCTAGGGAGTTTTGTTTGGTGCTGGCTGGGCAGGCGGACACGTCGCTGGGTTTGGGCTGCTGCTTGTGTGGTGGTGGTTTGGGTCTGGTGGGGCTTTCTTCTTTCCTGCTGTTTTGGTGGTGGGGGTTGGGGGTGGCATGCTGTCGGGTTCCGGGGCTGCGCGCCCTGGTGGCTTGTTCCTTTCTGGTGCTGGTGTTTCCTGCTGTTTGGTGGGTGCTGGTGTTGGGGGGTTGTGGGCTGGTTGGTTGTGAACTGTATAGCGGATGCGAGCATTGTTTTTGTTTGTTTGTTTTGTTGTTGTTTGTGGTTGTCTGCTTGGTTTTGTTGTTGTTCGTGGTTTGCTTGTTTTGTTTGTTTTGCCTGTTGTTGTGTTTTGGTTTGGTTGGTTGTGTTGTTGTTTTGGGCGTTCGGTGGATGCCTTGGCACTGGGAGCCGATGAAGGACGTGGTGGCCTGCGATATGCCTCGGGGAGCCGGCTTGCGGGCTGTGATCCGAGGGTTTCCGAATGGGGGTACCCGGCACGAGTTGTGTCGTGTCACCTGCCCTTGAATTGATAGGGGGTGGGGGGTTACGCGGGGAAGTGAAACATCTTAGTACCCGTAGGAGAGGATATTCTGTGAGTAGTGGTGAGCGAAAGCGGATTAGGTTAAACCGTGGTCGTGTGATTACTCGGCAGGGGTTGCGGCTGCGGGGTTGTGGGGCGTGTCTGTTTGGTCTGCTGCCGTGGGCCGGTGCGTTGGTTGGTGGGTAGCCGGATTCTCTGGGATGGGGAGCCGTAGAGGGTGATAGCCCCGTAGGTTGAACCTGCTGGTCGCGTGCTTGGGCGTGTTTTTTCCCCTTTTTCGCGTGGGGTTCGTGGAGTCTTGCGTGAGTCTGCCAGGACCACCTGGCTGCCTAAATACTTCCTGGTGACCGATAGCGGATTAGTACCGTGAGGGAATGGTGAAAAGTACCCCGGGAGGGGAGTGAAAGAGTACCTGAAACCGGGCGCCTGCAAGCCGTCAGAGTCTGCTGGCCCTTTTTTTGGGTTGGTGGGTGGTGGCGTGCCTTTTGAAGAATGAGCCTGCGAGTCATGGCGTGTCGCGAGGTTAACCCGTGTGGGGTAGTCGTAGCGAAAGCGAGTCTGAAATGTTGTTGGGCGTTGTTAGTGGCGCGTTGTGGACCCGAAGCGGGGTGATCTACCCATGGCCAGGTTGAGGCGCGTGTAAGAGCGTGTGGAGGACCGAACCCGCCTCGGTTGAAAACGGGGGGGATGAGTTGTGGGTAGGGGTGAAAGGCCAATCAAACTCCGTGATAGCTGGTTCTCCCCGAAATGCATTTAGGTGCAGCGTTGCGTGTTGCCGTGCGGAGGTAGAGCACTGGTTGGTTGAGGGGCCTTACAGGGTTGCTGATGCCAGTCAAACTCCGAATGCCGTATTGGTTGAGCGTGGCAGTGAGACTGCGGGGGATAAGCTTCGTGGTCGAGAGGGAAACAGCCCGGATCGCCGGCTAAGGCCCCTAAGTGTGCGCTAAGTGGGAAAGGATGTGCGGTCGCGGTGACAGCCAGGAGGTTGGCTTAGAAGCAGCCATCCTTGAAAGAGTGCGTAATAGCTCACTGGTCGAGTGGTCGTGCGCCGATAATGTAGCGGGGCTTAAGCGTGCCGCCGAAGCCGCGGGCCTGTCTGCCCCTTGTTTTAGGGGGTGGGCGGGTGGTAGGGGAGCGTCCTGCGTTGGGTGAAGCCCGGGGGTGACCGTGGGTGGACGGCGTGGGAGTGAGAATGCAGGCATGAGTAGCGAGACCGGGGTGGGATTCCCCGGCGCCGTATGACCAAGGGTTCCAGGGGCAGGTTCGTCCTCCCTGGGTGAGTCGGGGCCTAAGGCGAGGCCGACAGGCGTAGTCGATGGATGACGGGTTGATATTCCCGTACCGGTGGAGTACCGCCCATGCTGACGTGCGGGTGCTAACCCACGCCCGGCTGGTCTTTTTTGCTTCGCTCGTGTGCTTTCGGGCGTGCGGGTGGGGTTGGGCCGGTGGGTCTGGGGGTCCTCCGTGCTGGTAGGCAAGCGTGTTAACAGGGGTGACGCACTTTGGTAGCCCGGCGGGGCTTATGGCTTGTCCCGTTCAAGCGTGTGGCCCGGCGCCCAGGTAAATCCGGGTGCCATGCCTCCCTGTTTTTGGGGGGTTGGGTGAGGCGTGATGGTGACCCTGCTTGTTTGGTGGGGGATAGTGGGGTGATCCTGTGGTGCCTAGAAAAGCCTCGACGTTAGGTGCTTCACCGCCCGTACCCTAAACCGACACAGGTGGTCGGGCAGAGTATGCCCAGGCGGGCGAGTGAATCATGGTTAAGGAACTCGGCAAAATGCCCCCGTAACTTCGGGAGAAGGGGGGCCCGAGCCTTGAAGCCCTGTGCGGGCTAGGGGTGAGGGTCGCAGTGACCAGGGAGGAGCGACTGTTTACTAAAAACACAGGTCCGTGCGAAGCTGTAAGGCGATGTATACGGACTGACGCCTGCCCGGTGCTGGAAGGTTAAGAGGATCTGTTAGTCCCATTTTTGTGGGGTGAAGCGGTGAGTCTAAGCCCCAGTAAACGGCGGTGGTAACTATAACCATCCTAAGGTAGCGAAATTCCTTGTCGGGTAAGTTCCGACCTGCACGAATGGCGTAACGACTCCTCTGCTGTCTCGACCATGAGCTCGGCGAAATTGCATTACGAGTAAAGATGCTCGTTACGCGCAGAAGGACGGAAAGACCCCGGGACCTTTACTGCAGCTTGGTATTGACGTCCGCTATTGTTTGTGCAGGATAGGTGGGAGACTGTGAAGCGGTCGCGCTAGCGGTTGTGGAGTCGTTGTTGGGATACCACTCTGATGGTGGCGTGCGTCTGAACCTGGGCCCGTGATCCGGGTTAGGGACAGTGCCTGGTGGGTAGTTTAACTGGGGCGGTTGCCTCCTAAAAGGTAACGGAGGCGCTCAAAGGTTCTCTCATCCTGGTCGGTAACCAGGTGTTGAGTGCAAGCGCACAAGAGGGCTTGACTGTGAGACTGACGGGTCGAGCAGGCACGAAAGTGGGAGCTAGTGATCCGGCGATCCCGTGTGGGTGGGTCGTCGCTCAACGGATAAAAGGTACCCCGGGGATAACAGGCTGATCCTGCCCAAGAGTCCATATCGACGGCATGGTTTGGCACCTCGATGTCGGCTCGTCGCATCCTGGGGCTGGAGCAGGTCCCAAGGGTTGGGCTGTTCGCCCATTAAAGCGGTACGCGAGCTGGGTTTAGAACGTCGTGAGACAGTTCGGTCCCTATCCTCTGCGCGCGTTGGAGACTTGAGAAGGGCTGTCCCTAGTACGAGAGGACCGGGACGGACGAACCTCTGGTGTGCCAGTTGTACCGCCAGGTGCATGGCTGGTTGGCTACGTTCGGGTCGGGTAACCGCTGAAAGCATCTAAGCGGGAAACCGTCTTCAAGATGAGGTCTCCGCAAACCCCCCACATGGGGGGTTTGGTAGGCTCCCAGTTAGACTACTGGGTTGATAGGCCAGATGTGGAAGCAGGCAGCCCCTGTGGGGTGAATCCTGTTTGTGAGCTGACTGGTACTAACAACAGCCGATACAACACAAGCACCCACCACAACAAAGCAGGTGGGCAAGCACCCACCACAATCAAGCAGGTGGGCAAGCAAGCAGGTAGCGCCGTTGGGTAACCACACCCGAGCACGACACCACCAACAACAGATCAACAAACCGGGGAAGCATCCCCGGCAAACACGCACAATGACAAACCCCACACCACTAGGGGCCCGCACCACAATAGTGCCAACGCCCTGGTGGCAGGCAACCACCCCCCCGAAACAAAACAAGGCGGGGTGGTTGGGCGCATCCGCTGTACGGTTCACAACCCAGCCAGCACACCAGCCACCACCACACCCCACCCAAGGGTCAGGGGTTGTTGGCGGATGCGTGGTGCCGGTGGTCATAGCGGGGAAGCAACGCCCGGATCCCATACCGAACCCGGAAGCTAAGCCCCCCAGCGCTGATGGTACTGCCCCCCACAGGCGGGCGGGAGAGTAAGACACCGCCGGCACCACACACCCACCCACAACCCAACACCCAACCAACACCAGATGGGTTATCCTGCTCACCGACGTACCGAACTGGACTTCGAGGGAGATAGCGATGACTTCGGTGGCATGCGGGATCGACATCGGTGGCTCGGGGATCAAAGGCGCCCGGGTCGACCTTGACACAGGCGAGTTCATTGGTGACCGCATTAGGATCGTGACTCCGCAGCCCTCCACGCCGCAGGCTGTGGCGGAGGTGTGCAAGCAGGTGCTCGACGGCCTGGGTATCAGCGACAATGTGCCGGTGGGTATAGCCCTGCCGGCTCCGATCGTGCACGGTAAGGTCCCGTTCATGGCCAATCTGGATGAATCCTGGGTGGGAGTTGATCTGAACGAGCTCATGCAGGATCGTCTGGGACGGTCGGTCACTGCGCTCAACGACGCGGATGCCGCCGGTATGGCGGAGGTGGCGTTTGGCGCTGCGAAGGGCGTTAAGGGGACGGTGATCGTGACGACGCTAGGTACGGGCATCGGCTCCGCCATCATCGTTGACGGCAACCTGGTGCCGAACACCGAGCTCGGACACCTGGAGATCGACGGCTACGACGCAGAGAAGCGGGCGTCCTCCGGACAGAAGGAGCTCCAGGACCTGTCCTGGAAGAAGTGGGCCAAGCGGCTCCAGCGCTACTACTCGCATGTCGAAATGTTGTTCTCACCTGACCTGTTCGTCGTCGGTGGGGGAGTGTCTAAGAAACACGAGAAGTTCCTTCCAAGGCTCACTCTCAAGACTCCGATCGTCCCGGCGCAACTGCTGAACACGGCAGGCATCGTCGGCGCGGCATATCAGGCCGCACGGCGCCAAAGCGAGTGAGCCGTATCCGTACTGCTTTGTCTATGCCGACGTCCTTAGCGGCGGTTCGTGTACGGCAGGTCCGCAGGGTTACGGTGGATACCGTGAATCTGGCAAGCATTGAGCCGGCCTCCGGTGCCGCGACCACAGTCCTGATCCCCGTTACTGAGCACGGTGACATGGAGCCCCGGTTCGGGCGAGCGCCGCGGGTTGCCGTCGCCACGGTCGTGGACGGCATCGTGACCACCTGGCGGGAGTACGCGGTGGGTTGGGACGCCGCTCACGATGCCGGAACACCGGGATCCCATCACGCCCGAATCGTCAGGTTCCTGAATGACCATCGCGTTGACACCATAGTCGCCGAGCACATGGGTGTTGGCATGCGGCGAGTAGTGGACCGCATGGGCATCCGTCTTCTGACAGTTCCTGGCGGCGCGGCCCGCCAGGCCGTTTCACTGGCGCTGGCCAGCGCGGAGGCGGCCCGGAAATCACCCCACTGAACGGCGGTCAGGCGGCCCACGCCCCTCCCAAGGCAACACCCGGCCTCCGCCGGTCGAGACACACCGATAGGCGGAGGCCGGGCCGTCGTCCGGATCGGCCTGTGACGGCACGCGTGGGCCAGCGCAGACTACCGCCGATGGACGGCGATAGTCAGCTCAGCGCCGCGGCCAAGGCCAGTGCGAGAGAGTCTTGGAAACGGGTCTCCCGTTCGGTGGAGCTCATGTCCGCGGAGTGGTCGAGTAGGTGATCAGAGATTGTCAGCACCGCCAACGCCTGCTTACCGAACTCGGCTGCTACGCCGTACAGGGCAGCCGCCTCCATCTCCACGCACAGGGTGCCGTAGTGCGCCAGGCGCTCGGTCTGTCCATCGGGCGTGAAGTAGAAGTGGTCCCGGGAGATGATGGTGCCGGCGTGTAGCCGCTCACCCATTCCTGCCTCGACACCCGCGCGGTAGGCGGCAGTGGCCAGACGGAAGTCCGCGACGGCGGAGAAGTTCACACCCGGGATGCGCAGCTGATTCATGGCCGAGTCGGTGTGAGCACCGGTGGCAATCACGACGTCGCCTACACGCACCTGCTTGCCGATGCCTCCGGCCGTGCCAACCCGAATGATGCGTTCCACCCCGTATAGATTGAACAGCTCGGTTGCATAAATGGAGAAGGAAGGCTGACCCATGCCCGATCCCATCACAGACAGCGGTTTGCCGTTGACGGTGCCGGTGAAACCGAGCATGCCGCGTACGTCTGTCACCAGCCGGGCATCGTCCATGACGGTCTCGGCGATGCGCTGTGCGCGCCGCGGATCTCCGGGCATAAGAACCGCGGGGGCGAAATCGCCGGGCTCGGCGGCAATGTGGGGTGTGGCCATGGTTGTCCTTTCAATAGTGTGTACACATGCTGTGTCGCCGTGAGTTCTCGGCGAGCCGAGCGCCCCGGCGAGCGCAACATGCTAGTGTCGCACATCCCACAACAATGGTGGTGCGGGGTGGACCGATGGGTGCTCATACGAGACATCTGAGGGCTGCGCTTGCCGCTGGCACCGCTGGAGGGAAGGGGATCGCCCGGTCCCAGGCCGATGCCGTCCGCATGCCGGGACGTGGTAGGCGAGTCCTCCGGCTGCGACTATCGTCCTAGCGATTCTAGGGCTGTGCCAACCGCGCGGCCGACCGGCCACGCCGGTTCCAGACAACCCGGAAGGTCATTAATGCCATCGAGCCCCGGATCCTCAACCGCCACACAGATGCCCCCGCGCGAGCAGTGGAGCGGGCAACTCGGATTTCTCATGGCCGCGATCGGCTCCGCGATCGGTCTGGGCAATATCTGGCGCTTTCCCGGCACGGCCTACAACAACGGCGGCGGCGCCTTCATGGTTCCCTACATCGTCGCTCTGCTGATCACTGGACTGCCCGTGCTCTTCCTAGACTACGCGTTGGGCCACCGGTTCCGCGGGTCGGCCCCGGCAGTCTTTCGGCGTGTCGCCAAGCGGTTCGAATGGCTTGGCTGGTGGCAGGTCTTCATCTGCTTCGTCATCATGACCTACTACGCGGTGATCGTCGCCTGGGCGCTGCGCTACACGCTGTTCTCCTTCACCACCGCGTGGGGTGATGACGCCGCCGGATTCTTCAGCGACTACATCGGACAGACCACCCTTGCGGATCCGTCAACACCGGCTTACTCGCCGATCCCCATCCTGGGAGTGGTAATCCCCCTGGCTCTGGTGTGGGCCTTCGGAATTTTCGTGGTCGCCCGTGGAGTGTCCAGGGGCGTGGAGCGAGCCAATAGAGTCTTCCTCCCCGTGCTGGTAGTCATGTTCATCGTTCTGGTGGTCAGGGCGATCCTCTTGCCCGGCGCAACAGACGGGCTCAACACCCTGTTCACTCCCGACTGGAGCCGGCTGACCGACTACACCGTGTGGGTGGCGGCCTTCGGACAGATCTTCTTCTCCCTGTCCATCGGCTTCGGCATCATGCTGACCTACGCCTCCTACCTCAAGCGCCGCTCCAACCTTGTGGGCACCGGCTTCACCGCAGCCTTCGCCAACTCGTCCTTCGAGATCCTGGCTGGGATCGGGGTGTTCGCCACGCTCGGATTCATGGCTCATGTCGAGGGTGTGGCCGTGGCCGAGCTTGAGGGCATCCAGGGGGTCGGACTGGCGTTCATCACCTTCCCTACGGTCATCTCCGAGATGCCGGGCGGCGCCCTGTTCGGCGTGCTGTTCTTCGCATCTTTCTCCATGGCAGGGCTGACCTCATTCATCTCCATTCTGCAGGTGGTGACTCCGGCCATAGGGGAGAAGCTCGGCTGGTCCAATGGCAAGGCGACAATGGCGGCGGGACTGCCCAGTGCGGCGCTGTCGCTGCTGCTGTTCGGCACCGCATCGGGCCTATGGGATCTGGATATCGTCGACGCCTACATCAACTACATCGGTGTGGTCGGATCCGCCATCGTCATGTGCATCGGGCTGGGCCTGGTGCTGCGCCGCCTCAAGGAGCTGCAGCGACACCTCAACCTGGTGTCCGACACGCGGCTGATCGGCGGATGGTGGCGGATCCTCGTCTCGTTGATCGCCCCACTGCTGCTGGGATACATGTTCATCCAGAATGTCTGGTCCTATGTGACTGATGGCTATGACGAATACTCAGCCGCGCTTCAGGGCGTCTTCGGCTGGGGCACCATCTTCCTCGTCGCTGTCGCCACCGTCGTGTTCACCTCAATGCCCTGGCGCACGCCGGTCGATGACTATCAACCGCTGGACCTGGACGTGCTCGAGGAGGTGAAGTGAGATGACTGGAGAGGCAATCGCCGTGATGCTTATCGCCATCGTCATCATCTGGGGTGGCTTGGCCGTCTCCGTGACCGCGCTGATGGTGCGCGGCCGCCGCGAGGATGTTGACGCTCGTGAGGCCGCTCTCGCCGCCGCGCACGAGCATCTCAGGAATCCGCAGGACGCCCCGTGACGGAGGCCGATATTCCTCCAGTAGCCAAGCGTGTTCCATACCGGCACTGACTTGCGACACAATGCGCCCTATGCCCTCAACTCCGGACATTCCGCCCGCGGCACTTGCTGACGCGGCTTGGACGCCTCCACGACTCGTCGCCTTCGATCTGGACGGGACACTCGCCCCGTCCAAGTCGCCGATGCCCGAGCCTATGGCCGCATCCTTATGTGCGCTGCTGGATGTAGTGCCGGTATGCATTATTTCCGGCGGGCAGATCGGACAGTTCCACGAGCAGGTGCTGTCGCGTCTGAAAGCCAGCGCCTCACAGTTGGGACGGCTTCATCTGATGCCGACCTGCGGCACCCGTTACTACCGGCGTGATCCCGATGCCGGCGAATGGGTGCTCGTATACGACAACGACCTCACTGCCGACCAGGTAGAGCGGGCCTGCGCGGTTGTGGAGGCAGAGGCCCGTCGCCTGGGATTTTGGGAGCAGCACACCTGGGGGCCGGCGCTGGAAGACCGTGGTGGCCAGATCACCTACTCCGCTCTGGGACAGCGGGCCCCATTGGACGCCAAACAGGCGTGGGACCCCACAGGAGAGAAGAAAGGACGCCTGCGAGACGCCGTCGCGGCCCGGCTGCCCGACCTTGAGGTCCGTTCCGGTGGTTCCACCAGCGTGGACATTACACGCAAGGGCATCGATAAGGCCTACGGCATGAGCAGGCTGGCCGAGCAGACCGGCATCCCATTGGAGCGCATGCTGTTCGTGGGGGATCGTCTTGAACCCGATGGGAATGACTATCCGGTCAAGGCGTTGGGAGTGCCGTGTCGGGCCGTGGACACCTGGGAGGATACCGCCTGCCTAGTGACCGAACTGGCTGCGCGCCTTGGCGCGAAGGACCGGAGCTGACCGGCGTGTGGGACACCGCGCGGGGCGTACTCGATGTTGTCACCGGTGGTTTAGGGCGTATTCGCGCTGCCGGTGGACGCTGGTGGCGGGGGCGTACCGACCGCTTCCGCATGGCTGCGCGTACCGCCCTGCTGCTGGTGGTCACCGGCGTCGTCTCGCTGGGAGTGGGCGTGTCGACCGCGACGGCCGGGTCTCCCCTCGGGCCGCACGAAGCCACCTGGTCGGTAACGCTGGATTCAACGCTTACCGTCGACCTCGGTCCGCTCGGGTCGGTCGCCATGGACTCCCCGGCCGGTGTGCTCGGTGTCGAGGTGATAGTCGGTGAGATTCCAGGCGAACCTGACCCCAACGCCGTTTCCGCCGAAACACTCGGTCAGGCTTTGAGCTCGGACGGCGCCGCCTATGTAGCCCTGATGACCCACCCCGAGCTGACGGTTGAGCGTGGTCTGCGAGCCCTGGGGGACGACGCCCTGCGTCGCGCTGGCCTGGTTGAATCGGTGCTGCTGTGCCTGGTGACGGTTAGGCGCCTGGCCGGACTGCGTCTAACCCGCCGTATTCACCGCCGGCTGCCTGGTAGCGCCACGGGCCTGCTGACGGCTACCGCAGTCGCAGTCGCCGTTGCTGTCCTCGTTCCGGCGGTGCGCACCGGACCGGACAGGGGCACGCGGTTGGAGGTCCTGGCCGGTACGCCCGTGGCTGATGCCACCCTATCCGGCCGCGTGGCGGACATTGTGCAGGCATACGGTGGCCGCATCACCACCTTCATGGAGGAGAACACGGTCTTTTACACGGCGGCGCACGACAATCTCAGGACGGCCTGGCAGGCCTCGGCTGCCGTTGACGGCGCAGTCGATGTCACCGCCTCCCAAGGGGTTGTCGACTCTGACAGCGTTGCCGCCGCCCTCCAGGTCGCTTCGGCGCGCGGCACCACGCCGTTGGCGGTTGCCACCGCCACTCCTTCCGGAACGACGGCGCCCTCCCCGACTCTCACACCCTCAGCCACGGCCCCGGCCACCGCCTCGACCACGATGCCGGTGACAGGGGCCTGGGCGGTGGATCAGGATGAGAACATCACCGCCGTGCTGTCCACCGACCTTCACTGCAACCTTGATGTAATTGCGTTCACCGGACTGTTGGACGAGCTCGTCGGAGCCGACATTCACATGGACGACGGCGACCTGACCATGACTGGTAGTCAGCCCGAGTCGATCTGTGTCGATGCCCTGTCCAACGCCGTCCCGGCTGGTGTCGCCCGCATCGCCACCCTCGGCAACCACGACTCCGAATCCACCGCTGAGCGACTGCAAGCCCAAGGATGGACCGTCACCGACGGCACCGTGCAGGAGGTCGCCGGACTGAGAGTACTCGGCGACGTCGATCCGGACCGTACCTCCGCCGGCGGCACGGTCCAACGTGGCGAGGAGAACGCCGCCCAGCTGGGCGCCCGCCTGGCCGACACCTCCTGCCAGGCGGCACAGGCGGGTGATCGGGCGGACGTGGTACTCATCCACCAGCCCTACACCTTCAGCCCACTGGTCGCCGATGGCTGTAGCCCGCTACTGATAGCCGGACATGTCCATCAGCAACGGGGCATGACCACTACGGCAGGCAGAAATCTTGACGTCGCCCAACTGGTCTCCGGGGCCGGCAAGGGCGGCACCTCCATAGGTCAGGTCACCGAGGACGCCTACTTGCACGTGTTGTCCTTCAATCCCGACGGCGATCTGGTTGCCTGGCGCACCGTCACCCTGCATGCGGACGCATCCGTAACCGTGGGTGCCTGGCAGCCGATTCCCGGTGCGCAGCAGTCGGCGGAGCCGACGGCGTCGGAGCCCGCACAGCCGTGAGGTGGGCCAATGGTGATATTGGCGTGACTAATGCCCATTCGCCCCGGGGCGGTCGCAGAGGCACAATGGGGGCGCGCCCCGGAGTTGCCGGGGTGCGCCCCCTTCAGGAGAGAGGCTGAGGAGATCCGCCGATGGCGCATGTGCCCACACAGGCCGAGGTCGACGCGATGATCGACGCGATGAGCGAGGAGGAACTCGACGCCTACCTGGACGGCGATTCCGGTGCGGCCTGCGCCGATCCCGGGCCGCCCGACGGCCGCTCGCAGCCAGCCGGGGCGCAGACCTGGCAGAGGACCAGCGGTGCTCCCATCTCGTATGCGGCGCTGCTAATCATTGGCTCCGTCTTCGGTATCGGGGCGTGCTGGGAGTTGATGGTCAGTCAGATAAGCCAACTGCGCCAACCCGGGGCCGGACTCGTATGTGACATGAGTCCCCTGGTGTCGTGCGGGGACTCCTTGAATGTGTGGCAAGGCAACCTATTGGGCGTCCCCAACTCCTTCATCGGCGCCATGGCCTTCGCCGTGCTGGCGCTGATCGGTCTGCTCCTGGCCTCGGGGATTGCGCTGCCCCGCTGGGTGTGGTGGGGGCTGGTGGCCGGCACCGTAGCAGGCATCGGTTTCGTTGCCTGGTTCCTGGCGGTGTCGGTACTCGTCTTCGGCAAACTTTGTCCGTTTTGCACACTCATCTGGGCGGTGACCATTCCGATCGCCACCAATACCTGGGCTTGGGCCGCCCAGGGCGGACACCTCGGCTTGCCGTCCGGTGCTGTGCACCGCCTGGTGGCCGCACGCTGGTGGATCGCCGGCGCCATGTACATTGCCATTGCAGTCATAGTGCTGGTTGCCTTCTGGGACGGTTGGGCGGCGATGCTCAGATGACTTCTGCCGCCGAGACCTCCGCAGATGGCTCAGCCGTCACCCAGGACTACCTCAAGGCCGTGTGGGCGGCCAGCGAGTGGGGCGGCAAAGGCGCGTCCATTACCGGACTTGCGCGCCGCATGGGGGTGGCGCCTTCGACCGCATCGGAGAACGTGGCCCGGCTCGTGGAGGCGGGGCTGCTGGAGCACGTCCCATACCGGGCCGTCACCCTGTCCGAGCGTGGGAGGCGGCTGGCCCAGGGCATGGTGCGCCGTCACCGTCTGCTGGAGACCTATTTGGTGGAGGCGCTCGGCTTCGAATGGGATGAGGTCCATGCCGAGGCGGAGGTACTCGAGCACGCGGTCTCCGACCGGTTGCTGGCCGCGCTAGACGCTGCCCTCGGCCACCCGGTTCGAGACCCGCACGGAGATCCGATTCCGACTGCGGACGGCAGCGTGATCGTTCCTGAACTGCGCTGCGTGGACACTCTGACAGTAGGACAATCGGGTGTCGTGGGGCGCATCAAGGATGATCCCGATGTTCTAAAGCAATTGTCCTGTGCCGGCATCGGGCTGGATACGAGGGTGATCGTTGCGGGCCGCAGCGGTGGGGGTTCCAACGCGGAGAACACCCCAGTCCGAACCGTGGTACGCGCCTTGGATGGGGACGCCTCGGTTCAAGATGCGCCCGACGTCGTCGTTCCCGCCAGCAGCCTCTGGCTCTTGGAGCACAGGGGAGCGGTGAAGCGGCCACAGTGATCATTTACGCTGGGACTGTGACCGACACAACCAGCCCCGCACCATCCGTATTCAGCAAGATCATCAAAGGCGACATCCCTGGACGCTTCGTCTGGGCCGATGAGATCTGCGTTGCCTTCGCCACGATCGCCCCCCACACCGACGGGCATGTGCTCGTGGTGCCGCGTGAGCAGGTCGTCTCCTACGTGGACGCCTCCGACGAACTCATCGCCCACCTGGCTGTCATCGCCAAACGCATCGGCCGCGCCCAGACACGCGTGTTCGACGCCGCCCGCGCCGGCGTAATGGTGGTCGGCTACGAGGTCGATCACCTGCACCTGCACGTGCTGCCCATCCGTGCCGAGGCGGACGTGGCCCCCGCGGCCGCCCGCCCCGACGTGCCCGCCGCCGAGCTCGATGCCGCCATGGAGCGCCTGCGCGCGGGCCTGCGCGAGGACGGCTGGGGCGGCAACGTGCCCGCATCCCTGGGCTCCCCGGCCCTCGCCTGAGACGCATCCCGGCCCCCGCACCCGCCATGAGGGTGCTGGGCGTGACCGGCGTCGCGGCTTCACCAGTCGGACCGACGCCGGCCGCGGGCTGGGCGGGGGATAGGCTGTCCCGCAGCAACGGGGCCGCGCGCCGTTCGGCCTGACCGCCGACGGCACCGCGGCCCCGCCCCATCCACACGAGCCTTGAGGGAGCACTCCCGCGATGACGGAGAACACCCGGTCGCAGCAGACCACCGACAACCCCACGCCGTACCGGTACACGGCCGAACTGGCCGGACGCCTGGAGACCGCCTGGCAGGACCGGTGGGAGCGCGAGGGGACCTTCAACGCCGACAACCCCGTCGGATCCCTGGCCGGCCCCGACGCCGCCAAGGAGAAGTTCTTCCTGCTGGACATGTTTCCCTACCCGTCCGGCAAGGGGCTGCATGTGGGCCACCCGCTGGGCTACATCGCCACCGACGTCGTGGCCCGCTTCACCCGCATGACCGGCAAGAACGTGCTGTACACCATGGGGTATGACGCCTTCGGCCTGCCCGCCGAGCAGTACGCCGTTGCCACCGGACAGCATCCGCGCATCTCCACCGAGGCCAACATCGCCAATATGCGCCGCCAGCTGCGTCGGCTCGGACTGTCCCACGACCCGCGCCGCTCGCTGGCGACCATCGACGTGGACTACGTGCGCTGGACCCAGTGGATCTTCCTGCAGGTGTACAACTCCTGGTTCGACTCCGACGCCCCCCGCCGCGACGGTCGCGGCACCGGCGCCGCCCGCCCCGTCAGCGAACTGATCGACAAGCTCGCCTCCGGGCAGGTCCCCACCCCCGACGGTCGCCCCTGGGCGGATCTGACGCCGGGGGAGCAGGCAGACATCGTCGACTCCCATCGGCTCGCCTATGTCTCCTCCGCCCCGGTCAACTGGTGCCCGGGGCTCGGCACCGTCTTGGCTAACGAGGAGGTCACCAGCGAAGGCCGTTCCGAGCGCGGCAACTACCCCGTGTTCAAGCGGAACCTGCGCCAGTGGATGATGCGCATCACCGCCTACGGCGACCGGCTGGCCGAGGACCTGGACACGGTGGACTGGCCCGAGAAGGTCAAGACCATGCAGCGCAACTGGATCGGCCGCTCCGAGGGTGCCGAGGTGACCTTCGCCCTGCCCGGGGCCGACGCCGTCGGCGCCAGCCTAAGCGAGCTGACCGTCTACACCACGCGACCGGACACCTTGTTCGGGGCCACCTTCATGGTGGTCGCCCCGGAGCACCCGCTGCTGGGCGGCCTGTCCGGCGCCAGCTCGGAGCAGGACGCGGCTGCTCTGACCGTGCCGCAGGCCTGGCCCGAGGGCACTCGGGACGCCTGGACCGGCGGCTACGACACGCCCGCCCAGGCGGTGGCCGCCTACCGGGCCCGCGCCGCCCAGGCCACCGAGGCCGAGCGCACCGATGAGGATCGCACCAAGACCGGCGTCTTCACCGGCCTGTTCGGCACCAATCCCGTCAACGGCAAGCCGATTCCCGTATTCGTTGCCGACTACGTCCTGATGGGCTACGGCACCGGCGCCATCATGGCCGTCCCCTCCGGCGACCAGCGCGACTGGGACTTCGCCCGCACCTACGACCTCGACGTCATCGCCACGATCGCCCCGCCGGAAGGCTTCTCCCTGGACGAGGCCGCCTGGACTGGTGACGGGCAGATCATCAACTCCGCCAATGCCGAGATCAGCCTCAACGGCATGGGCAAGGACGAGGCCAAGGCCGCCATGACTGCTTGGCTGGAGTCCAAGGGCTACGGCCACGGTGCCGTCACCTACCGACTGCGCGACTGGCTGTTCTCCCGCCAGCGCTACTGGGGCGAGCCCTTCCCGATCGTGTGGGACGAGGACGGCCGCCCCCACGCGCTGCCCGAGTCGATGCTCCCGGTGGAGCTGCCCGAGGTCAGCGACTACTCCCCGCGCACCTTCGACCCCGACGACGCTGCCTCTTCCCCGGAGGCGCCGCTAGGCAAGGCCGACGACTGGGTGGAGGTAGAACTCGACCTCGGTGACGGCAGGCGCAAGTACCGCCGCGAGACCAACACCATGCCCCAATGGGCCGGTTCCTGCTGGTACGAGCTGCGCTACATCGACCCGACCGACGCTGACCACCTGGTCGATCCCGCCAACGAGGCCTACTGGATGGGGCCCCGCCCGGAGACCGGAAACACCGCAGGCGGCACCGACCTGTACGTCGGCGGCGTCGAACATGCTGTCCTGCACCTGCTCTACTCCCGCTTCTGGCACAAGGTGCTCTTCGACTTGGGGGTGGTGTCCTCCTCCGAGCCCTACCACAAGCTGTTCAACCAGGGCTACGTGCAGGCCTACGCCTACACCGACGCCCGCGGCCAGTACGTGCCCGCCGATGAGGTGGAGGAGACCCAGGGGGAGGACGGCAAGCCCGTCTTCACCTGGCAGGGGCAGCCCGTGAGCCGCGAGTACGGCAAGATGGGTAAGTCCCTGAAGAACATCGTCACCCCCGACGACATGTATGACGCCTACGGCGCCGACACTTTCCGCGTCTACGAAATGAGCATGGGCCCGCTGGACCAGGACCGCCCCTGGGACACCCGCGCCGTCGCCGGCGCCCAGCGCTTCCTGCAGCGGTTGTGGCGCAATGTCGTAGACGAGACCACCGGTGAGGTGACCGTCTCCGACGCTCCCGCCGATGAGGCCACTCGTCGCCTGGTGGCCCGCACCATCGTGGGCGTGCACGAGGACTATGAGGGCATGCGCCTGAACACGGCCATCGCCAAGCTGATCGTGCTCAACAACCACCTCACCGGTTTGAAGACCGTGCCGCGTGAGGCCGTGGAGGCCCTGGTACTCATGGCCGCGCCTGTAGCCCCGCACATCAGCGAGGAGATCTGGCAGCGCCTCGGGCACACCCGCTCTCTCGCCCACGAGTCCTTCCCGACCGTCACCGATGAGGCGCTGCTGGCGGCTGAGAAGGTCACCTGCGTGGTGCAGGTCAAGGGCAAGGTCCGCGACCGTCTGGAGGTCGACCCCGACATCGACGCCGCCGAGCTGGAGAAGCTCGCCCTGGCCGCCCCCGGCGTGGTCCGCGCGCTGGACGGCCGCGGCGTGCGCAAGGTGATCGTGCGCGCCCCCAAGCTGGTGTCCGTCGTCCCCGAGTGAGGGGGCGGCGTTGAGAATCTGCTGCTCGGTCGGGCCGTGCACACGGGCCTCGGCCAGCAGCGTGTGCAGACGCGACAGCCACGCGGCGGCCCCGGTCAAGTCGCCGACGGGGCGATAACGGTGCCGGACTTGGCGTTGGTGACTACCAGGGTCAGCGGCCGCGCAAGATGTTTCCCAGGATGGAGCGGGTGATCTGGCGGCCGGCGGAGCCGATCAGCTTCTCCACCTCGCGTTGACGCCGTTCTGCCGCCCGCTCCCGGGCCCGCTGCTCGCGCTCGGCCGCCTTCTCTGCCTCACGCTGCAGCCGCTCGGCGGTGCGCTGGGCCTCCCGGGCGGCCTGGGCCTCGGCTTTAGCCTGTGCCTTGGCCGCCTCCTGCGCAGCCTTGTCCGCAGCGGCCTGCGCTTCGGCCTCGGCGCGCGCGGCTTCGGCCCGGATGGCCTCCTGCGCGGCGCGCTTGGCCAGCAACTCGTAGGCAGACTCGTTGTCCACCGCTTCGGCGTATTTGGGAAGCAGTGGCGAGGACGTCAGCAACGACTGGATCGTGGCTGGCTGGGCCGGACCCATGACCGCGGCCGGGGTGTTCACGACGACGGGCGCAACCGGCGCGGGTCGGCCCTTCTCATCCAGCACCGATACGACCGCCTGCCCCGTCCCCAGGCCGGTGAGCACCCGCGGCAGATCCAATGGTGAGACCGGGAAGGTGGACACGGCCTGCTTCAGCTTGGTCGCATCGGCCGGTGTGTGTGCCCGCAGTGCGTGCTGGATGCGGCTGCCCAGTTGGGCGAGCACCGCCTCGGGCACGTCCGTGGGGGACTGGGTGATGAATACGATGCCGACCCCCTTGGAGCGAACCAACCTGACCGTGCGGGTAACCGCCTCCAGGAAGGCCTTGGAGGCGCCGTCGAAGAGCAGGTGCGCCTCGTCGAAGAAGAACACCAGAACCGGCTTGTCCGGGTCACCGACCTCGGGAAGCACCTCGAACAGCTCACCCAGTAGCCACATCAGGAAGGTTGACAGCAGCCTTCCCTGGGACTGGATGTCCGCCAGCTCCAGGGAGGAGATGACGCCGCGGCCGTCGGCAGCGGTGCGAAGCAGGTCGCGTACGTCCAGGGCCGGTTCGCCGAAGAAGACCGCGCCGCCGGCGGCCTCCAGGGCGGAAACCTGCCGCAGGATCACCCCGGCCGTCGCGGTGGACACCCCGCCGATGCCGCGTAGCTCCTGCTTACCCTGCTCCGTGCTGGTGAGGTGATCTACGACGCTGCGCAGGTCCTTCAGGTCAATTAGTGACAGCCCCTGCGCATCTGCCCAGTGGAACACAAGCTCCAGCGCGGAGCTCTGAGTGTCATTTAGGCCCAGCACGCGGGATAGCAGCACCGGTCCGAAGGCCGTGACGGTGGTGCGGATAGGCGTACCGGCGGGCACACCCGCTGTGGCGGCCGGCTGAGCAGCGGTCCCCTGCGCGTCGCCAAGCGTGAACAACTCCAGCGGGAAGCCACGCCCCTGCCAGGCCTGCCCGGTGGCGGCGTTACGGGCCGTGAGTTTCTCGGAGACGACGCCGGCCTCCGCCAGTCCCGTCAGGTCACCTTTCACATCGGACAGGAATACTGGTACACCGACCGTGGAGAGCCCCTCCGCGAGCAGTTGCAGCGTGCGGGTCTTGCCGGAGCCGGTGGCGCCGGCGACCAGGGCGTGCCGATTGAGCAGACCGAGCGGGATGCCCACGTTCACGCCGGGCACCGGGGCGGGCTCCGCAGTCGGCTCCTGGGCCGGGCCGTCCTTGCTGGGGTAGTCCAGGTAGGTGCCCACCGGCAACACGGGGCCGGAAAAGGCATAGCCGTCTCGCACGCGTGCGGCATAGCCGGACATTGCTTCCGGCTCCCCGGCCGGGGCGTCCTGCGGTGCCGGTGGACCGGGAGACGCCGGTTCCGTGGCCGCTGGTTCCGCGTTGGTGTCCTCCTGCGGCTGAGCCGGCGCGTCGATGGTTTGGGGCGAGGAATCGGCGGTGGTCTCGGTCTGGGCGGCGAGCGCAGCCTCCAGGGCCGCCTGAGCCGCGGCCGCCTTCGCGGCAGCGGCATCCGCAGCCGCCTGTGCCGCTTCGGCCTTGAGACGGGCGAGCTCGGCGGGGTCCGGTGTGGTAGTCGTCATGCCCGCATCGTATGCGCCCGCGCGAATTCTCCGCCGAGTTCGGTAGATATAACCATCGAGTTCGGTCGAAATGACGATCGAGTTCGGTCGATATAACCATCGAGTTCGGTTGGTGGGGGCCGGCGGGGCGGGGGAAGTGTCCAGATTCGGCACAAACGAGGACCCCCGTCCGGCGCCGCTCACTAGATCCGCATGATTCCAACGAATCCGTGGGCGCCTGCCGGCACAGGCGGGGTGTTAGTGCCGATTCTGGACACTTTGGCTCCCAGCTGCCGGCCTACCGCCCTGATGCGGTAAGCAGGCCAGGGCGTCTGGTCGCCGACCGGCCCCCCTTGTCCGATCGGCTGGGACGTCTTTGACGATGAACCGGGCCCGCGGCCCAGCCGGGCGCGCAGGCCAGCCCGGCCCACAGCCAGGCCGGGCCCGGCTGCCGGCCGTGCCGGCGACGTCCGCGGTCTAGGGCATCTTGATCGTTGACCTTGGGTGCGCCGGCGTCCAAGGCAACCGCACCTGCCCGAGTCAGCACCCCCGCACCCGGACCGTCTGGCTGCCGTTGGGCCGTCTGGCTGCCGTTGGGCCGCCTGGCTGCCGTTGGGCCGTCTGGCTGCGGATGGACCACCTGGCTGCCGTTGGACCACCTGAAACGCACTCTCAGACGGTCCAACCGCAGAAGCGCGGTCCAAGCGCAGAAGCCCGGTCCAACCGCAGTAACCCGGTCCAAGTACGAGGCCGGCAGCCGGCCGAGCCCACACCCGCCACCGCCAACACCTCAAACCGGAAGAGCCAGTTGCGGTCCGATTGATTTCTGCCACTACGGCGTGGTGATGGACGTGGCTCTCGCGGAGGAGCCTGCCCTGCATGCCCCCGCCTCTTCCGAGACCGACGGCTACCAGTGTTGGCGGCTTGGTGATCCGTCGAATTTGAGCGCTCCCGCCCTCGCTGCGGTCGGGACCTGCCGGGCATGACACGCCCCGGCGGCCCTCGCCGGGCATCGGGATGAAGGCATAGGAGGTTTACGCTTCGGGCATGTCGCTCACCGTGGTCACCGACTCGGCCGCCTGCCTGCCCCCGGCGCTCGCGGAGGCGCGCGGTATCGTGGTCGTCCCCCTTCACGTGGCACAGGACGACGACGGCGCGGCGACGACTGCGCGCCCGTCGGTCTCCGAGCTTGCCGACGCCTATCGCCTTGCCGCCCAGCACGGCGATGAGGTCCTCGCCCTGCATGTCGCGGCCGCTCTGTCGGGCACGGTCGACAACGCCCAGCTGGCGGCGCGCGAACTAAATGCACAGGACATACCAGTAACCGTGGTGGACTCCGGGGCCTCCGGCGGCGCACTGGGGCTGGCTGCCCTGGCTGCCGCCGAGGCCGACGACGCCCGCCGGGGTGCCGCCCGCGCCCGTGAGTCGGCCGCCCGATCCCGCCTGTTCTTCCTGGTCCAGGACCTGTCCCATCTGCGTCGCGGCGGCAGGCTCGACCGCGCCACCGCCTTCGTCGGTGGAACCCTGGGCATCCGCCCCATCCTGACCATCGGTCCGGACGGGATCGGCGTCGTGGAGACCGTACGAGGCGCCGCCCGCGCCCGCCGTCACCTGATCGCGCAGGCGGTGCGCGCAGCAGGCGGAACCGCGCTGACCGGCCCCCGCCCGCCGGCCATGCCTGTCAGACTGGCCGTGCACTACGGAGACGACCCTGCCGACGGGCGCGCCCTGGAGAATGACCTGGCCGATGCCATGGTTGAGGCCGGCGCCGTCGTCGAGTCCATCATGCGTTCCCCCGCCGACCCGGCCAGCAGCGTGCATCTGGGGCCGGGTGCACTCGGAATAGTCGTGGCCCCACATCTGGATCCTCCGCGATAGCTCGATAGGGTGCCCGCCGCCGTCCACAGTCGTGGTTCGACGCAGCCTTGGGCAGTGGTGTCCACAGGCGCCGAGACGGACGGGCACCGGACGCCCTACCGTCGACGCATGAGTGGAAAGCGGGTAGCGGACCGGCTGGGCAAACGTCCCCTGGCAGACTTCATACGGATCGCCTGCTCCACAGATCCGGCCGAGCCCGTGCGGCGTCCGCGGCGCCTCGCCCTCGCACCCAGGGCAGCTATTGGCCTAGGAGTTGTCCTGGTCGTATTTGCGTTGGCACTGGCGCTGCGCACCGTTCTAGTTGCGCCCCAATCCGGTCCGGAAGTCCGCACCACGACTACCGCTGCCGATGACGCCACTGCCGCGGCGATCCTACCGGTAACCGACCCGTTGGCCACCGCGGCCCCCACGGAGGCCGATGCGGGCGGAGAGATCGTCATCCACGTGGCCGGCGCTGTCGCCACCCCCGGCGTGGTCGTGCTGCCGGCGGGAGCACGTGTCATAGACGCCCTGAACGACGCTGGTGGCGTGCTGCCCGACGCGGACACCGACCAGCTCAACCTCGCCCGTATCCTGACCGACGGAGAGCAGGTGCGTGTGCCGCACCAGGGAGAGGACACCTCCACCTGGCAGGCCGATACCGGCACGGGTGATGCAGCCGACTCTAGCGGGGCGGACGGCGGTGGCTCGGCAGCGACCGACGGCCGCATCAATATCAACACGGCCACCGCGGCCGAACTGGAAAAACTGAGCGGCATCGGTCCCGCCCTGGCCCAACGCATCGTCGACTACCGCGCCGACCACGGCCCCTTCACCTCCGTAGACGAATTGACGAATGTCTCCGGCATCGGCGCCGCCAAGCTCGAGGCCCTCCGGGATGAGGCGACCGTATGAGCTCCACGCACGAGCTACCGCGCGAGCAACGCACTCATCGCACCGCTCCCGCTCCCTGGGACGATCCGGCAACGCTGCGCCGCCTGTCCCCACGGCACCGCGCCCGCCACGCCATTCGTGACAGTGCCCCGGAGCCGCTCGACCTGCGGCTGATCCCGTCCGCCATCGGCGCCTGGGCGGTAGCCTTCTGGGCTGTCGGGCTGGACGGGACCCGTCCCTGGATGCCGATTGCCGTGGTTGCTGGCGTGAGCGCTGCGGCGGCGATCCCTCTGGCCCTGGCCGCGGCCCGTTTCCGTCCGCCTCGTCATCGGCACGATCCTCGCCCCGGAGCTGATGCTCCCAATGGTGCTGCCGTCGGCTCGCTTACGGCCTCACTGCTAGTGGTGGCCTTGACGGTGACGGCGGTGCTTACGGCCGCCTCAGCAGGGTCCTGGGCACGCAGTCGCGACCCGCTGACCGTCGCCGCCCGGGAGAGGCGCACCGTCATCCTAGTCGGTACGGTCACTCGTACGCCGCGCGCCACCGCCACCGCCAGGTCGACCACGGTCCTGACCACGCTCACCGTCCACACCGTCGACGGCGCCCCCTCCAGGTTGTTGGCCACCGTGCTGGGAGGTGCCGACTGGCTCACAATCCCCATGGGTGCTCCCGTGCGTGTGCAGGCGCGTCTACAGGCTGCCGCCCCAGGCAGTGCCGAGGCCGCCATCATCGGCGCGAATGCCGACGTGAGCGTCACCGGCCCCGCCAACGGGATGCTCGGTACCGTCGGCTCCCTGCGCGACGGGCTCAGCGCCGCCGTCGGGAAGGAGCCCGCCTCGACAAGCTCCCAGACTGGAGCTCGCATGACCTGGCCGGCCGGCGCCCGCTCCCTGGTGCCCGGAGTCGCACTCGGCGACGATCACGCCCTTCCCGCACAGGTGCGCGAAGACATGCGCACAGTCTCAATGACCCACCTCACCGCCGTCTCGGGACAACACGTGGCTATCGTCCTGGGGCTGGTGCTGGCCGGCCTGGGAGTCCTACCCCGCTGGTTGCGCGCCGCCGTCGGCGCCCTGGTCCTGGCTGGACTGGTGATACTCGTACGTCCCGATGGGTCAGTGCTGCGGGCGGCGACCATGGGCGCCGTCATGCTCATCGGAGTTGCCGCAGGACGACGCTCCGCCTCCCTTCCCGCCCTGTGTGTCGGCGTGATCGCGCTGCTCCTGGCCGACCCCTGGCAGGCCCGCGACTACGGCTTCGCCCTGTCGGTGCTCGCCACGGCCGGTATTTTGCTCGGCGCCGCACCCTTGACGGCCCTGCTGGCGCGACGCCTGCCGCGTCCACTTGCGGCCGGGGCGGCCCTGCCACTGGTAGCCCAGATCGCCTGTGCCCCGGTGCTGGTGCTGCTGCGCCCAACGGTCGGCCTGTGGTCCGTGCCCGCGAATGTGCTGGCCGCCCCGCCCGTGCCCGTGGCCACCGTGTGCGGCATCCTCGCCGCCCTTCTCGCGCCGCTAAGCCCACATGCCGCCGCGGTGATCGCCTGGCCGGCGACGGCGTCCTGCGCCTGGTTGGCTTTGGTGGCCCGTGCCTTCGCCCGCCTGCCGGGCGCATCCATCGCCTGGCCGGGGCAGGTCGGCGGGGCGGTGCTCCTGGCCGGACTCGAGGTCGCGGCGCTAGCCGCGCTGTACTGGCGTCGGCGACGGCGCACACGCGACCCGGCCAGGCATGGCAGGCTATGACTATGGCAGCCAGATCCTCCCGCGGCACCCGCCGCGCCCCCGCAGGACCGGCCTGGGACGAGGTCGACCTGGCTCCGATCGTTCTGATTCGGGCGGGGGCGGAGCTGCTGGCCGACCGGGCGGTTGCCCGGCTGTTGGCCCGGGCACGCCAGCAGGATCCGGCTACGGAGATCACCACCGTTGAGGCCGCCACCTACGAGTCCCACCAACTTGACACACTTGTTTCTCCCTCCCTGTTCGGTGAGCCCAAGCTCGTGCTTGTTCCGGCCCTGGAGCAGATGACCGATGCACTGCTGACCGACCTGCTCGCCTACCTGCCTGCACCTGCCCCGGATGTCGCTGTGGTGCTGAGGCACAACGGCGGCCAGCGCGGAAAGAAGCTGCTGGACGCGCTAGCCAAGTCCCCCTACCCGGTGTGCACCATCCAGGCGGTAAAATCCGCCAAGGATAAGGCGGCCCTGGTGACCGCGGATGTGCGCCGGGCCGGACGCCGGATAGACTCCGACGCCGTCGGGGCACTGGTAGATGCGCTGGGAACCGATCTGCGGGAGCTGTGTGCCGCCGCCCAGCAGCTGATTGCCGACACCCAGGGCGCCATCACCGTTGATACCGTCAACACCTACTACGCCGGTCGCTTTGAGGCCACCGGTTTCACCGTTGCGGACGCCGCCGCGGCTGGGAACGTGGCCAAGGCCGTAACCGCGTTGCGTCATGCGATCGCCACCGGCACCGACCCGGTTCCCATCGTCGCCGCCCTGGCCATGAAGATCCGCCAACTCGCCCGGGTGGCGGCCATGGGGGGGCGGAGGGGGCTGACCGCCCGTGATCTGGGCATGGCGCCGTGGCAGGCGGAGCGGGCCCGCCGTGAGCTGACGGGCTGGTCCGATGACGCCCTGGCCGTGGCGATCCAAGCAGTCGCGCGTGCCGATGCGGAAGTCAAGGGCGCTTCGCGTGACCCCGTCTACGCCGTCGAGCGGGCCGTGGTCACCATCTGTGATGCCCGCCGCGGGCACCTGCCGACTGCGTCGGGACACTGAGACAGCGCCCAGTACCGTTCTGGTGAAACGACCTGTAGGCGCGAGCACACGGCAGTCGCCGCGGTCAGCGTTTCTTGTACAGCGTCTTGGTGGCGTAAACGGGCTCGTTGGTCACCTGGATGCCGAGCGCACGGAAGATTCCCTCATCCACCGGCCCCAGGATCGTCGAGGTGTGCACGTCGCAGCCCCGCAGACTGCCCAACTCGTCCAGTGCGCGGGCGGCATTGACGTCCCCGTTGGCCGACACCGCCAGGGCGATCAGCACCTCATCGGTATGGAGACGCGGGTTACGACTGCCCAGGTGGCGGGTCTTGAGTGTCTGGATCGGCTCAATCGACTCCTTGGCCAAAAGCTCCACCTCCGGGTCAATGCCGGCCAGTCGCTTGAGCGCATTGAGCAGCATGGCTGAGGAACATCCCAGCAGGGGGGAGGTCTTGCCCAACTCGATGGAACCTTCCGGCAACTCGATGGCGGCCGCTGGCGCACCGGTTTGCTGCGCTAGCGCCAACGCGGGCAACACGACGGGGCGGTCCTCCTTGGCGATGCCAAGCTTACTCATCAGCAGCGCGATGCGACCGGACTGTACGGGTTCCAGCATGTCCCGCTTCTCGGCGACCAGTGCCTTGTAGTAGCGGCGAATGACCTCCTGCTTGGAGGCGTGGCGACAGACCTGGTCGTCACTAATGCAGTATCCGACCATGTTCACGCCCATGTCGGTGGGGGATGAGTAGGGCGAAGTGCCGAGGATCTCCTCGAACAGTCGGGAAAGTACCGGGAACACCTCGACATCGCGGTTGTAGTTGACGGTCTGCACACCGTGAGCGGCCAGGTGGTAAGGATCAATCATGTTCACATCATCGAGGTCGGCAGTGGCGGCCTCGTAGGCGATATTGACCGGATGGTCCAACGGCAGGTTCCAGATGGGGAAGGTCTCGAACTTGGCGTACCCGGAGGCGATACCGCGCCTGTGGTCGTGGTAGATCTGGGACAGGCACGTGGCCATCTTGCCCGAGCCCGGGCCCGGGGCGGTCACGACGATCAGGTCTCGACTGGTCTCGATGTACTCGTTGCGCCCGTACCCCTGCTCGGAGACGATGCGGGCAACATCATTGGGGTAACCGATGATGGGGTAGTGGCGGTAGACGGGGATGCCGAGTTTATCCAGCTTGCGTTTGAACTCGCTGGCCTGTTGGTTGTCATCCGTCCACTGGGTGATCACGACGCCGCCCACGTACAGCCCGTAGTCACGGAAGGCGTCAACGTGACGGAGTACCTCATCCCCGTAGGAGGTGCCGTGATCGGCGCGAATCTTGTGGCGGGAGAAGTCCTTGGCGTTGACGGCGACGATGATCTCCACGTCGTCGGCCAGTTCGGCGAGCATGACGATCTTATTGTCGGGGGTGAAGCCTGGCAGGACACGGGAGGCGTGCATATCGTCGATGAGCTTTCCGCCGAACTCGAGGTAGAGCTTTCCGCCGAACTGAGCGCGCCTGTGGGCAATGCGTTCGGACTGCATCTTGAGGTACTTGTCCCGATCGAACCCGATACGCATGCGTTCTCCTTACGGTCGCCTGAAGTTGCGGCCGGGCGGGAGAGCGCCGGCCTGGCGAATGCTAACGCCATCGGCACATGCAGATGTAACTGATCCACTGGCTGGAAGTCGGATGCAACGGCACAGACCGGCGCCTTCGCGCCGATAACCCATTCCCGGCAGGAGCCCGGCGGCCAAGAGCTCGGGCGTGTTGCGCGGCAGGCATGGGCACACATAAGCAGGGACGCCTCTCCGATAAGAGACGCCCCTGCTGGCGCAGCTTGGTGCGCTACAGATCACATGGCGTTGACACGCTTGGCCAGCTTGGACTTACGGTTGCGGGCCTGGTTGCGGTGAATGACTCCCTTGGAGACGGCCTTGTCCAGCTTGCGGCAGGCCTTGCGCAGGTGCTCCTCGGCCGCCTGCTTGTCACCGGCCTCAACCGCCTCGCGCGTACGACGCACGTAGGTCTTGAGCTCGGACTTGACGGACTTGTTGCGCAGGCGGGCCTTCTCATTGGTCCTGATGCGCTTGATCTGAGACTTGATGTTCGCCACTGTGAGTGAAGCTTTCTGGTGTCTGAATGGTCAACGGCCGGAGAGAGGGTTGGCGCCGCGGGCGGACATGAGGTGGTGAAGCACCCGGCTGGCCCGGTCGCCGGACCCCGAAGCCGGCCAGGCCAGAGGTCCAAAGGGCACTCTAGCACCAGGCGCAGGCACTGATCCCGGCCGGATGAGCCCCGCTGACGTGAGGTGCGTCGCGCTACTTCCGACCGCCTCGTGCGGTCAGGCCCAGTGGACGCGCAGGGCAGTAACGACGCCGTTGAAGGTGGCCCGGTTCATGGTGGCACCCTCGCGGCGCACCACATCGGGTTCCACGAGCAGCAGCCGGTCCAGGCGCACCTCGCTGGGGCGGCCCTTGGAATCCCACGGCCCGGTGCCGACATGGTGCCAGTAGCGGCCCCAGCGAGCCTCCTGGGCGGCGTCGAGATCGTGGTCCTTGCTGGTCAGCTGCGCGACGACGAGTCGCTTGCCGTGCCGCGCCAGGACGAGTACGGGCCGGTCCTTGCCCTGGGTGGGGTCCTCCTCGAAGGGCACCCAGGTCCATACCACCTCGCCAGGATCGGCGTCGCCGTCGGAGTAGGGGGAGTAGGTGAAGTCCGGCAGGCCCAAGGAGGCGACGTCGTAGCCGGCGACGCCGTCGTGCGCGCCTGCGCGGGAGCTGCGGGCACCCGGCAGGGAGGTAGTGCGGGAGGCGCCTTGGCCGGCGCTTCCCGGCCGCTTTGGCCCGGAGTCGGCTACGGCGCGTTTGCGCGACTTCTCACCGGTGGCCAGCTCCTTCTCAATCGCGTCAGCCACCGCATCCTTGGCGGTGGCGGCGAAGATTCTGGCGATCCGCTTGAGCAGTGGGGAGGGCATGAGCGAGACCCTACAGTCGCCGGTGGGAGTTTGTGGATTTCTGGCTGACCGATGCGGGGAAGGTCTCCACAATGGCCTGGCAGGAGGCAGGCGACGGGGGCGAGGCAGCACGAGGCGGTTTGACGCCCATATGGTCATATGGTTCACTAGTCATGTAATGAACCAGTGAGGGAGTGTTCCGTGGAACTCGACTCGACCACGCCGATCTATAAGCAGATAGCCGACGACATCCGTCACCAGATCCTCATGAGGGCGCTGACTGACGGGGATCGGGTGATGTCGACCACCCAGTACGCCGCCACTTACCGGATAAACCCGGCTACTGCCGCCAAGGCGTTCGCTCAGCTGATCGAGGAGGGGCTTCTCGTCAAGCGTCGCGGCCTTGGCATGTTCGTAGCTGAAGGCGCCCGTGAACGTCTGATCGTCGCCGAGTACACCGGATTCATTGATCAGACCTTCTCCGCGGTTGTCCGCCAGGGGCTTGCGCTCGGTATCGACGCGAACGCCCTTACTGAACAGATCCGCGTCATCTACGCCGAAGACGCCACGAATCGGACCAGGAGCGAACGATGATCCGCATTAACTCCCTCACTCACACCTATCGTGGGACGACGGTTCCCGCGCTCGACGACGTCTCCGTGGATATCGCCGAGGGGTCGATCACCGGAGTGCTCGGCCCTAACGGATCCGGTAAGACCACGCTATTCCATGCTCTTGTCGGTTACATCGGGCCGGCCTCTGGCGCCTTCATCATCAATGGTCACGAAGTATCGCGAGAGCAACGGATCGCCCTGGGGGTGTATGCCGGCGACAATGCGTACTCCGCTGGTGTTTCTGTTAGGTCCTTATTGCGTCTGGTCAGTTGTCGGCACACCTGGGACGAGGGCAGATTTGCCCGACTCAGTGATCGTTTCCAACTCGAGCTCGGCGGTAGCCTCGGTCAACGGTCACAGGGCGAGCGCTCGCTCTTCGTGACCGCAATTGCTTTGGCCTGCGGTGCTCCGATCACAATGCTCGATGAGCCCACCGACGCGCTTGACGTTCCTACGCGCATGGCGTTGACGGAGGAGATCATTCGCGCTTCCACCGATGCTGCGGAGGCGGGGACTCCGCGTACGTTCCTGGTTGCCAGCCACCTGGTGTCCGAACTGGAGTCCCTGATTGAGAATGTCATCGTGCTCTCCGCGGGCAGGGTCGTCCGTGTGGATACCGCCGAGCGCCTGCGTGCCCACGCGCTGGCGCTTGTCGGTCGGCCCGAGGTGATCCGTCGGATCCTCGAGGCCGACGCCGAGTCCCGCATCCTCTCCGAGCGTCAACTCGGCCGCCTCGTTCGGATCGTCGCGACGGGGCTCACCGATGCCTGTCTGGACGCCCTCGTCGCCGCAGACGTCCAGGTTCAGCCTCTGTCGTTCCAGGACAGTTTCGTATCACTCATAGACCACAACATGGCCTGAAGGCTTCCGTGACCATGGTGCTGCATGTAGCTGGTCGAGCAGCGGACCGGATCGTGCTCGGCTCGGCCTTGTCGGGCTTGAGACCGAGGTACTTGTCCGTACGGGTCCGGCTGTTCTTATAACAACTAAGGACTATTTCGCATGACTATTCTTCCTCTTGCTTCAAACCGTGATGGACGCGCTGGTGGAGTGCTGCGGAAAGACTTGCTGCCCTTGCTCAAATATGCTCTCGGTGAGACGTTGTGGCTATGGTTGACGGCGGGTCTTATAACGGCCTTCAGTGGCTTGTTCAATCATGTGGTTCCATTGCTGACCAATGGGGCTATCAGACCCTTGGACGGTCTTGGTTTCGCAGCGAATTCAACTTGGATCTTGATGTGGACGCTCCTGCTGTTCACGAACGGGGTGCTGCAGGCAATGTCGGCTATGCCATATATGGCCTTGGCGGGGGTGGGTCCTCGTAGGGTCCGTGTCGTGAACTCTCTGAGCGTGTTGATCACTGTTGTTGGAGCGCTTCTTGTCTGGGCAATTGGCTTTCTGATTCTGCCTACCCAGCTGCATTTCACAGATAGGACGGCGCTTGACTCGTTGAAGCTGGGACCCGTGACTGGGTGGACCTCCGGCACTTGGTGGCAGGTTCTCATTATGGCGTTCATCTGGGTCGTGTTCGCCTCATTAGGTCAGGCGGTCGGGCATGCGTACAGACGAGGCCTTCGGCTCGCGCTCATGGTAGCCATGACATATGCGGTAATACTCATGGCATGCGTCGGATCCCTCAATCTCTTCCTCACGAACGGCGGCAGTGTTATCGCGGCTCTTCGCGTTTAGGGGTGTAGTAGCTGTTGTCTGAAGCCTCCGGCGTGGATGAGGCTGCGGATGGTGTAGTTGGTCAGATTCCTGAAGCCCAGGGCGATGCCGCGTAGGTGCTCCAGGCGGCCGTTGACTGCTTCAGTGGGTCCGTTGGATGTGCCGCGGTGGTCGAAGTAGGCGAGTATGTCTTCGCGCCGCTGGGCCAGGGTCTTGCCCAGCGACTTCAGCTCTTCGAGGGCGTCAGGCACGCCGGTGGTGAGGGTCTGCATCACTTTCTCCATCAGGGTCTTGCCCTGGGCGGGGGCCTTGGCGCGGTAGGCGGCCATGATCTTCTGATACACGCCCCACATGATCTCTACCGGAGTGTTGTGGGGGTCGGCGAACAGTTGTTCGAGACGCTCCCAGCCCTTGTCGCTCACCAGGCCCGCCCCGGTGCGCAGCAGCCTGCGGGCCTTGTACAGGGGGTCGTCCTTACGGCCCCGCCGCCCGGTGGTCTCGCGCTGGGTGCGGCGGCGGCACTCATCCAGCTTGTCCCCGGCCAGCGCGACCACGTGGAAGGGGTCCATGACCTCCGTCGCGCCGGGTAGGGCCTCGGCGGCGGCGGTCTTGAAGCCCGCGAACCCATCCATCGAGACCACCTCGATCCGGCTGCGCCAGTCCTCGTCGCGTTCCTGGAGCCATTGCTTGAAGGCCTGCTTGGAGCGGCCTTCGATCATGTCCAGCAGGCGGGAGGGGCCGGTACGGTCGCGCACGGGTGTAAGGTCGATGATGACGGTGACGTACTTGTCGCCCTTGCGGGTGTGCCGCCAAACATGCTCATCCACCCCGATGACCTCCACACCCTTCAGACGTCCAGGATCATTGATCAAGCGGTCCTTGGCCCGCTCAAGGACGGCCTCATTGGCGGTGTGCCAGGACACCCCCAGAGCTGCCGCCACACGCGAGATGGACATGAACTCCACCCCCACGGCCCGGATCGCCCACTCCTTGGCCGCCAAGGTCAGCCTCGCCCGCTTGGCGGCCGCACGAGACGCGTCCTGCCTCCACACACGCCCACAGCCCTGGCAGCGCCACCGGCGCAGCCGCACCAGCAAGTGGGTTGGGCGCCAGCCCACCGGAACATGCGCCAGCCGCCTCGCGACGGTCCCCACCGGGGCGCCCTGGGCCCCGCAGACCCGGCAGAACGCATCCTCCTCGCAGACCTGCAGCCGACACTCCACCAGTGCACCGCCGCCATCTATGCGCATGCCGGTGACAGTCAGTCCCAGCGCGTCCAGGCCCAGGAAACTAGCAAAATCAGGGGCAGCAAAGGTAGTCTCGGCCATGTCGAGGTCTCCGTGATCGGTGGTGTTCAGCAACCACCAATCATCGGGGACCTCGACCCCTACCCGCCCCTGCGACACGCGCACCCACGACTACCCCACCACCACACCCTCAAACACGAAGAGCCGTTATCGCCCTGTTCCTGTGCTTGGCCGCGCTGTCGTCGGTCATGCCGACGGCATGGGTGCTGGCAGGGGCCGGCCCGATACGTTCGGGCCGGTAGGGCATGACTGACCCGCTGACGATGACACCACTGGTCTGCTCCGCGTCCTCAAACAACCGGCAGACCTGTCCGGTCAGGCACGGGGCGTCGCCCTTCCGGCCGCGTAAGCCAGCAGTGCCCAGAAGACCGCACCGCCTGCCGCGGCCCAGGCCAGGATGGGGCCGACGCTGCTCCATTCCAGGCCGCCGGCGTCGGTCAGGGCGCTCGATCCAAGCGTCAGCGCCCGCGTCACCAGCGAGTAAGGCCACAGCCCTGCCAGGGACCGCGACTGGTAGGCGACGGCAATGCCGATGACGGCTCCCGCCAGCCCCAGGGCCACGGGCGCAGCGAAGGACCGCAGCCGCATCGACAGGGCCGACTGCCAGCCCACCAGCGGCACTGCCGCCACCACCGCCAGCAGTGCGCAGACCGTGAAGCCGATGGGCAGGCCCCCATCCAGGTGCAGGAGCACCAGACCTGACAGCCACGTGGCGATGACCAGGAGCATCTGCATGACCGCTAGCGGGACCAGGACCACAGTGGTCTTCGCCAGCGCTAGCGCCGCCGGTGAGTGCGGTGTCGTGGCCATGTAGTTCCAGGATGAGCTCCGGTGCTCGGGCCGCCACGCCGCCGCCACCAGCAGCGCGACGGCGATCGAGAAGAAGAACAGCCCGTAGAATAAGGTGACTTGGCTGGTGAAGGCCTCCAACGTAGGCGACAACACCGCCTGGTTCATCGCGAAGTTGACCGATCCGGAGACGACGGCGAGCACCGGCAGCACCGCCACGATCGACCACACCAGGGACCGGCGCAGCTTGAGCGCCTCCACCACCAGCAGTGCCGCCCACCCGGCACGACGCACGGGGCGGCCTGTGCCGCAGGATGCGGCCGGAAGAGCAGGGGTCGGTTGCGTTGCGCCGGAGGAGTCGCCGGGGCCGAAGAGGCCGGGCATGCTGATCACCTCTCTATCCGATCCAGTCGTGCGGTCACTAGCAGGAAGCAGGTGGCCGCCAGGCAGAGGAACCCCGCTATCCAGCCCATCGGGGGAGTCACGATCGCCACCTCGCCCAGGCGGGTGCCGGTCTGGGCGACGGGGCAGATCAGCGCCCAGTAGCCCCAGGGCAGCAGACGCGCCAGCCACTGCGGGGCGAGGAACATGTATACGGCGACGAATGCCCCCAGCAGACCCACTCCCACGCACAGGACCTGGTTGTCGACGAGTGCGGCGAGCAGGACGTGCAGCGCGCACATGGCCAGGTCAATGGCAACCAGGCCGATGGTGTAGCCGGCCCACGCCCATACCGGCAGCGGCAAGGTGGCGCCGACGGCGCGGGCCACGCCCGTCAGCGCCACCGTCTGCAATACCAGCGCCGGCACGAGCACGGCTGCCAAGGCTGAGAGCTTGGCCCGGCATAACCGTCCCGGCGTCAGCCCGGCCGTCGCAGCCAGGTACCAGCCGGCGGAGGCGTGCTCGATATCCGTCAGCCGACTGGCCACCACGGAAACCAGGATCGGGGAGAACAGGGCGTTGACCAGCGCATACTGCAGCAATAGCGCCTCCCAGGGGCGCCCGGCCGGATCACTCAGGCCAGCCTGGGAGGACGCGGTCAGCGGCGCGGCGAGCAGGAGAGCCGCCAGCTCCAGCACGACGACTACCACCGTGGTGTGCAGCCGCCGCGTCTTGGCCAGCTCCAACCGGACGGCGGCGGTGAAGGGGATGCGCCGTTCAGCGGTAGACGGGGATACGGCGCGTACGCTAGCGGAGGGGGCGGTGCCCCAGGACAGGGCAGTCATCACAGCGCCCCCGCTCCGCCAGTCAGGTCCATAAAGACGTCCTCCAGGCTCTGCGACTCGCGCCGCAACTCATGTACGGCAATCCCCTGCGCCACCAGACGTCGCACCAGCTCGGCTACGGCGTCGGGGGACAGGCCGGGGATGCGTACGCCCGCCTGCGTTGGAGTCATGACGCTCGGGCGGTCCGCTGCGGCGCCGGCCTGAGTTCCCGTCCCGAGCCCGGCCAGCAGCGCCGGCGTGACCGCCTCCGGCCGGGGTGTGACTAGCAGCAGGTCCGGCACTGAGCGACGCATGAGCTCGGCGCGCGTGCCCTGAAATACCAGGCTCCCGGCTGACAGGACGCCGATTACGCCCGCCATGCGGTCGATCTCATCAAGCAGGTGACTGGAGACCATCACCGTCACCCCCTCACCCGCCAAGGACACCAGCAGCTTGCGGATCTCCTCGATGCCGGCGGGGTCCAGACCATTGGTCGGCTCGTCCAGGATGAGTAGCTCAGGCTGCCGGGCCAGTGCCATGGCAATCCCCAGGCGCTGCTTCATGCCCATCGAGTAGGTCTTCACCAGGCGGTCACGGTGCGCGGTCAGGCGCACCAGGGCCAGCGCCCGCTTAACCTGCGCATCAGACAGTGCCAGCATCCGCTGCACCAGGCGCATGTTCTCCGCGCCGGTCAGGTGCCCGTAGCCGGGTGGCTGCTCAATCATGGAACCGATGCGCGCCATGAGTGCTCCCCGGTGGCGCCGGTCGAGTGGGGAGCCGAAAATGCGGATGCTCCCGGAGGTCGGCGTGAGCAGGCCCAGCAGCAGTTTCATGGTCGTGGACTTGCCGGAGCCGTTGGGACCCAGGAAGCCGTAGACGACGCCACGGGGAATTACCAGGTTGAGGCGGTCGACGGCGGTGCGTGCAGTGGCGCCCCTGCCGAAGGTCTTGGTCAATGCCCCGGTGACGACGACGGCGTCCGACGCTCCCGCCGCGGCGTCGCCCCGGTTACGCCCGGGATGGGTGAGTGCGACTGTGTCCATGCCCTGCAGCATTCCTGGTTGCGCCGCCGATGGCGTCAGGCCCGAGTCGGAAGTTCGGCTGCGTGCGGGCGCTGGACTCATACCCGGGTATGACGACCGGCTCCCGTCGTGCCGCTACCGTCGATCACCGGATGACGACCGGGGCGGGAGGTCCCGCTCGCGGGCGTAGAGAGGTAGCACGAGGATGAACGACGGCGGGGTGGCGGGCGCAGGAGTACCGGTATCAGGCTCAGGCTCTGGAGAGCGGCGCCGCAGGACGTGGTCCCGCCCCGGAGCGGCCGACATGCTGCTGGCCGCGGCTCTGGCCTACCTGTGCGCCTGGAATCCGCCTGCGCCGCCGGACTCGCTGCCCGGTGCGGGTATACGCGCGGAACTGGGTGATGGTGGTGCTTACCTAGTCATCCTGACAGTGTGCTGCGTCGGCATCGCCCTGAGGCGTGTCGGCCCGACGGCTGCGGTCGTCGTAATCGGTGCGGCCCTGACCGGTCACGTGCTGATCTACGATGAGCTATCCGTGCTTGCCGTCGCCGCCTGCCTGGTGGCGGCGGAGACCTGCGCCAGCCGCGTGCCGCGTCCCCACGCCTGGCTCCTGCTGGGACTGGGGTACTTCGGCGGCGCCGTCGGCTCCCTGCGCGCCGCCAACGAGCTGATCAACCCGCCCGTCCCGGGATCCGAACTGATCATCCTCACGGTGACTTGGGCCTTCATTACCGTCGCCGTCCTGGTGGGCCTGCTGCGCAGACGTTCCCGCGAGCGGGTCGAGCAGGCCCTGGAACGCGCCCGGATCCTGGCCTCCCGCCAGGAGGCTGAACGGCACCTGGCGGTCAGCGCCGAAAGGCAGCGGGTCGCTCGGGACGTGCACGACCTGCTGGGGCACTCACTGTCCGTTATCGGGATGCAGGCCGAGGGGGCCCGGGCCGTCCTGTCTACCGATCCTGACGCCGCCGCACAGGCGCTGGCGGTGATCGGAAGTACGAGTCGGCGTGCCGTTGCCGAGGTGCACTCCCTGGTGGACATGCTAGGCGCCGACCGCGAGGCGCCGACAGCGGCCCAGGCTGTTACGCGGCCGGACGGGACCGGGGCACCGGCCGGCGCGCTACCGGGCCTTGATGACATACCACGACTGGTCGCGCAAGTGCGGCGGGCGGGTGTGCCGCTTACCCTCGACCTGCGCTATTACGCCGAGCCTCCGGCCCCGGTGGGCGCGGCCGTGTACCGCTGTGCGCAAGAGGCCTTGACCAATGTGATGCGGCACGCAAGCGGCGCTACTGCCTCGGTTCGAATACTGGCCGATGAGGACCGGATCGACCTCGTCGTCGAGAATGGGCTCCCGGGCCCCGCCGGGGGCGTAGCGGCGGGGACAGCGGCGCGAAGAGGAAAGGGACTGACAACCATGCGCGAGCGTGCAGCGGCGGTCGGCGGGCACCTCGAGGCCGGGGAATGTACCGAGGGCGGCTGGCGCGTGCACGCCGTCGTACCGGCATCACCAACCGGGACCGGGGTGCAGGAACCGGCACGTCCGGGGGAGGCGGCATGAACGCCTCCATCAGGGTGGCGCTGGTGGATGACGAGCCGCTGTTCACTGCAGGACTGGCCATGCTGCTTGAGGCGCAGCCGGACATTGAGGTGTGCTGGCAGGCCACCGACGGCGGCCAGGCATTGCGGCGGGCGCAGGACGACCCAGTGGATGTGGTCCTGCTGGATGTGCAGATGCCTGGTATGGACGGCCTGGCCACCACCCGGCGCCTAATTCAGGCGGGGGCGCATGGCCGCATCGTCATCCTCACCACCTTCGATACCGACGGATACGTCATGGGCGCCATTGAGGCGGGCGCCTCGGGCTTCCTGCTGAAGAACACACCCCCGGAGCGCCTCATCGAGGCAGTGCGCACCGTTCACGTGGGTGACTCGGTCATCTCGCCCGGACCTACGCGGCGGCTTCTGACCGCCGTCCGCACTGGTCAGGAGAAGCAGGTCGGCGCCAGCCCCCGGCATGCGCGGCTGCCAGACGGGCTGACACGGCGAGAGACGGAGGTACTGGCCCTGATCGCCCGGGGGCTGACCAACCAGGAGATCTGCGACCGGCTGTGGCTGTCCATGGCGACTGTGAAGACGCACGTGACCCACTTGCCGGCCAAGACCGGGGCGCGGGACCGGGTGCAGCTGGTGCTGCTGGCACTGCGCACCGGCGTCGTCGACGTCGATGAGCTGCTGACCGAGCCCGCGCCATAGCCAACCGGAACCGTCCGGATCGGGACGCGGCCTGGTCCCGGTCGGCGTCGGCGGTGCGGGGGAAGGTACACCGCCTACCCCGACCGGAACCGCTAGAACAGTCCGCCGAAGGCCCAGCCGAACAGGGCCTGGGCGTAGAGCAGGCCTGCCACCAGATTGCAGAGCGTGCCGGCGAGGAACACCAGCACGGGCTTCCAGCCGGCCTCCCGCAGGGCGCCAGCACGGAACTCCAGGCCGATTGATACGAAGGCCAGGGTGAAGAACAGGGTCTGCAGCGCCTTGGCGGAGGCCAGGCCGGTGCTCAACCAACTGGTTTCGTCCGCGACCAGGCCGGGCGCGGCGGCGGCGATGGCGGAGACCAGTACCGACGCGGCGATGAAGCCGAGAACGAACTTCGGGAAGCGCTGCCAGACCTCGTGCCAACCGGGACGGGACGCGGCGGTGCTACCGGCGCCGCGGTCCACGCGCAGGGAGAACCAGAGGGACAGGCCCACGGCTACGAAGCCGATCAAGGCGTTCTGCGTCATCTTCACAATCGCGGCGAATTCGAGCACCTCCTCACCGGCGACGGCCCCGGCGGCGGTCACTGCCGCGGTGGTGTCGATGTTTCCGCCGATCCAGGCTCCCGCCACCGGCGCGGACAGCCCCATCAGGGCGGCGAGCCAGGGCAGCAGGAAGATGCTCGGCAGGGCGAAGACCACAACCAGCCCGGCCGTGTAGGCGAGCTGTTCTCGCTTGGCGTTGACGGCGCCCGCCGCCGCCACGGCGGCCGAGACCCCGCAGACCGACAGTGCGGTGGCCAGCAGCGCCTTCAGGTGCGGCTCCACGCGCAGCAGGCCGGCGATCCACCAGGTGAACAGGAAGACCGTCGAGATCATGAGCAGGGCCTGAATGACTGCAGGCGCCGCCGCCGAGGCGATCACGTTGATATTGACGGTGGACCCCAGGAGTACCAGGCCCGTCTTGATGAAGAACTCGGTGCGGAACGCCGCGGACAGGCGCTCCATGACTCCCAGCGCGGACAGGATTGCATTGGCGGCGAAGCCCAGGGCGATGGCGTAAACGGGAAACTCGATCGTTCCGGCGATCGCGCCGAACCAGGTGCCCTCGCTCCAGGCGGGGATATGGCTGCTGAGGTAGTCGACGGCGGCGGCCAGGCCGACGACTACGATGACGCCGAGCACGGTCCAGCCCGGGGAGGTGGACTCCGGACGGGTACCGGGGCTGCGCTCGGCGTCGGGGACGGTGGCGGCGGGTGCGCCGACGCGGGTACCACTCATCACAGCCACCCCGAGATGTCCGGAATGATGCCGAGCAGGGCGAGGCCGAGCAGGGCAAGGCCGGTGATGGTGGCGAGCCAGTCCTCGCTCAGGGAGAACTTTCCGTCGCCGTCGGGCGGGATGACCGTGGTGGGCGGGACGTCTACATGACTGTCCGCGGCCTTGGTATTACGGTACGTGTGGCTGGCAGGGGGCATGGCAGACCTTTCGGGTACTGCTGCGTACGCGTCAGGACCTGCCCCGACAAGTGGGGCCCGCTAGGGGACAGACACATCAGGAGTCGTCGGCAGGCACCTGCCGACGCAGCTCGTGTCTAAAGGGATGGCGTGTCAGTCGGCAGCGGTGATGCGGATACCGCGACACATACACATCTCGGCCGCGCCGAAGCGGTCGACGGCGGTGCCAGCGACCAAACGGAACGGGACATGACTGAACACACTTGGGACCATAGGGCAGGGCGGAGGCGACTATCCAGGCCTGTCCGCATGGCGAACCGCGGTGAGACTCGGCACGTAACTTCTACCGACCTCGGTGGTTATTTCGACCGACCTCGATGGTTATTTCGACCGACCTCGGCGGGTGGCGGCCTTCATGGCGGCGACGAAGTCGCGCAGCTCGGCCTGGAGGGATTCCAGGGCGGCGGCGTACGCGGGGGAGTCCTCACCGGAATCCTGCGCCAGGCGGGCCAGTGTCGGCACGTGGGACTCGATAATCTTCACCGTCGCCGAGCCGGAGATCGCCCCATCCGCGCCTGCGGCAATCGCCTCGGCCACCTGCTCGGGAGCCGAGATGCCGAAGCCCAGCATCACCGGCGCGGCCGCGTCCTGCCGCAGCCGCGCCACCGACTGCGCCAGTCCCGCGGTGGAGGAGGCGCGCTCGGTGCCGGTCACGCCGGCCCGGGAGACCGCGTACACGTAGCCGCGCGAGGCCGCCGCCACCGCATCCAGGGTCAGGGCGGAGGCCGACGGCGGAGCGATGTAGACGGCGTCGATCCCGGCGGCCGCGGCGGCGGCGGAGAACTCCGCGGACTGGCGCACCGGCACGTCCGGCAGCAGCACCGAGTCGATGCCGGCGGCGGCGCAGCGGGCGTAGAAGTCCTCCAGCCCGATTGCGAAGGGCACATTGCCGTAGATGAGCATGCCGATGGGCAGCTGAGGGTGGCGCGCGCGCACCCGCGCCACCACCGCCAGGCAGTCGGCCAGGCTCGCCCCGGCGCCCAGCGCGCGCAGGTGTGCGCGCTGAATGGTCGGCCCGTCGGCCACCGGGTCGGAGAAGGGGGTGCCGAGTTCCAGGGCGTCCGCGCCACCGGCGATGAGCGCCTCGATAATGGCCTCGGACGCCGTGGGGGTGGGGTCGCCGACCATGACGAAGGGCACGAAGGCGCCCTCCCCGGCGTCGGCCAGACGGGAGAACATGGCGGGGTAGCGGCTCATTTCAGGCCTCCTCTGGCACATGGCTCGGCGTAGACGGTGCGGTGGCCGCCCCGGTGCGCGTCAGCGACAGGTACTCGGTGCGCTTGCCCATTTCCTCGACCATGGCGGCGGCCCGGGCAACGGCGGAGTCCTCGGAGAAGCTTCCGCCCAGGCGCATGCGCACCTGCTCCAGGTCCTTGTCCCCGCGCCCCGACAGGCACACCAGCAGGTGCGGGGTGGGCGCGTCGGCGGGCGTCTCGCGCGCAATCTTCAGTGCCTGGGCGAGCGCGTGGGCGGACTCCAGGGCCGGGATGATGCCCTCCCAGCGGCTCAGCAGCCGGAAGGCCTCCACCGCCTCGTCGTCGGTGATGGCCAAGTACCGGGCGCGCCCGGAGTCGGCCAGCCAGGCGTGCTCGGGACCGACGCCGGGGTAGTCCAGCCCCGCCGACACGGAGAAGGACTCCTCCACCTGTCCCTCCAGGGTGCGCATCAGGTAGCTGCGGGCGCCGTGGAGAATGCCGGTGGTGCCATTGTTGATGGGGGCGCCGTTGCGGGGCGTGTCCAGCCCCTCGCCGGCCGGCTCCACCCCGATCAGGCCGACGCCGACGTCGTCGATGAACTCGGAGAACATGCCGATCGCGTTCGAGCCGCCGCCCACGCAGGCGATCACCTGATCGGGCAGCCGCCCGGTCAGGGCCAGGATCTGGGCGCGCGCCTCAATAGAGATGCAGCGGTGGTATTCGTGCACGATTGTGGGGAAGGGGTGTGCCCCGGCGGCCGTGCCCAGCAGGTAGTGGGTGGTGGCGAAGGAGGCGGTCCAGTCGCGCAGGGCCTCGTTGACGGCGTCCTTCAGGGTGCCGGCGCCACTGGCCACGGGCACCACCCGCGCCCCCATCAGCTCCATGCGCTCCACATTGGCGGCCTGCCGCACCACGTCGGTGGCACCCATGTAGATGGTGCAGTCCAGACCCAGCAGGGCGCACACCATGGCGGTGGCGGTGCCGTGCTGGCCGGCGCCCGTCTCGGCGATGATGCGGGTCTTGCCCATGCGCTTGGCCAGCAGCGCCTGCCCCAGCACCTGGTTGCCCTTGTGGGCGCCGCCGTGCACCAGGTCCTCCCGCTTGAGGAAGATGCGGGCGTTGCCCTCGCGGGGCAAGTTGTGCAACTCGGTCACCGGGGTGGGGCGCCCCAGGTAGCGGCGCAGGAGCTCGTCCAGCTCGGCGGCGAAGGACGGGTCCGACTGGGCGTCGATAAAGGCATCCTCGAGCTGGTCCAGTGCGGGGATCAGCAGCTCGGGCACGTACTGGCCGCCGTAGGGGCCGAAGTAGGCACTCAGCCGCGGGTGCGTGTGGTCGGCGTGCTCCCGGCGCACCGGGACCGCGTCTGTTGCGCCGCCACTGGGCTCGACGGCGTCCGCGGCAGCGGGGCGCGCCGCATCCCTTGTGGGCATGGGCACGGCGGTGGCCAGCGCCTCGGCCACCACTCCCGGGTCGGGGGCCGCGGACAGGGCCGAGCCGATCAGCAGGGCGTCCACCTGCCCGGCCAGACGCCGCACGTCGTCGGCGGTCTCCACCCCGGACTCGCCCACCAGCACCACGCCCGACGGCGCCAGCGGCGCCATCTGCTCCGTGCGGGAGATGTCGGTGGCCAGGGTGCGCAGGTCGCGGTTATTGATGCCGATCACCCGCGCCCCCAGGGCGGTGGCCCGGTGCATCTCCTCCTGGGTGGACACCTCCGTGAGCACCTCCATGCCCAGCGAGTGCGCCAGCTGCGCCAGCTCGGCGTAGACGTCGTCGGGCACCACCGAGAGCATCAGCAGGATCGCGTCCGCCCCCAGGCTGCGGGCGGCCAGCACCTGGACCGGATCGACGATGAAGTCCTTGCACAGCACCGGCACGTCGACCACTGCGCGCACGGCGGCCAGGTCCTCGAAGGAGCCGTTGAAGCGGTCCGGCTCGGTCAGCACCGACACGGCCGCCGCCCACGGCGCGTAGGCGCGGGCCAGCGAGGCCGGGTCGTAGTTGGAGCGGATGGTGCCGCGCGAGGGCGAGGCAGACTTGCACTCCATGATCAGGGCGGGACGCGGGCTCACGTGCTTGCCGGAGCGGGTGCGCAGGGCGTCGGCGAAGGAACGCCGGGACGGCTCCAGCTGCTCGGCGCGCAGGTGCCCGAAGCGGGCGCGCAGCTCGGGCAGGCGCTCGCGCCGCGCGGCCACGATCGTATCCAGGACGGTGCCGGTGGCGATCAGTCGTTCGTCTACGGGCCGCAGCTGCGGCCGGTCGGCGGTGCCGGAGGACGGGGTGGCGGCGCTCATCGGGTCTGCCCAGCCTTGGACTGCGCCTTGGTCATGGAGTCCAGGTGCTCGGCGACCCGGCCGCTGGCCAGCTGGTCCAGGGCCATACGGGTGCCGTCGGCCAGGTTGTCGGCCGGTCCGGCCAGGTACAGCAGGGCCCCGGCGTTGACGGCGATTGCGTCGCGGTGCGCCGGCTCGCCCCGGCCGGCGAAGACCTCCCGCAGCAGGGCGGCGTTCTCCTCCGGCTCGCCGCCCAGCACATCCTCAAGGGTGTAGGTGGACACGCCCAGTTCCTCTGGCGTGACCTCGTATGCCTTCACCCCGCGCGGGGTAGCTTCCCGCACCTGGGTGGCCCCGTGCACGGCGATCTCATCGGTGCCGGCGCCGTGCACGATCAGGGCCCGCTTGCGACCCAGCTTGACCATGGTCTGGGCGATCATGTCGAGGATGTCCGGGTTGGCAACACCCATCAGCTGGTAGGTCAGGTGGGCGGGGTTGAGCAGGGGGCCCAGCACGTTGAAGATTGTGGGCGTGGCCAGGGCCTTGCGGATCGGGGCGACGTGCCGCATGGCCGGGTGGTAGGCCTGGGCGAACAGGAAGGTGAAGTGGTCGCGCGCCAGGATCTCCACCGCCTGCTCCGGGGTGACGTCCAGGGGCAGGCCCAGGGCGGCGACGACGTCGGCGGCCCCGGTCTTGGAGGACACGGCCCGGTTGCCGTGCTTGGCCACGGACACACCCATGGAGGCCGCCACGATGCCGGCGCCGGTGGAGATGTTGATGGTGCCCACGCCGTCGCCGCCGGTGCCGACCACATCCACCAGCGGGAAGGTGACCTCGGGGAAGGGGCGGGCGGCGTCACGGAAGGCGCTCGCGGCGCCGGCCACCTCGTCGGCGGTCTCGCCGCGGGCGTGCAGGGCGGCCAGCAGGGCGGCGGTCTCGGCCTCGGACAGGTCGCCGGCACCGAGCGCGGCAAAGACAACGCCGGTCTCGTCCTGGGTCAGGCGCTTGCCCTGAATCACCTCACGTAGCAGGCGGTGGGCGTCCTCGGCGTCGGCGATTGCAGTAGCAGTATTCACGGTATTGATGGCGTTGTTCTCTGCGGGTGCGGGGGTCATGCTGTGCTCCTTGCAGACGAGGTTGGAAATAACGGGAAAGTGGTGCGGAAAACAGCGGGCTCAGGTGGTGGCCGCCCGGGCGAGGTCCGCGGTAAGCGCCTGCAGGATTGCGGGTCCTTGCGGCGTGAGGACGGATTCGGGATGGAACTGCAGCCCTACGACGGGGCGGGTGCGGTGGCGGGCGGCCATGACCACGCCGGGACCGACAGGATCTTCGGCTCCGGTCACCGCCAGCGGCGTCAGCGCCGCGGGCAGCGCGCGGGTGCCCAGTGAGTGGTAGCGGGCCACGTCCAGGCGGCCGTCGGGCAGAGACTCGAAGGCCGGGTCGGTGCGTCCGGCCCCGGTCACCTCCACGCGCACGCTGCGGCCGTGCACGGGACCAACCCGGTCAACGGTCCCACCGCAGGCCTCGACAATCGCCTGGAAGCCCAGGCAGATGCCCAGCGTGGGGACGGCGTGCGCAATGGCGGCGTCGATGAGTTCCATCAGGCTCCCGGAGGTGCGCGGGTGTCCCGGGCCGGGGGACAGGCACAGCACCGGGCGTTCGCCACGTCCGGGGCATCGGGCTGTATCCGGTTCCGCCCGCAGCGCCCGCAGCACCGTTGAGACCGGGGCCGTGTTGCGGTAGACCTTGATGCTCGCTCCCAGGGAGGCGAACTGGTCGACCAGGTTGTAGACGAAGGAGTCGCGGTTGTCGAGCAGGACCACGTGCATGTCAGCGCCTCTCTTCCCGGGCGGCGGCCGCGGGGGCTGGGGCCTCGTCCGCGTCGGGGTCGATGTCCGTGTCGATGACGAGCTCCGCTCCCTGGGAGGCGGCGACGGCCGCCAGCACCGCACTGGCCTTGTGCATGGTCTCGGCGGCCTCGGCGGCGGGAACCGAGTCTGCTACCACGCCCGCGCCGGCCTGTACCAGGGCGGTGCCCGCGCGCACGAAGGCGGAGCGGATGACGATGCAGGTGTCCAGTTCACCGTCGCCCCGGAAGTAGCCGACCGAGCCGCCGTAGCTGCCGCGGCGCACCCCCTCGGCCTCGCGGATCAGCTCGGCGGCCCGCAGCTTGGGGGCGCCGGTAAGGGTGCCCATGGTCATAGAGGCGCGGAAGGCGTCCAGGGCATCGAGGTCTGGGGCCAGCTGCCCGGATACCTCCGATACCAGGTGCATCACCCGGCTGTAGCGGTCTACGCGCAACAGGTCCTCGACCCTGCGGGTGCCGGGGACCGATACCCGGGCGACGTCGTTGCGGGCCAGGTCCACCAGCATCACATGCTCGGCGACCTCCTTGGCGTCGGTGCGCAGTTCCAACTCCAGGCGCGTATCCCGCTCGTGGTCGACGGCGCCGTCGGGCGCCAGGCCCCGCGGGCGGGTACCGGCAATGGGCCGGATAGCTACCTGCCCGGTCTTGGCCGAGTGCAGCAGCGCGGACTCCGGGGATGCGCCCAGCAGTTCGAAGTCCGGGGCGCCGACGTAGAACATATACGGGCTCGGGTTGGATGTGCGTAGAGCGTGGTAGGCGGCCAGCGCGTCGGGGCAGGGCAGGGTGAAGCCACGGGCCGGCACCACCTGGTAGACGTCCCCGGCGGCGATGGACTCCTTCATGGACTCCACCACGGCGGCATAGTCGGCGTCGGACTGCGTGGGCACGGCATGCAGGACCGGACGGGTATCCGCCGCGGCGGCCCGCCCCGCAGGCGCGGGGTCTGCGGCGTGGGCGGCGGGCGCCCGTTCCGCGAGGGCGTCGGCTGCGGCGGCCAACGCATCCATGTTGGCGGCCAAGTCGGCGGCGTCAACGGAGGCCCCCACCAGTGTGGCCGTGCGGGTGGGGTGATCGATCACCAAGATGATACGGGCGTCGTAGAAGAGGTAGTCGGGGCAGGTGTTGGTGCCCATCGTCACCTCAGGCAGCGCCTCGAAGGTGGCCAAATAGTCGAAGGCGAACACGCCCGCCTCCAGCGGCAGGTGCGGGTGGTCCACGCCGGTAGCCGCCAGCACGCGCAGCGGCTCAATGGTGGAGGTGGCCTTGAGGCGCTCGCGCTCCTCCAGGTCTTCGGCCACGGGAGGGAAGGTGAGGGTGAGACTGTCTGCGGCCTCGGCGGTGATGTGCACGGGAAGGGCGGAGCGCAGCCGGTCCAGGGCGGCGGCGCCGTCGGCGGGCGCCTGGGGGAGGGCCTCGACGGTAACACTGCGTCCCTGGCAGGTCAGCCGGGCAGAGGATTGAAGGACGGCAATGGTGGTGCGCGAAACCTTCGTGGCGATGTCGACGGATTCCAATAGGACCGCATCCAGAGGGCGCGGGCCGTCGGTGTCCTGTGCGGTGGCGATCAGGCCTGCCCGCGCCAGGTACTCCAGCAGCCGGCCGGCATCATCCTGATAGCGCACCGACCGCGTCAGCACGGTGGGCTGGGGTAGCGTCATCGGTTGCCTTCCTGATTGGTGCCACCAGTGGGAGCCGCCCCGTATGCGAAGAGCCCGCCTGGTGGCGAGCTCTTATGATCCGGCGCCGGCTACGCGGCACTAGTGGCTCGCCCGTTGAGGAGCCACCACCACTGGCTGGTGCGGAGCACGTTCACGGGGGGAACAGTAGAACGGGAAGTGGGCAGGTCCAAATCGGTGACACGTGGTGAGACGGGACCGGGGCGGTGGCGGCACGGGCGAGCACCATGATCATGAGGGGAACAGGGGACAGGATATGCGGCGCGGTGGGCAGATTATGCGCCGCCAGCCTCTTGCGGGTGACGGGCGTCATAAAGTGGTAGCCGCCAATGTTGGCTCAATCGGCGCCGTGCGCGCGGCGCCCCACGACCCCACCCACTGTTCCCGACTGCTCATAGGAGAGTAACGTGCTCCAACTCCTCATCAACATCCTGACGCCGATCCTTGGAGGCATGGGAGTTGCGCCGGCTGACGTCGAGACATACGTCCACGAATGCTCCGGCTACATCTACGCCCTCCTCGCCATCATCCTGGCTGCGATCGCCGTAGCCATCGGCGCCCACTGGCTGGCCAAGAAGGGCGACCGCCATCTATGGCGCTGGGGAGCCGGCCTGGCCACCGTGTTGTCCGTCGTCGTTATCGGCAACCTAGTGGTATTCGGTCCGCTCCACTCGACCGTATCGATCCTCGTGAACGGCCAGGGCAGTGTCTCACAGGCCTCGCGTGCCGCCTCCGAAGAGATCATCGGCCGGGTAGGCGACGAGGGCTTCGTCCTTGCGGAGAACGACGACGACCTGCTGCCGCTGCCCGCCGAAACCACCAACCTCAACGTCTTCGGCTGGGCCTCGACCATTCCCATCTACGGCGGCACCGGCTCCGGGGCGGCCGATATGTCGAGCGCCACCGGCGTGCTGGACTCCCTGCACGATGCCGGCTACGCCACCAACGACACGTTGACCGAGATTTACACCGCTTACCGGGACACTCGTGAGTCCCTTGGTACCACCGGCACCATCGGCTTCACCGACTGGACTTTGCCGGAGCCGACGGCAGCGGTCTACACCGATGAGGTGCTTGACGAGGCCAAGGACTTCTCGGACACCGCCGTGGTCGTCCTGGCCCGCTCCGGCGGTGAGGGGCAGGATCTGCCCACCGACATGAAGGCGGTCATCGACGGCGACTACGCCGAGATGGCCAACACCGTTGCCGGTGGCAATGAGCGATACCGCTATTTCGACTCCGAGTACACCAATAACGGCGACTACGACGACTTCGAGGCCGGGCAGCACTACCTGCAGCTCTCGCGCACCGAGAAGGACATGCTGCAGATCGTCAACGACAACTTCTCCCAGGTGATCGTCCTGATCAACTCCAACAACACCATGGAGCTGGACTGGTTGGACGAGTATCCCTCCATCAAGTCCGTGCTGCTTGCGCCCGGAACCGGTCAGAACGCCATGGGGGCGCTGGGGCGGATCCTGTCCGGTCAGGTCAACCCCTCCGGACGTACCGTGGACATGTTTATCAACGACCTGACCTCCACTCCCGCCTACAACAACTTCGGCAACTTCACCTACACGAACGTTGACGATCTGGTGGAGCAGTACACCGCCGCCGACCCCGGCTTCCAGGGCGTACTGGGACGCGTAAGCTACAACGAGGGCATCTACGTCGGCTACCGTTACTACGAAACCGCCCACGACGATGCGGTGGAGGGCTTCGACTACGACGCCGCCGTGCGCTACCCCTTCGGCTACGGGCTGTCCTTCACCGACTTTGGCCATGAGATCACCGCCTTCAACGCCGACGGAGACGATGTGCAGGTGACGGTCACCGTCACGAACACTGGGGATACGGCCGGCAAGGACGTGGTTCAGTTGTACTCCACGCCGCCGTACACCAACGGCGGCATTGAGAAGGCCTCCGTCAACCTGGTCGACTTCGCCAAGACCGAGCTGCTCGATCCCGGTGCGACTCAGGCGATAGACTTCGTGATCCCTAAGGAGAAGCTGGCCTCCTACGACTCCTCCGCCATTAAGACCGAGGGCGGCGGCTACGTGTTGGAGGCTGGCGAGTACACCATCTCGGCGCGTTCGGACTCCCACACCGTGTTGGACTCGCAGACCTTCACGGTGGAGGCGGACATTGACTACTCCGCCGATGGGCGCGCCTCTGACGGTGAGGCGGCCACGAACCGATTCGAGGATTACTCCGCCCATGATGTCACCTACCTGTCACGAGCGGGCGGATTCGCGAACTACGCCGCAGCAACCGCCGCGCCGAGCGCGCAGGACCTGACCATGACGGAGGAGGAGAAGGCCTTCATCGACTCCTACTCGGTGGCCAATTACAACCCGGCCGACCACGAGGATCCGGAGGCGGTTATGCCCACCACCGGTGCTAACGGCGACCTGAGCCTACGCGACATGACCGGCCTGGCCTATGACGATGAGCAGTGGGAGCGCCTGTTGGACCAGCTCACCGTCGAGGAGATGTCCGAGTTGGTCGCCGTCGGCGGTTTCCAGACGGTTGCGGTCGGCTCTATCGACAAGCGGGCCATGCTCGACTCCGATGGTCCCGCCGGCCTGAATGACTGGGTGATCGGTGTCATGGGCACTCCCTATCCGGCGGAGGTGCTCGTGGCCCAGACCTGGAACAAGGAGCTGGGGGCAGAGGTGGGGGCCGGCATCGCCCAGGAGTTCGTCGATGCGCACATCTACGGCTGGTACGGCCCCGGCATGAACATGCACCGCACCGCCTTCGGCGGCCGCAACTTCGAGTACTACTCCGAGGACGGCGTGCTGGCAGGCGAGATCGCCTCGGCCACCTCGAACGCCGCAGCGGCCAAGGGCGTATACCCCTACATCAAGCACTTCGCGATGAATGACCAGGAGATCAACCGCTGCACGCTGTTGCAGACCTTCGCCACCGAGCAGACGATACGGGAGATCTACCTCAGGCCCTTCGAGATCGTGGTGAAGAACCGGCAGGAGGGGCCGTACGCGGTCATGTCCGCTTTCAACTTCATCGGCAACCGCTACGCCGGTGCCAATGCCGATCTGCTCAACGGAGTCCTGCGCGATGAGTGGGGCTTCGAGGGCATGGTGCTCACGGACTGGTACGGCTCATACGGTTACCAGATGACCATGGACTCGGTGCTCAACGGCAACGACATCATGCTCGGCATGGGCACCCAGGCCCGCTCGGAGATAGAGAACCTGGACTCACCGACCATGGTCACGGCGCTGCGGCAGGCCTCGAAGAACGTGCTGTACACCGTGGCCAACTCCGGCAACTACACCGTGGAGACCGATGAAGGCGGCATCGACCGGCTGACCAGGATGGCGATCATCATTGATGTGGTGACCGGCCTGCTGTGCGTCGGTGCGATGACGGCGGTGGTGCTGCGGTGGCGTTCCAAGCGGGCCAAGGCACGGGCGAGCGACCAGTGAGCTGCTGAAGAAGAGCACAGGCCGGAGACGGGTACCGCAGTCAGGACAAGTGCTCGCGCACCTCGTCCATGTCCTTGTCACCACGGCCGGACAGATTCACCAGCAGCAGCGGGACGGCGTCGGGTTCGCCCGGCGCCGTCCGCTCGGCGTGACCGCGGGCGATCTTCAGCGCCTGGGCGAGGGCGTGCGCCGACTCCATGGCGGGGATGATGCCTTCGTGGCGGCTGAGCAGGCGGAAGGCCTCCAGCGCCTCGGCGTCGGTGACGGCAACATAGGTTGCCCGCCCTGTATCCGCCAGGTAGGCGTGCTCGGGGCCGACCGAAGGGTAGTCGAGCCCGGCGGACACCGAGTGCGAGGGCAGGACGGCGCCGTCGTCGTCGAGCATGACGAAAGAGCGCATGCCATGTAGCACGCCGGTGCGGCCGGCGTTGATCGGGGCGCCGTGCTCACCGGTTCCCAGGCCCCGCCCGGCCGGCTCCACGCCGATCAGCTGCACCGACGGGTCGTCAAGGTAGGCGGCGAAGGCTCCGATGGCGTTGGAGCCGCCGCCCACCGAGGCGATGACGGCGTCGGGTAGGGCCCCGTAGCGCTGCCGGACCTGGCGGCGGGACTCGTTGGAGATCACTTCCTGGAAGTGCCGCACGATCGAGGGGAAGGGATGCGGCCCGGTGGCCGATCCCATCAGATAGAACGTGTCTTCCAGGCGGGTGCACCACTGCGCCAGGGCGGCGTCGATCGCATCCTTCAGGCCCGCCTGCCCGGCGGTTACCGGCACCACGGTGGCGCCCATCAACTCCATGCGCTCTACATTGGGGCGCTGCCGCTCCACATCGTGCGCGCCCATGTAAATGGTGCACTCCATGCCCATCAGTGCCGCCACCATGGCGGTGGCGGTGCCGTGCTGGCCGGCGCCGGTCTCCGCAATCAGCCGGCGCTTACCCATGCGCTTGGCCAACAGCGCCTGGCCGAGGGCGTTGTTGCCCTTGTGCGCGCCGCCGTGAGCGAGGTCCTCCCGCTTAAGCAGTATGCGGGCCCCGCCGGAAAGCGGCAGATGGCGGCACTCGAAGATGGGGGTCTCCCGCCCCAAGTAGGTGGTGCGCAGCTCCGCCAATTCGGCCTCGAAGGCCGGGTCGGCCACGGCCTCGGTGTAGGCGGCCTCAAGCTCGTCCAGCGCGGGCAGCAGCTCGGAGGGGACCTCCTGACCGCCGAAGCGCCCGAAGTAGGCGGGCAGAAGCGTTTCGCGGGGCAGGTCGGCGCCTGGCGGGGGAGGGGTGTAACCGGGTGCGTCGGGCCCGAGCGGCCCGGTGGGTACGCGGTTGGCGGTGGGGGCGGCCCCAGGCGGGGCTGCCTGCGGATCGGCTTGGGTGGGCACTGAGTCCTCCTGAACTGGTTCCATCGCCGACGGCGCTCGCCTTCGCGAGGTTAGAGACGTTCCCACCTGCGGGCAAAAGCACGCCCTGGTGTCTCATATGGCGGGACCACGGCGGCGTGGTCGTAAGTGGTTCCGCAGCGGCGCAGGTTATGCGTCGCAGCCGACAGATTGCGCTTAAGTTTCCGTCTGGTATGAGCTGCATCTCATAGAATGCTCGAAGTTCGGGCCTCCCTGTGCAGGCACCGACACGGCGCTAGTACTCACAATTGCGGTTAGGAGTTCCTCGACGTCGTGCCTGCCGATGCCTGGTCCGAGCGGATGACCTTCGCCCACCGGGGCGGTCATCGAAACCCTGCAAGGAGAGATCAATGAGGATCAAGCGAATAAGAATCCCGGCCGCCGCCATGCTGACGGCTGCCCTGGCCCTGGCGGGATGCACCTCAGGCGGTTCCACTGCCGATGCGACTGCATCCGCCACCCTCGAGAACGACGGCAACACCTATATCACCCAGGAAGTGGACGATGGCCAGACGCACTTCATCCGCGTCGTCAACCCCAATGGCGGTCAGGTGCTGACCTACTCCGCCGACGGCGGTATGACCATCATTGAGCAGACCGACGGCGAGTACACCTACGCCTTCAAGGACTTCAACGGCAATGGTGAACTCGACCCGGCCGAGGACTGGCGTCTGGAGGGCAGCGAGCGCGCCGCCGACTACGCCGTCGGCCTGTCCAAGGAGCAGATGGCCGGGTTGATGCTCTTCTCCGCGCACGAGCGCGCACCCGAGGACGGGCTGACGACTGAGCAGCAGGAGTACCTGTCCGAGTCCTACCTGCGGGCGGTGCTCAATGCGGGCGGCTCGGATGTGACCGCAAACGTGCAGTGGGTCAACCAGATGCAGGCCTATGTGGAGACCCTCGCCACGGCCGACACCCCCTACATTCCGGTCAATTTCTCCTCCGACCCGCGTTCGGACGCCTCTGGAGACGGCTCCTTCACGGGCGTCGGCGAGATCTCCAGTTGGCCTGGATCACTAGGGCTGGCAGCTACCTTCGACCCCGACACGGTGCTCCAATTCGGTCAGATGGCCTCCCAGGAGTACAAGAGCCTCGGCATTGGCACCGCCCTGTCTCCCCAGATTGACCTGGCCACAGAACCGCGCTGGCTGCGCGTGGCAGGCACCTTCGGGGAGAACTCAGAGATGGCCGGGACCATGGCGGCCAACTATGTAGCCGGTTTTCAGGGGACCTACGCCGAAGCCGGCGGTGAGGCCGCCTGGGGCGAGGACTCGGTGGCCACCATGATCAAGCACTGGCCTGGGGACGGCGCCGGCGAGGGTGGGCGTGAGTCCCACACCAACGCGGGCAAGTACGAGGTCATGGTGGGTGGCAACTCCGCCGAGCACAGGGCGGTGTTCCAGCAGGCACTGGACTCCTCGGCGGTGATGACCTCCTACTCCATCACCCTGGGCGGTGACGGCGAACCTGAGTACGCCCAAAGGAAGGGTTCCTCCTATGACGACGGCAAGCTCAGGGAACTGCGTGAGGGCAACTCCTACGACGGCGTCGTAGTCACCGACTGGGGCGTTACTCGTGCTACCACCGACCCTGATGACCCGGTGATTGCCACGGGTTGGGGCGCGGAGGACCTGAGCGTAGAGGAGCGCCACTTTGAGATCATCAAGAACGGCACCGACATGTTCGGCGGTAACAACGACGCCGCCCCGGTGCTTGCCGCCTATGACATGTGGCAGACCGCCTATGATGCCGGCAACCTGGACGTGGACGCCCGCACCCGCTGGCAGCAGTCCGCGGCCCGTATCTTGACCATGTCCTTCAACATCGGCGCCTTCGACAACCCCTTCCTGGACCCGGCCGCATCCCAGGCACAGGTGGGTTCACAGGACAAGGTCGACGCCGGCCAGGAGGCGCAGCTGAACTCGATCGTCACGCTCAAGAACGATGGCGCCATCACCCTGGACCCGCAGGCGGACTGGTCGGACAAGACCGTCTACATCCCACAGACCTATGACACCGGATTCAATAGCGCCTTCACTGAGGCGGAGTACACCGAGGGGCCATCCCTTGACGTCGACACGGCCGCACAGTACTTCGGCGAGGTCGTGACCGATGAGGTCGAATACGACTCCGAGGGCCGCGTAACCGGATACACCGCCCCCGACCTGGCCGATGTTGACCTGGTGTTGGTGGGCATGCGCTCGCCGATCAACGGCACCAGTTTCTCCAAGGCCGGGTGGAACGAGGAGCAGGACAGCTGGTACCCGCTGTCACTCCAATACGGCACCTACACGGCTGACGGCGATAATGTGCGCCGCACCTCGATCTCCGGGGATGTCCGCGACGACGGCAGCAGGGAGAACCGCTCCTACTACGGTGCTCGCTCCCAGATCTCCAATGCTGCGGATCTGGACGCCATTAACCGTGCCGCCGATGCGGTGGCCGCCTCGGGCAGGGACATTCCCGTCGTTGTGGCGCTGAAGGCCACCAACCCGGTGGTTCCTGCGGAATTCGAAGCGCGGGCCGATGCCATCGTGGTGGGTTTCGGCGTCGCCGACGAGGCGCTGATACGGGTCGCGCTCGGACTGCACGAGTCCAATGGGCGCCTACCCATTCAGTTCCCCGCCGACATGGACACGGTGGAGGCCAACCAGGAGGACGTGCCCGGGGACCTGACGCCCTACACCGACTCCGCTGGCAACGCCTACGACTACGGCTTCGGTCTACACCTGGACGGAACCGTGATTACGGACTGACAGGTCAGGCCTTGGGCGGCAAACCGCGGCGGGCAGTGGCAGGCGCTGCCCGCCGCACAGGCCTGTGCTAGCTCCAGAAGATGGTGTTCACCGAGCCGACCCACGCCTCGTACTCCGGTCCGGTCCACCCGGTTCCCTCCGGCGCGGTGGGATCGCGACGGAAGGCCGCTGGATTGGCGGCCGGCCCCTGGAGCAGTACCTGGCGTAGGGGCTTGGCGCACTGGAAGTTGAGCGCGGACTGCACCCGGTTCAGGCCCCGACCAAGCTCCCGCGGGTCACCCGGACGCTTTCCCGGGAAACGGCCCTCGGCGGTGGCCCGAAGCAAGTAGAGGGCCAGGTTAGGTGCGGAGAACCAGTTCATGTTGAGCTGCAGCTTGCGTCCGAGCTGGTCGGACACGAGGGATGAGCGCTGGCCGGTATTACGGAAGGAGACGATGTCCTGGTGGGGGATCTGTACGGCGCGGCCACGCCAGTCGGTTCCGGCGATCAGCGTGGGAGCGTCGATAAGGCTGGTGTTGCGATAGATCGCCAGGGTGTAGCAGCAGTAGCCGACGCACAGGAGAGCCGAGGCGGCGATGATCCCGGCGGCCCGCAGATCATCAATGACGGGCAGGGCGAGCAGGACCAGGAGGATGACACCACAGCCAAACAGGATGACCAGGCCGATTAGGAGCCTAGCGCCGGGGCGCTGGACGGGGTACTCGTAGGTGGTAGTCCCCGTCCCCGGGGCGGGCTCGGTGATGCGGGCCCTGTCCGGGCGGGCTCTGCCCCGCAGCAGGGGGAGCGTCAGTATCACCATGATGATGGTAATCGCGTAGGCGGCGATCATTATGAGTATGCGTGCGGTTTCCATTGATCCTCCTGGGCCGTGGCTTCGAAACCCACTGACAGGTTATGCATCCGAACCGACAGATCGAGCGGTCGTGAGGATCGCGCGGCTCGGCATCGGCTGAAATAGGATCGCATGTCAATCACCGGCGGGTCGCGGCCCTGAAGGCCCAGTGCGTGGGCGCTGCGGACTGCGGCCCGCCAGTGAACTTCCCCACCCCTCCTTGCGCTTCTTTGCGAGGAACACACAGAGAGGTGTCCCGGCAGTGTTGTCGATCAACTGGAACGACGTATGGAATGTAGTGGCGAGCCTGCGCCCGCAGCTCATCACCATCGGTGTGGCGCTGCTGGCGGCGCTCATCATCACTGTCGCCGTGCGCAGACTCAACACGCCGACTCGTAAGCTGGTGCGTTCTACCACCTGGATCGCCGCGGTGGTTGTGGTCGCGGTTGCCGTGACCGGCATGATGTACGGCGGTCTGAAGACCATCCTGGATCTGTCTTCAGGCTCCGGCACGCTCACCGACCAGACCAAGGCGACTGTGGAGGAACTCGGCAACACGATCTCCGATGAGGGCATGGTTCTGCTGAAGAATGAGGGAGCAACCCTCCCGCTTCAGGACGGCGCTGCCATCAACGTACTAGGCTGGGCCTCCACGAACCCTGTCTACGGCGGTACCGGCTCCGGCTCACTGTCCCCTGACAATCCCACGACCTCCCTGCTGGACGGCCTGCACAACGCCGGCTTCCAGACCAACACGGAGCTGAGCGACTTCTACACCGGCTACCGTGCCGAGCGGCCTGAGGTTGGCATGTTCGCGGCCGACTGGACCTTGCCCGAGCCCACCTCCGATGACTACACCGACGCCCTTGTCAGCTCCATCCAGGACTTCTCCGACACCTCGGTGGTAACCATTGCCCGCTCCGGTGGTGAGGGATTCGACCTGCCGCTTGACGTCAACGCGGAGGTGGCAGCTAACGGCGCTTTCTCCTACACGGACAACTCCACCACCCAGACCGACTTCGCCGACGGGCAGGGCTACCTGGAACTCACAGCCCCCGAGCGCGACCTGATCCAGCTGGCCAAGGACAACTCCGAGACGGTGGTAGTCGTCTACAACGGTGCCAACGCCTTCGACCTGTCCGACCTGGCGGCGGATCCCGAGATCGACGCCATCATCTGGGCGATCCCCGGCGGCCAGGTGGGCTTCAACGCTCTGGGCCGTATCCTCGACGGCGAGGTCAACCCCTCCGCCAAGACCCCTGACACCTTCGTCGCGGACCTGAAGGCGTCCCCGGTCGCCAACAATTTCGGAGACTTCACTTACACCAACATGGAGGAGTACGGCCAGTCCTCACCCTTCACCGAGGGCACCACCTACCCCGGCTTCGTCAACTACGTGGAGGGCATCTACGTCGGCTACCGGTGGTATGAGACCGCCGCCGTCGAGGGAGTCATCGACTATGACGCGCAGGTGGTCTACCCCTTCGGTTACGGCCTGTCTTACACCACCTTCACCCAGGAAATGGGTGAGCTCAGCCGTGATGCCGACGGCGCCATCAGCCTCGACGTGACCGTCACCAACACCGGGGACGTGGCCGGCAAGGACGTCGTGCAGGTCTACTACACCGCCCCCTATACCAACGGCGGCATTGAGAAGTCTGCCGTGAACCTGGTCGCCTACGGCAAGACCGGCTTGCTCGAGCCCGGCGCCTCCGAGACCGTCACCCTCACCTTCGCCGAGGATGACATGGCCTCCTACGACTACCGGAATGCCAAGGCCTACGTGCTGGAAGAGGGCGAGTACACGATCTCCGTGCGCTCAGACTCCCACACGGTGATCGCCACGCAGAGTCTCACGGTCGACGCGACCATCACCTACGACTCCGAGGACAACACTCACGCCGGTGACGTCACGGTTGCGACCAACCAGTTCGACGCCGCCGCGGGCGATGTCACCTACCTATCCCGTGCGGATTCCTTCGCCAACTATGACCAGGCCACGGCCGCCCCGACCAACCTGGAGATGTCGGCGGAGCACCAGGCCGCTTTCATCGCCAACTCCAACTACGACTCCACGGCCTTCGACGACGACACCGACGAGATGCCCACCACCGATGCGCGCAACGGCCTGGTCCTGGGTGACATGCATGGCCTGGACTACGACGATGAGCAGTGGGACCAGCTGCTCGACCAGCTCTCGGTTGCCGACATGAACGCCCTGATCGCCAACGGCGGCTACGGCTCGGTGGCCGTGGACTCTGTAGGCAAGGTGCGCGTCTCGGACGTGGACGGACCCGCTTCGCTGAACAACAATTTCACCGGCGTGGGCTCCATTGGTTTGCCGTCGGCAGTGTCAGTGGCCGCCACCTGGAATCAGGAGCTGGCACACGAGTTCGGCACCGCGATCGGCACCATGGCCCACGACATGGACGTGGCCGGCTGGTACGCGCCTGCCACCAACACCCACCGCTACGCCTACGCCGGCCGTAACTTCGAGTACTTCTCCGAGGACCCGGTCCTGGCTGGCACGCAGGTGGCCCGGGAGATCCAGGGCGCCAAGGAACTGGGCGTATACGCCTTCATTAAGCACTTCGCCATGAATGATCAGGAGACCAACCGCACCAACATGCTGGCCACCTGGTCCAATGAGCAGGCGATTCGCGAGATCTACCTGAAGTCCTTCGAGATCGGCATCAAGGAAGGCGGTGCCGGCGCGGTGATGACGGCCTTCAACTACATCGGCACCGTCTACGCCGGTGCCATGCCCGAGCTGCAGCAGACTGTGCTGCGCGATGAGTGGGGCTTCCGTGGTATGACGTTAACGGACTACTTCGCAGGCTACGGTTACCAGAATGCCGACCAGCTCACCCGTAACGGCGGTGACATGATGCTCGCTACCACCGACATAGGCGTCAACTCCGTGCAGAACACCTCTGCTACCGGGGTGATCGCCATGCGGGAGGCCGCGCACAACATCTTGTACACGGTGGCCAACTCGTGGATCTACGACAACGGCCAGCCGCAGGCCCAGCGGGCCTCCTGGGAGTACGTGACCTGGGGCGTACTGGCGGTGCTCGCGATCGCCCTTGCCGCTCTGGAGGTACTCGCCATCCGCCGCTACCTGCGCCGCAGGGCAGAAGCGACTGCCGCCGTCGGCGGCTCCGACAGGGACTCCGGCAAGGAGTAGGGCCATGACCGTCGCCGCCTCGGAACTCAGTCTCCTGGAGGCCGCCGCCCTGCTCTCGGGCGCCTCGGAGTGGGACTCCCGCGCCCTGCCAGCGCGGGGGGTGCCCTCCTTCGTGCTGTCCGACGGTCCCCATGGGGTGCGTCGTCAGCTCGGTAGCGGCGATCACCTCGGTATCGCCGCCTCCGAGCCGGCCACCTGCTTCCCGACGGCGGCCACAGTCGCCAATTCCTGGGATCCCGACTTGGCCGAGCAGATGGGCCAGGCACTGGGACGGGAGGCACTAGCCCTCGGCGTGGACGTGCTCCTGGGGCCGGGGATGAACATCAAGCGCTCTCCGCTGTGCGGTCGCAACTTCGAGTACTACTCCGAAGACCCTGTCTTGGCAGGCCGCATGGCCGCCGGCCTGGTCCGCGGCATCCAGTCCCAGGGGGTAGCCGCCACTCCCAAGCACTTCGCCGTCAACGGGCAGGAACTACGCCGCATGGCCTCCGACTCCGTGGTGGATGAGGCCACCATGCGGGAGATCTACTTGACCGCCTTCGAGATCGTTGTGCGTGAGGCCGCCCCCCGGGCCTTGATGAGCTCATACAACCGGGTCAACGGCACCTACGCCAACGAGCATCCGCACCTGCTCACCGACATCCTGCGCCGGGAATGGGGCTTTACCGGACTGGTGGTCTCCGACTGGGGCGGCTCTAACGACGCCGCCGCGGCCGCCGCCGCGGGCTCCTCCCTAGAGATGCCCGCGCCGGGACTGCAGTCCGCCCGTGAGATCGTCGCCGCGGTCGAGGAGGGGCGCATTAGCCGTGACGCCGTCTATGCGCGCGCCGCCGAGGTCATCGCCATGGCGACCCGCGCGCCCTCGGCCCGCGCCGCGCAGACGGAGCGCCCCCGCTTCGACGCCGACGCTCACCACGAGTTGGCGCGAAGGGTCGCCGAGGAATCCATAGTGCTGCTGCGCAACCAGGACGCAGTCTTGCCGCTTGCCGCAGGCGCCAGGGTCGCCGTCGTCGGTGACATGGCCCGCACGCCCCGCTACCAGGGCTCGGGTTCCTCCCAGATCAATCCCACCCGAGTTGAAAGTCTTCTGGAGGAACTGTCCTCCACTGACCTGGAACTGGTGGGTTATGCGCAAGGGTATGACCGGCAAGGCGCACCCGATCAGGCCTTGCTCGATGAGGCCGTGGCTCTGGCCGGCCGGGCAGACGTGGTCCTGGCCTGTATCGGGTTGGACGAGCTGTCCGAGTCCGAGGGCCTGGACCGCTCGCATATGCGCCTGCCGCAGGTGCAGACGCAGCTGTTGGAGGCCTTAGCCCGTGCCAACCCCGATGTGGTCGCAATCGTCTCGGCCGGATCCGCCGTGGAGACCGGCTGGGAGGAGCACACCCGGGCGGTGGTGCACACCAGCCTGTCCGGGCAGGCCGGGGCAAGCGCGGTGCTGCGGGTGCTCACCGGGCAGGTCAACCCCAGCGGACGCCTGGCCGAGACGTATCCGGTGCGCTATGAGGACAATCCGACCTCCGCCTGGTTCCCGGCCACGGGGGAGCTTGCCCTGTACCAGGATGGCCCCTACGTCGGCTACCGCTACTACACGACCACCGACACGCCCGTGGCCCACCCCTTCGGATTCGGCCTGTCCTACTCCAGCTTCGACTACTCCGGGCTGAGCCTGGACGAGGCCGGCGCGCACCTGACGGTCACTAACACCTCCGCCGTCGACGGCGCCGAGGTGGTGCAGCTGTACGTCACTGCACCGACGGATGTGTGGGGGCCGGAGCGCGAGCTGAAGGGCTTTGTGAAGGTGCCCGTGGCGGCGGGGGAGTCGGTGACCGTGACCATCCCCTTCGACGACTACACCTTCCGCCGCTACTCTACCGCGGAGGGGCGGTGGATACGGCCGGCCGGCACCTGGACGGTGCGGGTAGGACGCAATGTGGAGGACCTACCGCTTCAAGCCCCTTGGGAGGTCGACGGCCACCCGGTCGCCCGTGCCAATCCGGCCCTGGGCCACTATCTGGACGGCAAGGTCAGTCAGGTCACAACGGCAGAATTCGGCGTGCTGCTGGGACGACCGGTGCCGCAGTCGGTCCCCTCCGGACGGATCGGCTACAACAGCCCGGTTTCGGACCTGGCCCAGGGTCGCAGCCGCATCGGGCGGACGGCCGTGAAGGTGCTCCAGCGGCGTAAAGCCAAATCCGATGCTTCGGGCAAACCTGATCTGAACATTCTGTTCATGCTCAACATGCCGCTGCGCGCCATGGGCAAGATGACCGGCGGCATGGTGTCCACGGAGATGGTCCACGGCATCGTCGATTTCGCCAATGGCCACGGCCTTCGCGGCCTGCGGGCCATCGTGGGCGGCTTCTTCCGCAACCGACGTCAGGACAAGGCCACTCAGCGGCGGCTGGACGCCCCCCGCTGACCCGGCCTCGCCATCAAGAACACGGGCTCCTGCCCGCCCGGTCCCCACCGTCAAGAGAAAACGAGACCCCGCATGAAATCGATCACCGCCTGGTGGCATCGTTTCGAGGAGCGCCACGAAACCGGCTCCCAGTTCATCGTCTTCTTCATCCTGTCCAACGGCGTCACGCTGCTGCAGCTCATCCTGATGCCGCTGTTCCGGTGGATTTTCGGATTCACCTCGCTGCAGGGCACCACCTTCCAGTTCCTACCGGTGGGGTCCTCCGCAGGCAGCCCCGTCTACCTGTTCGACTATGTGGCCGGCCCCATCCAGGACGATGGCTCCGGTGGCGGGCTGGCCTACTTCCTGGCCGTGGAGATCACCCTGCTGATCGCCCAGGTCATCAACTTCTTCGCTCAGCGCAACATCACCTTCAAATCAAACTCCTCGATCTGGAAGGCGGCTTTCTGGTACGCCCTGGCCTATGTGGTCATCACCATCGTGGCCGCGGCCCTCCAGGTGCTCTACAAGGAGCCGATCTACTCCTGGTGCAAGGGCACGCTCGGAGCCTCCACCGGGGAGACCGTGGCCGATGTAGTGACCATGATCATCAATGCGGCCATCTCCTTCTGGGTGTTCTTCCCCATCTTCAAGGTCATCTTCAAGCGGGTGCCCGATGCTGAGGAGGCACAGCCAGAGGAGAACGAGGCGGATGTACGGTCGGTCGATTGAGCGACGCGCCGCCCCGGTCCGGTAGTGTCATATCCGTCAATACACGTCAGTGACTCGTGCGCGGTCCGGATGCATGCTCGGCAGCCGTTGAGCGTCCGCTGAGTCCGCCGAGTAAGGAGCCTCACCCGGTGTCCGCAACCCCACTGATCACCTTCGTTGTCCCGGCCTACAACGCCGAGGACTGCCTGAGCCGTTGCCTGTCCAGCCTTGTGGCGGCCGATGACGGGGGAGGCGCCCTGGAGATCATCGTCGTCGATGACGGCGCCACTGACGGTACTGCGCGGCTCGCCGATTCCTACGCGCGAGCACACACGGCGGTACGCGTCATCCATCAGAAGAACAAGGGCCATGGCGGCGCCATCAACACCGGGATCGCGGCAGCGCGGGGGACCTGGTTGAAGGTGTGCGACGCCGATGACGCTATTGATCCCGGCGCCTTGCGCGCGCTGATGAGTTCATTGCGCGCCTGGCGACGGTCCGGCACCGAGCCCGATCTGGTTGTCACCAATTTCGTGTATGTACGCGAGGGCACCGCCTCCTGGCATCGTCTGAATCACGGGCCAGCGCGCCAGAGCTGTCGCGGAGTCCGGCTCGGTCGCCATGCTGTGCGCTTCAGGACACGGCTTCCTAGAGGCCGCATTGGTGGCTGGGAGGACGTCGGACGCTTCAGGCCGGACCAGTACCTGATGATGCATTCTCTGGCATACCGGCGGGAGGTGCTGGCGCGCTCGGGGATGCAGCTGCCCGAGCACTGCTTCTACGTTGACAATTTGTTCGCCTTCGAGCCGCTACGGCACGTGCGCACGCTGACCTACCTGGATCTAGACCTGTACTACTACACGGTGGGTCGGGCCGGGCAGTCCGTTGCCGACGACGTGATCGTGAAGCGTCTGGACCAGCACGACCGGGTGAACGCGCTGATGCTCGAGGCGATGCCCCACGAGGGTGAGGTGCCTGCGGCGCTGCTGCGCTACCTGGTGCACATCTACACCATGAGTGCGGTGGTCATAACCACCATGGCGTTGCGCTCGGGCACACCTAGGAATCTGGTCATTAAGCGGCAATTGTGGGAGCGCCTAGACACCACCCGACCGGACGTGTCTCGGCGTGTACGCGCCTCGGTGATGGGGCGGTTAATGACGCTGCCTGGGCGCCCCGGGAACTGGTTGCCCGTGGCCGGCTACCAGGTGGTCCGCAGGGTGCTCGCCCTGAACTGAACGCGGCACACCGGCATGGTCCGGTCTCCGTGCAACACTAGCGCCGGTCTCGGCCAGGGGTCTGGGCGGGTATCGGCAGCAGCACGCGCAGTATGAAGGTGCGCTGCGGGCTCTCGCCGGCGGTGACCTGTCCGCCGTAGGCCTCGGCGGCGGCCCGGACCGCGCTGAGGCCGAAGCTGTGAATGGCGGCGTCCTTCTTCGGGGTCAGCGGGGTGTCACCGGCGGCCGCCACCACCGGCGCGGCGGCTACCGGGTTCTCCAACTCCATCAGCACGAAGCCCCGACGCGCCCGGACGTCGAAGCGGATCCACCGGTCCGCCTGGTCATCAATACGAGCGACGGACTCCAGGGCGTTGTCCAGGGCGGTGCCGACCATTGTGGCCAAATCAGCGGCAGCCACGAATCCGAGCGCGGCGCCGTCGGCAATCACAGTCATGCTGACCTCGGAATCCAAGCATGCCTGTTCCCGGTCGGTGAGGATAACGTCGAGCACGGGATTGCCGGTGCGCAGGAACACCTCGTACGGGCGTACAGACTCCTCCAGGTCGCTGAGCCTCTCTAGACGGACCGCCGGATCCGGCTCAGCACGCACCGACGCGATCATGTGCCGCAGGTCGTGGTACTTACGGTTGACGATGTCGATCGCCCGCTTAGAAGTCAGGTACTGCTCGTACTGTGAGTGCAGCAGCGCCTCGGATGTGGCCAGCTCGAAGGTAGCCCGATTTTGCAGATCCACCTCTCGCTGGGCGTACAGAATGATGAAGCCGCACAGGTCCACGAGCGTACGGATGTAGAACACCTCAGCGCCCAACCTTCCGGAAAAGGGCGTAGCCGTACTCAGGAAACTGAGATTGGACATGGCAAAGGTAATAGCGGCGATGGCCGCCGCTCCTGCCACCGTGGCTACGGTCGGCACCACATCACTGCGGAATCTGGAGCGCTCCAGCAGATAGACACCGCCTAGCACGACGCCGTCGACGACGATTACACTAAGCGAGGCGGGCGGTGTGCCGGCATGGTCACCGATGAGGAAGAGCTCCAGCTGCCACTCCAGGGAGGCCACCAGCTCGGCGGCCACGAAGGCCCGCACCACCAGGTAGGTGGAGCGGCGCAGCGATCCGCTCAGTGCCAGGTGCAAGATGACCCACATGGCGGCCACCGCTCCCAGCATGCCGAACAGCCACAGGGAGATCGGCAGACGGCCGATCACCTCCTGATAGCCGCACAACAGTGGCAGCGCCGCCGCCATAACCACCACGCCCCTACGTCGGGAGTCCTGAGGACGCCAGGTGGCCAGCACGTACAGCAGACACGCGCCCCATTCTGAAAGGGCGGTCCACAGTCGCGGAATATCTGGCAGCGCCTCCTCGATCACGGCAGCGTCCCGGAGACGTGCTCGGTCAGCGCGCGCATGAACTCCTTCTTACGGGGGCGGGAGATGCGCAGCGCCTGGCCGGTGGACATGACACTGTCCTGGTCACGCACCGCCACCACGTGGCGCAGATTTACGATGTAGCAGGAGTTCGACCGGAAGAACCCATGCGGCGCCAGCTGCGGCTCCATCTGCTTGAGCGACCCGCTCAAGGTCAGCTCGTCGTCGACCAGGTGTACGTCCAGACGGTGTCCGGAGGACTCCAGATAGACGATGTCGCGCACGGGGACGCGTCGCAGCCCGGAACCGTCCTTAAGCACGATGCCGGTGCCGTCACGCCTTCCCAACAGGTTCCGGGCGCGGCTGAGCTCATGGTCGAAGGAGGCGTAGGGGAAGGGCTTGACCAGATAGCCGAGGGCGGAGACCTCGTAACCGTTGATCGCATACTGGTGGGCGGCGGTGATGAAGATGATGACGACTTCCGGGTCGACCTTTCGCACCGCCCGGGCGGTGGCGAGCCCGTCGGTGCCTTCCATGCGTATGTCCAGAAGCAGTACGTCATAGATGGGGCGGAAGTCGGCGAGGAGATCGTCGCCGTCGTCAAAGGTGCTGACCTCCAGCTTCACGGCGTGCTCCCGGGCGAAGCGCCCGAGGTAGTCCGATAGAACGCGGCGGTGACGGGCATCGTCTTCGACGACGCCGATGCGGATCATGGAGGAGGGGATGGTACTCACTTCACTCGTCGTTGACGGTTGGGGATGTCCCGGCGCATGGAGACTGCCTCCGGGGCTGTCCGGGACACGTCAACGGCGGATGGCCACGCGGGCGCCGGAGACGACGGCCGAGACCGTGCTAGTGTACCGGCACCGTGGCCGTCGACCGCGACTTCGGCACAATGCACGGGCGAGTAGACGGGCGAGTTGGTTGCGCGACGTCGAGTAAGGACGAGGAACTGACGTATGCGGGCAGACCTGGTAGTAGTCGGTGCAGGGCTTTTCGGGGCCACGATCGCGCAGCGTGCCGCCGAGGAGCTGGGCGTGTACGTGGTGGTGGTAGACCGACGTGACCATCCGGGCGGCAATGCCTACTCCCGGCCTGACCCGGACACCGGTATCGAGGTGCACTGCTACGGCTCCCACATCTTCCACACCTCCAATGAGCAGGTGTGGGCCTACGTCAACCGGTTCACGGACTTCAATGCCTACCGGCACCATGTCTACGCCAACCACGCCGGAGAGATCTACCCGCTGCCCATCAACCTGGGCACCATCAACCAGTTCTTCCGAGCTGCCCTCGCACCGGAGGCTGCCCGGGCGCTGATCGCTGAGCACGCTGCTGAAATCACGGGCGAGCCCGGCAACCTGGAGGACAAGGCCATCAGCCTGATCGGCCGCCCCCTGTATGAGGCTTTCATCCGCGGCTATACCGCCAAGCAGTGGCAGACCGACCCCACCGAGCTGGATGCCGCCATCATTACCCGGCTGCCGGTACGTCTGAACTACAACAACCGGTACTTCTCAGACCGTTATGAGGGCATACCCGCTGGCGGATACGGGCTGTGGGTTGAGCGCATGCTGGATGATCCGCGTATTGAGGTGCGTCTGGGGGAGGACTTTCTGGACGGCGGGGAGCTGAGTCGTCAGGCCTGTGTCGGCCGAGTGCCGGTGGTCTACACCGGCGCGCCGGACCGCTTTTTTGACAATCGTTTAGGCCCTCTTTCCTGGCGCACCCTCGACTTCGAGACCCGCGTCCTGCCCACCTGGGACCATCAGGGCACCGCCGTGATCAACTATCCCGACGCCGAAGTTCCCTACACCCGGGTACACGAGTACCGCCACTATCATCCCGAGCGGAACTACCCTGACGACGCCACAGTGATAATGCGGGAATACTCGCGCATGGCCACCCCCGCCGATGAGCCCTACTACCCGGTGGGTACGGCAGCTGACCGCGCACGGTTGGCCGGCTACCAGCAGCTGATGGCCGAGTTGGAGGACCAGCCGGTGGCGTTCGGCGGGCGCCTGGGTTCCTACCGGTACCTGGATATGGACCGCACCATCGCGGCGGCACTGGAGTGCTTCGAGCGCGTGGTGCGGCCGTGGTTCCAACCGTGAGGGGCCCGACGGGGGCCGCTCCGTCTGGTCGGCTCCCTCACCTTTGTCACGCTCTTGACACGAGCGCGTCACGGTGATTGGCTTGCGCCCGGTTCACTAGCTGGGCGCGTTGCAGGCGGGCTCATCCCTGACACTCTGGAGGTTTTCGTGGCAGACGCGGATATCCGTATTGTCGGAGGCGACCTGGAGATGCTTGCCGCCTCCTTAGGGGAGCTGCGTGACGGGATTGGCTCCTTGGGCCTCTCCGGACCTTTGGAGAGGATCGGCGCGGCCATGCCGGGCTCGCGGAGTTCAGGTAGTACCGGGTCCGCCGTGAGCGGGTTGGAGAGCCAGAGGGCATCTCTGGGAAGCCGTTACGGGGACGTGGGTGAGGGTGTCCGGGACCTGGCGTCCGCACACCGGCGCAATGACGAGTTTGTGGCCCGGGAGGCGGTAGCGATCGGGGATGCCGTTTCGGAGGCCTCGGTCACCCAGTGGGCGCGCGCCCGGGGGATGATGTGAGATGGCGACGTGGAGTGATGTGTTGAACTGGAACCCTGAGCCGCTGATCGACGCCTCGGATGGGCTGCATAGCCTCCACACTTCCTTAATGAGAATGGCCGATGATGCAGAAGTCGCGAGTTCACGGGTGGTTTCGAAGGCACCCAGCGTGGAGGCCGCGCTTGCGGCGCTGCATCGGTGCAGAGTCTCTCACAGCGAGATGAGCGAGCGGGTTGGAGTCCTCGCGCGTGCCACTGCCGACGCCAGCGAGGGTGTGACCCAGGTGCGACGCAAGGTATTGGCCTGTCAGGACTTCGCTGATGAGCACCCCTACCTGACGTTGGGTGCTGACGGCTCGGTCGCGGTATCCCTGGCCGAGGCCGCTAGTAGCGGCGCCGGGAAGGCCGCTGGCAGCACCGCGGCGGCGGCAGGTCCTGTGAGAATGGTTGCCGTGGGTCCGGGCGGGGCCGTGGTGGAGGCCGCTCAGGCTCAGGCTCACGCCGCCGAACTGACGGAGATGGTCTCCTCCGTGCTGGCCATGGCCACCCAGGTTGATGAGCAGTATGCGACCGTCCTAGCCGGCTCGAGCGATGATGACCCGGATCACGCCAGATCTGGACGGCAGCGGACTGATCCTCGGGACAAGGAGGACAGCCGCAGGAAGGTCGAAGACAGTAACAGAAAAACGGAGAGCAACCGCAGGAGCGGGAACGATGACCCTGAGACGCAGGGCAAGACGGAGCTCGGCGATCCGGTACCTGGAGAACATGCTGAGATGCCGGGGGTGACCCCCTGGGTCTATCCGGGGGATACCGCCAAGGAAGGCTCCGGGGCATACGGGAGTCGGTCAGCCGATCCGTTAGATCATCTTGTCCACGAGGCGGCCACAATCGGCGCGATCGTCAAGGCCTCGGACTGGCCGGACGCATCAAGAAATCTGCTGCACTTCTTGGGTAATAGCGGGGACCCGCAGGAACTCGACGCCGACCGCATGCTGGAAGATGTTGACGGGTTGAATACAAAAACGCAAGAAGCCGTCAAAACTATGGCAGAGGCAGCGCGTAATGATGCTGAAGCCTCTGGCGTTACCGAGCCGGTCACCTACCCCTTCACCACTAAGTGGGAGGGGTACTACATCAGAGCAGAGGAGGATCAGAACTGGTTCTATGCCACGGGAGGTTGTAACTACGCGACGGATGGGACCGTGACGGTCTACCCACCCACGGCGGACAACCCGGAGTGGACCTACTCCTATGATTACCGTGTCCATGTGGCGGACCGGTACAATTGGGATGGAGACAAGTCAACGCAGATCGGCCCCTTTGATGTTAGCGATAAGCAGCTCCAGGAGTTGCATCGTGCTGGTTTGGCTCAGGAGTATGACATGTCGGGTGAGTCTTCGGTTATGCGTGGGACTGGGTCGTGAGTGGGGTGATGTGTGGTGAGGCGTTTGGTTTTGGCCGGTGAGCAGGTGACTGGCCGGCAGGTGCTTGTTGTGGTTGCGGTGTTGGTGGGTGTGGGGGTGTTCTGGGTGCTTTTTGTGGTGGGGTATTTGTTTTTTTCGAGTGCGCAGGTTGAGAGGTCGGAGGCTAGGGCGTCGGCGTCGGCGAGTGCTGCTGGGGTGCAGGTGGGGGCGCCGTGTCCGGCGGATGTTGAGCATCTGGATGAGATCCTCGCGATCGGGCAGGCTAATAGTCTTCCGGAGGGAGCGGAGGTGGTGTCGGTTGAGCCCGCGGTGAATTTTGCGGAGGCCTATCCGGGCGGGTGGGGGTACGTTATCGAGTTCACCGCTAGCGACCAGGCCATACGCGACTACATTACTAATCGCATCGGATATAACGGTGACTACATTGATGCCTACCCGACGACTGATCCGAACGCTGATGGCGCAGAGGATGTGGATCTAAGTGGGGTGACCGCTCCATGGGAGGCTGGTTTTGGAAACGCGCACCTGTTTCTTGAGCGTCCTTTGGGTCGGGGGTGGTTAGTGATCCGTGGGGGTGGCAGGTGATAGTTTGTGTCGGGTGAGTCTTCGGTTATGCGTGGGACTGGGTCGTGAGTGGGGTGATGTGTGGTGAGGCGTTTGGTTTTGGCCGGTGAGCAGGTGACTGGCCGGCAGGTGCTTGTTGTGGTTGCGGTGTTGGTGGGTGTGGGGGTGTTCTGGGTGCTTTTTGTGGTGGGGTATTTGTTTTTTTCGAGTGCGCAGGTTGAGAGGTCGGAGGCTAGGGCGTCGGCGTCGGCGAGTGCTGCTGGGGTGCAGGTGGGGGCGCCGTGTCCGGCGGATGTTGAGCATCTGGATGAGATCCTCGCGATCGGGCAGGCTAATAGTCTTCCGGAGGGAGCGGAGGTGGTGTCGGTTGAGCCCGCGGTGAATTTTGCGGAGGCCTATCCGGGCGGGTGGGGGTACGTTATCGAGTTCACCGCTAGCGACCAGGCCATACGCGACTACACGGAGACTTACACTGTGGTGTCTGGTAGTAATATTGAAATGCATTCAGAGGCGACGCCTGTGTCAAAGACTGACGGGTTGGAGGATATCGACGTGCAGAATGTGTCGAATCCGATGCGTACTCGACTCCGTGAGGCTGTTCTGGTTCTTGAGCGTCCTTTGGGTCGGGGTTGGTTGGTGATCCGTGGGGGCAGCATGTGACGGGCTCGCCGTCGGGCATCACACCCGCGCTGGCATGGCGGTCCGCCCGGCGCATGGGAGAATCGACCCAGATTTCTGTCCTGCGCCCGGGCCTGAGGTCCGAGGCGCCGTCTTGGAAGGCTTTCGTGTCACCCATCCCCACATCCGAGCAGGCCGAGTCCGTCGCCCCCGCAGCCACCGAACAGGCCCAGATCCGCAACTTCTCTATCATTGCGCATATCGATCACGGCAAGTCCACCCTGGCGGACCGGATGCTGCAGGCAACCGGCGTCGTCGCCCCGCGTGACATGCGCGCCCAGTACCTGGACCGCATGGACATCGAGCGCGAGCGCGGCATCACCATCAAGTCTCAGGCGGTGCGCATGCCGTGGGCCATGGCAGGTGAGGACGGCGTCACACGCGCCTACGCCCTGAACATGATCGACACCCCCGGGCACGTCGACTTCTCCTACGAGGTCAACCGGTCCCTGGCCGCCTGCGAGGGCGCTGTCCTGCTGGTCGACGCCGCCCAGGGCATCCAAGCCCAGACGCTGGCCAACCTTTACATGGCCATCGAGGGCGACCTGACAATCATCCCGGTGCTGAACAAGATTGATCTGCCAGCCGCTGAACCCGACCGATATGCGGCGGAGATCGCCTCCCTGATCGGCTGCGAGCCGCAGGAGGTGCTGCGCGTCTCCGGGAAGACTGGAGTCGGCGTGCCCGAGTTGCTCGACCGCATCGTGCAGGCCGTTCCGGCGCCGTCCGGGGACCCGGCTGGCGCCGCCCGCGCCATGATCTTCGATTCCGTCTACGACGTCTACCGTGGTGTGGTCACCTACGTGCGCGTCATGGACGGTGCCTTGAAATCCCGCGAGCGCATCAAGATGGTTTCCACCGGCGCCGTCCACGACCTGTTGGAGATCGGCGTCATCAGTCCCGAGCCGGTTCCCACGCAGGGGCTGCGCGCCGGAGAGGTCGGCTACCTCATCACCGGCGTGAAGGATGTGCGTCAGTCCAAGGTCGGTGACACCGTCACCTCCGCCGCCTCCCCGGCCGACGAGCCGCTGGCCGGGTACCAGGACCCCAAGCCCATGGTCTTCTCCGGACTGTTCCCCGTGGACGGTTCCGACTTCCCGGCGCTGCGCGATGCCCTGGACAAGCTCAAGCTCAACGATGCCGCGCTAACCTACGAGCCGGAAACCTCGGTGGCGCTCGGCTTCGGTTTCCGCTGCGGCTACCTGGGGCTGTTGCACCTGGAGATCATCCGCGAGCGATTGGAGCGCGAGTTCAACCTCGACATCATCTCCACAGCTCCGTCGGTGGTCTACCAGGTCACCATGGAGGACCACACGGTGCACACGGTGACCAATCCCAGCGAGTTTCCCGAGGGTAAGGTCCGCGACGTGCAGGAGCCGGTGGTGCGCGCGACGATCCTGACCCCGAGCGAATTCATTGGCGCGGTTATGGAACTGTGCCAGTCCCGCCGCGGCACCATGGACGGCATGGACTATCTGTCCGAGACCCGCGTGGAGATGCGCTATCGGCTGCCGTTGGCTGAGATCGTCTTCGACTTCTTCGACGCACTGAAGTCCCGCACTCGCGGTTACGCCTCCCTGGACTACGAAGCCGACGGTACTCAAAGCGCCGAGCTGACCAAGGTGGACATCCTGCTCAACGGTGAGCGGGTGGACGCCTTCAGCGCCATCGTGCACAAGGATTCCGCCTACTCATACGGACAGAAGATGACCCGACGGCTTAAGGACTTGATCCCCCGCCAGCAGTTTGAGGTGCCCGTGCAGGCAGCGGTTGGCAGCCGCATTATTGCCCGGGAGACCATCCGTGCTCTGCGCAAGGACATGCTCGCCAAGTGCTATGGCGGCGACATCACCCGTAAGCGCAAACTGCTGGAGAAGCAGAAGGAGGGCAAGAAGCGTATGAAGGCCGTCGGCCGCGTGGAGGTTCCCCAGGAGGCCTTCATCGCGGTGCTCGGCGCGGATCAGCCCACCGGTAAGTGAAACGGAGCCACCGATGGGTAGCCGCCACGATACTGGCCGGGCCATCAGTCGAACGCGTTAGGGTGGGTGGTGCCGGTCTGAAACTGATCACCACCCTGGCACGGTGTCTGGAGGCGCCCCATGCCGGGGCAGACGGTCGCCATGCGGATGAGCCCTCACCCTTCCGCAATGGCTACCCGGTGGGCGCCGTCGGGGCATAGCTGTGCACCAGTCGCACATGACCGTTCGAACACAAACCAGGAGGAACCGAACCCGTGACGCAGCAGCACCCTCCCCGTTCGCACGCCATCCGATCCCGGGTGCGCTCCTACTCGCGGGCAGGGGGGCGTCTGACCGACGCCCAGACCCGCGCCCTGGAACGCTATGGCTCCAGGTACGTGATCGACGTGCCCAGAGCCGACGCGATCCGCACCGTCGATCCGGCGTTCCGACTGGCTCCGGCCTCCGTATTCGGGCATGTAGGCCTCCTGCGGCCGCTCATCGTGGAGGTGGGCTCGGGTGCCGGGGAGGCAATCCTGGCGCATGCCGCCGCCCACCCGGGAGTGGATCACCTGGCCGTCGAAGCCTGGGAGACGGCGATTGCCAGGATCGTGGCGGGCGCCGCCAGGTTGGGGCTGCGCAACCTGCGCGTGGTCCCCGCCGACGCTGCTCAACTATTCGCCACTGCGCTGCCGGTGGGCTGCGCCAGCGAGGTGTGGGTGTTCTTCCCAGACCCGTGGCGCAAACCTCGACATCGCAAGCGTCGCCTGGTCAACATCACATTCGCCGACTCCGTGGCCCGGGTGCTGCGACCGGGAGGGGTGTGGCGAATGGCCACCGACTGGGCGGACTACGCCTGGCAGATGCGGGACGTGCTGGAGGAGGTATCCGCCCTGCCGGAGGGCGTGGAGGCAGACTCCACCGGCCCCTACTTCCGCTACCCCGACGCCGGGGCGCGCGCCGACCTGGGCTCCGACACCGCCGAGGAGGGCAGCCCCGGTAATGGCTTCGATCCCGGGTCGCCCGCGGGTGTACGTGGCGGCTGGTCACAGCGCTACGAGGGGCGGGTGCTGACCCGCTTCGAGGACAAGGGCATTCGTGCCGGGCGTACCATCCGTGACCTGACCGCGGTGCGCACCGGGGAGATCTGGGTGGCGCCCCGGCGTCAGGCGGTGGCCTTTTGAATCCCGCCCAGCCAGTCGGGGCGCCTCTGCCCGGAGCGGGGGAGCTGCCCGAGCAGGTGCGCCCTGGGGCGGCGTCCTCGGGCTGGGAGCGTCCCTTCTCGGTGTACCTGCACGTGCCCTACTGCCGGGTGCGCTGTGGCTACTGCGACTTCAACACCTATACGAACCTGGCCATGGGTGGCGGGGCGTCGGCGAGCGACTACGTGGACACGCTTGCCGGCGAGCTGCGCCTGGCCCGCCGGGCCATGGACCGGGTCGGCCTGCCGCGAAGAGCGCCGCGGACCGTGTTCGTGGGCGGGGGCACGCCCACCATGCTGCCCGTCGGTGACCTGGCCCGCATGCTGCGCCTGGTGCGGGACACCTGGGGGCTAGCCGAAGGGGCCGAGGTGACGACGGAGGCCAACCCGGAGACGGTTGACGAGCGCTACCTAGCGGCCCTGGCGCAGGCCGGCTTCACCCGGGTGTCCTTCGGCATGCAGTCGGCGGTGCCACATGTGCTGCGCACCCTGGACCGTACTCACACCCCCGAGCGGGTGCCGCAGGTGGTGGCCTGGGCGCGACGAGCCGGTTTGGACACGAGCCTGGACCTGATCTACGGCACGCCGGGGGAGTCCATGGAGGACTGGCGCCGGTCCCTTCAGGCGGCTGTTGAAATCGGTCCGGACCACCTGAGTGCTTACGCCCTGGTGATCGAGGAGGGCACTCGCATGTGGGCCCAGGTGCGCCGTGGTGAATTGCCCCTGCCCACGGACGACGACGAAGCCGCCAAATATGAACTCGCCGACGCCCTGCTGTCCGGTGCCGGCTACGAGTGGTATGAGATCTCCAACTGGGCGCGGCCCGGGCATGAGTGCCTGCACAACCAAGCGTACTGGCGCGACTGGGACTGGTGGGGCGCCGGGCCGGGGGCCCACAGCCATCTTGGGGACGCGCGTATATGGAACACCAAGCATCCGGTGGCCTGGGCGGGCCAAGTGGCCTATGGGCAGCTGCCCGTGGCCGGACACGAGGTCATTGATGCCGAGTCCCGGGAGCTGGAGCGGGTCATGCTCGGTATCCGCACGCGTGAGGGCCTGGACCTGGCTGGCCTGACGCGGCTGGGTGAGGAGACGACGGCGGAGGGTGCCCCGAGGCGGCTCGTGGGAGCGATCGGGAAGTTCGTTGCCCAAGGGCTGCTCGACGGCGTCGCCGCCAAGGCCGGCCGCGTGGTGCTGACCCTGCGCGGCCGACTCATGGCTGACACGGTCACCCGGGCGCTCGTCTACTGAAGTAGCGGGGCGATAGACCCTGCAGAACCGTTGAGTTGGAGTCCGTGCGATGTCACGCTGAGGGCAGACGATGACGCGTCTGCGTGCTTAGGGCACGAGATCAATGGTGTTGGAGCAGGCCCCGATCACGGCGTCGTCATGGCTGGCCACGACGATCGTTTTACCGGCTTTTCGTGTTTAGGGGTGTTGTAGTTGGTTGCGGGAGCCGCTGGCGTGGATGAGGCTGCGGATGGTGGTTGTTGGTTAGATTCCTGTAGCCCAGGGCTATGCCGTGTAGGTGTTCCAGGCGGGGCGTTGACTGCTTGGGTGGGTCCGTTGGATGTGCCGCGGTGATCGGTAGTGGGCCAGGATGTCGTCGTGCCGCTGGTTGAGGGTCTTGGCCAGCGACTTCAGTTCTTCGAGGGCGTCAGGCACGCCGGTGGTGAGCGAGTCGATGACCTCGCTCATCAACTGCTTGCCCTGGGTGGGGGTCTTGGCGCGGCGCCCGACCTGACTCCTGACAGCTGGTTGGGGTGGTTGGGGTTTTTCGTTGGTGTGGTGTGGTTGGGTTGGTGGTTGTGGGGCACTAATCCGGTGGCGGGTAGGGTGTAGGGGTGTGAGCCCGTTTATCCGTAAGGTGCGTACCGCTTCTGGTGCTACGGCGGTGCAGATCGTGGCTAAGGAGCATGGTGTGCGCCGGATTGTGGAGCACCTGGGCTCAGCGCACGACGAGGCGGAGCTGGCGGCCCTGGTTCAGGCGGGACGGGAGAAGATCCGGGGCGGCCAGGGCGTTTTGGACCTGGCCGGCCTGACACCGCAGGCCGCCGGCCAGGCCGCGCCGGCGGTGGTTGAGTCCAAGCGCTCAGTGCTGTTGTGGGATGTCCTGTCGGGCGCGTATGAGGCCCTGGGGCTGGGTGAAGCGGTGGGTGGTGATGAGAGCTTCAGGCAGATGGTGCTGGCCCGACTCGTGGAGCCCACCAGCAAGGAGCAGGTCCCCGCCGTGCTGGGAGAGCTCGGAGTTGACGCTGTGACCCCACGCTCCTTGTTCCGGTCCCTGGCGCGCTGCGTTACCGGCGACTACCGCTCCCATATCCAGGCCGCCTGCCTGCGGCACGTGAGTGCCGGAGGGGACTTGTCCTTGTGTTTGTATGACGTGACGACCCTGTACTTCGAGGCGGAGAAGGAGGACGACCTACGACGGGTGGGCTATTCCAAGGAGCGCAGGGTGGACCCGCAGGTGATCGTGGGGCTGCTGGTGGACCGGACGGGCTTCCCGTTACGTGTTGGCTGCTGGGAGGGCAACAAGGCCGAGACCAGCACGATCGTGCCGATGATCGAGGAGTTCCGGGAGGCGTCGGGGATTGAGCACCTGGTCGTGGTGGCGGACGCCGGCATGCTCTCCGCAACCAACCTCGAAGCACTCGACCAGGCCGGCTTGGGATTCATCGTCGGGTCCCGCATGACCAAGGCCCCGGCAGATCTGGCCGCGCACTTCGCCTGGCACGGGGACGCCTTGGCCGATGGGCAGATCATCGACACCATCACCCCACGCCGCGGCACGCGCTCGACCGAGAGGGACGAGAAGCTGCGTGATGAGCCGGTCTGGAGCCCAGCGGAGTTTGCGGGCTCGTGGCGCGCGATCTGGGCGTATTCCGCCAAGAGGTTCGCCCGGCACCAGCAAGACCCTGACCTCCCAGGAGAACAGGGCCCGGGCGGTCGTTGCTGGGGACCGGCGCCCCAAGGGGACCAGGTCCGTGACCACCCGTAAGGGCGACCAGGTCCTCGACGAGAAGGCTCTGGCCCGAGCCAAGCGGCTGGCCGGGCTGAAAGGCTACGTGAGCAATATCCCCGCATCGGTGATGCCCGCCAGCCAGGTGATTGCTTCCTATCACGAGCTGTGGCACGTGGAGCAGTCCCTTGCGCATGTCCAAGCACGACCTGCGCGCCAGGCCCGTCTTCCACCACACCCACCACGCCATCCAGGCCCACCTCACCGTGGTGATGGCATCCTTGGCCGTCGCCCGCCACCTACAAGCCGCCACCGGTGTGAGCATCAAGCGGCTCGTACGCGAACTGAAGCCGCTTCAAGAGGTAACTATCACCATCAACGGCCACCACATCACCGCCCAACCCCAGACCACCCAGACCGCGCAGCAAATCCTCAACAACCTGAACACCGCAGGGCACTAAACCGTCAGGAGTCAGGATCAACTGCTTGCCCTGGGTGGGGGTCTTGGCGCGGTAGGCGGACATAATCTTCTGGTACACCGCCCAGGTGGTCTGTTCCGGTGTGTTGTGGGGGTCGGCGAACAGTTGTTCGAGACGTCCCCAGGACTTGTCGTTCAGGAGCCCGGCGCCGGTGCGCAGCAGGCGCCTGGCCTTGTGCAGGGGATCGTCCTTACGCCCCCCGGCCGCCCGGTGGTCTGGCGCTGGGTGCGGCGACGGCACTGGTCCAGCTTGTCCCCGGCCAGTGCTACTACGCGGGTAGGGGTCCATCACCTCCGTTGCGCCGGGTAGGGCCGCGGTGGCTGTCCTGGGAACCGGTGAAACCGTCCGTAGCGACCGCCTCGATCCGGCTGCGCCAGGCCTCGGGCTGGTCCTGGAGCCACTGCTTGAGCACCTGCTTGGATCGGCCCGGGGCCATGCCCCGGCAGACGGGACGGGCCCGTCCCGTCGCGCACCGGGGTCAGGTCAATAATCACCGTCACGTACCGGTCGCCCTTGCGGGTATGCCGCCAGGCAATGGGGGCACCTCTCGCTTGAGAGCGCCAGCGCGCGGGGGAGTCGTCTACCCCGTGGACCTCCACACCGGCCAGACGGCCGGGATCATTGATCAAGCGGTCCTTGGCCCGCTCAAGGACGGCCTCATTGGCGGTGTGCCAGGACACCCCCAGCGACGCTGCTACGCGCGCCACGGACATGAACTCCACCCCCACGGCCCGGATCGCCCACTCCTTGGCCGCCTGGGTCAGCAAAGCCCGCTTGGCCGCGGCCCTAGAACAGTCTTGGCGCCACACGCGATCGCATCCCTGGCAGCGCCACCGCCGCGACCGGACCAGCAGGTGTGTGGGACGCCAGCCCAACGGCACGTGCGCCAGGCGCCTGGACACGGTCCCCACCGCCACGCCCTGGGCCCCACACCGCCTACACAACGCATCCTCCTCAGCCACCCGTAGGCGGCACTCCACCAGCGCCTCGCAAGGGGTGATCCGCTGGCCGGTGGCAACCAGCCCCAGGGCGTCCAGGCCCAGGAAACTAGCAAGATCAGCAGCAGTGAAGGTAGTGTCAGCCATGTCGAGGTCTCCGTGATCGGTAGTGTTAAGCAAACCCCAATCATCGGGGACCTCGACCCACACCCGCCCCTGCGACACGCGCACCCGCCACTACCCACCACCACACCCCCAAACACGAAGAGCCATTTATGTGTGCATGGTCGCTCCTTGCGGGATCACTGTCTTGTCAGTGCGTCGTTGTGGCGAAAGTTGTGGCGTGCGTCTAGGTCGGACACCACAATCTAGGTTTGACGATAACCTATGCGACTGTCGACATCGGCGTGTTGGTCTCCGCAGTTCTGCGGCAGGACGTGCGAGGTGTAGTACGCATCCTAGAGCCAGGAGCGCAAGCGCGCTCGATTACCGCGCACCCCAGAACGAGTTCTATCCGGGAGTTTGCCAGGGTTACGGGTATGGCGCCTCCCGGCCGTCGCCTCCGGCTACACACCTTTCCCTACAGCCCGGCCGCTCAATCGGCGATGTACTGTCCTGAGCGTGGTCCCGCATCATCGACAACAATGTCGTGCAGTCGGAGAACGTCGCTGCGCTGAGGCCTTCGCACTGATCGGCTTCCTGCCGTACGTCGCCGGAGCCGCGACCGTGATCGACTAGGCTATCCCCAGCCCGCTGGCGCCTCTACAATGGCTGCTCGTGCCTGTCCGAGCGTTCATGTCCGCAGACGTTGCTCGCCAGCCGAGTTTGGGCTGACGCATCCAGATTGGCTGGGCAACGCCGTCGTCGGGCGGCTGCTGCGCCGAGGCGACGGCGTGCTTCCGGTCACCTTGCGCCCGAGACGCGCCGTTGTCTCACGAAGCGGAACGGCTATCGTCATAGGGTGATGCAAGCGTCGCCGCCTCATTGATGGGCGACCTGCTAACCGACCCCGAACTGAGGAGTCTCACGTGGAGTTGCAGTGGTGGTCCGTACTGCCATTCGTAGTCATGCTCGCCTCGATCGCGGTATTTCCGCTAGTCCCGGCGACATCCCACTGGTGGGAGAAGAACTCCAGCCAGCTGACGGTCGCCCTGGTCCTGGGCATCCCGGTAGCCGCATGGATGTGGATCGCCCTGGGTTGGGAACCCGTCTTCGCCGCCGTGGTTGAGTACGTGCAGTTCATCTCGCTGCTGTTGGCGCTGTTCGTTGTCTCCGGCGGCATCTTCCTCAAGGGCGACATCCAGGCCACCCCGCGTAACAACACGATCTTCCTGGCGGTCGGCGGTCTACTGGCGAGTTTCGTGGGCACAACCGGCGCGGCGATGCTGCTGATCCGCCCGCTTCTGAACACCAACCGTGAGCGTGAGTATCGGGTCCACACAGTCCTGTTCACCATCTTCATCGTAGCCAACTGCGGTGGCTTGCTGACCCCGCTGGGCGATCCGCCACTGTTCCTGGGCTTCCTGCGTGGCGTACCCTTCACCTGGACCTTCGGTCTCGTCGTCGAATGGCTGTTCGTCAACTCCCTGCTGCTGGCGAGCTACTTCGCCCTGGACACCTGGTACTACTCCCAGGAGCCCGCCGCCGACATCCTCGCCGACAAGACCGAGATCGAGCCTCTGGGACTGCGGGGAGCCAACAATCTGGTCTGGTTCGTAGTCATCATTGCTGCCGTGGCCTTCGCCCCGTCCATCGACGCTCACGCCATTGAGGAGGGGCACGCCGCCTTAAAGGATTGGATCCCGCTGCGGGAGATCATCATGCTCGCGGCCGCTGTCGCCTCCTACAAGCTCGGTGATAAGCGGGCCCGCTTCGAGGACAACCAGTTCGAGTGGGGCCCGATCGCGGAGGTCGCTGCCCTGTTCATCGGTATCTTCCTGACCATGATTCCCGCGCTGCGCTACTTGGACGAGGTAGCCGGCAGCCTCCCCCTGAACGAGATCACGTTCTTCGTGTTCACGGGCGGGCTGTCCTCCCTGCTGGACAACGCCCCTACCTATGCCACCTTCTTCGAGATGGCCGGTCAGGTTGCCCACCCGGGCGGTGCGACAGTTGCGGGTGTGCCCGAGCTGTATCTGCGTTCCATTTCGCTGGGTGCCGTGTTGTGCGGCGCGCTCACCTACATCGGCAACGGTCCGAACTTCATGGTCAAGTCCGTGGCCGAGGCGCGTGATGTGGAAATGCCGTCCTTCGGTGGTTACATCGTCCGTGCCTACATGTACCTGGGGCCGATCCTGGTAGCCATGGTCCTGCTGTTCATGTCCAGCTCGCTTTGGGCTAGGCTCGCCGGTCTCGTACTGGTGTTGCTGCTTCTTGCCAACAATGTCAGGCTGCTGCGCTCCAGCCGCCGCCTGGCGCTGGCCGACGCCTGACGACGCCGGTCACGCAGCCTTGGATTATGACGGCAGGGGCCGGGATGCTCGAGGGTGCCCGGCCCCTGCCGTTGTGGCTCGTCTTTACCAACCATCGGCCTGTGTCGAGCAGGCCTGTTGACCGAACTCGGTGGTTATTTCGACCGAACTCGGTGGTTATTTCGACCGAACTCGGTGGGGTTGGGATTGGGCGGGAGGCGGGGGAGGCGGGAGAGCAGAGGCGTTAGCGGGTTCCGGGGGCGGTGACGAAGTCGATGAGCTCCTCCATACGCCCCAGCAGACTCGGCTCCAAATCCTTGTAGGTGCGCACCGTGGCCAGGATCCGCTGCCAGCCATGGGCGATGTCGGCCTGATCGGCATGCGGCCAGCCGAGCGCCTCCAGGGTGCCGTGCTTGATATCCACCCCGCGGGGCACCTCCGGCCAGGCCTGCAGCCCCACCCTTTCGGGACGCACGGCCTGCCACACATCCACATACGGGTGTCCCAGAATCAACACATTCTCCCCGCCCGGCATGGACCGTACATGTTCGGCGATGCGCGACTCCTTTGACCCGGGAACCAAATGGTCCACGAGCACACCTGCTCGCCGCTGCGGCGAAGGCCCGAACTCGGTCATGATCTCCTCAAGGTTGTCTACGCCGTCGAGCATGAGGACCACTACGCCCTCGTGGCGCAGATCGTCACCCCACACCTTCTCCACCAATTCGGCGTCGTGCCGGCCCTCAACCCATATGCGAGAGGCGCGCGCCACCCGGGCCCGCTCGCCCTCCACGGCGTAGGAGCCCGACGCGGTCAGTCGGCGCCCGGAGGCACTAACGGGTCCTGCGGGTGGACGCTTGCGTGGCGCGGGCGGGTCCACGATCACGGGTCGGCCCTCCAACCAGAAGCCCGGCCCCAGCGGAAAAGCGCGGCGTACCCCCCGGCGATCCTCTAAAACCATCACATGCTTGCCGCCGGACTTCTCCACGGCCACAGCCGCACCCACGAACCCGGTCTGCCGGTCCTCCAGCACCATGCCACGCTTCAGCGCCACATGCACCGACTCCGGCCGTACCGCCGTCGGGCCTATGCGGTGGGGGTCCGCCGACAGCACGTCCCCGCCGTAGCGGTTTCGTGCCGAGGGGCGCGGGGGAGATCCCGGGTCCGAGAGCCGGCCGGTACCTCCGGCAGTGCCAGCGGCACCGGCTTTCGGTGGTGCCCCCGCCTGCCGGCGTGCGGCCTGCTCGCGCAGAGCCTGACGGCGGGCAGCGGTGGCGCCGGGGACGGCGCCGGGACGGCGGGGTGCAGGTGTGTTCACTCAGGGCACGGTAGGGGAAGGTCACGCGATACGCACTGCTGACTCGCCGCGCCACGGCGTAGGATGGCACTCGTGCCCAAGGAGTGCTAAATGCAAACCGCTCCCGGCGGCACCCGGGCAGGACCGTCATCCATGTGGGCGGCGCCCGCAACCCCAACGAGTGACAGATGAGGAAGGAGAACCCCATGTCGGATGACCGTCGACTGAAGGTGTTGTCCGCCATCGTCACCGACTATGTGCGTACCCGTGAACCGGTGGGCTCACGCGCCCTGGTGGAGCGCTACCGGCTGGGCGTGTCCCCGGCCACCATCCGTAACGACATGGCCACCCTGGAGGATGAGGGCTACATCCACCAGCCTCACACCAGTGCGGGCCGCGTCCCCACGGAGAAGGGCTACCGCCGCTTCGTCGATGAGGTGGCCCGCATCAAGCCCTTATCCGCACCCGAGCGCGCCGCCATCAATGCTCTGCTGTCCGGGGCGGTTGACCTGGAGCAGGTCGTCGCGCGCACCGTGCGCGTGCTGGCGCAGCTGACCGGTCAGCTCGCCGTCGTCGAGTACCCGAGCCTGCGACGCACCACACTGCGCCACCTGGAGCTGGTGGCCCTGGGGCCCACCCGCTTGCTGCTGGTCATCATTACCGACACCGGCCGCGTGGAACAGCGCACTGTGGGCCTGTCCGGCCGGGGGCCCAGTGGGCTGGTGGATCCGGCCGTCCTGGAACGGCTGCGGGTGCGGCTGAACACGGCCCTGGTCGGCCGTCGCGCCGTCGACGTCCTCCCCGTGCTCAGCGCTCTAACCGAGCAAGCTCCTGACGATGAACGCGCTGTGCTGGCGGCGGTCACCGACGAGCTCATCGCCGCCCTGCGCCCCGACGCCGAAGAGCGCATAGTGGTGGCTGGCACCGCCAACCTCGCTCGTTCCTTGGATTTCTCGGCCATTGGTGCGCTGCTGGACGCGGTCGAGGAGCAGGTGGTGCTGCTGCGACTGTTCACCTCCGCCGACGCTTCCCACCGCGATGGCGTGGATGACACCGGCACCACCGTACGGATCGGTTCGGAGACCCATGAGGAGGCACTTGCCGAGGCATCGGTGGTCTCCGCAGCCTATGGCCCCGGCAGCGGCGCCGCCGTCGCCCACCTGGGCGTCATCGGCCCCACACGCATGGACTACCCGGCCACCATGGCGGCCGTACGCGCCGTCGCCCGCTACCTGTCCCGGTTCCTGACCGGCACCGAAGGAGCCGCAACCTGAACCTGCCGCCGTGACGCCGAGCGCGCCGGCCCCACGAACAGACGACACCCACCGATCATGAAGGAACACCAGTAAGCGTGAGCGACTACTACGACGTCCTCGGCGTCACCCGCCAGGCCACGGCCGAGGAGATCAAGAAGGCCTACCGCAAGAAGGCCCGGCAACTGCATCCCGATGTCGCCGGTCCGGGGCACGAGGACGAGTTCAAAAAGGTATCCACCGCATACGAGGTCCTCTCGGACTCCGAGAAGCGCCAGATGTATGACCTAGGTGGGGAGGACGCCCTGCACGGCAACGGCGGCTTCGGCGGCGGCTTCACCGGCGACTTCGGTAGCTTCTCCGACCTGTTCCAGCAGGCCTTCTTCGGTGGTGCCGCAGCCCGCGGCCCGGCATCGCGCACCCGCCGCGGACAGGACTCCCTTTTGGCGGTGGACGTGGATCTGGCCGAGGTGGTGTTCGGCGCCACGAAGACCGTCACCGTAGACACCTATGTTGTGTGCGACACCTGCCACGGCTCATGCTGCAGCCCCGGTACCTCACCGGTGACATGCTCCGAATGCAACGGTCAGGGATCCGTGCAGCGCATGCAGCGCTCCCTACTGGGCAATGTGGTCACCTCCACGCCCTGCCCGCGCTGCCAGGGGTACGGCACCGTCATCGCCTCGCCCTGCAAGGACTGCGATGGCCAGGGCCGCCAGCACGTGCGCGCTCCCATCGAGATCAACATCCCGGCGGGCGTTTCCACTGGCACGCGCATCCGCATGTCCGGCCGCGGCGAAGCAGGCCCCGCCGGCGGTCCCAACGGTGACCTATACGTGGAGATCCACGAGAACGAGCACGAGGCCTTCACCCGGGAGGGCGACGACCTGTACACCGAGTTGCGGGTGCCTATGACCGCTGCCGCCCTGGGAGCCACGTTCCCACTGGAGACCTTCGACGGTCGGCGCAACGTGTCTGTGCGTGCCGGCACCCAGGGTGGGGATGAGATAGTCCTGTCGGGCCTGGGAGTGGGCCGGCTGCGGCGCTCAGGCCGCGGCGACCTGCGGGTGCAGATGGTGGTGGAGACCCCCACCCATCTGGGTGAACGGCAGCGCGAATTGCTCGCTGAACTGGCATCTCTGCGGGGAGAGGACGGCTACGCGCCACCCAAGGACGAATCCGTCATGGGCAAGCTCAAAGAGAAGTTCTCCGGACGCTGAGCGAGGTTGGGTGCCGGGCGCGGCGAGCAGCAGGACGGCCGCCCCTGAGCCGCCCGGTGTCAACGGCGTCCCGGTCCCGCGGATGCTTGGGCCTGCTGCGGGACCGAGCGCGCCCCGAAGATCGCCTGGCCCACGCGCACACAGGTGGAGCCGGCGGCGATTGCCAACTCGAAGTCTCCGCTCATACCCATGGACAGCTCGCCCGCGCCGATGGTTCCCGCCTGCAGACCGGCGTCCCGCAGGGCGCGCATGATCCGGAAGCACTCACGGATGCGGTCGGCGTCATCGGTGTGTGCGGCCAGCGTCATCAGGCCGCGCACCCGCAGGGAGGAGTAGGCCGGCAGAGCCGCCAGGAAGTCGGCGACCTGCTCCGGACGCAGGCCGAATTTGGAGGCCTCCCCGGAGGAGTTGACCTGCACGTACACGTCCAGACCGCGGCCGGCCGCCTGCAGCCGCCGGTCCAGTGCCTCGGCCAGGCGCAGCGAGTCCAGCGCCTGGAATTCGTCGGCGAAGGCGGCCACGTCTCTGGCCTTGTTGGTCTGCAAATGGCCGATCAGTGCCCAGTGAATGCCCAGGTCGGCCAGGTTCGCAGCCTTACGTTTGGCCTCCTGCACCTTGTTCTCCCCCATTTGGGTGATACCGGCGTCGTAGGCGGCCCGCAGTCGCTCCTCCGGCACCGTTTTGGAAACCGGCAATAGGCGAATCTGGTCGGGGTCCCGGCCGGAGGCGCGGGCGGCAGCATCAATGCGGGCGCGCACGGCGGCCAGATTGCGGCGGAAGTCTTCGACTGTGGTGGCCGTCGGCGCGGTCGATCCGGTTAGGGCCGTGGCCGGTGGGTCGGTGACAGGCCGTGCGGCAGTGGCTGGCTGTGGGAGGGACGCGGGATCGGTCATGTGCCGTGACGCTAGCACTGCGGCACCGGTGTGCCGGTGAACGTACGCTGAGAGGGTGACTGCGCCCGTGTTCATCTTCACCCCCGAGACGCTCGAGCCCGCCGGGGCGGCTGACATCGCCGCCCCCGGGGACGGGCTGATACTGAACGGCCCGGAAGCTCACCATGCGGTCTCCGTGAGGCGCCTGCGCCCGGGAGAGCGGGTCGACCTAGTGGACGGGCGGGGCCTGCGCCTGGTGTGCGAGGTGACCGACGCCGAAGGCGGACGGCGGGGGCGCCTGGGCGTACGGGTGGTGCACCGGGTCCAGGAACCCGACGCGAGGCTGAAACTGGTGCTGGTGCAGGCGCTGGCCAAGAGTGGGCGCGATGAGCAGGCGGTGGAGACCGCCACCGAGGTCGGCGCCGACCAGGTGGTGCCCTGGTGGGCCGAGAGGTGCGTGTCCGTGTGGCGTGGGGTGAAGGCGACCCGGGGGCGCCAGCGTTGGCAGGCCGCCGCACGCGAGGCCGCCAAGCAGTCGCGGCGGGCGCGCGTGCCCGAGATCGCGGAGCTGCTCACCACCGCCGAGCTGACCGACTGGGTGCGTCAGGTGTGCGAGGCCGGCGGGACGGCGCTGGTCTTGCACGAGGAGGCGACCAGGCCGATCGGCGATGCGGCGCTGCCGGAGACACGGGTGGGTGTGGCAGCGTCGGAGGCGGCTGGCGCAACCGAGGGCGACTCTCGGGAGGGTGCTGGCGGTGTGGGAGAGGCACCGGTGCTCGCCGTCGTCGTCGGGCCCGAGGGCGGGATCGGCCCAGCAGAGGTGACGGCGCTGGAGGACGCCGGGGCGACCACGGTGCGCCTGGGGCCGTATGTGCTGCGTACGGCGTCGGCAGGGCCGGTAGCGCTCGCGGTCCTCGCGCAGCGCGCCGGCCTGTGGGGCTGAGGCGGGTCTCTAGCAGGGGGACGAGTGGCCGAAACGCTTGTGCGCGGCCTGTTTCGAGACACCGAGGGCCGCGCCTATTACTGTCCATGACTCACCGGCCGCACGAGCGTCGGCGACGGCGCGAGCCAGGTCTTGTTCCGCGTCTACCACGTGTTTTTTCGCGGCGATGATGCGCCGGAAGTGCGTGGCGTCGCGTGAGGGCGTGCGCGCCGGGTCGAGAAACTGCAGCCCGGCATCCGGAGAACTGGTCGTAGTTGTTCGCTGCATGGGAATCACTTCAGATAATCGTAGAACTTCGGCCGTAGACGGTCTGCATGGATAATGCGGGCTGGTGCGGCTGAAGGAACAGCGACCAACTCAAGCAGACTCGAATCCATCGCTGGGCCAATCACGAGTAATCGATCCTCCCCGTCATACTCGTACTCCACCAGTCGCAACGCGTTCTCCCAGGCGTGGGCGACGTCATCGGCTGAGACACCATGTTTGAGGGCCGACCGAGTAACCCTCATTCGTCAACCTTACGTTGACGAGTTTGGTTAGTCAAGAGTGCACCACGCGGCGTACTCCGCCATACCGTTGCGGTACTGATTCGTTGAGGTATCGCGCGTACAGGATCCCACTCTCCACTGACGCGAATTCGGGCGCATCGACTCCCTCCGCTGGGACCGGTGCGCGGGCGCAGCGATACGATGCGAACAGACCATGAAGGCGGCGGGGCTGGCTCGTCCGGGCGCATCGCCACAGGCTTGACCAGCCGCCGGAAATCCAGTAGAAGACCGTGCCTGACATCATGACCGCCCTACTGCTCGACCGTCCGGCCGGGCCCGCGGATCTGGCCTCCGCCATGCGAGTCGGGGAGGTGAGTGTCCCCGAGTCCGGCGTGGGACAGGTCCGGCTGCGCGTGGAGGCCTGCGGGCTGAACCCTGTCGACTGGAAGGTCGCCCGCGGCAGCGCAGCCTGGAGTTGGCCGCACATCCTCGGCTTGGACGTCGCCGGCACCATTGACGTTATCGGGCCCGGCGTCACCACCCCGGCCGACGACGGCACCTCCGCGCTGCGTCCCGACCTCGCCGTCGGCGACCGCGTCGCCCTGTACCACGATCTACGGCGCCCGGGTGGACTGGCCCAGTACACCGTCGTCGATGCCCTCGCGGTTGCGCACGTGCCCGCGGCGGTTACCGCCGTAGAGGCGGCCGCCCTACCAAGTGCGGGCATGACCGCCTACCAAGCGCTGGTGCGACGTCTGCGCCTGGCCGCCGAGCAGACGGTGCTCATCACCGCCGGCGCCGGGGGAGTGGGCGGCTACGCCATCCAGATCGCCAAAGGTCTCGGCGCCCGCGTCATCGCCACCGCGTCGACGACCAAGTTGGAGGCCGTGCGCGCGCTCGGTGCAGACGAGGTCATCGACTACCGAGTCGCGGGCGGCCCCGAAGCCGTCGCCATGGCCGCGCGTGCGCTCACCCCGAGCGGCACGGCCTAGATGCCGTGCTCGACACCCTCGATTCCGCTTCGGCGACCGCGAACCTGGGTGCGCTCACCTTCAACGGCGGCCTGGCCTTCATCGGTGGGCGGCCCGACCTGGCCGCCATCCCGGGGTTCACGATTTCGCCGTCGATCCACGAGGTCTCCCTGGGGGCGGCCTACTCCGCGGGTGCTGCTCGCGATCGCGCCGACCTGGCCGCCATGCTTGCCGGGCTGCTGGAGCTCGTCGCTGGCGGGAGGCTTAACACCCGCGTGGCTGAGACTATGCCGCTGGACGAGGTGCCCGCCGCCTACGCCCGACTCGCCCGGGGCCACCAGATCGGCAAGCTCGTCTGCGACGTGGCCGGATCGGCCGGTGCGTGAGCTCGGGTGGGGGTGTGTTCGGCGGAAAAGTGTCCATCCGTCGCCACTTTGACGGTGCAGTGCCCATTCGTTCGCCGGAGGAACCACAGCTGCGCCTGCTACAGAGCCGTTGTTGTTGTTGCGGGAACGGCTGAGTCGATATCTGAAAGTGGCGACAGATGGACACATTTGGGTGCGGACGCCGTGTCGGTGGGGGCGGTTGTCTGCTGAAGCTCGGCACCAGGACGACACCGAACGTATCCTTCGACCTGTCAATAGTCGCGCAGGAGGGTGAGATGGGCACGCGGGGTCGCAGGCGGGCCGGGAGCCCGGATGCCCGGCGGGCGATTTTAGAGGCGGCCCGCGCCGCCTTCGCCCGCGACGGTTACAACACCTCGCTGCGCGGCATTGCACGCGAGGCGGGCGTGGACCCGGCGTTGGTGCACCACTACTTCCCGGAGCGATCCGATTTGTTCGTCGAGGCAGTCTATGACGGGCCGGACGGGCCGCCGATGGACCCGAGTGTTCTTGACGAAGTCCGGCGCCTGCCCTCATCCCGGCAGGGGGTGGCACTGGTGCGTGTGTTCATCACTCAGTGGGATCGCATGGGCCAGGAACGCTTTTCCGCGCTGCTGCGCGCGGCACTGACCAACGAGGGCATGGTGGCGCGGGTGCGCAAGCTCGTGGTCGGAGCTCTGGTAACCCCATTGGTCGCGAAGGTGGCACCCGACCGGGTGCGGCTGCGCTCCCAACTCATCGCCGGACATCTGGTCGGACTGGGCATGGCGCGCTGGGTCGCCCGCCTCGACGCCGTGGCCGCGGCGAGCCCGGAGGAACTCGCTGCCGCCGTCGGTCCGGTGATCCAGCACTACTTGACGGGCGAGATTGGCGCACAAGACGGCGTCGCCCGTGGGCAAATCGCCGATACCGACTCCGACTCTCGGGCCCAGGGAGCCGCGGGCTGAGTCGCCGAGCGTTGGCGTGCACAAGGCGAGCGGCCTTGCCGTGCAGTGGTGGCTCCCTTATATTCATCACATGATGAAAAACGGACGGGACACCGGCCGTGGTGGCTACGTGCCCACCGAAGTGGCCGCGCCCCCGAGCGCCGTCATCGTTCGTGGGCTGCGGGTGCGGCGCGGCGGCACCGAGATCCTGCGTGGCCTGGACCTTGATCTGCGACCCGGCTCCGTCACCGGCCTGCTAGGCCCCTCTGGCTGCGGCAAGACCACCCTGATGCGCGTCCTCGTCGGCGTGCAGCACTACAACGGCGCGGTCGAAGTGCTGGGGAAGCGGCCGGGCGTGCCCGCCGTACGCGACCGGGTCGGCTATGTGACGCAGGCGGCGGCCGTGTACAAGGACCTGACCGCCCGCCAGAACCTGCGCTACTTCGCCGCACTGGCCGGTCGGCGCGCCCGCGACGTCGACGAGGTGCTGGACACGGTGGGCCTGACCGACCTGGCCGACCGGCGCGTGAGCACCTTCTCCGGCGGCGAGACCGGCCGGGTCTCGCTCGCCTGCGCCCTGGTGGCCGGACCGGAACTGCTGATACTCGACGAACCGACGGTCGGCCTGGACCCACTGACCCGGGAGGGGCTGTGGGCGACCTTCCGGGATCTGGCCGATGCGGGCGCCACCCTGCTGATCTCCAGCCACGTCATGGACGAGGCCCTGCGCTGCGATCGCGTGCTGCTCATGCGCGCCGGCCGCTTCCTGGCCTCGACCACCGCCGCCGAGCTCCTGGCGCGCACCGGCGCCGACACCCTCGACGCCGCCTTCCTCGACGTCGTCCGGAGGGCGGAGCGCGGGGAGGGGGAGCGATGAACACGCGCACCTTCGCCGCCACCGTCCGCCGCGTCCTGGCACAGCTGGCGGCCGACGGGCGCACCCCCGGCTTGATCATGGTGGTACCTGCCGCCCTGCTGACCCTGCTGTACTTCGTCTACTACGACTATCCGCACGGAGAGCAGCTGTTCAACCGGATTGCCGTGGCCATGATGGCGATCCTGCCGATGCTGGTGATGTTCCTGGTTACCAGCGTGACCATGCTGCGCGAGCGCGGCTCCGGCACGCTGGAGCGGCTGTGGACCACACCCCTGCACCGCGCCGACCTGCTGCTCGGCTATGCCGCCGCCTTCACCGCCACGGCGGTGGGCCAGTCACTGGTGCTGTGCGCGGTTGCCGCGTGGTGCCTGGGGGTGCAGATAGCCGCCTCCTGGGCGTGGGTGATCCTCACCGCGCTGGTTGACGGCTTCCTGGGCGTGGCACTGGGCCTGTTCGTCTCCGCCTTCGCCCGCACCGAGTTCCAGGCGGTCCAGTTCTTCCCCGTGATCATCGGCCCGCAGATCTTCCTTTGCGGGCTGCTCGTGGCCCGCTCCCAGCTGCCGCGGGTGCTGGAGCTGTGCAGCAACGTGCTGCCCATGAGCTGGGCCGTGGACGCCGTCGGCGAGCTCAGCGCGAATACCGCACCGACCGCCGCCTTCGCCGCCGACTTGGGGCTGGTGGCCGGGGCAGGCGTGACCATCCTCGCGGTGGCCGCCCTGACCGTGCCGCGGCGGGTGCGCTAAAACGGATGCAGGCGGCGGCGTTGCCGGGGAAGCAGGGGCACTTGGCTCTTCTGATTGGGAGTGTGTTCCCGTGCCTGTGCGACTGCCGCCCTCGACGTGGGCCGCCGAATGTGCCTGGTGCTGCCGACCATGCGCTCAAACCGGAAGAGCTGGCATTGGATGCCTGCTATCGCGTTCATTCGGTTGTTCCCGTGAGAATGCGAAGGTAGGCGCGGGCGGTGTGTTCGCTGCGCCGACTTGGTTTCTTAGTGCCTCATCTTGGTGCCTTGGTGCTTTGACTTCGTGCTCCGACTTGGTGACTCGACTTAGTGACTTGGTGCTCCGACTTGGTGACTCGACTTAGTGACTTGGTGCGCTGACTTGGTGAGTCGCCCGGTTTGCTTGGAGTACCTCCATCCACGCCCGACTTGTTCGCATGTTCGCCGCTCTTGGCCGGGTCGTGGCTGGGCACGTAGATCGTGACCCGCACACGGTCCTGGATCTCCTCAATGACGGGCTCGGGCAGGCCGGCCTCAGCCACCTGCTCGAAGACGCGCTGGATTCCGGTACCCCACTGCTCCATGATCCCGGCTTCGCGGAAGAGACGATCGCCTCGCGGATCGGTTCGATGGGGATCGAGTAAACGTCGCGGCGCCGGACTTCGCCGAAGACCGCGGTCTTGTAGGCGTGCTTGAGCAGGAACTCCACGGCGGGGTCGACGGCCAGCGCCATGGGGCCGTGAATCTCGGTCTGGTCGAAGATGTCCGTGCCGTGCGGGCCGCGCAGGCGCCCGCACTGGACCCAGGCGGAGGACAGGAAGCGCGTGGGGTCGGGGCAGGCGGCAAGGATGCCCGCATTGGTGGGGACGGTCTGGTCACCCTGTTTGGCAGCGAGGCCGAGTGCCAGGAGGTCATCGGCCGACGTGTCGCGTCCGCGCAGCTCGGAAAGGACCTGCAGATCCAGGTCCTCCAGTGTGGCGCGTGGTTCGGGAAGGTTTTCGAAGGCGATGCCGCGGGCGTTGCGTTCGAGTTCGGCCACCAGCGCGGGGTCCGCCTGCCGCGTGGTGGAACCGAGGCGCACGTAGACGCCGGCTTCCGCACCCTGGCGGGTGATGTAGTGAGGTCGGCGAGTACTGAGTGGCACATCAACAACGAGCACCGTCTTGTCTGCCAGCGTCACCAGATCGATCGCGGGGACCAGCTGGGGTGAGATCCGGTCATCGATGAGGCTGGCGACGCGTTCCTCCTCGGCGAGTGGGTCTTGGACACCGACCACCGTGCCGTCGTCTGCTACACCGATGACCAGCCGCCACCCGCCGAGTTCGCGAAGGCGACAATCGTCCGCAGCGGCCCGCCGGGTGAAGACAGGTCGTGGTCGAACTGGAGGGTTTTGCCCCTCGTTGATGGCGATGCGGCCTTCAGACCTGAGGGTAAGGATGTCCTGAGGCAGAACTGTCACCGATGTCCTGAGACATCACACCTGAGGGTAAGGAAGGCCGATCCGGACCAATCCGTTGGGCCGGGCCATATCTACCGACCTCGGTGGTTATTTCTACCGACCTCGGTGGTTGGGGAGTGCTACCGGCCGGTAGCATGGGCGCCAAGATGACGAATTCGCCCATCACACCAGCAGCCGCGTCCGCAGACATCACCCGCAGCCTGACCCTGCCCGACGACCTCGCCCCCGTCGCCCTACTCGGCGCCCGCGATGAGGTGCTGCGCGCCGTTGAGCGCGGCTTCCCCGACATCTCCGTACACGTGCGGGGCACAACCGTGACGGTAACCGGCGCCGCCGCCCGCGTGGACATGGTGATTGTGCTGCTGTCCGAACTGATTGATGTAGCCCGCGCCGGCATGCCACTGACCGCCGACGCCGTCGACCGGGCCATCAGCCTGCTGGATGCCTCCGCCCGCCCGGCCGAGGTTCTTACCGACGAGGTCCTGACCACCCACGGGCGCTCCATCCGTGCCAAGTCACTCGGCCAAAAGGCCTACACCGATGCCATCGAGAACTCCACCATCACCTTCGGCATCGGCCCGGCCGGCACCGGCAAGACCTACCTGGCCATGGCCAAGGCTGTCGACGCCCTGGTACGCAAACGCGTCTCTCGAATCATCTTGACCCGCCCGGCCGTGGAGGCGGGGGAGAACCTCGGCTTCCTGCCCGGCACCCTCACCGACAAGATCGACCCCTACCTGCGGCCGCTGTACGACGCCCTGCACGACATGCTCGACGCCGAGGCACTGCCGCAGCTGATCGCCGCCGGCACCATTGAGGTCGCCCCGCTGGCCTACATGCGCGGCCGCACCCTTAACGACGCCTTCATCATCCTCGATGAGGCTCAGAACACCAGCCCCGAGCAGATGAAGATGTTCCTGACCCGCCTGGGCTTTGGCTCCAAGATGGTGATCACCGGGGACGTCTCCCAGATCGACCTGCCGGGAGGCCGCCCCTCCGGGCTGCGGGTGGTGCGTCGTATCCTCGACGGCCTGGAGGACATCAGCTTCTGCGACTTGACCGCCGCCGACGTGGTGCGTCACCGGCTCGTAGGTCAGATCGTTGACGCCTACGATCGCTACGATGCCGAGCACGCCGACAAGTCCGGCGCGGAGCCGGCCCCCCGCCGTGGTGGCCTCCGCCGCCGCACGCCCTCCGAATTCCGAGACAGGAACCGCCCATGACCACCGAGGTCATCAACGAGACCACCACGCCCATCGACGCCGCCGAGTTCGCCGCCTTGGCCGATCACGTGCTGTCCAATATGCATGTCAGCCCCCTGGCCGAGCTGAACATACTGTTCATCGACCCCGAGCCCATGGCCGAACTGCATGTGCGCTGGCTTGGCCTGGAGGGCCCCACGGATGTGATGAGCTTTCCCATGGACGAGCTGCGCCCTGGCACAGCCGAGAACGAGGCTCCTCCGGGCACCCTCGGTGACGTGGTGCTGTGTCCACAGGTGGCCGCCAGACAGGCCCTTGAGGCCGGCCACAGCGCCGTGGAGGAGATGCTCCTGCTCACCGTCCACGGAATCCTGCACCTGCTCGGCTACGACCATGCCGAGCCGGCGGAGAAGAAGGAGATGTTCGACCTCCAGCGCACCTTGCTGCTGACCTTCCTGGCGGAGCGGGGCAAGTGACCGCCACCCCCACTGTTCTGCTGCTGGTAGCGGCCGTGGTCGCGCTCGGCTTCGGGATGGCCCTGTCGGCGGGGGAGGGGGCGTTGACCCGCATGACCCGTGCCGCCGCCGAGGACCTCGTGGAGGCCGGCCGCCGCCGTGCCGACCGGGTGGTGGTCCTGACCGCTGAACGCGATCGAGTGCTGGCCGCTGTGGCCGGCCTGCGCGCCGGCGTGGACATGCTGGTAGCGGTCCTGGTGACCCTGGGCGTGGCCGGCCGCTTCGAGAAGTGGTGGCAGGTCCTACTGGTGGCGATCGCCCTGAACCTGGTGCTGCTGGGCCTGCTGGTTGGCGTCTCCCCGCGCTCGGCGGGCCGGCGCAACCCCGCCGGTACCCTGCTGGTGCTTGCGGGCATGTTGGAGAGGGTCGACTCCTTGGGCGCTCCCTGGCGCTGGCTGCAGGCACGCTTCGGTCACGTCTCCGCCCTCACCGACGCCGACATGCGTGCCGAAGTCACCGAGGATCTGCGCGAAATGATCGACGAGATCGGCGACTCCGAGACCATTGAGGACGAGGACCGTGAGATGATGCGTTCGGTCGTGGAGCTTGGCCAGACGCTCGTGCGAGAGGTTATGGTGCCCCGCACAGATATGGTCACCATTGAGCAGCATAAGCCTGCCTCGGCCTCCATGCGGCTGTTCATCCGTTCCGGATACTCGCGTGTGCCCGTGATCGGGGAGGACGCCGACGACGTGCGTGGCATCCTGTATCTGAAGGACTTGTTGCGGCGCCTGTCCGACCATCCCGAATACTGGGAACGACCTGTGGTGTCTTTCGTACGTGAGGCTACTTACGTGCCCGAGACCAAGCTCGCCGATGACCTGCTGCGCGAGATGCAGCTGGGACACTTCCACATCGCCCTTGCCGTTGACGAGTACGGTGGCATCGCCGGCCTGGTCACCATGGAGGACCTGCTGGAGGAGGTCGTCGGCGAACTGACCGACGAGCACGACCATGCCGAGCCTGTGGCCGAGGATCTGGGGCAGGGCATCTTCCGCGTACCTGTCCGCCTGGGCCTGGACGCCCTCGGCGAGCTCTTCGGCCTGGAGATCGACGACGACGACGTCGACACCGCCGGCGGGCTGCTAACGAAGGCCATAGGCAGGGTGCCGCTGCCCGGTGCCAGTGGCGACGTGCAGGGTGTACACCTGGTAGCCGAGGAGGCTACCGGCCGGCGCCGGCAGGTAGCCACGCTGCTGGCCTCCCGCTCCGACGCCGTCGACGCCGCCCCGCCAGCACCGACACCCCACGACCAAACCGACGAATCCGATGAGTGAGGCAGAAGCGATGACCCACACCACTGACGCCGATGGCTTCCCGATCCTCCCCGACGATCTGGACTCGGCAGCCGCAGACCCCGCCCGCGCACCCATCCCCTTGCCCGACTATCCCGAGGACTTCCGGGCCGGTTTCGTCTGCCTGCTCGGCCGGCCCAACACCGGCAAGTCCACCCTGACCAATGCGCTGGTGGGAACAAAGATCGCCATCACCTCCGGCCGCCCCGAAACCACCCGCCACAACGTCCGTGGTGTGGTCAGCCGGCCCGAAAGCCAGCTGGTGCTGGTGGACACCCCCGGATTCCACCGCCCGCGCACCCTGCTCGGCCAGCGCCTGAATGACCTGGTGCGCGAAACGCTCACGGGCGTGGACGTGGTCGCCTTCTGCATACCCGCCGGTGACAAGATCGGTCCCGGCGACCGGCTCATCGCCCGGGAGTTGGCCGCCCTGGGCAAGCCCGTAGTCGCCGTCGTCACCAAAACCGACACTGTCTCCCGCCCTAACCTGGCCAAGCAGCTCCTGGCCGTCAATGAGCTCGGTGACTGGGCGGATATCGTGCCGGTATCAGCCGTCAAGGGGGAGCAGATCGATGTGCTGGAGGAGGTCCTGACCGCCCACCTGCCCCCTTCGCCGCCGCTGTACCCCACCGACTCCGTCACCGACGAGCCCCAGGCAGTTATGGTCGGTGAACTCGTCCGCGAAGCCGCTCTTGAGCGCCTGCATGAGGAACTGCCGCACTCGCTGGCCGTGGTCGTCGATGAGATCGTCGACCCGGCCACCGCCGAGAATGCCGGCCGAATCAAGGGTGCAGGCAATCGCCTGCAGGTTCGCGTCAGCCTCCTGGTTGAACGCGACTCCCAGAAGGCCATCATCATCGGCCGGGGCGGTGCCAACCTCAAGACGATCGGCACCCAGGCCCGCCACGGCATCCAGGAGCTGCTCGGCCGTAAGGTATACCTTGACCTGCACGTGCGCACTGTCAAGGACTGGCAGTCCGACCCCAAAGCTCTGGCCAGACTCGGATTCTGAACACCGCCCGCCATGCACCCACTCCCCGACTCCCACAAGCGGCCCGAAGTTAAGCGGCGTGGTGCCCGGCCCAAGGCGAAATCGGTGCGCCGAGTTGGCCCAAAACGGCAGCCGGCGCGCATAACCGTGGCCGAACTTCGCTCCGGCTGGAGGTGGATGCGCGAGTTCCCGCGCCGGGCCTGGACGCTGTTGTCATGGCTGTGGCGCACCGAACGGCGACGCACCCTGATCGTGTTGGCGGCCGCATTCATCGCAGCCGTGCTCATGGGATTGCTGGGGACCGGGGGACGGGAGATCTGGGAGATACTCCTCACACTCGCCCTGGGGGCTCTGGTGCTGGCGGTATCCACCGACCACCGCACCATTGGCGGGATTATGGTCACCGCCCTTGCTCTCAGCCTCATCGGCACGCTTGCGGGACCTCGTTGGAACCCGCAGCCGGTCGCCGATTCCCTGACTCCGTATACAACCGACACCGCCATCGGCGGCACGGTGGATACTGCAGCCGTCGGCACCTATCGCGTTCAGACCACCAAAATCACCATCACCCAGGCCAACGGTGATGAAAGCACCGCTCTGTTGCGCCGACCCATCGGCGTGGAGGATGACACCCCGGGGGTGATCTTCATGCACGGCGCCGGCACCCACACCTTCTGGGGCTTCTCCGAACAGGCCGAGTCGCTTGCCTCCGCCGGCGTGACCACGCTGGTACCCGGCAAACCCATGGAGGATTACTCCGCAACTGAACGCGACTACCTGTCCATGGCCGAAACCTACCGGCACAGTCTGGATTATCTGATCGCCCTGGAGGGCGTGGACAGCGGCGACATAGGCATATACGGCGAATCCGAGGGCGCCATCCCCGCGGTGGTACTGACCGCCGAGGATGACCGGGTTGCCTTCCTGATCCTGGCCAGCGCTCCGGTGGTGCGGCTGCGCGAGCAGGCGGCGCTTGCCGTGGACACCTATATGCGAAATGTAGGAGTTCCGCAGGCCCTGCTGGATCTGATTCCGCGCGTGCTTGGCTCCGCCAACATCCCCGGCGGCGGCTTCGAGTACGCCGACTTCGACTCCGTGACCTACCTGGAGACCATCACCGTCCCGGTGCTCATGCTCTACGGCACCGCCGATGCCTCCATGCCGCTGGTGCAGGGGCCTACAACCGTGCGGGAAGCGCTGCAGGCCGCCAACAACGATCAGTTCACCGTCAGGTACTACGACGGCGCCAACCATGGGCTCAAACTCGGTATCTCCACCGACGGTTCGCTCGCCCCGGGGGTGACCCGCGACCTGTCCCGGTGGGTGACCGGCCTGCCGGACACCGCCTCCGCCCAGCCGCATGTGGCTGGCGCCACCCCCACCCAGGCCTACTGGGCACAGGCTCCCGACCCCACTCGCTGGTATGCCTCAGGGGATCTGATGCTCACCACTCTCATAATGGGTTTCGGGCTGATGGTGGCGGCCGGCGTCGGCTGGCTACTCGGGCAGGCGCCACGATTGCGTGGACGCCGCGGCCTGCACCTGCCCGACCCCATCGGCCGGTGGGCCACCTCCCTGTGCCTGAGCGTAACAGCAGCCTGGTTACTGTACGTGGTCTACATCCTGGGGGTGGCCTCCCTGGCCACCAGTTACCGCACTAACCATTTGTTCTCCTACGGCGGCTGGGTGGTGGTCCAGTTGGTGGCGATGGTCGCCGTGGTCATGCTCGTCAAGCTCGCCTATCGAGCCCGGCGCATGCGGGCGGCGACGCATGCCGCCAATCGGGAGCGCGGTGAGAAGGGACGCTGGCTGACCGTGCCCGCCGCAGCCGTGCTCACCGCGGCGATGATTGGGGCTGCCACGCTGCTGGTGGCCATCGCCTACTGGGGACTGTTCCCCATGCTGGTGTGAGTGATTGGGAGAGTGAAGGCAGGCCGTGAGGGCCCTGAACTTGATCGCGACAGCATTTCGGCTGCGGCGAGTCAAGTTCATGTTGGTGCTGCTGCCCGTTTCCAGGCCGCCATGCGGCGCCATTCTCAGCGTGCTCGACGAGGTGCGCGAGCGGGTAATCCTGCTCGAGGACGGGCTGGTGGCCGCCACCGTGGACATGCGCGCCGGCGGTGCCGAACGGGCCTACCTGGACGCCTTCGGAGTCGCCGAGGGATCCAGCGGGTCATAGGGCCAGGTGAATCCGTGAACCGCCTACCGGGGCGTCCCGATCCGCAGGGCGGCGATGAACTCTTGGTAGAGGCCGTCGCGCTCCAGCAGTTCCGCGTGTGTGCCCTCATCGCGCACCTGCCCGTCTTCCAGGACGATGATGCGGTCGGCGTCGACGACGGTGGACAGGCGGTGGGCGATCGTCACCACTGTCCCCGCCTGCGCGAGCCGGAGAATCGCCCTTTGAATCGCGGCCTCGCTGATACCGTCCAGTTGGGCGGTCGCCTCGTCGAGCAGCACCAGGTCGGGGGAGCGCAGCAGGGCGCGCGCAATGGCGAGTCGCTGCCTCTCCCCGCCGGACAGGCTCGTGGCGGCCACCTGCGCATTCAGCCCCTCAGGCAGCCTACGCACCGTGTCCGCCAGGCCGACGGCGTCGAGCGCCTGCCACACCTCCGCATCGTCGGCCTCCGGATGCCGGTAGTTAACGTTGTCCCGGACGGTGCCCGGGATGACCGGCGTCTCCTGCTCCACATAGGAGATCCGCGAGCGGACTTGATCGATACTCAGGCGCTCGTAGGGCACGCCGTCGAGCTCAAGGCTTCCGGAAGTCGGTTCGAGGAAGCGCAGGAGCAGGGAGAACACCGTGGTCTTGCCCGCACCGGAGGGACCGACCAGGGCGACGTGGCCGGTACGGGGGATCTCCAGGCTAACTCCGCTCAGGGCCGGCTGCTCCGTATCGGCGTACTGGGCGATGACGTCGCGCAGCACGATCCGGGGCGAGTCCTCCGCATCGGCGACTTCAGCGGCGCCGCCCGGAACCGCGTGCAGATCCTCGAGCTCAAGATGCTGGGTCTCGCGAATGCGTCCGGCCGCCGCGATGCCGGACTGCAGCTGGGTGAAAGCCATGGTCAGGTCGCTGATCGGAGCAACGAGATTGAAGGCGTACAGCAGGAACGCGACCAGCGTGGATACGGCCAGCGCCCCGGTACTCACCCGCCAGGCCCCGAAACCGAGGATGGCGATGATTCCCAGCTGTAGACCGCCACCGGCAACGACCCCGGTCATGGCCGAGATCCACACCGAGCGGATTGCGAACTTGGCCGCGGTCTGCGCCCGATCCTGGGAGGCCGCCACCTCTCGGTCCTCCGCACGTGAGGCCTTAACGGTGCGCAGGGCGCGCATACCAGACTCGAGCGAGCCGCCGAGCTCGCCCAGCGAGTCCTGGGCGCGCTTATCGGCCTCACCGATCATGGGCATCAGGATGATCAAGGGGACTGCGATGACCACGAGGGTGATGAGCGTGGCGATGAGCAGGGGTACGTCGAGGACCAGCATGAGCGCGACGGTGCCGACCAGTGCCACCGCTCCGTCCACCAGCTGAGTGACGGAACTGGTGGTCGCCTCCCGCAGCAGCACCGTGTCGCTGGTGACGCGGGTGACCAGTTCACCGGTGCGGATGCGCTGCACCTGGAGCAGCTTGGCGCGGAAAAACCGGCTAATCAGGGAGCGGCGCGCGTCCAGCACGATGTTCTCCGCCAGCCGGCCCAATACCACGTACTGCGCGAAGCCGGCAATCGCCCCCACCACGAACAGACCGATCAGCAGCCCCACCGGCTGCAGCAGATTGACGCCCGTTCCCAGGGTGTCCAGGACCCACTTGGTCACCATGGGGGTGGCCAGCGAGGTGGCGGTTGTCGCCAGCCCGAGCACGACCCCGAGGGCCAGCACCTTCCGGTGCGGTTTGATGTACTCCCACAGGACACGTATGCGCTCCCGGTTCTCCTCGCGCGTCGCCATGAGGCCAATGAAAGCTCAAGTGTCGTGGGGTGCGGGTGAGGTTAGCCCAACAGCTGAATTCCATATCGACCGGCTTCGGCGAGGGCGGGCGCCCGGAGCGCCTCGGCTCAGGTGAGGGGCGGGAACTCCTCCAGGGAGAACACCGACTCCACAGGCGTATACATGACCGCTCGGGGTGCGGACCCGGCGTGTTCGCCCGGGCGCACCGGATGACGGTTCGTCACTTCGCATGACGGTTCGGCACTAGACACCAACGCTTCGGCACTTCCGACGACGGTACGTACCGGAGGGTGCCGAACCGTCACAACAAGGTACGAATCGCTGACCAGAACACACGAACCCTGACGCGAAGGTACGAACCGTCGCGTCAACACAGTCGCGGCAACACACGAACCCCCAGGCCCACACACCCTCAAACGCGAAGAGCCGGTAATCCTGCTCAAGGACGGGCTGGTGGCCGCCACCGTGGACGTGCCCGCCGGCGGCGCCGAGCGGGCCTGCTTCGAGGTCTTCGGGCAGTGAATGGGCACGCATTGACGTCACGCTCTGGATGGTGATCTACAGGGCCAAGTGAAGCCTTAATGCGGCATCAACCTTGGCCATGAGCTCTGTCGGCAAGTGTCCTACCACCTGACCGAGGCGTTGAACCGCCACAGAACGTACCTGTTCTGCCTGTGCCTTGGAATCCAATGACAACCCGGTCGACTCCGCGGGGAGAAGGACTTGGAACGGGAGAACACGCTCGGTTGAGCTCGTGACTGGTACCACCGTTACAACACCTCGGCCGAGAACCGCGGCCGCCGTGTTGGCATCGTCGTTGCTCACCACGACGGCAGGTCTACGCTTGTTTGCTTCGCTGCCTATCACGGGATCGAGGTTTACAATCCGTATCTCACCGCGCAGCATCGTCGTTCCCATCGAGCCCATCGGCGACTGTCGTGTCCCATTCGGATGAGTCTGGGGATTCCGCCCAGTCCCTCCAGGCTTCCACGTAGGCCTTACGCAGGTTCTCCCGGTGAAGATGACGTATGGCCGTTTGGACTCCCGCTGATCTTGAGGGAAGGCCTTCCTGGTTTATGTACTCGTCTAGGAGCGCTAGATCCGCTTCACTCAGACTCACACTCAGTTTCATACTTAATATGCTACCACCGGTCGCCTTGAGGTGGGACCTTGGTGGTAGGACTGGTATGGCGATTTCGTGCTCAGCTCAGCGGCGGGAACTCCTCCAGGGAGAACACCGATTCCACGGGCACATCGAAGTAGCGGGCGATGCGCAGCGCCAGGTACAGCGACGGGGCGTACTCGCCGCGCTCCAGATAGCCGACCGTCTGGTAGTGCACGCCGAGCGCTTCCGCCAACTGCCTTCGGCTGACCCTACGGTCCGCACGCAGCACGGCGATGCGGTTGTGAACGACCTCTCCGGACATCTCACAGCCCAGTCTGTGAGCGGATCGTCGACTGGGTGCGGCTCAGGCCGCCGATCGTCTCCTTGCGGAAGCTGCGGCGAATGACCGGCGGCACCAGCCCGAAGCCGACGACGATCCAGGCCAGCAGCACTCCGACGGCCAGCACCGGGTGGAAGCTGCCGCCGATCTCCCAGGACGGATCGCCCACAAGCGCCCAGCGGGTCAGGTGCCCGGACCAGTAGGTCGGCAACACCATCTGAATGCCCTGCACCCAGCCCGGCAGCGCGGAGGTCGGGTAGCAACAACCGGCCACGAACAGCGCGAGGCAGATCACCATGTTCACCATGTAACTGTAAACGCCGCGGATGAACACGCTGAGGAAGAACCCGAGCGGCGCGCACGACAGCGAGGCCAGCGCGGCAATAAGCAGGCAGAGCAGTGCCGTTCCGGTGGCGGGCATAGCGACATCAATGAACAGGACAGTTCCTAGAAGGATCATCGCCTGCATGATGAAAACCAACACCACGGTGGACAGCGTCTTGCCGATCGCCCAGGTGAGCGGTCCGTGTGGGAGGATGCGCACCCGCAGCAGTGCGCCCCCGATGCGATCGGTATAGGTTTCCGCTCCGATCTGTATCATGACGAGACTGGCGAAGCCGCCGACGCTGCCGGCCGCGAACATGGTGCCGAAGGCACTGGTGGAGTCGAGTCCGCGGAGCGGACCATTGCTTATCCGGGAGACGACCAATATGGCGGCCACTGTAAACAGGATGGACGTCGTTCCGGCTCCCACGATGCTCGGGCGCAGGTCGCCGTAGGCCTGGCGCGCCGCCGCACGCAGTACGGGCAGGGGCACAGATCGGGTGGGGGTCATGGCCTAGGCTCCTTGGCGGTGGGGTGGTGGTCGGATGGTAGTGAGCGTTCGCGGGCGTCCGTGCTCGTCGGCTCTGGCTCTGCGGGCTGGGAGACCAGGGCGAGGTAGGCCTCTTCTAAAGTGGGGCGAGTGACTGTCAACTCGCTGATCGTGTCCAGGTCCAGCTGCTGCAGGAAGCGCTCGGGGGCTGCGGTGGCGTGCACATGGTGCTCGCCTTCCTGCATCCAGGTCACCTCCGCCTCCCGGCCGATGCTCTCACGCAACTCGATGACGGTGCCGTCGGCGATGATCCGGCCCGCCGCCATGATGACCACGCGCGAGGCCAGGCGCTCGGCCTCGGACAGGTCGTGTGTGGTCATCAAGACGGTGGCGTCGTCGTCGACGCGCTCCATGATCAGATCGTGCAGGCGCGCCTTGGAGACGGGGTCCAGCCCCGTCGTCGGCTCATCGAGAATCAGAAGCTCGGGTTGACCCAACAGCGCCGCGGCGAAGTCAAGCGTGCGGCGTTGCCCTCCCGAAAGTCGGGAGAGGCGTGAATTGGCCTTGTCTTCAAGCCCCACGGCGTCGAGCACCTCAGACACCGTGGCTGCACGCGTCGTCGCTGTCAGCAGCATGGAGCGAATCCATTCCAGCTGGTCCTTGACCCGCCACTTGGCGTGATCGGTCCAGTTCTGCTGCACCAGCCCGATCCGCGCCCAGAATGCGGCGCTTGCGCGGCGCGGATCGGTGTCGAATACGCGGACGCTGCCCGCGTGCGGGCGCAGCGAGCCGAGCAGATTCTCCACGAGCGTGGTCTTGCCGACGCCGTTGGGGCCCAGCAGGCAGACCACCTCGCCGGGCTGGACCGTGAGGCTGACGTCGTGCAGCACCGGGTGCTTGCCGTAGGCGAAGTCGACGCCGCGGGTTGTAATCGCGGGCGGGGCAGGGAACATAGCTGCTCCTTCCTGGTAGGTACACTACGGAATATAGCAGACCTACTACATATTGCGTGCGTGACTGACGAGTGCTGTGGTCGCGAGTCGCGAGAGTTGCTCGTCCTCGCGCCGTCCACACTGTGATCCGACGTGGCGAGGAAGCGGAATCGGGGTACCGTGTGTCCGTGCGCGCGACCTTGGTCCGGGAGCGGAACCTCCTGCTTAGTCGCCGCGGCGGGGCCTGACCAGGCCGGCACCCCGACCGCGGCTTACTTCGCGTAGCCAGCCACCCCCGGCGCGCCGGGCCCCGGCGCCGGGAACCAAGCACATCTGCTCAGGAGAACCAGACCCATGCGTACCGCTCGCCCCGCACCCCAGCAGCCATCCGGCATGCCCTTCACCAAGTACCGGCCCTTCCTCGACACCGTCGACGTTTCCCTGCCGGACCGCACCTGGCCGAACAACCGCATCACCCACGCCCCCCGTTGGCTGAGCACAGACCTGCGCGACGGCAACCAGTCCCTCATCGAGCCCATGGGGCCCGCCGCCAAACGCGCCATCTTTGACCTGCTGGTGCGCATGGGCTTTAAGGAGATCGAGGTCGGCTTCCCCGCCGCCTCCCAGACCGACTACGACTTCGTGCGCTCCCTGGTGGAGGACGACGCCATCCCCGAGGACGTCACCATCTCCGTGCTGACCCAGTCCCGCGAGGACCTGATTGACCGCACCCTGGACGCCTGCGTCGGCGCGCCGCGCGCCACCGTCCACCTGTACAACGCCCTGTCCCCGCTGTTCCGCGAGGTTGTCTTCCGCATGGGCAAGGACGACATACGCGAACTCGCCGTCGAGGGCACCCGCCAGGTCATGGCACGGGCGGAAAAGGTGCTCACCGATGAGACCATCTTCGGCTACGAGTACTCCCCGGAGATCTTCGTGGACACCGAGCGCGAGTACTCCCTGGAGGTCTGCGAGGCCGTAATGGGCGTGTGGCAGCCCGAGGGTGACCGCGAGATCATCCTGAACCTTCCCGCCACCGTCGAGCGCGCCACCCCCAATGTCTATGCCGACCAGATCGAGTGGATGAGCCGCAACCTGTCCCACCGCGACGCCGTATGCCTATCCATCCACAACCACAACGATCGCGGCTCCGGCATCGCCGCCGCCGAGCTCGGCATGCTCGCCGGCGCCGACCGTGTGGAGGGCTGTCTGTTCGGTCACGGCGAGCGCACCGGTAATGTCGACCTGGTCACACTGGCCCTCAACCTGTTCAGCCAGGGCATCGACCCCATGCTCGACCTGTCCGACATTGATGAGGTGCGCCGCGTCGTCGAGCATTCCACCCAGATGGACGTGCCCCCGCGCACCCCCTACGCCGGCGAGCTCGTCTACACCTCCTTCTCCGGCTCCCACCAAGATGCCATCAAGAAGGGTTTCGCTGCCCGCGCCGAAAAGGTCGCCGCCAAGGTGACCGAGGGCATGAGCCAGGACGAGGCGGACGTGGCCGTGCCCTGGACCATGCCCTACCTGCCCATCGACCCCCATGACGTCGGCCGCTCCTACGAGGCCGTGGTCCGGGTCAACTCCCAGTCCGGCAAGGGCGGAGTGTCCTATCTGCTACGACACACCCACAACCTGGATCTGCCGCGCCGCTTGCAGATCGAGTTCTCCAACATCGTCCAACACCACACCGACACCTACGGTGGCGAGGTCGATGCCGACGACCTGTGGTCGATCTTCACCGACGAGTACCTGCCCGCCTCGGCGGCACCCGGTGTCGATCTGCCCACCTGGGGCCGTTACAGCCTCAAGGGCGCCACGCTCACCGCCGTCGGCGATGACGAGTCCATTCTCACCGTCACCATCCAAGACGGAGACGAACGCAAACTGCTGCTGACCGCCTCCGGCTCAGGTCCGCTGGATGCCTTTGTCACCGCCCTGGAGCAGACCGGAGTCCAAGTGCGCATCCTCGACTACGCCGAGCATGCGCTGAGCGAGGGCCGTGACGCCCGCGCCGCCTGCTACGTCGAATGTGAGGTCGGTGGCCAGGTGCTGTGGGGTGTCGGCATCGATCACTCCATCACCACCGCCTCCTTCAAGGCGGTCATCTCGGCCGTCAACCGTGCCATGCGCTGACGGAGACGCCGTTGGGTGAGAGGCTCTACCGGGACGAGGCCATCGTTCTGCGCACCTACAAGCTGGGCGAGGCGGACCGCATCATCGTGATGCTCACCCGCGCACACGGGCAGGTGCGTGCCATAGCCAAGGGGGTGCGTCGCACGACTTCGCGTTTCGGTGCGCGCCTGGAGCCCTTCTCCATGATTGATGTGCAACTGCACGCTGGGCGCAACCTGGATGTGGTCACCCAGGCGGAGACCATCGACCCCTTCGGTCGCAATATCGCCGTCGACTACGCCATGTTTACCTGCGCCGAGACCATGGCCGAGACTGCCGAGCGCCTCACCCGCGACGACGGCGACCTGGGCACCACCGAATCTCCACAGCAGTTCCTGCTGTTGTACGGAGCACTGTCAGCCCTGGCGCGCCGCCGCCACGCCCCCGGTCTGGTACTCGACTCCTACCTTCTTCGGGCCCTCGCCCTGGCCGGCTGGGCGCCCTCTTGCTACGACTGCGCCCGCTGCGGCGCACCCGGGCCACACACGGCCTTTCATGTGCAGGCAGGCGGTGCAGTCTGCTCCGCCTGCCGACCCGCCGGCTCCGTCGACGTCGAACCGGGCACCATGGCACTGCTTGGCGCCCTGCTTTCGGGCAACTGGGAACTGGCGGACGTATCGGCGGCGCGTCAGCGCGCCGAGGCGTCCGGATGCGTCTCGGCTTATCTGACATGGCATCTGGAGCGGCGCCTGCGCTCTCTATCCCTGGTCGAAAGGGCCTGATATGTCGGAGAATTCGGAGAATAAGGACTCTGCGCCCTCCAATGACGCGGTCCTGGAGCGGCGCCCGCTCGACGTCGTCCCCCTGCACCGCGAGGGGCTGAACCCGCCCGCCCTCAACCCCGATGCCGTGCCTGCTCACGTCGCCTGTGTCATGGACGGCAATGGCCGCTGGGCCAACGCCCGCGGCCTGCCCCGCACCGAGGGGCACCGGGTGGGGGAGTCGACCATGATGGACGTGATCGCCGGCGCCGTTGAACTTGGGGTCAAGGAATTGAGCGTGTACGCCTTCTCCACCGAGAACTGGAAGCGTTCGCCGGCGGAGGTGCGCTTCCTGATGGGCTTTACCCGCTCCGTGCTGCGGGCCCAGACTGATGACCTGCTGGCCTGGGGTGTGCGCGTGAACTGGGTTGGGCGCGAACCGCGGCTGTGGAAGTCGGTGCTCAAGGAGGTGCGCCGCTCTGAGCGCATTACTGCCGGAAACGACACCATGGTGCTGAATATGTGCCTGAACTATGGCGGCCGAGCGGAGATCGCTGATGCCGCCCGCGCGATTGTTCACGACGTTGAATCGGGGCGGCTGCGGGCGTCGTCGATCAGTGAAAAGACGGTGCAGCGATACCTGTATTCCCCGAACATGCGGGACGTGGACCTGTTCATCCGTACCGGCGGGGAGCAGCGCACCAGCAACTTCCTGATGTGGTCCTCGGCCTACGCGGAGCTGTACTTCTCCGACCTGCCCTGGCCCGAGTTCGACCGCACCGAGCTGTGGCGCGCCTGCGAGGCCTACGCGCACCGTGAGCGCCGCTTCGGCGGCGCCGTCGACCGGGTCAGTAGCTAATCTCGCGATTGGAATCGACAGGTGCACACTGGCTCCAGGTAGGTGGGTGCCCAGCTAGTGAACTGCACCGGGTTTGATGAACTTGCTGCCGCCTGCGAAGTCCATTCCCGTGATGGGGAAGGGGATATTGTCCACGGCCTGGTCCAGGGTTGCCTTGATGTGCTTCTCGGCGCCGCCCACGGATGGGTCGGGTGAAGGCCCCGGCCGGTGAGCACGGTTGGTCATGTTCCCGGTGCGGGCGAACTCGCCCCTGCGGGCAGCGGACCGCAGCGGCGTGACGGTAACGGGCCTCGAAGAACCCCGCCGGCTGCACGGGCCTCGCCCGCCGGCCCTTGCGGGGGCCTGGCGGGTGTTGCGCAACCGGCGGGCCGGCCATTGGTGGTGCTCTTGCCGCGCAGGCGGCCACTTGGCCCTGGCAGGGGCGGGTTAACGGTCGATGGCCTGTCGCGCTCATAGACACCCGGCTCACGCCGCACCTGGTGGCTGTATCGGTCCTGACCGTCTACGAGCTCGCCCGCGGCCCTCCCGGCAGGCCCCGGGAGCGGCGGCATGGACACCTTCATGTATTTGCCGCAACTGGCCCGCCGCTGGCCGCCCACACGCGCTGGAGTACCTTTAAGGCGTCGTAGGAGTACTTGCGCGCCCTGGGCCTGGGCTCGGACCTGCCAGTTCTTGGTGGGCGCTTGGCTACCGCCCTCAGGCGTCGCCTGGAGCCCTCCCGGCACCCGACCGGTCACCGCGCACACATCACCCCGGCATCCTCCCCTTGTCCTTCTCTGGGCGCCTTGGCATACGCCCCCGCGTACTACCCCTGGTGATCTCCGCCCTGGCCTGCACCAAACAACCCACCACCGCATGCCCACCACGATCCGCGACTCTCGCGAGCAGCACCCGGATGAGGCACCGAACCACTTTCGCGGGCACCTAAGATGAGTCACGTCGAACCATTGACACATCGAGATCCGTACAGCATCATACACTAACGATCAACGATACATGGGATCGAGAACCATGAGACCGAGTTTCAACGGTGTGGAGCCACCAACAACGAACGAGATGCCCCTGCACCTCGTATGGGCTTTAACGAACGCGTGCAATGTTCGCTGTATCCACTGTTACGCATCTTCCGCCGCAAGGCTGCCCGATGAGCTACAATACGACGAGATCATTCAGAACGTTAATATTCTCGCGAACGACGGGTTGTTGGACTTAGCAATTAGCGGAGGCGAGCCTCTGATGGTGAAGCATCTAAACCATATTGTGGAACACGCAGTTGGGCTCGGGGTCAACGTCGGAATTGGAACCAATGGCTGGGCTTTGACTTCAACCAGGGCTAAAGAGCTTGCATCCGCCGGAGTCGGTCGAATCCAGATATCGCTCGATGGCATGCAACGAACGCATGATATCGTTCGACGTCGAGCGGGCATGTTCGACAGGGCCAAGCGAGCAATCGAAAACAGCATAGATGCAAGCCTCAAAACTAAAGTATGTTTTACGATCCACCGTGGCAACTACGAACAACTATACGAAGTGTTTGAATACGCCTTGGAACTCGGTGTCAGTGGGTTCAACTTGTCTCAATTGGTGGCCACAGGAAGGGCTTCAAAAGACCTTGATCTGCCGCCGTCGCAATGGCGAGACATACTGATGTGGTGGCATGATATGCGGCGCCGACATCCCGAAGTTGATATGAGCACCCATTTGGCGCAAATCGCCCTAGTCGCTCCTGAGTTGACAGGTTCACCGATGTTTCGAGGATGTCAGGCAGGAATGGCGCAAGGTGCAATCGCTGCGAATGGCGATGTGTATCCTTGTGTTGTCCTGCCATACACCGTTGGAAACATCAGGCGCCTGTCAGTACGCGAGATATGGACAAATTCGCCGGTCCTACGAACGCTACGCGATCGTCGAAACCTTGCGGTTGCGTGTCAATGCTGTCCTATCCGCGAGAAATGTGGCGGTTGCAGAGGAAACGCTTATGCACTTACTAGCAACATGTACGAGTCCGATCTCCGCTGCCGGTACCGCCCGACCGATGAACATAATGGAATAAGTTACGCAAATCTAGATGACGATAGGGAGCAGCGCAACTCTAGCGGAGAATGTGAACTCGGTTCGCAACGGAATGACAACATGACGTCATGACAATGCACTGAGCGGAAGGTTTCATTAGTGAATGACATTGTAACGAAGAGCGCGGTCGAACAACTGCCGAAACAAGTATACTACATTGCATTCGCTACTTTTGCGAATGCGCTCGGCACGTTTCTAGTGCCATTCTTGCCGCTGTATCTTGAGCATTTGGAGACGGCCTCCGCGAACATCGGCGCAGCGGTGTCATGTTACGGGGCAGGATGCCTAATCGCATGCCTTGCGGGAGGTGGCTTGTCCGACCGCGTCGGTCGCAAACCAGTGATATTCTTGAATCTGGCGCTTAGCGCCGCCTTTACTTGCCTGATTGCGTTCATACATAACTATCTAGCCGTCCTGGTCCTCGTATTCTTTATCGGTGTATGTGCAGGAATGTCAAGACCTGCGACTAACGCGCTCATTGGTGACATCATTAGTGAAAACACCGCGACAAAAGCATATGGAATATTGTATTGGGCGGGAAACCTTGGCTTCGTTGCCTCGTCGGTTATCGGAGGCGCAGTTGCTATGCGATCCTTCACTGCTTTGTTTATGATCGACGCTGGCACCTGCCTCTGCGCCTTGGCTGTACTTGTATTTGGGCTATCCGGTCGATCGAAACAGCATACATCTGTTGTAAAGCGCCCGAAGGTATGTCCAAAAGGTAGCGCCAATGTTCCGACGCTTGCAACCATAATCAGCGTGGCACTCTTATGCTGGGTCATTCAAACTCAGGCATGGGCTGCATTGCCTCTGACAATCGTGTCGCGTGGGATGTCCTCCCTCGACTGGGGATTTATTTCCGCTGCTAACGGGTTGACTATCATCGTAGCACAGCCAATCGTTAATCGGATTATTGAGGCAAGCGGAGCCCGCAATTCGCTTGCAGCCGGATGCGTAATCATAGGCATCGGTTTTAGCACGACTCCGCTTTGGTGTGATCTTCTAGGCTTCCTTGTCCAGACAGCAACGTGGTCGATCGGCGAGGCCTTCGTCGCTACGACCTCACCTGCCCTAATTGCGATGCATTCTGACGCTGCTAGCCGGGGGCGATGGATGGGATACTCCGCCGCCGCGTTTTCCCTCGCAAGCATCGTCGGCCCAGGCGTCGGCGGATGGTGTATTGAAAACGATGTCGACGAGGCCCTTTGGCTCACATGCGCCATCTTAGGATGTCTCGCGGCATTGTTAGCGATGCGTGGTATTCGAGTATCGACCGGAGGCCCCAACACGGAGGTCAGAGATGTTGGTTGATAAATACCAGCTTGTGGCATCGATGTCAAATGAGTTGCCTGCACACATATATATCCACGTCCCGTTGTCCGGCTCTTCGTGTTTAGGGGTGTAGTAGTTGGTTGCGGGAGCTGCCGGCGTGGATGAGGCTGCGGATGGTGGTTGTTGGTTAGATTCCTGTAGCCCAGGGCGATGCCGCGTAGGTGTTCCAGGCGGCCGTTGACTGCTTGGGTGGGTCTGTTGGATGTGCCGCGGTGATCGGTAGTGGGCCAGGATGTCGTCGCGCCGCTGGTTGAGGGTCTTACTCAAAGACTTCAGCTCTTCGAGGGCGTCAGGCACGCCGGTGGTGAGGGTCTGCATCACCTTGTCCATCCGGGTCTTGCCTTCGGAAGGGGGTCTTGGCGCGGTAGGCGGACATAATCTTCTGATACACCGCCCAGGTGGTCTGTTCCGGTGTGTTGTGGGGGTCGGCGAACAGTTGCTCGAGACGCTCCCAGCCCTTGTCGCTCACCAGCCCCGCCCCGGTGCGCAGCAGGCGCCTGGCCTTGGTGCAGGGGATCGTCCTTACACCCCCCGCCGCCCGGTGGTCTCGCGCTGGGTACGCCTGCGGCACTCATCCAGCTTGTCCCCGGCCAGCGCGACCACGTGGAAGGGGTCCATCACCTCCGTCGCGCCGGGTAGGACCTCGGCGGCGGCGGTCTTGAAGCCCGCGAACGAGCCTGTCAAGGTTTCTGTGTAAGCGGGTTGTTGTTACAGGTAGGGGCGGATTCGTTCGGGGTAGGCGGCGGTGAGCTGGGCGAGGGCTTGTTTCCAGTTGGTGGTGACTTGTCCTTCGACCATGCGGCCCTTGGCCTTGCGTTTGCTGGCGGGTAGGTTCTTCTCCTTGTCCCGTTCTCTGGCGCGCTTGTCCTCGATGTTGCAGATGGCCAGCCACAAAAGCTTCACCGCTGCCTCATCGGAGGGGAACTGTCCCCGGTTCTTCGACACCTTGCGCAGCTGGTAGTTCAGGGACTCGATGGAGTTGGTTGTGTAGATGACCCGGCGCAGCATCGGCGGGAACGCCAGGAACGGCGTGAACCGCTCCCAGGCCCTCTCCCAGGTCGCCACCGCCTCGGGATACTTGGAGCCCCACTGGTCGGAGAAGTCGGCCAGGGCCTGTAGGGCGGCCTCCTCGTTGGGGGCGGTGTAGACGGGCTTGAGCGCTTTGGCGACCTGCTTGCGGTCCCCATAGGCCACGAACCGCATCGAGGCGCGGATCAGGTGCACCACGCAGGTCTGGACCAGGGAGTCGGGCCAGGTCGCCTCGATCGCCTCGGGCAGGCCGACAAGTCCGTCGCAGCACACGATCAGCACGTCCTTGATACCGCGGTTGGCCAGCTGCGCGCACACGTGCGCCCAAAACGAAGCGCCCTCCTCGGCCTGCACCCAGATACCCAGCACGTGCTTGATCCCGTCCATGTCGACCCCTACGGCGATGTGGGCTGACCGGGTGGTCACGCGGTGGTCGGCACGGACCTTGATGCGGATGGCATCGAGGTAGATGACCGGGTAGAACTCCTCCAGGGGACGGTTCTGCCACTCCATGACCGCATCGCACACCGCGTCGGTGACCTTACTGATCGTCCCGGCCGACAGCTCCACACCCAGGGTGGTCTCCAGGTGGTGGCGGATCTCCCGCACGGTCATGCCGCCCGCGTACAGGCTCACAATCATCGAGTCCAGGCCATCCATGCGCCGCTGGCCCTTACGCACCAGGCGGGGCGTAAACGAGCCGGCCCGGTCCCGGGGGACCTCGATCTCGAAGGAGCCCACCTCCGAATCGATCATCTTGGTCGTGGTGCCGCCCCGGGCGTTACCACGGGCAGCCTTGGCCGGCTCGCCTTTCTCGTAGCCCAGGTGGTCGGTCAGCTCCGCCTGCAGGCCCCGCTCCAGCGCCTCCTTCAACAGCGCCGGCAGCAGACCGGCAGAACCGGTGAGCTCCACCTTGCCGGACTCGACCTGCTCAAACAGATCATCCAACGCACCAGAGGCGGCTAGCTCCCGGGCCACACCACTACCAGTCGGAACGGTCCCGGAGGGGGCGGTCTTCTTCTCGTCAGTCACAGTCATGACAGTAGGTCCTCTCAATCAGGGCTTACACAGACCATTGAACACGCTCCCGCGAACCCATCCATCGAGACCGCCTCGATCCGGCTGCGCCAGGCCTCGGGCTGGTCCTGGAGCCACTGCTTGAGCACCTGCTTGGATCGGCCCGGGGCCATGCCCCGGCAGACGGGACGGGCCCGTCCCGTCGCGCACCGGGGTCAGGTCAATAATCACCGTCACGTACCGGTCGCCCTTGCGGGTATGCCGCCAGGCAATGGGGGCACCTCTCGCTTGAGAGCGCCAGCGCGCGGGGGAGTCGTCTACCCCGTGGACCTCCACACCGGCCAGACGGCCGGGATCATTGATCAAGCGGTCCTTGGCCCGCTCAAGGACGGCCTCATTGGCGGTGTGCCAGGACACCCCCAGCGACGCTGCTACGCGCGCCACGGACATGAACTCCACCCCCACGGCCCGGATCGCCCACTCCTTGGCCGCCTGGGTCAGCAAAGCCCGCTTGGCCGCGGCCCTAGAACAGTCTTGGCGCCACACGCGATCGCATCCCTGGCAGCGCCACCGCCGCGACCGGACCAGCAGGTGTGTGGGACGCCAGCCCAACGGCACGTGCGCCAGGCGCCTGGACACGGTCCCCACCGCCACGCCCTGGGCCCCACACCGTCTACACAACGCATCCTCCTCAGCCACCCGTAGGCGGCACTCCACCAGCGCCTCGCAAGGGGTGATCCGCTGGCCGGTGGCAACCAGCCCCAGGGCGTCCAGGCCCAGGAAACTAGCAAGATCAGCAGCAGTGAAGGTAGTGTCAGCCATGTCGAGGTCTCTGTGATCGGTAGTGTTAAGCAAACCCCAATCATCGGGGACCTCGACCCACACCCGCCCCTGCGACACGCGCACCCGCCACTACCCACCACCACACCCTCAAACGCGAAGAGCCGCTTTGAGTAGATCATCGGCGGTGACGCACCCGTGCGGTGGCGAGGGTCGCCAGGTCGGTGTCCACTTCTTCTCAGCCTCCAGCTGGTGAGGAAACGGTTCTTGCAGCACCGATCGTGCGAGGTCCTCACCCAACATCCCATCCCCCACGCCGACACTCACCCCTTGGAATCAATCATCTAGGGTCTCGGCCAAGAAGATGACTGCGGCCGGGGCCCCGCCCCGCCCGTTACCTTGTTGACCTGTTTCAGCGTTAATGTCCGCTTGGGGCGGTTGGATCAGACATCATCGTGGTCTTCTTGGTTGGTTTGATTGTCTCGTTGTTTGCGGTTGTAGGCAAGGCGCTGCTGAGCGGCCCGTTTCAGGCCTTCCTGGCGGGCCTTGCGGATGGCCGGCCCGCGCCCGGTGTGCTCGTCCAGGGGTGTGACGTAGCCGATTCCGGAGTGCAAGCGCTGGCTGTTGTACTCGGTGCGCACAGAGTCGAGTTCGGCCCTCAGGACAGCGGGATCGGTGATTGCCAGCAGGTGAGGCCACTCGGCCTTGAGTGTTCCGTTGAGGGACTCGATCCAGGCCTGGTCGGTCGGAGTCGCCGGCCGTCCGAAGTGCTGGGCGATGGCGACCATGGCCATGAACCTGCGGGTGTTGGCAGCAATCATCTGGGAGCCGTTGTCGGACACCGCCAACAGGATCGGGGTCAGTTCATCGTCTCCGTCAAGCGTTAGCCGGCGCTTCAGGGCCTGGGCTCGTTCCAGGGCGGCCTCGAGCAGGCCTTCGGCGTCCAGGGCCTGCTCGAAGGCGAGGCGGACCTGGTGGTGGGTCTCCTCGCTGGAGACCACATGGGTGATCCACTTGCGTGAGACCAGATCCTCGATGATCAGCACAGTCATGCCGCAGGCGGTGAAGTGAGTGGAGTCGTAGATCCAGATCGAGTTGGGCTTGTACGTCGCCCAGTCGGGGAACGGACGACGCTTGGAGCGCGCTGGCCGGGCGGGATGCCTGAACCGAAGCTCGTGGTCATTCAGGACCCTGCGGACGGTGGAGGCCGACGCCCAGAACAACCCGTTGTAGGAGCCTCGGTGAGCCAGGCGACGGTGAGAGAAGTCCTTCTCACCGAAAGTCTCGAAGGCGTCCACAATCGCCTCGATCTCGCACGGCATCAGGGCATTGACAGCGGCGCCAGGCCGGGCGTCGGCCAGTCCTACCCCGTTCTGGCGCCGTTTCCAGCGCCGGTAGCGTCGCTCGGCCAGTCCCAGGACCTCACAGGCCTTAGCCACGGTCCAGCCCTGACCGGTGGCGTAGTCCACCAGCTCCAAAAGCCCCTGTTTGACGGGCGCATCCACCCGGGCGGGGACCGGGGCACCGGGCATCAGACCGAGCCCCCTTTTTTCTCCAGCACCACCAACTTCACCGCCTGCTCCGTCACCGTACGGGTCAAGCGGTCGATCTCGGCCCTGGCCTGCTCAAGCTCGACATCACGAGCCGACTTGCCAGACGAACCCGGACGCGAAGCCGACAACGCGTCCAAGGCGCCTTGCCTGGCGACCTGCCGCAGCCTCACGATCGTGGAGCGGTCCACTCCGGCCTCGGTCGCAGCCGCCCCCACCGTGACCTCCTCTCGCATCAGCCTTACGTAGATCTCATACTTCTGCGAAGGCGACAAGAACACCTTGGCCCGACGCCCCCAACCCCTCGTCGTGTCAGCATCACTGCTCATCGCGCACCCTCCTCAAGGTGTCACGAAGACCCTACCCATGCGGTCTGATCCTCAGCCCAAAACCGGACACGAACGCTGAAGCAAATCACTTGTTGGTGGTTCCGGGCGGTCCGGGACCGGTCACCGCGCACACCTCATCCAGCATCCTCCCCTTGTCTGCCTTGGACGCCTTGGCATACGCCCCTGCGTACTACCCCTGGTGATCTCCGCCCTGGCCCCCACCAGTCAACCCGCCACCGCATGCCCACCACGATCCGCGACTCTCGCGAGCAGTACCTGGATGCGGTACCGAACCACTTTCGCGGGCACCTGAGATGAGTCTCGTCGATGCCTTGACAAGGCCTCCGTGGGCGCGCACAGTTGATGCCAGGAGGAGAGTTCTCCTCTCTCCCTACCACGCCAACGGAGACGAAATGGAAGACCTGAACCAGTCCTTGTCGACAAATGAACCTGACGACGTCAACATGCCTGAAAAAAACGTCCCTCACCCGAAGACGAGCAACTCGTGGATCAGCTTCGGGCTCGCAATCGGATCACTTTTAGGGCTGCTGGCGTATCTGCACCAATGGATCTAAGTTCGCTCGGAGAATAGGAGTTGAAGAATGAACACCGAGAAAGTTGGTGCGTCCTTTGATGCACTAAGCCAGACCGAAATGGACTTCGTGATTGGAGCTGCTGGCAACGTGCAGCCGGCAGCCACGCCATCGGTCACGACCAGTTCACTGCCCTGCTTGAAAATATCAGCGAGTTCTGTGACTTGCGGAGGAGCGTCGGTATCTGGACTCTTCGGGCTTGTGTCATATATGAAACGCTGCATCTAGAAGGAGATGACTCTACATGACCCAGGACTACAATTGCGGACCGTCATTCGAAAGTCTATCTCAGGAAGAAATGGACTTCGTGACAGGCGCGAATGGTGACATTCAGCCTGCGGCAACTCCGACGCTCTCTTCCGTTGTTTGTGGCGGCGTTAGCAAGTTCGTTGGCAGTGCTATCGTCAGTTTTGTCGGTAGTTTCGTTGCGTCGGCTTCGTCTCGTTGCCGAGACTGAACGTCCATCGTCTCCGTGAAGCCGGTCGATCTATGAGCATCTTCTAGCACAAGACCATAGCATAGGCCAGGCTATACCGGTATGATTCGTTGGCCTAACACCAAACAGAACGCTGGATGACGTGGGGCTCAAGTCTTACGGACGTATAGCTGTTGTATTCAGTATAGAATATTTGAGCGGTCATAATGTTCCTGTCTAAGGGGGCTTCAGAGCGATGTTGCCGACCGGGGCCTTGGCCCCGTTTGTTGGACGCGCTGATTCCGGCCCTGCGGGGTCGGGGAGAGCGAGATGATCTGACTGTGGTTATGAAGGGTTACTCGGCAGGAGCTTGCGTCGTCAGGCGGTGGGCTTGTACGAGACGACACCGGGGGCGATGCGTGCGTGGTATCGCCCAGGACCTGGGGGTCTGCCGGGGCACGCTGCGTGAGTGGTTGCACCGGTGGGGCACCGGGCGGAAGACCGGTCCGGACGGTGCTCCGGCCCCCAGCCCGCTCAAGCCCAAGACCGATCTCGGGGACAGGACCGGGACCCAGACGCCAGCGCAGGCCGGCGCGGAGTCGATGGAGGAGCGGGTCGCCCGCCTGGAGGCGGCCAACGCCGCATTGCGGGCGGAGCGGGCCAAGCTGACCCGGGAGCGGGAGATCTTGCAGCAGGCGGCCAAGTATTTCGCGGGGGAGACGATCTGGTGAGCCGCTTCCAGTTCGTCGCCGACCATGCAGCCACCCATGGGGCGGGAGCGGCTTTGTGAGTTGCTGGAGGTAGCCCGCTCCTCCTACTACGCCTGGAAGGCAGGTGCTCCCAACAGGGCGCAGCGGGCGGCGGCCGATGCCGCCCTGACCGAGCGGATACGGGCCATCAATGCTGGTGACCGGGCCATGGGCGCTCCCAGGATCACCGCCGAGCCAGGCGAGGGGATCGACAAGGGCTCCGACGGGCGGATCAACCGTAAGCGGGTTGCCCGCCTGATGCGGGCCGGCGGCATTGTGGGGTATCGCAAGCGGCGCCGGGTGCGTACCACCGTCCCGGACTAGGCCGCGTCGAAGTATCCCGACCTGTTGAAACGGGACTACCGCCGCCGATGCGCCCAACCGCAACTACGTGGGCGACATTCCCCCACTGCGTGGGAGGTGCCCCACCTATCTGCCGCTGGCTGACGGGGGCAGCCTATACCTGGCCACCGTCATTGACTGCTACAGCCGGCGCCTGGTCGGCTGGGCGGTACGCGACCACATGCGCACATCCCTCGTGATCGACGCCCTACAGGCCGCCGCACGTGAGCGCGGGAGCCTTAGGTCGTGTTGCGTAAGTCGGGTGGGGTGGTCGATGTCAAGCCCCGGGTTTTGTGGAGGGTGTTTTATCTGGCGCCGGCTGGGGCTGGTTGGGGGTGGTCTGCTCGCCGACGTCCATGGCCTTTGCCTCGGCCTCTGCCTCGGGCTCGGGCTCGGCGATGGTGTCGGCGGCGTCGGCGGTGGTGCCGTCGGTGACGGTGTCGGTGGTGTCTGGTGGTGGTGGGGTGTAGGCCTGCTCGTGCTGGATCGGAGCGTGCATGCCTGTGGCGCAGTGAGGCCGGGTGTTGCCCGACCAGTTGCACCCACTGGGCGGTAGCGAACACGGGCATCGTCGATGCCCTGCCAGGGGCCGTGGTCGTCGAGGTAGTGGCGGCCCAAGGATCAATTCCGCTTTGTACAGGGAGTTGAGGGCTTCGGCCAGAGCGTTATCGTAGGAGTCGCCCTCGGGAGCCCACCGAGGCCACGGCATCGCAGTCGGAGGGGGCCTGCCCGCACTCGTATTGCCCGGTACAGCCGCACCCCGGTCGGAGTGATGAATCAGGCCGGTAAGGTCGGCTCCTTCGCGCCTGCGTTGCCAGATCCCCATGCGTAGGGCGTCCAACGCAAGGTCGGTGTACAGGCTGGTGGAGGTCTGCCAGCCGACGATCCGACGCGAGCACACGTCGGTGACAAAGGCCACATACACCCGGCCGGACAGGGTGTGTACGTAGGTGGGGCTACCTGTCACGTAGTGGGGGAAGTGTCCACACGCCCACAACTCGTTGGGCCTGAACGCGCTGAAGTGCCTGCCCGCCAGGTCCGCCGGGCACTGGTCCCTTAGAGTTCGCGTTAGTAGGTCATGGTTTGCGTGTGGGTCGTTGGTCCCAGTGGTGGGTGGTCCAGGCCCGGTGGATGAGGTTGCGTATGGTGATGATGGTGTTGGCCAGGGCGATGAACGCGTCGATGACGGTGGTGCGCACCTCGGTGCAGACCTGGAGTTTACGGAAGCCGCGGTTGTGCCAGGAGTTGGTGCGCTCGACCACCCATCGGCTGCCGGCCTGAAGAGGCGTGCCCTTAGGGGAGATCTGCCCCTCGCAGCCCAGCACCTCAAGCAGCTGGCGGGTCTTGCGGTTGTCGTAGCCGGCATCAAGGTGCACGGTGATGCGCTCGGGCAGGCCCGGAGCCGAACCGGCTCAGGCACTCCAGGGTGGGGGCCAGTAGCGGGGAGTCGTTACGGTTGGCCGGGGCGGCCACCACCCCAATGGGGATTGCGTTGCCTTCGACCATCACTGAGCGCTTGGTGCCCTGCTTGCCCCTGTCCACCGGGGAGGGGCCGGCGGCCTGGCCCCCGCAGGGGGCTTTTACCAGGCAGCCGTCCACGCACAGGTCCTCCAGGGCCAGGCCTGCGATCTTGTCGTAGGCCTCCAGGGCGGCCTGCTCCAGGGCGGTGAACACGCCGGCCGCGATCCACTCCTCGCGTCGGCGTCGGATGGTGGCCGCCGAGCAAGTGGCATCGGCGATCTTTTCATAGGCGGCTCCCAGCACCAGGACCTGGACGAGCTTGTCGAACACGACCCGATCCGGGATGCGGGGCCGGTGGCAGCCCAGCGGATGGTTGTCGACATGCTCGGGCAGTAGAGCACTGAACTGGACCCACAACGGGTCCATGAGCGAAGATGGCAGTACGGGCACCAGGACCCCCTGTCTGTGTAGGAACGATCGTCGAACAACTCATTCCTACCGGGACCTCGTGCCCACACCCTGCTCCCACACCACACCTACTGACGCGAACTCTTAGCAGCGCTGCGCGTGGTACGCGGTGATTTGGCGCGGCCGGTGGCCGTGCAGGCCCATGGCCCGCATCAACCGCACCCGCGGTGCAGCAGGCGCCGCATGCCCCAGGCCGTGCCGGGCAGAGGCCTCGGGCCGGCCCCGCATCGCATGCCATGTTGCGGGCCCCCACCCGCGCAGTAGTTGTCCTCGTGACCCCGCCCGGTTCTCGGCCTTCAGGTTCTCATCGTGCATCCCTGTGGCACTGGGGAGCCGGGTCCTGGCTGCGCAAGTGGTGCTCGGGGCGATCTTGACATCGGCGCTGACAAGCACCTGGCAGAACCGGCACAGGCCCCGCATCTCCTGCCTGTGGGAGTCGATACATCTCGCGGATCAGCGGGACGGGCGGCCTGGTGTCGGCCGCGAAAAACAACTGACGCATTCCTTTGGGATCGCGTTCGCCCGCCCCCGGCTCGCGGCTTGTCGGCCTCCAGCCGCCTGAACCGCTCAGCATCCTGACTGGTGGCCCCCGGCCGGGCGCCCGCGTCAACCTCGGCCCCTCTATCACCCAGGTACGCAACCCCCCCCAGGGCTCGGCACCCAACTCCTCGACGATCCCCCAGGTCCGTCCCCCTTAGACCTCTCAGGGTCCCGACGGGCCCCTGCACACCCCATCCTGGTAGCCCGCTCCCGCAACTCCTCGGGATACTTCCTCTGAGCACTCATGACAGTGATCCTTCCGGGTATTCACTGCCTCCATCAAACCCGGTTCAGTTCACAACCGCCCCCCGGGGTGGAGATCTACCCGATCATCTACCAGGGGTGCCATCCGCACCCAGGGTCCGCGCCGATGCCGCGGGTCCGGGACAGTGGCGAACACCCGGGTCAAGGGGCTGGCGTGACAAGGGCGTAGTGGGGGCTGATGACACAGCGGCGCGACCTTCCGTGACGAGGCTGATTTAGCGCCACCTATCGTCTCCGACGGGTCGCGCCGCACCCGCACCAACACTCCGAAAACCCCTAACAACCCCCAACCCAGACACCCACATTGCCGAGCCCCTGAGCCCGAGGAGGCCTACACCCCACCATAAGCAGAAGACACCGACACCGACAACGCCGAGGACGTCGGTGAGGTTTCCGCCACCAACCAACCCTAGCCAGCTACCACCGGCGCCACTTCGACCGAACTCGGCGGTTATTGCTACCGAACTCGGGAGCAGGCGGGGCACAGGCCGAAGAACTCAACCGTGTGTTCCACATCCGTGTACCCCTGCTCGGCGGAGACTCGGCGGATCCACTCCTCCAGCTCGCCGCCGGCCACTTCCACGGTGCGCCCGCAGGAGCGGCAGACGATGTGATGGTGGTGCCCGGGGCGCTCGCACTCCCGGTACAGGACCTCGCCGTCGGCACTACGGATCTGATCCACCTGACCGGCCTCGGCCATGGCGGTCAGGTTTCGATAAACGGTCGCCAGCCCCACCTTGGTGCCCTGCGCCTGCAGGGCGGCGTGAATCTGCTGCGCCGAGCGGAACTCGTCCGTGCGCGACAGCATGTCTGCCACCGCGGCCCGCTGCCAGGTGGAACGATGCCGCGCGGAACCGGCCCCGGCTGTATTGCTCATGCGTGCACCTCCTGCTCGCTTTGGCTGCTGACTCGCGGACGGCGTCCGCGTCTGGAACGGACCGTCCGCACCAGGCCGCCGAGCAGCGCGACTGTCGCATAGGTCCCCACCAGAAGCACCACTATCATGGCGCCCGGCGAGGCGGCGAGGAAGTAGGTGATCGTCAGCCCGGTCAGGCAGGCGACCACGCCGATGGCCATCGCCAGGTGCATGGTACGTCCGAAGGAGTAGCAGACGAGTTGGGCGATTGCCACCGGCACGATCATCACCGCCGACACCAGCAGCGCCCCGACCACGCGCATGGACACCGACACGGTCAGCGCCGCCACCACGGCCACGGTAACATTCAGCGCTCCGGTGGGCAGCCCCATTGAACGGGCGAACTCCTCGTCATGGCACAGGGCGAACAGAGGGCCGCGCATACCGATCCCCACCGCTAGCACGATGGCGGCCAAGACTACTGTGAACCAGGTGTCGGAGGCCGACACGGTAGCAATCGAACCGAACAGATAGCTGGTGAGGTTCGTCGTCGTCCCCCCGGCCAGCTTGATCAGAATCACCCCGCCCGCAATGCCCCCATAGAACAAGATAGCCAGGGCCACGTCTCCGCGGGTTCGGCCCCGGGCGCGGATGATCTCGATCAGAACCGCCCCGAGTACGGAGGCAATGATGGCCCCGGGTATAGCCCAGGCATCGTGGGGGGTGACGTTCGCAGCTGCGCCGGCGATCCAGCCGAGCGCCACGCCGGTAAGGGCAATGTGGCCGATACCGTCTCCCAAAAGGGCCAGCCCTCGTTGCACCAGGTAGGTGCCCACCACCGGAGCCGACAGCCCCACCAGCACAGCGACCACACAGGCCCGCTGCATGAGCGGACTGTCCAACATCTGGCCAAGGGCGGATATGAAATCGTTCATTAGAGGCCTCCTGCCTGGCGCACGGAGGTGGTCAGCACCGGCGCGTGGTGGGCGGTCGGTTCGCTGCTGCCGTGAACATGCTCATGTTCGCAGTCATCCAGGCTGTCGTGGCCGAGCTCGTCGTGGCGAGCGTGATCATGAGCGAGCGCATTCTTCGGGCCGTCGAAGACCACTCGTCCCTCGGACAGCACCACCGCCCGTTCAACGACGTCGGCCAATTCGCCCATCTCATGCAGCACTGTGAGCAGTGTGAGCCCCTGGCGGCGCAACTCGGCCAGGGTTATGGCCAGGGACTCGCGGGAGGCCCGGTCGATGCCGGCCAGAGGCTCATCCAACAGCAGCAGTTCGGGAGAGCGCACCAGTGCCCGCGCGATCAGTACGCGCTGGGACTGGCCGCCGGACAGGATCTGCACATGGTCCTGAGCCCGGTCGACCAGACCCACGGCCGCCAGCGCATCCAATGCCCGGCGTCGGGCGGCCCCGCCGCGGTCGGCGAAGGGGCGCCCGGGGGACAGCAACCCGGAGCGCACCACCTCCAGCGCGGTGGCCGGAACACCCGACGACGCCCCCACGCGTTGAGGCACATAGCCGACCCGTTCCCACGGGACGAGTCGCCGGCGCTCAACATCGTTGCCGAACAGGCGCACCGCGCCTGAGTGGACGGGGGTCAAACCCAGGATCGTCTTGACCAGGGTCGACTTGCCCGATCCGTTAGCACCCAGCAGCGCAACCGACTCGCCCTGGGTGACGGTCAAGCCCACACCATCAAGAACCAGATTCGAGCCGAGTACGACGCAAGTATTGATGATCTCGATAGGCGGAACAGGAGGGTGTGCTGAGGCGGGTGTCGAAACCGGGGTCAATGAATGCCTTCCACTGATGATGGGAACCGTGATCACTCGCAGGACAACGCGTTGCGCAGCTCCTGCAGGTTGGTGGACATGGCCTCAGCGTAGTCGCCGGAGGCGGGGGCGGACTCCAGCGGATTGAGCACGGCGGTGGTGGCGCCGGTCTCATCGGCCAGCGCCTCGGCCGTTTCGGAGGAAACCAGATCCTCCGTAAAGATCGTCGTCGTATTGGTCTCCTGGACGATCTTCTTGACCTTGGCGAGGTCTGCGGGGCTGGGTTCGGACTCGGGGTCGATGCCCGACACCGACGCCTGGCTGAGTCCGTAGCGGTCTGCCAGGTAACCGAAGGCGGCGTGCGAGGAGACGATAGTGTTCCGCTCGCACTTGGCCAGTCCCTTGGTGTACTCCGAGTCCAGGTCCTCCAAGGTCTCGGTCAGGGAGGCGAGATTCGCCTCATAGTCGGCTGCGTGGTCGGGATCCATCTGTGACATGGAGGCGGCGATGACCTCGGCGGCATCCTGCATGCGCACCGGATCAAGCCAGAAATGCGGGTCGGTCGCGTGGTTGTGGTCATGGGCGCCATGCTCTTCGGCGTGATCATCGGCGTCGTCGGCGTCGTGGTGATCGTGGTCGGCGTCATGGTGATCGTGGTCGCCGTCGTCGGCAGCTTTCAGGTCGACCGCATCGGCCAGGTCCAGGACGGTGGGTCCGGAGAGCTCGCTCAGGGCGTCGTCCAGAGACGGCTGGAAGCCTGAAACGTAGGCCACCAGGTCGGTTTCGGACAGGCCGGTGACGTCCTTGGGGGATAGCTCGTAATCGTGCGGCTCCACATTAGTGGGCGTGACTGAGGTCACGTTTGCGTGCTCACCGCCGATTGTTTGCGCCAGGTATTGGATCGGGTAGAAGGAAGCGGCAACGGATAGCGATGCGCCGTCGGCGGTGTTGCCGCCGGAATTGGTGTTGCAGGCCGCCAGTGGTAGGCAGGCGAGTCCGAATACGGCAGCGGAGGCGACGAGCGTTCGGCGGGAGCGAGTAAGAACCGTCATGGGAACCATTCTCATCTTGTTGTTACGGGTAGTCAAATCAGGTAGCCAAGACCCGTAGACTGACACCCGTTCGTCCCACCGATCGCGTGCGGACTGTAGACGGCATCAGCATCAGGACCTACGGAGAAACACAGTGGCAGCAACTCCCTCTACGCTCGACCGTGTCATCAACCTTGCCAAGCGGCGCGGCTTCGTCTTTCCCTGCGGCGAGATTTACGGCGGCACCCGCTCGGCCTGGGATTACGGGCCGCTGGGTGTGGAGCTGAAGGAGAACATCAAGCGCCAGTGGTGGCAGTACATGGTCCGCTCCCGCGACGACGTCGTCGGCCTGGACTCCTCGGTCATCCTGCCGCGCGAGACCTGGGTGGCCTCGGGTCACGTGGCCGCCTTCACCGACCCGCTGATCGAGTGCACCTCCTGCCATAAGCGGCTGCGTGAGGACGAACTCCAGGAGGCCTACGCCGCCAAGCACGGTATCGACAACCCCGACACCGTCACCCCGGACCAGCTCGTGTGCCCCAACTGCGGCACTCGCGGCGCCTTCACCGAGCCCAAGGCATTCTCCGGTCTGCTCAAGACCTTCCTCGGTCCCGTCGACGACGAGGCCGGCCTACACTACTTGCGCCCCGAGACCGCCCAGGGCATCTTCATCAACTTCACCAACGTGATGAGCGCAGCGCGTAAGCGGCCGCCCTTCGGCATTGGGCAGGTCGGCAAGTCCTTCCGCAACGAGATCACGCCCGGCAACTTCATCTTCCGCACTCGCGAGTTCGAGCAGATGGAACTGGAGTTCTTTGTTGAGCCCGGCACCGACGAGGAGTGGCACCAGTACTGGATCGACTACCGCAAAGCCTGGTACACCGACCTGGGTATCAGCGAGGACAACCTGCGCCTGTATGAGCACCCCCAGGAGAAGCTCTCCCACTACTCCAAGCGCACCGTCGACCTGGAGTACCGTTTCGGCTTCGCCGGCGGGGAATGGGGCGAGCTTGAGGGCATCGCCAACCGCACCGACTTCGACCTGTCCACCCACGCCGATCACTCCGGCAAGGACTTGTCCTACTTCGACCAGGCCAAGAATGAGCGCTGGACCCCATATGTGATCGAGCCCTCGGCCGGGTTGACGCGTTCCCTGATGGCCTTCCTGGTGGAGGCCTACACCGAGGATGAGGCACCCAACACCAAGGGCGGCGTCGACAAGCGCGTGCTGCTGCGCCTTGACCCGCGCCTGGCGCCGGTCAAGGCCGCGGTGCTGCCGCTGAGCCGCAAGGAGGAGCTGACCGGGCCTGCCCGCGAGCTCGCCGCCCGCCTGCGCCGAAACTGGAACGTCGAGTACGACGACGCCGGCGCCGTCGGCCGTCGTTACCGCCGGCAGGACGAGGTCGGCACCCCCTTGTGCATCACATACGACTTTGAGTCGCCCGAAGATGGTGCGGTGACCGTGCGCGAGCGCGACACCATGGCCCAGGAGCGCATCCCGCTTGAGGGCGTGGAGCGCTACCTGGCCGAGCGCCTGATCGGCTGCTGAGCGGCGAGCACGGCGCGGTTTACGACCTTGGGTTGCGGTTTACGACCCTGGTGTGGTCGTGAAACGTCCCCCAAGGTCGTAAATCGACATGTGGCGGGGCCACGGTCGCCAGTAGCGATCGGTGTTGCCTGCGCGGCGAGCGCGGTTCAACACCATTGGCAGGCATTATGGCGCCGTGAACGACGAGACGACGCCCACCACCACTGCTGCGTCAACTGATCCATCCGCAAACCCTCCCGCTGGAGCGCCCACAGACACCCCGCACACAATCCGGATGCCGCACACCCACTCCGCGCCCATCGAGCTGGATGCGGCCGAGGCCAGACGAGTGCGTCTGGTGCTGGCCGCGATCGTGGTGCCTTTGGTGGCGGCCACGCTCATCGGCCTGATCGTGCTGTGGCCGGGCGACAGCTCGCTGGTCGGCTCCCGGCCCTTCACCGCCGACGGCGCCAGCCTGGAGTCGGCCACAATCACCTCCCTGGATACTGCCGCCTGCGCCGACACCGCCGGCGCGTTGGAGGGCGTGTCAAACAACGCCTTGCTCGCCGATGCCGTCTGCGCCGAGATCACCTCCGGAGAGGGGGAGGGCTTGACTATGCCGGTGCACATTCCCGCTGAGTCCCTGCCCGCAGCCGATGTTGGCGACCGCCTGACGGTTATGTACACGCCCGCCGCGCTCGCCTCCGGTACCCCATACGTATTCGTCGACTACGCCCGGCAGGTCCCGGTGACGGCATTGGCCGTGGTCTACCTGGTGCTCGTCGTCGCCGTGGCCGGCCGTAAAGGGGCCCTGAGTGTACTGGGCCTGCTGCTGGCCACCGTCGTGTTGCTCGGCTTTATGATCCCGGCACTACTGGACCTGGCCTCACCCATGTGGGTGACGCTGGTGGGCGCTTCGGCCATGATGCTGCTGGCCGTCTACGTCGCTCACGGCATCTCCGTGCGCACCACCACCGCACTGCTGGGCACTTTCGCCGGAGTGGTCATAACCGTGCTGCTGTCCCTGTGGGGAGTGGACGCCGCCAACCTGACCGGCGCCACCGAGGAGACTTCCCTGACGCTTACGGCCATGGTGGGCGGCATCAATCTACAGGCGCTGCTCACCTGCGGCATGGTGGTGGCGGCCCTGGGCGTACTCAACGACGTGACCATCACCCAGGCCTCCGCCGTGTGGGAACTGCATGCCGCCAACCCGGCGTTGGGACGGGCCCGCCTGTTCACCGGCGGGATGCGGATAGGTCGTGACCACATCGCCTCAACCGTCTACACCCTCGCCTTCGCCTATGCCGGCACCGCCCTGCCGCTGATCCTGGCGGCCTCTCTGATCGACCGGTCGGTCACCGACACGCTCCTGTCAGGGGAGATCGCCGAAGAGGTCGTACGCACCCTGGTGTCCTCCATCGGCTTGGTGCTGGCCATCCCGGTGACCACGGCGATCGCCGCGGCCCTATGCCGTGCTGGAGAGCCGGATCGTGGCTGATTGCGCGAACGGCGCTCAGCCGCCGGACACGTCCAGTTCGGCGTCGGACAGCAGTGCACGATCCTCCTCACCCAGGTAGGGGGAGTCCAGCCAGCCATCGGGTAGGTGAGGTGTACGCGGATGGCCGGCCCGGCCACGCGGCCCCTCGGCCGCCGTCCCCGGGAAGGGGACCCGTTCGGGCAGCCGCTCCCGCATTCGTGTCAGAGCGTTATCCAGTTCGGTCAGCGAGGACACGCGCACCAACTCTCCGCGTGCCACCCCGCCGACTGGATAACCCTTCAGATACCAGCCGATGTGCTTGCGCAGGTCGCGCACCCCCCGGTCCTGTCCCAGTTCCGCCGCCAGCAGCCTACCGTGCTTCTTGATGACTGCGATCACCGCATCCAGGTCGGGGCGGGCGCGCTGTGCCCGACCGTGCATGGCGGAGACGATGTCCGCGAACAACCACGGCCGCCCCTGGCAGCCGCGCCCGACCACCACACCGTCACAGCCGGTTTCGTCGAGCATGGCGACGGCGTCGTCCCCGCTCCACACATCCCCGTTGCCGAAGACCGGCAGCTCGGTGGCCTCCTTCAAACGGGCGATCTGGTCCCAGCGCGCCTTGCCCGCGTAGTGCTGCCTCGCAGTGCGTGCATGTAGTGACAGGGCGGAGACTCCGGCATTGGCGGCAATGCGTGCAGCATCCAGGAAGGTCTCGTGCTCATCGTCGATGCCCAGGCGCATCTTGACCGTAATCGGAACCTCGCGTTCCCGATGGCAGGTGCGAACCGCCGTCTGGGAGGCCTGCACCGCTGCACGCATAATCGCTTCCAACAGATCCCGCTTCCACGGCAGGGCGGCGCCCCCACCCTTGCGAGTGACCTTGGGCACGGGGCAGCCGAAGTTGAGGTCGATGTGGTCGGCCAGGTCCTCGGCCACCAGGATGCCCACAGCCGCGGCAACCGTAGCCGGATCCACGCCGTACAGTTGGATGGAACGCACCCGTTCCTGGGGGTCCGTGCGCACCATCGCCAGAGTCTTCGCATTGCGCTCCACCAGGGCGCGGGTGGTGACCATCTCGGTGACGTACAGGCCGGCTGGGGCGGCCAGACCGCCGTCGGCGGTGATCACCGGTCCGTCGTGAGTAGGGCGTAGCGCGTCGGGCAGAGCGGTCTCGCCATAACGGCGGCACAGGCGCCTGAATGATGCATTGGTCACTCCCGCCATGGGGGCCAGAACCACCGGCGTGGCGATCTGAAGTGGGCCAATGCGCAACGGCTCGACGGGGCCCCCGCGGGGCTGCCCATCCGTGGGGCTGGGCTGCGGCTTAGCGGACTGCCTGGCCGGCAGGGGCGGTAGCCGGGTCGGTTCGGGCGATGCGGTCACCGGCACATGCTGGCACATATGCGCCGTGGGCGTCGCTACATGCGAAGCTGGTGCCATGAGCGAGCAGTCGGTTCCGTCCTCAGGCCTGCTCGAAGGCCGCACCGTCCTGGTCACTGGCGTGCTGCGCCCGGCCTCGATTGCAACTGCGATCGCCGTCACGGCTCGGGATCAGGGAGCCCGCCTGGTGCTCACCGGTCAGCCGCGCACCTTGCACCTGACCGAGTCGACTACTCGCCGCTGCCTCGGTGTGCACCCCGTACTTCCTCTGGATGTGGCCGATCCGGAGTCCTTGTCGCGTCTAGCTCCGCAACTGCGGCAAGTCGGCGTGGAGCGCCTGGACGGCGTCGTCCACGCCGTCGCCCACGCCAATGGTTCTGTACTCGGGTCGCTGTTGCCCCGGGAGGCCGATGCGGGGGCCGATGACACTACCACCTCGACCACGCAGGCGCATAACCGCAGCCGGGCGTTGGCGGAGGCCTTCGCCATCTCGACGGTCTCACTGCCGGCCCTCGTGGATGCCCTGCGCTTCATGCTCGCCCCACGTGCATCTGTGGTCTGCCTGACCTTCGACACCGACCACGTTCACCCCGGCTATGGCTGGATGGGGCCGCTCAAGGCCGCCCTGGAGGCGAGCGTCAGGGGACTGGCCGTGGAACTGGGGCCGGTGGGTGTGCGGGTGAATGCCGTCAGCGCCGGGCCCTTGGCCACACCCGCAGCCAGCGCGATCCCTGGTATTGAGTACTTGTCATCCCGTTGGGAGCAGCTGGCGCCGCTCGGCTGGGATCGTAGCGACGCCGCACCCGTGGCACGCACCGCCGTCGCGTTGCTGTCCGAATGGCTGCCGGCCACTACCGGAACGGTTATCTACGCCGACGGCGGCGCCGCTCTGCGCCTGCGCTGAGTGGCGGCCCCAGAGCGAGGGCTTTCTGTTCACGGCGGTGGGAGCACCCAGCCTGGCGGCGTCGCTTTCCCACAAGGCGCAATGGGTATGGACCGACCTCGATGGTTATGTCGACCGATCTCGATGGTTATTTCGACCGACCTCGGCGGTTATAGGGTATCCGCGTGACGACTGACTCCGCCGGGAAGATCCTCGTGCTGGTACGGCACTCGAAGGCGTCCCACAATGCCCCCACTGATCTTGAGCGTCCGCTGACCTCCCGCGGTCGTGTGCTTGCCGATGAGCTTGCCCACTGCCTGGAACGGCGGGTGCCGAGCCTCGACCTACTGCTGGTGTCGCCGGCGGCCCGCGCCCGCCAGACCGCCGGTCCCATGCGTGAGCGCCTGGCCCCGTCGCTCACGCGCGTGGAGCCGGAGATCTATCATGAGGGTCCCGGAGGTATCCTCCGCCTGCTGCAGCCGCTGCCGGAGACGACCAGGCAGGTGCTCGTCGTCGGCCATGAGCCGACTGTGTCGGTGCTTGCGCACATGCTGCACGACACCGTCGATGACCTGGCCAACCAGGTTTCCTTCGGCATCCCCACCGCGACGGCGCTCGTGCTGCAGGTGTCGGTCAACTGGGCGGGGCTTGGCCCCCAGACCGCGCACCTGAAGGAAATCGTCACAGCCCCGCGCTGATACCGGCGGGCCACGGCGCCACTTCGACCGACCTCGGCGGTAACAACGACCGACCTCGGCGGTTATATCGACCGACCTCGGCGGGGGTAGCCGCACTGCGGCTAGGGCAAGTGCGCTAGGGCAGGTCCCAAGTGCGCTAAAGCAGGTCCAGCACCGCCGTCAAGTCGCGCACATGCACCGCGGCCGGCGCCGCCTCGGATACGACCGGTTTGGCACAGAACGCTACGCCCAGCCCCGCCGCGGCGATCATGCCCAGGTCATTCGCACCGTCGCCCAGCGCAACCGTGCGCGCCATGGGCACGCCATCGGCCTGCGCCCAGGTGTGCAGGCAGCGGGTCTTCTCCTCCCGGTCCACGATCCGTCCGAGCACCCGACCAGTGAGCACGCCCTCCGCCACCTCCAGGCGGTTGGCGGCCGCATGATCGATGCCCAGGCGCCGTGCCAGCGGATATACGACCTCTTCGAAGCCTCCCGACACCACCCCGACCCGGCAGCCGCGCTCGTGCAGCACGGCAATGAGCTCGTGCGCACCGGTCGTCAGCTCGACCTCCTCCAGGACCTCGGCGAGCACCGACTCGGCAACGCCAGCCAGGGTCGCCACGCGCTCGCGCAGGGAGTCGGCGAAGTCGAGCTGCCCGTGCATAGCGCGGGCGGTCACTTCGGCGACGCGTTCGCGCGTGCCCGCCCGCTCGGCGATCAGCTCGATCACCTCCTGTTCGATCAGGGTCGAGTCGACGTCCATAACCAACAGACCGGGCCCCAGTGAGGCCAGTTCCCCCTGGGCGCGGGCACCGCTGACGCGCGGCGACCCCTCGGGGGGCACTGACGTAGGCGGACAGGTGTGCATAACCGGATGTTAACCAATGCCCACCAGGGGCGCGGCGGGTGACGCGGCCCCGGGCTCAGGAGTTCCCGGGGCGACGGCGAGGCCTCAGCGCGTGACCCGCTGCCCCTTGGGCACCACCGTGATTCCGGACTCGGTCACCGTGAAACCGCGCTCGCGGTCGTGCTCGGGGTCGACACCGACCATGGCGCCCTCCTCGACGATCACGTTCTTGTCCAGGATGGCGCGGTTGACCACGGTGTTGCGGCCCACATTCACGCCGTCCATCAGCACCGATTCGCGCACCGACGACCAGGAGTTCACGCGCACCGCGGGGGAGAGCACCGAGGAGATGACCTCACCGCCGGAGACGATGACACCGGGGGAGACGATAGAGTCGATTGCGTGCCCCAGGCGCTCGTGGTGACCGTAGACGAACTTCGCCGGGGGCATGGAGCCCGAGTAACCCGCGTACAGCGGCCACTGGCTGTTGTACAGGTTGAATACGGGAGTGACGCTGATCAGATCCTGGTGCGCCTCGTAGAAGGCGTCCACGGTTCCGACGTCCCGCCAGTAGTCGCGGTCGCGCTCGGTGGCGCCGGGGACCTCGTTGTCCTTGAAGTCGTACACGCCTGCTCCGCCCCGTTCGACGAACCAGGGAACGATATTGCCTCCCATGTCATGTTTGGAGGACTCGTCAGCGGCGTCAATGGTGACCGCCTCGGTCAGGGCATCGGCGTCCATGATGTAGTTACCCATGGAGGCGAGCACCTCGTCGGGGGAGTCCGGCAGGCCCGGGGTCTGCTTGGGCTTCTCGACGAAGGCCTTGATCTTGCCCGGTGAGCCGGGATCGGACTCGATGATTCCGAACTGGTCCGCCAGCTCGCGCGGCTGCCGGATGCCGGCGACGGTGCACGGCAGACCGGAGGCGATGTGGTGGTCGAGCATCTGGGAGAAGTCCATGCGGTAGATGTTGTCGGCCCCGGTGATGACGACATAGTCCGGGCGCTCGTCCTCGACCAGGTTCAGAGACTGGTAGATGGCGTCGGCCGAGCCGAGGAACCAGTGCTTGCCGACGCGCTGCTGGGCGGGGACCGGGGCGATGTAGTTGCCCAGCATGTCCGACATGCGCCAGGTGGCGGAGATGTGCCGGTCAAGCGAGTGGGACTTGTACTGGGTGAGTACAACCACCTTCAGGAAGCGCGAGTTGATCATGTTTGACAGGGAGAAGTCGATGAGCCGGTAGATGCCCCCGAAGGGCACGGCCGGCTTGGCGCGGTCTACCGTCAGCGGCATCAGGCGCTTGCCTTCGCCGCCGGCGAGGATGATTGCGAGGACGCGAGGAGAAGCCATGGGCCCACCTTACGGTGATTTTCGTCATCTTGGGAGTCGATTGGATCGATTGGATCGAAGTGCCCGCAGAACAATCGACACCTCCAAGCAGTCATGCGGCGTGTCAGGGCAGTCGGACTCGGCCCCGCCAAAAACAGCGCGCCGAACCCCGCTGGGGGATACTGTGTGACCTACAACAAGGCCCGCCGGACGTGCACGGGTGCACGACCACGAAGGAGAGCGCTGTGACCGAAGAATCCAACATCAATGACGCACTGCGAGTTGATCTGCTGACCAGGGAGTATCCGCCGTTCATCTACGGCGGTGCCGGCGTCCACGTCAATGAGCTCGCCAAGGTGCTGCGTCCGCTGGCGGACGTGCGCGTGCACGCCTTCGGAGGTCCTCGCGAGCCCGGTACCGAGGGCGCCGATGCGGGCGTGACCGGTTACCCGGAGGTCGCCGAGCTGGAGGGCGCCAATGCCGCACTGCGCACCCTGGGCGTAGATCTGGAGATGGTCCCCGGCGTCGAGGGGGCGGACATCGTCCACTCCCATACCTGGTACGCCAACCTCGCCGGGCATCTGGCGGGCTTGCTCTATGGCATCCCGCATGTCCTGTCCGCCCACTCCCTGGAGCCCATGCGCCCCTGGAAGGCCGAACAGCTGGGTGGCGGTTACGCACTGTCATCCTGGGCCGAGCAACAGGCCTATGAGGGCGCTTCCGCAATCATCGCCGTGTCCAACGGCATGCGTGCCGACATCCTCAAGTCCTACCCGAAGGTTGACCCCGAGCGTGTCAAGGTGGTGCACAACGGCATCGACTTGGCCGGCTGGGCCCGCCCCGAGGATGCCGAGTTCGAGGCGCTCGCCGAACAGGTCCGCCAGCGCTACGGCATCGATACCTCCCGCCCCACGATCGTGTTTGTTGGCCGCATCACCCGCCAGAAGGGGCTGCCGCACCTGTTGCGGGCGGTGGAGAAACTGCCCGGCGAGGTCCAGGTCATCCTGTGCGCCGGTGCTCCCGACACCCCGGAGATCAAGGCCGAGGTGGACGAGGCCGTGGCCGCCCTGCAGGGTCAGCGCACCGGTGTGATCATGATCGAGGAGATGCTTCCGCACCGTGAGCTTCAGGCCGTGCTGGCCGCCTCCGACGTGTTCGTCTGCCCGTCGGTGTACGAGCCGCTCGGCATCGTCAACCTTGAGGCCATGGCCATGGGACTGCCGGTGGTCGGCTCGGCCACCGGTGGCATCCCGGACGTGATCGTCGACGGCGAGACCGGCTACCTGGTGCCGATCGAGCAGCTGCAGGACGGCACCGGCACGCCGATCGACCCGGAGCAGTTCGCCACTGACCTGGCCCAGCGCCTGAGCGACCTGGTCATGGACGCCAACAAGGCCCAGCAGATGGGTGCGGCCGCCCGCAAGCGGGTGGAGGAGCACTTCTCCTGGACCGCGATCGCGGACCGCACCATGGAGGTCTACCGCTGGGCGCTGGCCAATCCGCGCTGACGCCGCGAACCTGAGCGCCGCTGGACGCCGTCGCCCACCCGGGCGGCGGCGTCCCTCTGCGGCGAGGCGTGCGCCGCCGTCGCTGCATCGGCGCGACCGCCGAAAGGCAACCACCCCTTGTGAGCGGAGCAAGACGATGCTAGGTTAGTTGTCCCGACCTACTAATTGGTCGGCGCCTGTTCGCGTCAACGATGACACCACCAGCTGGAGGAACAGCATGACCACATCCTTCGACCAGTCCGTGCAGGCCGTTCGCGATGGCGCCGATCCATTCGCCCAGGCCGCCTACCTCTATGAGCAACTGACCGACGACGAGCGCCTCGGCCTCCTGGACGGCGATCAGCCGTTCTGGCAGGGCATGGCCGACATGATGCAGGTCGGCTACAACGCCGCCCCCTACGTTCACGGCGCCGTGGAGCGGATGGGGATCCCCGGCACACGCTTCGTCGACGGCCCGCGCGGTTGCGTAAGTGGCCAGGGCACCGCCTTCCCCGTGTCCATGGCCCGCGGGGCGACCTGGGACGTGGACCTTGAGGAGCGTGTGGGTGAGGCGATCGGAACCGAGGTGCGCGCGGTCGGGGGCAATTTCTTCGGCGGCGTGTGCATCAACCTGCCACGTCATCCCGCCTGGGGCCGAATTCAAGAGACCTACGGCGAGGACACCTGCATACTGGGGGAGATGGGCGCCGCACTGACTCGGGGCGTTCAGCGCTATGCCATGGCCTGCGCCAAGCACTACGCCCTGAACTCAATGGAGAACAAGCGCTTTCAGGTTGATGTCACCATTGATGAGGCCTCCCTGCACGAGCAGTATCTGCCCCACTTCAAGCGGGTCGTCGACGAGGGCGTGGCTGCCATCATGAGTGCCTACAACTCCGTCAACGGCCAGTGGGCGGGGCAGAACCGCTACCTGCTTCACGAGGTTCTGCGCGAGCAGTGGGGTTGGGATGGCATCACCGTCTCCGACTTCATCTGGGGGCTGCGCGATGCGGCGACATCGCTGAACAACGGTCTAGACCTTGAGGAGCCCTTTGCACAGCAGCGTGCCCAGAACCTCAGGCGGCAACTCGCCGCAGGCGAGACGAGTTGGCTGATGGTACGGCGCGCGGGTCTGCGGCTGCTCGCAGCCCAGCTCCGTTCCTATGCCTTCCGGAAGGATGTGCCCGAGGACAGCTCCCTGCTTGCCACCGCTGAACATCGCGCCCTCGCACGCGAAGCCGCTACCCGGGCCATGACGCTGCTCAAGAATGATGACGTCGACGGCTCCCCAATTCTGCCGCTGTCATCGCAGTTGGATACGATCGCCGTGATCGGCAGGCTGGCGACGGCGGAGAATATGGGCGACTCCGGCTCCTCGATGGTCCATCCGCCCAGCCACGTCACGCCCGTGGACGGCATACGCGCAGCCTGCCCCGGTGCTCGCATCGTGCTCGTCGCAGACGATGACCCGCAGGCGGCCGCTCGAGCCGCATCGCGGGCTGACGTGGCGATTATCGTCGCCGGCTTCGATAAGCATGATGAGGGCGAGTGGGTCGGTGGAGACACGATGAACGACCCTGTGCTGACCAGGCTCTTCCCCGCTCTGCCCGCAGGCGCCGAGGCGCCGACCGGGGACGCCAACGCCGTTATGACCGCCGGATACGGGGGAGACCGCTCCCATCTGACCCTGCGCGAGGTCGACGATGAGATCATCAGGGCCGTGGTCGCCGCAAACTCGCGCACGGTTGTGACGCTTGTGGGCGCCGGCCCCATCATCATGGAGAGCTGGCGGAACAAGATTCCGGCCATAGTCATGATGTGGTACGCGGGAATGGAGGGCGGTCACGCACTCGCCGATGTCCTCTTCGGCGCCGCCAACCCATCGGGGCGCCTGCCCTTCTCCATACCCACAAGCGAGGACCACCTGCCGGCCTTCAATCGCGACTGGACGGCGGTGACCTACGACCGCTGGCACGGTCAGCGCCTACTGGACCGACTCGGCGTCGAAGCGGCCTTCCCACTGGGCTGGGGGCTGTCCTACTGCGCCTACCGTCTTGATGGTGCGCAGGTCATCGCCTCAACCGGCCAGGGAGCGGAGCGTGTCATCACCGTCCGTGTCCGCGTTACCAACACCGGCGCCCGTGATGGCATCCAGGTCATCCAGGTCTACGGTCGCGGCGGGGCACACCGCGAGGAGACTCAACTTCTCGGATTCGCGACGGTGGAGGTCCGCGCGGGAAGGAGCGCTGAGGTGGACGTCCCGGTGCGTCTTACGCAGCTGGGCTCATGGGACCCGCAGGTCGGGCGGATCGTCCTCACCGACGGACCCGTCTGCCTCGACGTCGCCTTCCACGCCCACGACGCCAACGCAGTCCCGCTGGTCGTCTGATGCCCCCGGTTCGGTCCGCCACCAAGTGTCCGAGCGCTTATCACTGCGACCTTGCGGCCCGGATCAGCGAGCCCACCACTCGGTGGCCGCAGCAACGCCCTGGCGGGCGGTGGTCAACAGCGGGCGCAGTACAGTCGCGCGCCGAGAGGCCTGCAACAACGTGGCCGCCGCGCCGTCGTCGGCCAGGGCTAGGGTGCAGATGGCCCGCAGTCGCAGGGAACGTTCCAACAGGGTGCGGCGGCGGGCGTCCAGGCCGGGCGGCAGCAGGCGCGGATCGATGACGGCGGTGACCAGGTCGTTGAGTGTGTCGGCCAGTTCGGGGCGCTCACGGGCCAAATCCAGCTCTATCAGCGCATCGATCGCCGCTTCGGTGGCGGTGTGCACGTCGCGGCGCGCCTGAGAGGGATCGAAGGGCGGCAGCGGGGCGAGCACCTCCTCCACCTGCCAGGCCACCGACGCGCCCGCGGCCTGGGGCACCAGCAGCACCCGGCGTCCAGTGGTGGCCTCCAGGACCACGCCCTGGCCGACCTCAATGGCGGCGCCCAGCCCCGGCAACGGGTCCGCGGGGGAGGGCAGTACCGCGCCGGCACGCGCGAGCGGACCAAAATCGGCCACCCACCGCTCCAGGGGTAAACGGCCCAACCCCCACGGTGAGGCGTCGTCGATGGCCTCGTGCGCGCCGTCCTCGCCCTGCACGACGGCGCGTCCCTGGGAGGATGGCTGGGGGGCCCACAGGGCCAGTAGGACGGACACGGGCATTGCAAGCGGATCCACGGCCGCACCTTAGTGCCAAATGCGAGGGGGCCGCACCGTCGCGCAGGATAGGGTGATCACATGACCAGCGTGCTCCGCTTTGACGACGTCTCGCTGCACCGCGGCACTGCTCAGATCCTCTCGCATGTGAACTGGAGTGTGGAGGAGGGGCAGCACTGGGTGCTGCTCGGCCCCAATGGCGCAGGGAAGACCACAATCGCCCGTATCGCCTCGGCTCGCCTGTTCCCGTCCACGGGCACGGTCGATGTCCTGGGGGAGCGACTGGGCGCAGTGGACGTATCCGAGCTGCGCCCCCGCATAGGTCTGGCTTCAACCGCCCTGGCCGGACGGGTCCAGGGAGGCGAGAGCGCCTTGTCGGTGGTTCTATCCGCCTCCTATGGCAGCATCGGGGTGTGGCGGCAGGAGTATGACGATTTCGACGTTGAGCGCGCCCGGGCGCTTCTGGCTGCACTCGATGCGCTCCACCTGGCCGAGCGCAGCTGGGCGAATCTCTCCTCCGGTGAGCGTAAGCGGATTGAACTCGCTCGCGCACTGATGCCCGATCCGGAACTGCTGATACTGGACGAACCGGCTGCAGGCTTGGACCTGGCGGGCCGCGAGCAGCTGTTGGCCGCACTGACCGAGATCATTTCCGGCCCGGGTGCGCCCTCCATGCTGCTGGTCACTCATCATCTGGAGGAGATACCGGTGGGCTTCACCCACGGCCTGGCCCTGCGAGGCGGTCGGGTGGTGGCCTCGGGGCCGCTGGACGGCGTCATGACCAGTCAGGCCATCACCACCACCTTCGGTCTTCCGTTGGAGATCGCCAAGGATCGTGGCCGGTACACCGCACGCGGTGCCTGAGAAGCACCCCCACCAACCTCTCCCCAGCCCACGGGGGCGCAGAACACCTGCACTGCATCGTTCTCAGAATGCGAGACTCGGCTAAGCTCGCCGCCCGCAGTCCTGTCCACGTCTCCGGTTGTAGACAACGGGTATACCACACCTCTCGGAGTTCAGGGGCTCGGCAAAGTTGAATCGTCCCGGGTTTGGTGGAGGTAGTGAATGCACGGAAGGATCACTGCCGGGAGTGCGCAGAGGAAGTATCCCGAAGAGGGTTGCGGGAGCGGGCCACCAGGATGGCTGTGGAGGCCCGTAGGGATCCGGAGAGGTCTAAGAGTTCGCGTCAGTAGGTGTGGTGTGGGAGCAGGGTGTGGGCACGAGGTCCCGGTAGGAATGAGTTGTTCGACGATCGTTCCTGCACAGACAGGGGGTCCTGGTGCCCGTACTGCCATCTTCGCTCATGGACCCGTTGTGGGTCCAGTTCAGTGCTCTACTGCCCGAGCATGTCGACAACCATCCGCTGGGCTGCCACCGGCCCCGCATCCCGGATCGGGTCGTGTTCGACAAGCTCGTCCAGGTCCTGGTGCTGGGAGCCGCCTATGAAAAGATCGCCGATGCCACTTGCTCGGCGGCCACCATCCGACGCCGACGCGAGGAGTGGATCGCGGCCGGCGTGTTCACCGCCCTGGAGCAGGCCGCCCTGGAGGCCTACGACAAGATCGCAGGCCTGGCCCTGGAGGACCTGTGCGTGGACGGCTGCCTGGTAAAAGCCCCCTGCGGGGGCCAGGCCGCCGGCCCCTCCCCGGTGGACAGGGGCAAGCAGGGCACCAAGCGCTCAGTGATGGTCGAAGGCAACGGAATCCCCATTGGGGTGGTGGCCGCCCCGGCCAACCGTAACGACTCCCCGCTACTGGCCCCCACCCTGGAGTGCCTGAGCCGGTTCGGCTCCGGGCCTGCCCGAGCGCATCACCGTGCACCTTGATGCCGGCTACGACAACCGCAAGACCCGCCAGCTGCTTGAGGTGCTGGGCTGCGAGGGGCAGATCTCCCCTAAGGGCACGCCTCTTCAGGCCGGCAGCCGATGGGTGGTCGAGCGCACCAACTCCTGGCACAACCGCGGCTTCCGTAAACTCCAGGTCTGCACCGAGGTGCGCACCACCGTCATCGACGCGTTCATCGCCCTGGCCAACACCATCATCACCATACGCAACCTCATCCACCGGGCCTGGACCACCCACCGCTGGGACCAACGACCCACACGCAAACCATGACCTACTGACGCGAACTCTAAGGGGGCGAACCTGGAGGATCGCTGAGGAGCTGGGCGTCCCGCCCCGGAGGCGTTGCGTATCTCATTCATCGACGGGCAACAAGGCGGACCTTGGGGCCTGTGCCGGTTGTGCCAGGCGTTGACCAGTGCCGGTGTCAAGATCGCCCCGAGCACCTAACTTGCGCAGCCAGGAGTCGTCCCCCATCGGCAAGGAGTAGACGCGATGACGCCCTCAAGGCCGAGATCAGCAGAGTGCATGAGAAGAACTACTGCGTACTGGGCGTAAGGAAGATGCACGCCATGCGGGGCCGTCCTGAGGCCTGTGAGCGGCATGGTCTGGGGCATGTGGCGCCTGCTGCACCGCGGGTGCGTCTGATGCGGGACATGGGCCTACGAGGCCACCGGCCGCGCCAAATCGCCCAGGACGACCCGGTCCGCACCGAAGGACGCATGCCCGGCGGACCTGGCGGGCATGCACTTCAGCGCTTCCAGACCGAACGACTTGTGGGCGTGTGGACACTTCCCCCACTACGTGGGAGGTACCCCCACCTGTGTGCGCACCCTGTCCGGCCGGGTGGTGCGCCTGCTTTCGCCCGCCGACGTGCTGCTCGCCTCGGATAGTCGGCTGGCAGACCACCCGCGAGCCCGTGTGCACCGACCTGGCCCAGGGGCGCCCTGAAAATGGGTATCTGGCAGCACCCGGCGCGAAGGAGCCGACCTTACCGGCCTGACCCCGCCACACGCGGCCGCGGGGTCCAGTACCGGGCCATCCGAGTGCGGGCAGGCCCCCTCCGACTGCGACGCGGTGGCCTCGGTGGGCACCCGAGGGCGACTTCCTTTCGGCTCCGCTCTGGCCGAGGCCCTGATACTGGCTGTACAAGGCCGAGCTGATCCTTGGGCCGCCACTACCTCGACTCCCATGGGCCCTGGCAGAGTATCGAGGACGCCCGTGTTCGCCGCCACCCAGTGGGCGCAACTGGTCGAGCACCGTACGCCCCCACTGCGCCACAGGCATGCACGCCCCGATCGAGTACGAGCAGGCCTACACCCCACCACCACAAGAAGACACCATCACCGGCACCATCGCCGACGGCTCCGACATCATCGACAACGCCGACGCCCAGGACGTCGGCGAGCAGACCACCAACCAAACCCCAGCCGGCAACTACCGGCGCCAGATAAAATAGCCTCTACGAAACCCGAGGCTTGACACGGTCGATGGCTTGTCGCGCTCATAGACACCCGGCTCACGCCGCACCTGGTGGCTGTATCGGTCCTGACCGTCTACGAGCTCGCCCGCGGCCCTCCCGGCAGGCCCCGGGAGCGGCGGCATGGACACCTTCAAGTATTTGCCGCAACTGCCCCGCCGCTGGCCGCCCACACGCGCTGGAGTACCTTTAAGGCGTCGTAGGAGTACTTGCGCGCCCGGGCACGCGGTTGCGGTTTTCCTGCGCCAGGAGGGCGCTTGGCTACCGCCCTCAGGCGTCGCCTGGAGCCCTCCCGGCTCCATCCGGTCACCGCGCACACATCACGCCGGTATCCTCCCCTTGTCCTTCTCTGGGCGCCTTGGCATACGCCCCTGCGTACTTCCTGGTGATCTCCGCCCTGGCCTGCACCAAACAACCCACCACCGCATGCCCACCACGATCCGCGACTCTCGCGAGCAGTTCCAGATGAGGCACCGAGCCTCTCTCGCGGGCACCTGAGATGAGTCACGTCGGCGTCTTGCCTACAACCGCAAACAACGAGACAATCAAACCAACCGAGAAGACCACGATGATGTCTGATCCAACCGCCCCAAGCGGACATTAACGCTGAAACAGGTCACCCACGGTCTCGTCCTGCGCCGGGGCACGGCCGTCGCAGCTGCCCCTGGACGGAGGCTTCGCCGGCGAGGTCTTCACCACGACCCGCGGTCTCCCACTGGAGATCACCAAGGGCAGCGGACGGTACACTGCCCGTGGCGCCTGAAATGCCCGTATTAGTCCCGCCCCGGCTCGCCGGGGCGCACGCAGACCAGAGGAGGACACGATGATTTGGCTGTGGTGGGTCGGAGCCGCCCTAGTACTCGGCGTCATTGAGACGGCGACGGCGGACCTGACCTTCCTCATGCTCTCAGGCGGCGCCCTCGGGGCCGCCCTGGCCGCCGCGTTGGGCGCCCCCGTGTGGGTGCAGGTGATCGTATTCGCCATTGTGGCCGCGCTGCTGCTGGTGGCGGTCCGCCCCTGGGCAAAACGGCACCTGGCCTCTACCACCCCGCAAATGCGCACCAACGCCTCGGCCCGCATCGGACGGGAGGCCACGGCCCTGACGGTGGTCGACGCCCGGGATGGCCGTATCAACCTCGACGGCGAGGAGTGGAGCGCCCGCCTGGCTGAGACCCCGGATGCCTACGGTACTAACGCCACCGCGCACATTGAGCCCGGAGCGGGAGTGCGCGTGGTTGCGATCGACGGGGCGGTGGCAGTCGTCGTGCCGAAGTGACTTTCGCGAGCTTCACCCGTGATCACTGACGGCGAATCCGAGCTGGGGTCGTCCACAATCTAACGATTCTGCGCCAGGCACTCGCGTATGCTGCTGAGCAACTTCGTGGAAAGGCCCTCTCGTGAACGGATTCGAGGTTGTGCTCGTGGTCATTCTCATACTGATACTGCTGTTCGTGGTCGTCGCCCTGTTCCGGGCGGTGCGGATCGTCCCGCAGTCCTATGCGATTATCGTCGAGCGTCTGGGCAAGTTCCAGGCGGAGTACGGCGCCGGCATGCACTTGCTGGTGCCCTTCATCGACCGCGTGCGCAACACCGTGGATCTGCGCGAGCAGGTCGTCTCCTTCCCGCCGCAGCCGGTGATCACCTCCGACAACCTGGTCGTGTCCATCGACTCGGTCATCTACTACCAGGTCACCGACCCCAAGCGCGCCACCTACGAGATCGCCAACTACCTGCAGGCCATTGAACAGCTGACCGTCACCACGCTGCGTAACGTGATCGGCGCCATGGACCTGGAGCAGACGCTCACCAGCCGTGACCAGATCAACGGTCAGCTGCGAGGCGTGCTGGACCAGGCCACCGGCCGCTGGGGCATCCGCGTTTCCAATGTGGAGCTGAAGTCCATTGAACCGCCTGCCTCCATCCAGGGTGCCATGGAACAGCAGATGCGTGCCGAGCGTGACCGCCGCGCCGCCATCCTGACGGCCGAGGGCGTAAAGCAGTCCCAGATCCTCACCGCTGAGGGAGACCGGCAGTCCGCGATCCTGCGCGCCGAGGGCCAGGCCCAGTCGGCCATCCTCAAGGCACAGGGCGAGTCTCAGGCGATCCTCCAGGTATTTGACGCCATCCACCGGGGCAATGCGGACCCCAAGCTGCTGGCATACCAGTACTTGCAGACCCTGCCGAAGATTGCCAACGGTTCGTCGTCCAAGATGTGGATCGTCCCCACCGAGTTCACCGCCGCCCTGGACGGCATCGCCGACGCCCTGGGCGGCAAGTCCGGGGGCGGATCCGGCTCGGGCGCCTTCGGCGCACACACCGATGACGAGGTGAGCGTGGACGTCAGCGGCATGGACACGACGCTGGACATTGCCGACAACCTCGCCGAAACCAGTCTGCAGGCTCCCGAAGAGGCTCTTGCCCAGGCTCGGGGTGAGGCCGCCTCCGCTTCTCAGGAGGCCGAGGCAGCCGATGCGACGCCGGGCATGAGCCCCACGGCGCCGTCGTCGCCAGTGTCTGAACCGGCGCCCTCGGCGGACCGCTCAGGTGGGGGAGCCGCCACGACTACGCTGCCGACCTCCGGCCGTCGCGCCGACGCCCCTCCAGCCGGAGGAGTGCCGCCCTCCATCCCGCCCTCGGGTCTGGATGCGTGAGACGCGCCCCAACTACCTGCCGCCAGTGAAATAACAAGACGCTGAGGGGCTGCTGGTTGTAGCCTCACAAGGTGCTACTCAAGACACTTCGTCACTACCTGCGGCCGTACACGGTCCCGTTGACGATCGTCTTCTTCCTTAAGATCATCGAGACGATCGCCGTGCTGTCGCTGCCCACGCTCAACGCCGACATCATCAACGACGGCGTGATCACAGGCGATACGAACAGGATCTGGGCCCTGGGCGGGCAGATGCTCGCCATCACCGTGCTTCAGGGTGTCGTGGCCATAGTGGGGACCTATCTCGCGGCGAAGGCGGCCATGGGATTGGGCCGTGAGATGCGCCGGGACATCTTCAGCCAGGTCCAGAGCTTTAACCTTGAGGAAGTCTCCCGCTTCGGAGCTCCGTCGCTGATCACCCGCTCCACCAATGACATTCAGCAGGTGCAGATGGTCGTGTTCATGGCCAGCACCGTAATGCTCATGGCGCCGATCATGCTGGTTGGCGGCACCGTCATGGCCCTGCGTGTGGATGTGCCCCTGTCGGCACTGCTGCTGGTGCTTATCCCGCTTCTGCTGGTGGTGGTCGGAGCCCTGATGAGTCGGCTGCTGCCCCACTTCCAGGTGATGCAGTCCCGCATTGACCGCGTCAACCTTGTCATGCGCGAGCAGATTCAGGGCGTGCGCGTGATCCGGGCTTTCGTGCGGAAAAAGGAGCGCGGTCAGGTGTTCGCCCAGGCCAATGACGCGCTGACTGACACCTCGTTGCGCATCGGCCGGCTGTTCGCCATGCTGTTCCCCTCAGTCACGGTGATCATGAACCTGGCTTCCATTGGTGTGATGTGGTTCGGCGGGCAGCGGATCGACGACGGGCAGATGGAGGTCGGTGACCTGACCGCCTTCCTGAACTACATCATGCAGATCCTCTTCTCAGTCATGATCGCCGTCATGCTGGTGACCATCCTTCCGCGCGCCCAGGTGGCCGCCACCCGTTTCCAGGAGGTCATGGCCGTGGACCCGGCCATCAAGGCGCCGGCCGAGCCCCGCCATCTGCCCGCCCGCGGCGGGGCCGAGGGTGGTGGCCGCGGTCGTAGGGTGAGCCTGGACAATGTCACCTTCCGCTACCCCGGCGCCGACTCCCGGGTGCTGGCCGAAATCAACCTCGATATGGCGCCGGGCACCACCACAGCTTTCATCGGCTCCACCGGATCAGGTAAGACCACCCTGGCCAATCTGCTGCCGCGCCTGCTGGACGTCACCGAGGGATCGGTGAGCATTGACGGCGTGGACGTGCGCGACTTGGAACCCCACGAGCTGCGCGAGAACGTGGCGACCGTCCCGCAGAAGGCCTACCTGTTCTCCGGCACCATCCGCTCCACGTTGCTGCACGGACGTCAAGACGCCACCGATGCCGAACTGTGGGACGCCCTTGAGGCCGCGCAGGCGGCCGGCTTCGTGCAGGCATTGGATGACGGGCTCGATCACCAGGTCGACCAGGGCGGTGTGAACTTCTCCGGCGGGCAGCGTCAGCGCCTGGCCATCGCGCGGGCACTGGTGCGCCGGGCGGGCGTTTACGTCTTCGATGACTCCTTCTCCGCCCTCGACTACGCCACCGATGCCCGCCTGCGTGCGGGCCTGCCGCGAGCCACCGGCGGCGCAACGATCGTGGTCGTGGCCCAGCGCGTCGCCTCCGTGCGCAACGCCGATCAGATCGTCGTCCTCGATGAGGGACACGTGGTCGGAATCGGTACCCATGACGAACTCATGGACTCCTGTCCCACCTACACGGAGATCGTCCTGTCCCAGATCAGCGCCGAGGAGGCCGCATGAGCCACGGACCCGGGCCCCGGCAGGCCCCTAACCAGAAGGCACAGGACTTCCGCGGCACCTGGAGGCGCCTGCTGCGCGAATTGCGTCCGGAGCGGCTGCGCGTGGTCACGGTCATGGTGCTGACCGCCGCCGCCGTCGTCCTGAACGTGGCCGCCCCGAAAGTGATGGCACGCGCCACCAACGTCATTTTCGAGGGCGTGCTGGGCAGACTGCTGGCCTCCTTCGGGCTGCCGCGGGGGCTTAGTGGCAGAGAGCTCGAGCAGGTGCTGCGGGCTGCGGATCGGGACACCTATGCGGATATGCTCTCCGCCTATGACGTGGTGGTGGGCCGGGGCCTGGACAGTCACGCCCTTATGGTGATCCTGTTGCAGACTCTGGCCCTGTACGGACTGTCCGCACTGTTCCTGTGGATTCAGGGGCGCATTCTCGCCGGAGTGGTCCAGCGCACGGGGCAGCGTATGCGTGCCGAGGTATCGGCCAAACTGGACCGCGTGCCGCTGTCATACATCGATCACGGCTCGCGCGGCGATATGCTCTCCCGCGTCACCAATGACGTGGACAACATCACCCAGACCCTGCAGCAGACCATCTCGCAGGCGCTGAACTCGATCATCACCGTAATTGGCGTATTCGCCATGATGCTGACGGTCTCGGTGCAGCTTTCCCTGGTGTCGCTGGCTACCCTGCCCGTAGCGCTGATCATCACGCTGCTTATTGCCTCACGGGCCCAGCCCCACTTCACCGAGCAGTGGGATGCCACCGGTGACGTTTCCGGGGTGGTTGAGGAGGCCTTTACCGGCCATGAGGCGGTAACCCTGTTCAACTCCGAGCAGGCCTTCGAAGAGCTGTTCGAGAAGGAGAACAACCGCCTGTACGAGGGGTCTTACAAGGCTCAGTGGATCTCCGGCGTTATTCAGCCGGCCATGCGCGTGGTCTCCAACCTGAACTTCGTGATCATCGCGGTCATTGGCGGCGTCAGGATCACCAGCGGACAGATGACGCTGGGGGACGTGCAGGCCTTCATCCAGTACTCCCAGCAGTTCACCCAGCCGATCACCCAGTTGGCCTCCATGGCCAACCTGCTGCAGTCGGGCGCGGCCAGTGCCGAGCGGCTGTTCGAGATTATGGACGCCCCCGAGGAGACCGACGTCGCCGTCGCCGCCCTGCCCGAGCGGGTGGCGGGCCGCGTCGTCTTCGACCATGTGAAGTTCTCCTACAGCCCCGACACGGAGCTGATCACGGACCTCAGTCTCAAGGTTGAGCCCGGCCAGACCGTCGCCATCGTCGGTCCGACGGGCGCCGGCAAAACCACCATGGTGAATCTGCTTCTGCGCTTCTACGATCCGCAGGCCGGGTCAATCACCCTGGACGGCGTCGACACCCGGGAGCTGTCCCGCGACGAGCTGCGCGAGCAGATCGGCATGGTACTGCAGGACACCTGGCTGTTCGAGGGCACCATCGGCGAGAACATCGCCTTCGGCGCCGAGCACGCCACTGATGAACAGGTGCGGGAGGCGGCCCGGGCCGCGAGCGTGGACCACATTGTGCGCTCCCTGCCCGACGGCTATGACACAATCATCGACGACTCTGGGGCTGGGGTATCGGCCGGTGAGAAGCAGCTGATTACCATTGCCCGCGCCTTTCTCGCCGACCGCCAGATCCTGGTTCTGGATGAGGCCACCTCCTCGGTGGACACGCGCACCGAGCTGCTGGTTCAAAAGGCTATGGTGCAGCTGCGGCACGGACGCACGAGCTTCGTGATCGCCCACCGCCTATCGACCATCCGCGACGCGGACACCATCTTGGTGATGGAGCACGGCGACATAGTCGAGCAGGGAAACCACGAGGAGCTGATGTCTGCCCGCGGCGCCTACTACGAGCTGTACCAAAGCCAGTTCTCCGGCCCCGAGGCGGAGGAGGAGGCCGCCGTGGTGGCCGACCCGCTGCTGGCCGCGGTGGGGCGGGACACCGAGGGCAAGACTCGCTCGTGATTGTCCCCCTGGCGGATCTCGACGACGCCGATGAGCGGCTCGTCGACTACACGCGACTTACCGATGTGGCCCTGCGGCGCCGACTGGAGACCGAGCGCGGCCTGTACATGGCCGAGTCAACCAAGGTCATCACCCGGGCGGTGGCCGCGGGGCACGCCCCGCGATCCTTCCTGATGGCGCCGCGTCACCTGGAGCAGATGCGCCCGGTGATCGCGGCGGCCACCGGCTGCGGCGGGCGCGAGGACGGCGGCGACGTGCCGGTGTTCATCGCCCCGGAAGAGACGCTGGAGACCCTCACCGGATTCCACCTGCACCGCGGCGCGCTGGCAGCCATGCATAGGCCCGCCCTGGCCGGCGTCACCGAGCTGCTGGCCGGGGCCCGCGGCGGGGCCGGGGCGCGGCGCATAGCCATCCTGGAGGACCTGGTGGACCACACCAATGTGGGCGCCGTCTTCCGCAGTGCCGCGGCCCTCGGGATCGACGCCGTGCTGGTTACTCCGCACTGCGCGGACCCGCTGTACCGGCGCAGCGTGCGCGTGTCCATGGGCGCCGTCTTCCAGGTGCCGTGGACGCGCATTGACCGTTGGCCGGCCCTGGATGAACTACACGCCGCTAGCTGGACGGTGGCGGCCCTGGCACTGACTGACGACTCGGTCAGCTTGGACGCCTTCGCGGCCTCACCGGCCTGCACCGACCCGTCCGGACGGGTGGCTGTGGCGGTGGGCACCGAGGGCGATGGTCTGAGCCGGCGCATCATCGCCACCGCCGACGCGGTGGTGCGCATCCCGATGGCTGGGGGAGTGGACTCCCTGAACGTGGCCGCGGCGGCCGCCGTCGCCTTCTGGGAGCTACGGGCATGTCCTTAATTTTGCGACGAGTGCGGGCACAAGTGATTGGGGGCCGTAGAACAAGCCCGGTATGAATGCAAGGTGGCCGACACCCCGGGGGTGCCGGCCACCAGCCGTCAGGCACTTGAGCGGTGCCCGGACAGTCGCGGATCGCCCTTACAAGTGGGGCGGTGCCGTGCTCAGGCGGTGAGTCGCAGCAGCGGGTCGCCCGGGGCGACCTCGCCGGAGGCGATCGCCTCCACGGAGGCGAAGGCCGCCGTGTTGGTGATCAGCACCGGAGTGGTCAGCGGGTGACCGGCCTGTTCCACGGCCACACGGTCGACGCGGACCAGCTCCTGACCCGCCTCAACGCGATCGCCCTGCTTGACCAGGACCTCAAAGCCCTTGCCCTCCATCTCGACCGTGTCCAGGCCGACGTGAATGAGCAGTTCGATGCCCGAGTCCAGGTTGATGCCGTAGGCGTGGCCGGAATCCGGAGCTACTACCACCGTGCCGGCCGCCGGGGCGGTGACCACGATCTGCCGGTCCGAGGGCTCTATGCCAACGCCCTGGCCGACGGCGCCGCCGGAGAACACCGGGTCGGCAACCTCGCTGAGAGGCACCACCGTGCCCTGCAGGGGGGAGACCAATTCGGTGACCGTGCCCTCAACCAGCGCCGGCTTGGGCTGTTCGGCCTGGGCCTTGGCGGCCTCCTCCAGCGCCAGGTCGGCGGCGGTCTCCTCGGGGGAGGCCTCGACCGCGCCACCGGCGGCCGCAAGGGCCTCCGCCTTCTCCTCCGCCGTGCGGTAGTCGGAGATGAACAGGATGATGAAGGAGGTGAAGAATGCCGCCGCGATCGCGATGGCGTACAGCGCCATGGGGGAGAAGACCGGGATAGTCAGCAGCGAGGTGAAGGCGAAGGTTCGCGCGTCCACGCCACCGCCCAGGCCCACGATGAGACCACCTACGGCGCAGCCGACCAGCATGCGCGGGTAGATGCGCTTGAAGCGCAGGTGAATACCGTACAGGCTCGGCTCGGAGATACCGCCGAACAGGCCGGCCACCAGGGCGCCGAAGGACGTCTGGCGCATCTCGTTGTCCCGATCCCGGATGGAGATGGCCAGAACTGCTGCGGTGGCGCCGAAGCAGGCGAAGTTCCAGGCACCCATGGGGCCCTGAATGAAGTCGTACCCCAGGGAGTCGATGTTGGCCAGCATCAAGGCGTTCAAAGGCCAGTGCAGGCCCAAAGGCACCAGGAACGGATACAACAGCGGAATGATGATGGCGAAGATGATCGGAGCCGTGTTGTTCAGCCATGCCAGGCCGGTGCCCAGGGCGGTACCGAGCCAGACGCCGATGGGGCCGAGGAGGAAGGCCGTGACCGGCATCATGATCACAAAGGACAGGAAGGGAACGAACACCATCTGCAGGTTCGGGGAGATGATGCGGGTCAGCCCCTTGTACAGCGGCGCCAGCAGCGCCACCATGATCAACGGTGTGAACACCTGGCCGCCGTAGTCGTTGAGCTGCATGGGCAGCCCGAACACAGTGGCGGTGCAGAAGTCCCGGTCGAGGACATCGTTGTGGGTGCACACGACATCTGCGGTCTTGGTCAGATCGCTCATGTCGATGAAGTTGGGCGTGATCAGGGCCGCCATGACGGCCGTGCCCACCCACGGATCGATCCGGAGCTTCTTGGAGGCGTTGTAGGCCACCATGATCGGCAGGAAGTAGAACACCGAGCGGTACATGGCGTCTACGAAGACGAGCCAGGCGGGCTTGACATCGGCGCGGGTATCGATAAGCCCGAAGGCCTCGGCCATGGCCTCGCCGGCGATGATGAGGGAGGTGCCCAGCAGTACCGGCAGCAGGGGCCGGAAGGAGTCTGACAGGTACTCGAAGAATGCGTCCACGAAGGCGTTCTTGCCGCGGGCCTTAGCTCGGGCGGCGGCCTTGACGTCAGCGTTGGACTGACCGGATCGGGCGCCTGCGCCGCCCTTCATGGCGGGCAGGTTCATGATCTCGTCGTACACGCCCTGCACGGCGCCGCCGATGATGATCTGGTAGCGGTCGCCCGCCTGCGGGACCGCACCCATCACGCCGGGGATCTTCTCCACCGTGGCCTTGTCGACCACGGAGGCGTCCTGGAGCTCGAAGCGCAAGCGCGTCGCGCAGTGGGTGAGGTTGACAATGTTCTCGGGGCCGCCTACGGCTTCGAGAATCGCTTCTGGAGCGGATGTGGTTGTTGCCATGTTGACCTTACCGTCGGCCGCCGGCCCCACACGTTCGGGGCGGGCGGGCTGGGTTGGAGGGGGCCCGGTTGCATAGGACCCCGCCTGCCAGGGTAGCGCCCTCGGGGGTGATCCGGCACATATTCACCCTCGCTGCTGCATCATCAAGGGAAACGCGCCGCACACACCAGCTAAGTCGAACCCGCTGCGGTGCGCTGTGAGCGAGCGCCGGTATCCACCGCATTGCTTGGGCGCACCCTGTACCACTCGCATCCACAGGAGGCCTGCGGGGCCGTCCGCTTGTGGCGCACGCTATGGCCGACGGCGAGGACGCCGTCGTACCGACTAGCACCGATACCACATCCAGCAGCACCGCGGTGCCTCAGCTGCGCGTATGGCAAGGGTGCCAACCATAGGAGAAAACTCATGAACCCGCAGTCATCCACATCCCCCCGCGTGTCCACAGGCCAAAGCATGCCGCCCCGCACCGCCCCGGGGCTCGTACAGGAGCCGGATCAGGAGGAGGGCCTGTATGGACCCCGAGGGTGGACCGTACGCGCCGGCGTGTGGCACGCCCTGGCCGACTGCCGCGACGATCTGCGCTCCACTGTAATCCCGGCGCAGTTCGGCTTCGCACCTGCCGGCATCATTACTGCCGAAGGAACTCCGCAGGATGACTACACGCCCTTTCACGACCTCGGGCCTGCAACTGCCCGAAGACTGCTTGAGGTTCTGCCCGCCGAGCAGCTGCGCGACCGCCAGAACCTCGGTCCCAGCTTGGGGGCCTTGCTGCGCGCCTGTGTGCGCGCGAACGGTCGGGTGCGTCTGTCCGGCTACGGCATCGGCCCGCAGCGTCCCGATGAGCGCGTTAGTGTCGAGGGTCTGTGGATCGAGGACCCGGATCTGTTGGAAGCGCTCATCAACGCGATAGTCGGTGAGGATGAGGGCTATCGAGGCTGCTGCGGGTGTCAGGACCATGCGGTCTATGAGGTCTACGAGGATGGTGCGGACTACGAGGACTGTGAGGACCTAGAAGCGGAGGAGTTGGCGGCGCTGATGGACGGTCTACAGCGGGTTTGGAGCCGTGTGGCCGAGCGCTACGACTTGGACGCCAACGCCGGTCCCGACGAGTTCAAACCACTGCGCCGCCACTGGACGCACGGTGCCCTGGGCGCCTGGCTGTGGTGGGACTGAAGTGCTGCCGGGTGATAAGGCACCCGCCTAGGCGGGACCGATGTGACGGACAACCGGGTCGGCCGCGTGCTCGCAGGGACCGGCGGCTACCCGGATGCCCGTAGCATGCGCATCGTGATCAACGTCCAGGACCTAACCATGCGCATCGGCGCCCGGCAGCTGGTAGCCGGAGCCACCTTCCGGGTGGACAAGGGCATGCGCATCGGACTGGTTGGACGCAACGGGGCAGGCAAGACCACCATGACCAAGCTTCTGGCTGCCGCCTCGGTGGCGCAGGGCACTAGCCGGGCCGTGGCCGACGCCGACGAGCGTCACGGCTTGGAAGCCGTCGAACACGAGGGTCGAATCACCTGCAACGGCTCGGTGGGCTACCTGCCTCAGGACACCCGTGTGGGGGACTTGAACGAGATCACGCGTGACCGGGTCCTGTCAGCCCGCGGCATCGACGCGCTGCTGGCGCGCATCCGCCGGGCCGAGCAGAAGATCGCCACCACTCAGGGCGGCGCTCAGGCCAAGGCGCTGGACCGGTACACCCGGCTTGACCATGAGTTCACCATGGCTGGCGGCTACGCGGCCGCCAGCGAGGCCGCCCGCATCTGCGCCTCCCTGGGGCTTCCCGACAGGGTGCTCGACCAGCCAATCGGCACGCTGTCCGGCGGGCAGCGGCGCCGCGTCGAACTGGCTCGGGTGCTATTCCAACGGCCCGACACGCTGCTGCTGGACGAACCCACCAACCACCTGGACCACGACTCAATCCTGTGGTTGCGCGACCACCTGCGCGGCTACTCCGGCGGTTTCGTGGTCATCAGCCACGACGTGGAGCTGCTGCGCGACACGGTCAACCAGATCATGTATCTGGACGCCGGCCGCGGGGTTCTGGATGTCTACCACCTGGGCTGGGACGCCTACCTGAAGCAGCGCGCTGATGATGAGAACCGACGCCGGCGCGAGCGTGCCAACGCCGAGAAGAAGGCGGCGGCGCTGCGTGCCCAGGGGGAGAAGATGCGTGCCAAGGCCACCAAGGCCGTGGCCGCCCAGCAAATGCTCAAGCGCGCCGATCGCCTTATGGAGGGGTTGGATGCCGAACGCGCACAGGAGAAGGTGGCCCACCTGCGCTTCCCCGATCCGGCCCCGTGCGGCAAGGTGCCGCTGCGCGCGGCCGGACTGTCCAAGGCCTACGGCTCGCTGGAGGTCTTCGCCGGAGTCGACCTGGCCATAGACCGCGGCAGCCGCGTGGTGGTCCTAGGCTTGAACGGCGCCGGCAAGACCACGCTTCTGCGGTTGCTGTCCGGCACCGAGGAACCCGACGCCGGGAAGGTCGTGGCCGGAACCGGGCTGAAACTCGGCTACTACGCCCAGGAGCACGAGACCATCGATGACTCTCGCACCGTGGTGGAGAACCTGCGCGGCGCCGCCCCCGGCCTGGACGACACCGAGGTGCGCGGCGTGCTGGGCTCCTTCCTATTCTCCGGAGCCGATGCCGACAAACCTGCCCACGTACTGTCCGGCGGGGAGAAGACCCGCCTGGCGCTGGCACTGCTAGTGGTTTCCAGTGCCAACGTGCTGTTACTGGACGAGCCCACCAATAACCTCGACCCCGCCAGTAGGCAGGAGGTCCTGCGCGCCCTGAGCACCTTCGCGGGCGCCGTCGTCCTGGTCACCCACGATGAGGGAGCCGTCAAGGCGCTGGACCCGGACCGGGTGCTGCTGCTGCCCGATGGGGACGAGGACCTGTGGAGCGAGGACTACCTGGAACTGGTTACGCTAGCATGACGTGCATGTGACGGTGAGTGCGATCACTGCTGGCGGTGTTCCCATCCACCAGGCGGTAGGACGTAAGGTGAGGGGAACATCCTGAACCGTCGGCGTGTTCGCCCCGGTGCAAGGCACCCATTAGGAGGAGACAGACATGGCTCAGAACACCCTGACCGACGCTTCTAGCGACACGACAACCGGAGCCCCCGCACACGAGGTGCTGCTGACCGAGGCCGCTGCTGCGAAGGTGGCCGGCTTGCTGACCCAGGAGGGGCGTGACGACCTGCGTCTGCGAGTGGCCGTGCAGCCGGGCGGCTGCTCCGGACTGGTCTACCAGCTCTACTTCGATGAGCGCGTCCTTGATGGCGACGCCATCCGCTCGTTCGCTACCGGTGACGCTGAACTCGCGTCCGTGGAGGTGGTGGTGGACCGGATGAGCGTGCCCTACCTGAATGGCGCCACCATCGACTTCGCCGACACGATCGAGAAGCAGGGTTTTACCATCGACAACCCCAATGCGGTGGGTACCTGCGCCTGCGGAGAGTCCTTCCACTGATCCATTGAGCGCCCAACCGGGCGCTGACCGGCCCCACCTGTCACCGACCCCTACGGGTGTCGGTTCTGTAATGCGACGGGGTGGCGCGGCTGACACTCGTAGCCCGTCCCTCCCGTCGGCATCCGCAAGCACATAAGGAGAAAAGATTGCGCCGTGCCGCGACCGTGCTGCCCGCACTGGCCCTTTCCGCCTGCCTGGCGCTGACGGGCTGTTCCGACTCTTCCGGTGATGCTGCGGCAACGGCCTCGGCCGATGCCCCCATTGCCGTGTTGACCAACGTCGACTGTTCCAAGCTCACCGTTGACAGCGACGCCGACTCCCTGCCCACGCTCACCGGTGATGCCGGGAACGAACCGACCATATCCTGGGGTCAGGCAGACGCACCGGCGAACCTGACCGTCAAGACCCTTGAAGCGGGCGAGGGCACGCAGGCCGCCGAGGACTCCATCGTTGTGGCCAACTACGCCGGCTGGGAGTGGGGGGCGACCGAGACATTTGATTCCTCTTACGCCCGCGGAGAGGCGACGCCGTTCAGCCTGCAGGGGGTGATCTCCGGCTGGCGCTGCGGCCTGACCGGACACCGCGCCGGCGACCGCCTGGAGTTGGCGATTCCGGCGGAACTGGCCTATGGCCAGCCCGCGGCAGCACCGAACTCTCCTTCCGGACCGCTGGTGTTCGTGGTCGAGATCGAACGCGTGCTTACCCAGAGCGAGCTCGCTGAGGCGTCTGAAGGGGCGCAGGCGGCATCAAAGGATGCGGTGGCCGATCCGCAAGCCGAGCAGACGCTGGCACAGCGCGGCGTCACAGTCACCGGCGATCTGGGGACGGCGCCCACGGTCTCTGTTGCCGAAGGCGCCGCCGAGCCCACGGCGGTGGAGACTGTGGTGACGGCCCGTGGCAACGGGGAGACGATTGCAGACGGTGATTACGTGGTGCTGGAGACGGCGGCGGTCAACTGGACCAATCCGGACTCCTTCCAGTCTTCCTGGGAGGAGGGAGTGCCGCAGCCCACTGTGATCTCACAGGACTCGCCCATCATCGGTGGCTTGGTCGGCGTTCCGGTCGGGTCCCGCGTGGTGATTCTTGTTCCCGGCGATGAGTCTCAGGGAACCATCGCAACTGCATTCGTGGTGGACGTGGCGGCAGTGCTGTAGGACCCGGGCGTCCATAACATTCGGGGGCGTGCACGCCGAAGACAACGGCGCGCACGCCCCCCGGTTATGCCTGCGCCTCAGCGCACGATCAGGGCTTCGGTGCGGGCCACGGCATCGGCCAGGCGCTGCGAGACGTCCTCCCAGTTCACCACCTGCCAGACGGCCGCCAGGTAGTCCGCCTTGACGTTGAGGTAGTCCAGGTAGAAGGCGTGCTCCCACATGTCGATCTGCAACAGCGGGATCGTGCCTACAGGGACGTTGCCCTGCTGATCGAACAACTGGAAGGTGACCAGACGCCCGGAAACGGAATCGTAGGCCAGCACCGCCCAGCCGGAGCCTTGGATGCCCAGTGCAGCGGCGTTCAACTGCTGCTTGAGGGCGGCGAAGGAGCCAAAGGAGTCTTTGATGGCCTGCGCCAACTCGCCCTCGGGTTCGCCGCCGCCGTTAGGAGACAGGTTCTTCCAGAAAATCGAGTGGTTGATGTGCCCGCCGAGGTTGAAGGCGAGGTTCTTCTCCCACAGGTTGATGGCGGCGAAGTCGCCGTCGGCACGCGCGGCGGCCAGCTGCTGCAGGGCGGTGTTGGCGCCGGTGACATAGGCGGCATGGTGGCGGTCGTGATGCAGCTCCATGATGCGTCCGGAGATGTGCGGCTCCAGGGCTGCATAGTCATAGGGGAGCTCTGGCAGCGTGTACTGCGGTGTGGTGGCGTCCGTCGGTGCGGTCATTGCGGTCCTGCCTCGCGGTGAATACGGTGGTGTGTGCTGATGGTCGAGGCCACAGACTCATGTGTGAGACTGAAGTCCTAGACCGAATTCATGGTAGACGGTGATCGGTCCGCAAAGAAGAGTGGGCGCGCCCAGGCGACGCGATTACACTTAGCGCTAAAGCCCGTCGCCCACAGGAGGACCCCATGACCGACCAGGTGCAGCCCGCCACCCTCGATCTCCTTGTCTTCTCCGATGACGCTACCGTGCGCAAACAGGTGATCGACGGCGTGGGACGCCGCCCCGCCAAGGGCATGCCGCTGGTGTCCTGGACCGAGGCGGCCACCGCCGACGGGGTCCGCCTGGCCATCAAGGACCGCCAGCAGGCCGGTGACGCCCCTTTCGCCGCTCTCGTGCTGGACGCCGAGACGAAGAAACTGGGCGGCATGGGTCTGGCCCATGAGTTGTTCACCGAATTGGACCGGCGGCCCCCAGTGGTACTGCTGACCGCCCGTCCGCAGGACGATTGGTTGGCGGCCTGGTCCAAGGCGGAGGTGGTAGTGCCGCGGCCATTGGACCCGGAGACTTTGCAACAGGGCGTGACCAAGGCGCTACGTGCTCGCCGTGGCTCGGTGACTCCAGCCGGCTGAGACCAGTCGACCACGCGGGGGCGGCGCCGCGTGGATGCACAACTTGCAGCTAGACCTCCGCCTCAATTACCCGCCGGTGGCGGGCGGCGGCCCCCACCGGCCAGCACAGCGAAACCGGATTTGAACAGGCTGAGCCCGCGTCGTCGTCGAGCCCTTCGACCTGCACGAGCCGGGCTCCGGCGTCAAGCACCCAGTCGGCCAGCAGCGCCGTCTCCTCCACACTCGTATCCGCTCCGACACGTCCCGGTCTATCCACCACCTGCGCGGTGGCGCGCACAGTGGCAATCATGGGGCGCGGATCAGCGCCGGGCGGGGTGATCGCCGAGCCGGCCAGACGTCCCCAACGCACGTTCACCAGCTCCCAGCCTCCACCACTGCGACGTCGGGCCGCCATCAGCTGCGGGCAGGTCAGCAATGGCCGGATCTTCTCCGCCCGGCACACTCCCAGCAACAGCGCCCGCAGCCGGCGGGTCCACATTCCCGCCTCCTCATAGCGCTGCGCAGCTGACAGCGCATTTATCCGCTCCAGCAGCGGAAGGGCCACCAGGTCGATCTCCCCTGCCAGCGCCCGAGCGGCGACCTCGGCGTCGGCGGGGGAATCGTCGCGACGCACCGTGTGGCTGGAGAGCCCGTCCCAGGGATCCAGGCGCAGCACCGACTCGGCGGCCCGCTGCGCCTGTAAGGCCGCGCTGCGTGAGGGGAAGGGGCCGACGGCGCTGTTCGCCTCCTCGAGCGGCAGCACGGTGGTCAGGGCCAGCCGCGGGCGTGGGGATCTGACCAGGTGCAGCCAGGGGCGGCGCTGTGGTGAGCGAGAATGTCGGTTGACCGGCGGGTCGAGTTCGGCAATCAGCCGCAACTCGCGCACGCGGGCCTCCACCTCCGTGGGCGTTTCGATCACCCGCACCGCCACGGCCGTGTCCAGCATGCGCGCCACCTTGGTGCGTTTCTCCGCGGCCGTGAAGTAGGAGCGCACCCGCCGATGCAGGTTCACGGCGCTGCCCACGTACAGCACCTGACCGGCGGGGGATAGGAACTGATACACGCCGGGAGTGGCCGGCAGGTCGTCGGCGAGTCGGCTCTTGACCCGACGGGATGCGGGCACGGGGTCGGTGGCGGTGGCCAGGTCCTCCAGGTGGGTCACACCGAGTGGCGCCAGCGCCTCAAGAGCGGCGTGCAACACGTGCACGGTGGCACGGGCGTCGTCCAGGGCCCGGTGGGCGGGCGAGGTCGGTGAACCCACGAACGCCGCCAGGGTGCCCAGCTTGTGATTGGGCACATCCGTCCTGGTCCAGGCCCTACGGGCTAGAGCCAGGGTGTCGATCACCCTCGGTTCGTGCCAGTCCAGACCCAACGCGCGGGCCGCCCCGCGCAAGTGGCCGAGATCGAAGCGGGCATTGTGGGCCACCGCCACCGTTGCCGGCTCCTGCAGCCCCGCCCATTGCAGGAAGGCCGCCAGCGCCTGTTCGGTCGGCGGGGCGTCGGCCACCATGGCATTGGTGATGCCGGTCAGGAGCGTGATCTGTGCGGGGATCGCGGCGCCGGGATTTACGAGCGTGGAGTATTCCGAATCCACCACGCCGCCGCGCACTTTCACCGCACCGATCTCGGTGATGGCGTGGGCACCCGGAACGCCGCCCGTGGTCTCCAGGTCGACGACCACGAAGGTAACCTCGCGCAGCGGTGTGCCCATATCCGCGAAAGAAGGCTGAATATGACGCCGTACCGGCCCAGTGTGCCCGCGGCCGCCATCGTCACCGGGTGCAGTGCTTGCGGGCGGATGGGGCGAGAGCGCTTCTAAGGGCACATCGCGAGGCTAGACTCTATGAGCAGCCGATCCAGCCGCGGACACGCCCGGCGGGCGTACCCGGACGGCCCGGCGACGTCTCGCCCGCCGCAGCACAGGAGGTCCCACGTTGGGGTACCGAGGTATCAAGGCCGCCGTCGGCCCGGCCATGGAGATGCTCTATCAGCCCTGGATCCGCGGCGAGGAGAATATCCCCGCCGAGGGCGCCGCCATCCTGGCCTCCAACCATCTGGCGGTAATCGACTCCTTCTTCCTGCCGCTACTGGTGGATCGTGAGGTCGCCTTCATCGGCAAGTCCGATTACTTCACCGGCAGGGGAGTCAAGGGTTGGGCGGTGAAGAACTTCATGACCGCCGTCGGCACCATCCCTGTGGACCGTTCCGGGGGCAAGGCCTCCCAGGCGGCTCTGCAGGCGGGTATCGACCGCTTGCGTTCGGGTGAGCTGTTCGGCATCTACCCCGAGGGCACGCGCAGCCCCGACGGACGTCTGTACCGCGGCAAGACCGGGGTGGCTAGAGTCACTCTGGCCACCGGTGCTCCGGTGATTCCGGTGGCCATGATCGGCTCCAACCTCGCTCAACCCATCGGGCAGGTGGTGCCCTCCACCCGGCACCGCGTGGGCATCGTCATTGGTGAGCCACTGGACTTCTCCCGCTACCAGGGCCTGGAGAACGACCGCTTCGTGCTGCGCTCCATAACCGACGAGATCATGTATGCGCTGATGTCCCTGTCCGGTCAGGAGTACGTGGACCTGTATGCCGCGGACGTGAAGAAGGCGATGGACGCGGAGAAGAAGACGGCCGCGGAGGTTGTCGAGGAGATGCTTGAGGAGCTTGCCGCCAAGCGGCCCTCCGCGGCCCCGGTCGAGGCCCCCGGCGGTCGGCCCGCCCCCGACGTCGAGGTACCCGAGCCACCGGAGGAGCCGGAGGATGCGGAAGAAGAAGATGCGGAGGACACCGAGGGGGCGCCTGAGGGTGACGAGGGCTTCGAACCGGATGCCGAGTCGCGCTCTGACGGCGACTGACAGTACGGGGCCGAAATGTCCAAGATCGGCACGAACGGAGCTGGCGCGCCGGTCTGCGTTTTCAGGAATGTTGGAATCATGCGTATTCTTTGGGTAGTTCTTGGTCGGTCGACGCCGTTCATGCCGAATCCGGACAGTTTCACCCGGGCATGACCGCGAACTTGCGCGGCAACCGGGCGAGTATCGCGGCGGCGGGCGCTACGACGACCGCCAGCGCCAGGCAGGCACCTGCAAAGCCGATCCCCTCGGTGAGCGCGCCACTCAGGGTAGGGCCAATGAATAGACCTCCGGCGTAAGCCAGGTTGTAGAGGGAGTAGGCGCCGCCGATAGCGGGAGGTGTGGCCATGGCTCCCTGAACGCCTATTAGTGCACCTGCCGGTGCCACCAGGAGGGCGATTGCGCCGCCCAGACAAACCAGTCCGGTGATGACTACTGGGAGGCTCGGCCCGATTCCCACCAGAACCAGGCCTACGGCTGCGGCGGCGGCGCCCAGTAAGGTCAGCCCCCTTGGTGATACGTGTGGCAGACAGGCTCCGACCAATGGGTTCAGACAGGCGCCGACTAGGGTCAGCAGCGCGAACAGCAGGCCGATGCCGGTGGGGCCGGTGCCGAATGCCTCCGCCAGGTGCGTGGGGAGAACCGGCTCAATGCAGGAAGTGACGGTGGCGCCGAAGAGAATCAGCGCGACTACTGGCCAGCATCCGGGCGTGCGCAACACGTCCATCGCGGTGGCGGGGTCGTCATCGGGTGGCGGGTCCGAACGGATGAAGACAATCCGCAGTACACCGTCGATCACCAGTAGCGCGGTCGCACAGAGGAAGGGAGCCGAATGCCCTCCGAGCCCTGCCAACCAGCCCGCCAGGGGCGGACCGGCCAGTACGCCGACCGAAACCATGCTCATTGCCAGTCCGAGATAGGTCCCGCGTTGCCGCAGAGGTACGGTGGCGGCGATCAGTGACAGCCCGGCCACCCAGCTCAATCCGGCGGCGGCTCCCTGGAGCGTGCGGGCCGTCAGAAGCAACCAGTAAGGACCACCGATGGTGAACAGCAGACACGCGCCTGCCAGGCCCACCAATGCGGCGAGCAGCGGCCCGCGAGGACCGCGTTTGTCCACAACTCGCCCGGCGATAGGAGTGACTATCACCAGTGCGGCCGCATAGGCGGCGAAGAGCAGGCCGGTTGCCGAGGGGCCGGCCTCGGTCACGGCGCGGAGCAGCGGGAGTACCGGGATGAGAATCCCGTAGACGAGCATGTCGGTGAACAGGGCGACGCAGGCGACCACGACGGCCATGCGTGGGCTGGTTGTGGTGTCGGATGACGATGGTTGCATGACAGTCCTTCTTTGGTGTCAGACCGATTCCACGGCTATCAGTCCCGCTACCAGGGCATGCGCCGTAGCCTCGCAGCACTTGGGCTCGGGCAGGTCGTCTGGTGTGAGCGCCGCGGTGAGCGTGGCGCCGTACAGGAATGACGTGATGTTGAACCGGGCGATGTCTAGCGGAGCGCGCAGCCGCTCCTCGCACTCGGTCAGAAGCCCGATGAGCAGCGCCGACCACCGCGCGAGTGCCGCCTCCTTCTGCTCCATTGCGGACTTGATCGCCGGTGCCTGCGGCGCTACGAGAACGGTGACGACGGCGAGTTCGCGGAAGGCCGTGTCCCCATGAAGTCTGCGCAGGTAGTCCGCCAGGAACGCCGTGAGCCGCACCTCTGGGGCCGCGGAGGCGTCGAGCGCGGCGAGGAGCGCCTCCCCCTGGTCGCGCCATTGCTCTGACAGGACGGCGTCGAGCAGATCGCGCTTGCCGGTGAAGTGGTGGTAGACGGCGCCGCGAGTCACGTCGGCGCCGCGGGCCACCTCCACCAGCGAGCAGGCCTCCCAGCCGTCCTTCGCGAAGTGGTGCAGGGCGGATCGGATGACGGCCTGGCGGGTCTCGGCGGCCTCGGCGGCGGTGCGACGCATGCTTACAGACAACCATGTATGTATAACTTCGTCAAGTGTCTGCGCGGCGCATGAGTCGTGTACACGTCAGTGTTGTGGCCAGATTCGTTGCCATGTCGGTCGACGCTGACATGCCGTTGCGGGAGGTGAAGAACCACCTGTCCGAGGTCGTCGGCCAGGTGGAGCGGGAGCATAACCGTGTAACGATCACCCAGCACGGTCGCCCCGCGGCGGTCGTCATCTCTGCGGATGACCTGGGGTCACTTGAGGAGACGCTCGACATCCTGAGTCGCCCCGCGCTAACCGAGTGGATCCGCTGCGAGACAATCCGCATCGCGTCGGCCAGCCTCTGTGCTTTGAGCTGGCCGGGCTCCACAGTGCGCGACGGGGCGATTACCGCATCATCTACAGAATCGATGACGCGGCGTCGGTGCCGCTTTCGCGTGCGTCGGCCTTCGAGTCCCGCGTAGCACACCAAATGCCGGGTCCGGACAGTACGCCGAACCCGGTTACAGCCCGACTGCGGTCAGCAGCCCAGGGATGCGGACTTCTTACGCAGCAGCGCCTCGTCCGTCGAGTCTGCCCATCGAGTCTGACGCGTAGGCGTCGAAGCCGTGGTTTCCGATGAAGGCGGCCCCGGCTCCTAAGCGTCTCAGATCCGCGAGCCGCCGTTCCACCCGGCCTGCGGGTGATGGCGTAGTACTCATATTCATACCGACTCCAGGGAAGCCCCGGATGTTGTGACTGAGCCGCTACTGGCCAAGACCACGTCGACGGACACCGTCAGTAGATTCGACAACTCCTCCTGAAGCTCCAACAGGTCGAGGATGTCCGCACCTGCTGGAAAGCGGACCAGCAAGTCGATGTCGGATTCGGGGCGATCCTCGCCGCTGGCTACGGAGCCGTACGCGTCGATAACCTCGCATCCATGCGAACCGGCCAACGCGATGACCTCTTTGCGCGCAGCGCGCAGCAGAACTGAGGGGCGCACCTGTAACGCCTTTCGCAGCCGCTCCTGCGTGTCAGCGGACGGACGGCGCGCGCCGGACTCGATGGCGGCAATGAGTGGTTGGCTGACACCGGTGCGGTCCGCGAGTTCGCGTTGGCTCAGCCCCGCCGCGTGGCGACGGAAGCGGATCCAGTCACGTTCGGTGCGCTGTGTCACGCATCCATGATAACGCGGGCGTGATCGCCGAATGGGACGTCAAGGCGGCGGTCCGACCGGCCTTGGCCGGTTCCGGCACGTCACTTCCACCGGTCTCGGTGCGTAACGAGTGCCGGTCTCGGGAGAATTCGGGGTTGGGGTGAATCTGTCTGCACAGCGGGGGCGTCCCGGTAGGATGGCTGCGACAAGCCCCACTACCTACGAAAGGTTTCCGATGTCGATCCGTCGCGTCGCCCTCCTCACCGCGGGCGGCTTCGCCCCCTGCCTGTCTGCCGCCGTCGGCGACCTCATCGAGCGCTACACCGAGGTCGCCCCCGAGGTTGAGATCATCGCCTACCAGTACGGCTACCACGGCCTGCTCACCGGTAACTACGTCGTCATCGACGACGAGGGCCGCAAGAACGCGGGCGTGCTGCGCCAGTACGGCGGCTCCCCGATCGGCAACTCCCGCGTCAAGCTCACCAACGCCAAGAACCTGGTAGAGCGCGGCCTGGTCAAGGAGGGTGTCGACCCGCTCGCCTTCGCCGCCGAGCGCCTGCGCGAAGACGGCGTCGACGTGCTGCACACCATCGGCGGTGACGACACCAACACCACCGCCGCCGACCTGGCCGCCTACCTGCACGAGCACGACTACGACCTCACCGTAGTCGGCCTGCCCAAGACCATCGACAATGATGTCGTCCCGATCCGCCAGTCACTGGGTGCCTGGACGGCTGCCGAGCAGGGCGCCGGCTTCGCTCTTAACGTGATCGGCGAGCACCGCTCCAACCCGCGCATGCTGATCGTCCACGAGTGCATGGGCCGCAACTGCGGTTACCTCACCGCCGAGACCGCCCGCCGCTACCACGAGCTGCTCAAGGACCGCCAGTGGGCCCCCTCGCTGGGTTTGGCCAAGGAGCGCTGGGACGTGCACGCCGTGTTCGTGCCCGAGGCCAAGCTGGACATCGCCGCCGAGGCTGAGCGTCTGAAGGCCATCATGGATGAGCAGGGCAATGTCAACATCTTCTTGTCCGAGGGAGCCGGCGTCCCTGAGATCATTGCGGAGATGGAGGCCAAGGGTGAGGAGGTCCAGCGGGACCCCTTCGGCCACGTAAAGCTCGACACCATCAACCCCGGCCAGTGGTTCGCTCGCCAGTTCGCCGACCTGATCGGCGCCGAGAAGGTCATGGTGCAGAAGTCCGGCTACTACTCGCGCGCCGCCGCGGCCAATGAGGAGGACCTGGCTCTGATCAAGCAGATGTGCGACCTCGCAGTCGACTGCGCCCTGCGTGGCGAGCCCGGCGTGATCGGCCAGGATGAGGAAAACGGTGACCGACTCGGCGCCATCGCCTTCGACCGCATCGCCGGTGGCAAGCCCTTCGACATCACCCAGCAGTGGTTCGTGGACCTGATGGCCGAGCTCGGCCAGAGCCTCGAGCCCGCCGCCACCACTGACGGCGAGGCCTGAGCACGGACCCATCGCCATATGGACGGGCCGGCATGGAGGCGAATGATCGCGTCCAGGCCGGCCCGTCTTGGTGCACACTGTTTGGTGTTCACTGCGCTGTCCCTTTCCGCGGTCGTCTCTAGCCCTGCCAGCCCGAGTGAGCGTCCAGCCGTCCGCTCGGGCCGAACATGCCCGTGTCCCACGTCCCACGTTTCGGCGCACCGCCCACCGCCCCGCCGAGCTCACCTATGCTGGCGCCATGATGAACGAGCTCCACGTTCCCGGCGGAGCGTCCGACTGGCGGCAGCACTACGCCGCCCAGCAGCCCCGTTACCCGGACCCCCAGGCGCTCGCCGACGCCGCGGCGGACCTGCGCACCCGCCCCCCGCTGGTATTCGCGGGCGAGGTCGACTCCTTGCGTGAGAAAATGGTGTGGGCCTCCCAGGGACGCGCCTTCGTACTCATGGGCGGGGACTGCGCGGAGTCGTTCCACGACAACACCGCCATCAATATCCGCCTGAAGCTGCAGACCATCTTGCAGATGGCGGCCGTGTTGACCTATGCCGCCTCCACGCCGGTGGTCAAGATCGGCCGAATGGCCGGCCAGTACGCCAAGCCGCGCAGCTGCGACACCGAGACTCGCGACGGCGTGACCCTGCCCTCCTACCGCGGGGACTCGGTCAATGACCACGCCTTCACCCCGGAGGCGCGCGTGCCCGACCCACAGCGCATGGTGGACGCCTACCTGCGTGCCGGAACCACCCTGAACCTAATCCGCTCATTCACCATGGGCGGTTATGCGGACCTGCGTGAGGTCCACTCCTGGAATCGCGGCTTCACGGCTAACCCCGCCTATAAGCGCTTCGAATCCTTCGCCGAGGAGATCGACCGCGCCATGCGTTTCATGGAGGCCGCCGGCGTCGACTTCGAGGCCCTGCGACAGGTCGACTTCTACGCCGCCCACGAGGCACTCCTGCTGGAGTACGAGGACGCCATGACGCGTGAGGACTCCCGCTCCGGCCGCCTGTATGACACTTCCGCCCACTTCCTGTGGGTGGGGGAACGCACCCGCGGAGTCGATGATGCCCATGTGGCCCTGCTCGCCGGAGTTCACAACCCGGTCGGGGTCAAGATCGGCCCGACAACCACCCGCGATGAACTCCTGGCTCTGATAGACCATCTCAATCCCACTGGCGATCCGGGCCGACTCAGCCTCATCACCCGCATGGGCGCGGACCGTATTCGGGACGTGCTGCCGCCCCTGGTGGAGATCGTGCAGGCGGACGGGCGACCGGTCACCTGGATCACCGACCCCATGCACGGCAACACCATCACCTCGGACAACGGCTACAAGACCCGCCGCTTCGACACGGTGATGGAGGAGGTCCGGGGGTTCTTCGAGGTGCACCGCCGCCTGGGCACGGTGCCCGCCGGCATCCACGTGGAACTGACCGGAGACGACGTCACCGAGGTTCTCGGCGGCGGTGAGCATATCGACGAGGCCGCCCTGGCCCGCCGCTATGAGACCCTCGTGGACCCGCGGCTGAACCACCAGCAGTCCCTGGAGATGGCCTTCGAGGTAGCGGAGATGCTGCGCGACTGAGCGCTGCGGGCGTGGAGCAACGGTAGTCAAGGCCGAGGCTCAGACCACGTTCAAGGTCACCCTGGAGCCCTTGCGCACTCTTTCACCGGCCGCAGGGTCGGTGGAGTGAACGGTGCCGAAAAGGCCTCCCATGATCCGGGACACCCTGGTGTCCAGCCCGGCCTCCTCCAGGGTCGCAATGGCATCTTCCTCACTCATCCCGGACACATCGGGCACAGTAACCATCTGCGGACCCTTGGACACGGTTACGTCCACCGCGTCACCATGGTAGTAGCCACTATCACCGGAGGAGGGGGACGAGGAGATGATCAGGCCGGAGGCGACGGTATCCGAATAGGACTCCGACTGGGTGCCGAGCGTCAGCCCGGCCGCTTCCAAGGTGGTGGTCGCATCCGCCACACTCATGCCGGTCACGTCCGGGATGGTCGCGGGCTGGCGCCCCAAGGACACCACGATCGCCACGGCGGTGGAGTGATCCACCGTGGTGCCCGCCCGCGGGTCGGAGGAGATGACCATTCCGGAGGCGAAGGAATCGGAGTAGGTCTTGGTGACGGCGCCGAGCGACAGCCCCGCTTCCGTTATGGCGGTGGCGGCGTCCTCCTCGGTGACGCCGACGACGTCGGGCACCTTCTTGCGCTCAATGCCCCGAGAAATCACCGGTGTTACCGCCTCACCCGGATGCACGCGGGCGTCAGCGGCCGGGGAGCAGGAGATCACCGAATCGGCGGGCACAGTGTCGGAGTAGACGCGTGTGGGAGCGCCCCACACCAGTCCCACGGCCTCAACCGCCGCCTGCGCTTCGGCGGCGGTCATTCCGACAATCTGCGGCACCGGCACGGTGTGTCCTGGGCCCAGGGCGAAGTACCAGGCACCTGCGCTCCCGGCGGCCAGCAGCAGGCCCGCGGCGATCAGCGCGCGTCGGCCCGTCCCGCCCACGGGGGAGCGGGAGACCTTCTGCGTGGCACGCTCGTCCTCCTCGCGGGACAGCGCCGACCGCTCCAGGGCGCGTGTACTGCCGTCCCGCCCCCGAGTGGCCTCATCCGGGGCGATAGAACCAATTGGCAACGACACCGTGCGCAACCCGGCGCCGGGTGTGGCGGCGTCGGCAGGAAGCTGAGCGCCGTCGTCCTCGACCTGCTCCCCGTCCGTGGAGGCCATGGCGGTGCGGGCGGCTTCCGCGTTGGCCGCCAGTACCTCCTGCGTGCGCACCGAACCGGTGGCGCCCCCGCGCTTGACGGAAAGTTCGGCATCGGTCAGGGCCGATACGACCTCCCGCAGGCGAGTCAGCGCGGTATCGGCATCGGCTAGACGGGAGTGCGGGTCACGGCTCGTCATCACCGACACAAGCTCATCGACCCGTTCTGACAGATCCGGCAGTCGCAGTGAAGGGGCAGGGATGTCCTCGTGCACGTTACGGAAGGCGATCTGTATGGGCGTATCCGCAGCGAATGGCTGCACCCCGGTGAGCAACTCGTACAGGATCACGCCGACGGAGTACACATCGGCGCAGGGGGCGGAGGAGCCGGTGGTGATCAGCTCGGGCGCCAGGTAAGCGACCGTGCCCAGCACGTTCCCGGTGGTTGTCTGGGCGACCTCGGTTACGGCGCGGGCCAGCCCGAAGTCGGCGACCTTGGCGACCGAGCCGTCGGCGGGAAGCAGTACGTTTTCCGGCTTGATGTCGCGATGGACCAGATCCGCCCGGTGCGCGGCACCGAGGGGGCGCAGCACCTGCGCGGTCAGACCGAGCGCCTCCCGCACGGTCAAGGGCCCGGCGGTTATCAGGTCACGCAGATTGGGGCCTTCGACCAACTCCATCACCAGATAGGCGACGCCGTCGAGACTGCCCTGGTCGTACACGGATACGACTCCGGGATTCGACAGTCGCGCCGCCGCCCGGGCCTCGCGGCGGAAGCGGGCCACGAAGTCGGGGGAGTCGGCCAGGTGGGGGTGCATGAGCTTAAGCGCCACCAGGCGGTCCAGGCGGCGATCGTGCGCCCGGTAGACGGTGGCCATGCCCCCACGGGCGACGCGGTCGACGATCTCATAACGAGCGTCGACCAGGCGGCCGATGAGAGGATCCTTGGTCACGGTGCCGAGTGTACGGGGCAATGCAGGCACCTGTTGGTACGCAGCGCAGCACACCTCCGGGCGCCGGGCCCCGGACCGGGTTGGACCGGCACCGTGCCGGCACACCCAATCAGTTTTGGCGGGCGGTCAACACCTTCGTCAGGTCGTGCAAGGTCTCACGTGCGCCAGGGCTGAGGGCATCAGGGAGGGCGTCTAGCGCAGCCAGGCCGGTGGCGGTGTGCGCGGAGATCTCCTCCTCCAAGGCGTGCAGGGCTCCACAGTCGCGTATGACCCGGGCGGCTCGCTCGACTTCAGCGGCGCCCGCACAACCGGTCAGCACCTCGGTCAGCAGCCTTCGGCCCTTGTCGTTACAGCGTTGCCAGGCCAGGGCGACCAACACGGTGCGTTTGCCCTCGCGCAGATCGTCACCTGCGGGCTTGCCGGTCAGCTCGGGGTCCCCGAACACTCCGAGTGCGTCGTCGCGCAGCTGGAAGGCGACTCCGACCTGCTCACCGAACACCTCCAGCGCGGCAAGCAACTCGCCTTGCGGGGGCGCACCCGCAAGCAGGGCACCGATCAGCAGTGGATACATAACCGAATACCGGGCCGACTTGTGCCTTACCACCTCCAGCGCGGATGAGCGCATGGCGGCACCCGCCTGTACGGGCCGGTCGGCGGGGTCGGGCAGCGGCAGCACCTCATGGTGAACATCAAGGAACTGACCGACGGCAACCTCTGCCGTCATGGCGTCGAAGGCGTCCCGGGCGTTGCGGGCGGCCTGACCGTCCACATCCCGGACTGCGGCGCCCATCTCCGCGGCAGCGGCCGACATCAGCAGATCCCCCAGCAGTATCGCGGCGCTCATGCCGTAGGCCTGTGCCGAACCGTGCCAGCCGGACTGCTGGTGGCGGGCCGCGTACCGCCGGTGTGCCGCGGGCCGGCCGCGGCGGGTATCGGCGGCATCGATCACGTCGTCATGGACGAGCGCACTCGCCTGATAAAGCTCCAGGGCGGCGCCCAGTCTCGCCGCAGTGGGACCGCCCAGTACCTCGGCGGGGGCATCGCCGCCGTCGGGCAGCGTCAGCCCCACCGCCCCCAATGCGGCCCGCATGCGTTTGCCTCCGGACAGAAGTTCGGTGGCGGCGTCAAGGAGAGCATCGGTCTGTGCGCGCCGGTCGTGCCACTGCGAACGCATCCGCGTCAGAACCCGATCCAGGCGAGTATCGACGACGTCGCGCACCAGCGGCAGTAGGGTGTCAACCTCGGTCATGAGCCCAGGCTAGATGAATGCCTCGGGAATACACCGGGCGCGTGCATCGTTGTTGCTGCCGTTGGTGGCTGTGTCGAGTTGGGTTTGAAGCCCTCGTTGGTCCGCGACGGTGTGCCGCGCGTGGACGGGCCCTTTACGGGTTCGCGTAGACTTGTCCCGGCTCTGTGCGCTCCTCCAGCCGAACCGTCTGCTCCGCGAAAGGAAATCCGTGGCTACTTCCACAGTTGCTCCTACTCCCACTCACATGCGGGAGCGTGCCGAATTCGCTGACGACATCGATGAGCCCCTAGAGGTCGAGCAGGACACCGACCTCGAGGTCGATGACATCGACACCGATTTCGACGCCGACGCGGCCGACGCCGAGGACGTGGACGACACGCCGGAAGACGACAGGCCGGAAGACGACACGCACACCGCCGAAGCCGCGGACGCTCAGGAGGCGCAGGAAGCGCCCGCTCCGGAGCTGCGCGACTACTACCTGGATGTGCTGTTGGAGGACAACGGTGATGGCACCAAGCGTCACCCCTTCAACACGCCCGCCGCGCTGAAGAACGTACGGCTTGCACCCGGCGCCACGCTCTTCGTGCGCAGCCGTACCGTCATCGAGGGCCTGGAGATCTGCGGGGACGGCACCCTGGAGGACCCCATCACCCTGGCCCCGTACGGGCACGGTCCGGTGCCCCGCTTCGTCATCCCCGGTGAAGAGGAACCGGTTGTCGCCCGCGAGTTCCTCACCTACAACGGTTACATCTTCCGCGGTTGGGTCATCAAGGGCATCAAGATGAACCCCTCCATTGCCGCCCTGACCGGCGAGCTGGACCGCATCCGGCGTGAAGAGGCGGAGAGGGCTGCCAACAAGAAGGCGAAGAAGTCCAAGGGGGATAAGAGCAAGGACGGCTCCTTCACGGTATCCGACTCCGACGAGGGCGATGAGCCCGCCCAGAAGGTCGTCACTGCTGGCGCCACCGCGGATCCGGTCAAGGACTATCTCAAGCAGATCGGCAAGGTGGCTCTCCTCAACGCCGCGCAGGAGGTCGAGCTCGCCAAGCGCATTGAGGCGGGCCTGTATGCCGAGCACCTGCTGGCAACCGAGGGCAACGACATGGAGGCCAAGTACCGTCGTGAGCTGCACTGGGTGGCTCAGGACGGCCAACGCGCCAAGAACCACCTGCTGGAGGCCAACCTGCGTCTGGTGGTCTCCCTAGCCAAGCGCTACACCGGCCGCGGCATGCTGTTCCTGGACCTGATCCAGGAGGGCAACCTGGGTCTGATCCGCGCGGTGGAGAAGTTCGACTACACCAAGGGCTACAAGTTCTCCACCTACGCCACCTGGTGGATCCGCCAGGCCATCACCCGTGCCATGGCGGACCAGGCGCGCACCATCCGCATCCCCGTCCACATGGTGGAAGTCATTAACAAGCTCGCCCGCGTCCAGCGGCAGATGTTGCAGGACCTGGGCCGCGAGCCCACCCCGGAGGAGCTGGCCGTCGAGCTGGACATGACGCCGGAGAAGGTCGTGGAGGTGCAGAAGTACGGGCGCGAGCCCATCTCCCTGCATACCCCGCTCGGTGAGGACGGCGACAGCGAGTTCGGTGACCTGATCGAGGACTCCGAGGCGGTCGTACCCGCCGACGCCGTGTCCTTCACCCTGCTGCAGGAGCAGCTGCACGCGGTGCTGGACACCCTGTCCGAGCGTGAGGCGGGCGTGGTCTCCATGCGCTTCGGCTTGACCGACGGTCAGCCCAAGACCCTGGACGAGATCGGCAAGGTCTACGGGGTGACCCGCGAGCGTATAAGGCAGATAGAGTCCAAGACCATGAGCAAGCTGCGCCACCCCAGCCGTTCCCAGGTGCTGCGCGACTATCTGGACGACTGACGAATCATGGTCGGGCCGCAGGCGCGCCGCCCGACCCGTGTACGGCCCGGCCGCCCCGGAACTCACCGGTTCCGGGGCGGCCGTCTGCTTGCTATCGTTGCGCCTACGACACGGGGTGCCGTCAGGCTGAGAGAAGACCCGTTGAACCTGTCCAGATAATGCTGACGAAGGGATGTCGCATGATGCAGCACGCGTCCGTCAACACCTATCCGCACGAGCACCAGGCGAATCCGGAGTCGATTCCAGATCCTGCGGGCGTGCTGGAGGCCCTGCGCGCCACCGGGCCGCTGGTGGCCTGCATAACCAACGCGGTGGTCACGAACTTCACCGCCAACGTCCTGTTGGCCGCTGGAGCCGCCCCCGCCATGGTCGACGTCACCGGGGAGGCCGGCCCCTTCGCCACCGACGCCTCGGCACTGCTGATCAACCTGGGCACGCCCCAGCCCGAGCAGCGCGCCGCTGCCGTGGAGGCCGCCACCGCCGCGCGGGCCGCCGAAGTCCCCTGGGTGCTGGACCCGGTTGCGGTCGGCACCCTGGTGCACCGCACCGCCCTGGCCCACCGCCTACTGCAGGAGCGCCCCACCGTGATACGCGGCAACGCCTCGGAGATCATCGCCCTGGCCGGCTCGGGCGGCGGCGGACGCGGGGTGGAGACCGCCGACGCCGTGGATGCCGCCCTGGACGCCGCTAGAGCCCTCTCGGCGTCCACCGGCGCCGTTGTCGCCGTGTCCGGCCCCGTGGACGCCATCGTTGATGACAGACGCCTGGTCCGGGTGGGCGGCGGGTCCGCACTGCTTACCCGCATAACCGGCGGCGGCTGCGCCCTGGGGGCCCTGGTGGCCGGCTTCGTCGCCGCCGGGCGCGCCATCGGAACCGACGTCTTCGAGGCCACTGTCGCCTGCCACGCCGCCTACAGTGCGGCCGCCGAGCTCGCCGCGGAGGCGGCAGCCGGCCCCGGCTCCTTTCAGATCTGCCTGCTTGACGCCGTCTACACGCTCGACGGCGACGACATCGCCAGGATTCCGATCTCATGAGACCTGCCCCCGACCTGCGGGTATACCTGGTCACCGACGCCGACCAGTGCCGCTCCCGTGGCAGCACCGTCACCGACACCGTCCTTGCCGCCGTCGGCGGCGGAGTCACCTGCGTGCAGGTGCGTGCCAAGCAAGCCGACGGCGCCGACTTCCTCACCCAGGTTCTCGACGTCACCCACGCCGTCGGCAGGCAGGTACCGGTGATCGTCAACGACCGCGTAGACGTGTACCTGGCCGCCCGCCGCCTGGGGGCGCCGGTTGCGGGCGTGCACATGGGCCAGCGCGACCTGCCTGCCACCGTGGTGCGTGAGCTCATCGGCGATGACGCCTACCTGGGTCTGTCAGCAGCTACCCCGGAGGAACTATCCGCGGCGGAATCGGAGGGCGCCTGCGACCATGTGGGCATCGGCGCCGTACGCGCCACCGCGACCAAGACCGATGCGCCCGCAGGTATCGGCACCGATGGCGTCATCCGCCTGGCCGCCTCCACTGCCCTGCCATGCGTGGCCATCGGTGGCATCACTGCCACCGACCTGCCCGCCCTGCGCGTCGGAGGACTTGCCGGGGCCGCCGTCGTCTCCGCTATCTGCCTGGCGGATGATCCCCGGGAGGCTGCACAGCAACTGCGCGGGGCCTGGGAAGCCGAACAATGAACGACCCGATTCCGAAAGTGCTTACCGTCGCCGGCTCCGACCCCTCCGGGGGCGCCGGTATCCAGGCGGACCTGAAGACCATGGGTGCGCTTGGCGCCTACGGCATGAGCGTGGTGACGGCACTGACCGCCCAGTCCACGCGCGGGGTGGTCGGGGTGCACGCCGTCCCCGTGGATTTCGTGCGCCTGCAGTTGGACACCCTGCTGGCGGATATCCGCCCGGATGCCACCAAGATAGGCATGCTCGCCACCGCCGATCTGGCCGATGCGGTGGGGGAGTACCTGCCCGGTCTGCCCAACACGGTGCTGGACCCGGTGATGGTGGCCACCTCCGGGGACAGCCTGCTCGACGCCGATGCCTTGGCGGCGCTGCGCCGTCTGTGCACGCTGGCGGACCTGATAACCCCGAATCTGCCCGAGGCGGCCGCGCTGCTGGGTTGTGAAGCGGCCGCAAGTCCACACGAGATGCGCCGCCAGGCCGAGGCGCTGCTTACCCGGGGTGCGCATCGGGTGCTGCTCAAGGGCGGTCACCTGGTGGGGCAGGCCGCCAACGCCGCCGATGTCTACGCCGATGCCGATGGCACGGTGCTGCTGCCCGGAGTGCGAGTGCACACCAACAACACCCACGGCACCGGCTGCACACTGTCGTCCGCCGTCGCCGCCCTGCGACCGCAGCGTGACAGTTGGATCGCCGCGGTGCGGGACGCCAAGGCCTACCTGGCCGGCGCCCTTGCGCATGCCGACCTGCTCGGCGTCGGCCACGGTCACGGCCCCGTGCATCACTACTACGCCCTCTGGCCGAATCGGTCAGAGGGCGTCAGCAGCAAGTAGGAAGGAACCGCTGGGTGAGCTGCCCAGCGAAAATCGGTCAATCGACCTCGCTGGTGCGGGTCAGGCGGTCGGACTCGTCCTGGATGAACAGGGCCTGACGCTCCAGGATCTCGCGGTGGGCGCGGCCGTGATGGGCGCAGAACAGCAGTTCGCCGGAGGCGAGTACCACGCGAAGGTATGCCTGCGCACCACAGGCGTCGCAACGGTCGGCAGTGGTGAGCGGACGGGTCTCGGTCGCCGCGGCTGGGCCGGTGGCCTGTTCGGGCGCGGCCGTCGGATCGGCGACCGTGGGGGAGATAGGAGTTGTCGTGCTCATGGCTCGATTCCACCACCGCCGGGCGCCCGCGCCAACGCCGAAGGGCCGTTTTCCGCCCCGGGCGCACCCCCTGCGCCCACGGCGAACGTTGTATATTCTGGCGAAGCTCATATATGATGTGAAGCACATATCGATGGCATGTCGAAGTCGTCGCAGGCGCAACCGTATGCGGATCGTCGGGGTGTGGCTACAACTGAGGCGTGATGTCGTGTGTGAAACCCCTGCGCCAGAAGGTAGAGGTAAGTGATATGGATGCCTTCGCATACTCCCTGGGTGCCGTGCGGATCCTCGTCGGCCTTCTGCTGGTGGTCAGCGCGTACGGAAAGCTGGGTCAGCTCTACCAGCAGGGCGTGAGCGATGTGCTCGGATACCGGTTGGTCGGTAGACGCGGTGCAGACCTGGTGGCCTTCTTCCTGCCGGTGGTGGAGATGCTGCTCGCCGCCGCCCTGGTAATGGGACTGCTGGTCCCCGCATCAAACCTAGTCGCTGCCGCATTCTTCCTCGTGTTGGCGGGGGCGGCGGTAAGTGCCTTGGCGAGAGGCCTGGTAACAGACTGCGGCTGCTGGGGCTCGCTCGCCCGCAGGCGAGTAGGACCGGTCGTGGTGGCCCGCAACCTGGTCATCGCAGCCCTGCTGCTGGCCGACGTTTTTTTCGTCGAGCAACAGCGCCTGGTTCTGGTCGACTCGCTGCAATCACCCGCCTATATGGGAATGGGAGTCGTCACGCTGCTGCTCGTGCTACAGCGCTGGTCGCAGCGTCGCGCAGCAACGCGAAACTCACATCCGGGCGCAGCGCCGAGCGCGCCCACGGTGTGAAGTACGAGCCCGTCTCAATCCGCCGGCCCCACAGAACCCTTAGCCGACGCGCTGGAGGGCTTGTGGGACCGGTGCGTGGCGCTCGGGCGGCGCAGACCACACCCACGACGGCGGCGGGGGATGCCGAATCGGCCCTCTTAATCGGCTAGATTCGGGCCGTGCCAGATTCCTCCCAGTCCTACTCGGCCCGCCACCTCTCCGTACTGGAGGGGCTCGAGGCTGTGCGCAAGCGCCCTGGCATGTACATCGGCTCCACCGACCAGCGGGGCCTGATGCACTGCGTGTGGGAGATCATCGACAACGGCGTGGACGAGGCCCTGGAGGGCTACGGAGACCGCATTGACGTGTTGGTCCACGCCGACGGCTCCATAGAAGTGCGTGACACCGGGCGCGGCGTGCCCGTGGACGTGGAGCCCTCCTCCGGCCTGACCGGCGTGGAGCTGGTCTACACCAAACTGCACGCCGGCGGGAAGTTCGGCGGCGGCTCCTACGGCTCGGCCGGCGGCCTGCACGGCGTGGGGGCCAGCGTGGTCAACGCCCTGTCCGCCCGCATGGACGTGGAGGTGGACCGTGGTGGCAAGACCTACGCCATGAGCTTTCGGCGCGGGGTTCCCGGCGTGTTCACCGATCCTTCGACCGGCCCCACTCCCGACGCCCCCTTCGAGGAGTACACCGAGGCCACCCAGCTGCGCGTTCTCGGCAAAGTACGCCGGGGGGTCACTGGCACCCGAGTGCGCTATTGGGCCGACCCCGAGATCTTCCCCGCCCCCGACCAATACGACATCGCCGCCCTGCGCGCCCGACTGCGGCAGACCAGCTTCCTGGTGCCCGGGCTCGCACTCACCCTCACCGATGAGCGTGGCCCCGAAGCGATCACAGCCACGGCTGACAGCACCACCGATCCGGCCCTAGGTGCCAAGGCGGAGCGCGGCTCGGAGGGCGACCTGTTCGACTCCGGCGCACCGGACGAGAAGGGCACGGAGATCTTCCGTGCCGAGGGTGGCACCGCCGACTTCGTCGATTTCCTGGCCACAGATGGCTCCGTGACCGACACCTTCCGCCTGACCGGTGAGGGCACCTACACCGAGACCGTGCAGCAACTCGACAAGCGCACCGGCCACCTGCGCCCCACCGAGGTCGAGCGCACCTGCACCGTCGACGTGGCCCTGCGCTGGGGCATCGGCTACGACACCACCGAGCGCTCCTTCGTCAACATCATCGCCACCCCCATGGGCGGCACCCACCTGACCGGCTTCGAACAGGCCGTCACCAAGGTGCTGCGCAAGCAGATCGACGCCAACTCCCGCGCCCTGAAGGTCACCAGCCGCGACGGGCGCATTGAGAAGGACGACATCCTCGCCGGGCTCACCGCCGTCATCACCGTGCGCGTGCCCGAGCCCCAGTTCGAAGGGCAGACCAAGGAGGTGCTCGGCACCGCCCCCGTGCGGCAGATCGTCGCCAAGGTGGTGGAGAAGGAGCTCACCGCTCTGCTGACCTCCTCCAAGCGCGACCTGAAGACCCAGTCGCGCGCCCTGCAGGAGAAGATCGTCGGCGAGATGCGCGCCCGCGTCTCCGCCCGCATGCACAAGGAGATCACCCGCCGCAAGACCGCCCTGGAGACCTCCACCCTGCCCGCCAAGCTGGCCGACTGCCGCTCCGACGACGTCGCCTCCTCCGAGCTGTTCATCGTTGAGGGCGACTCCGCCCTGGGAACCGCCAAGAACGCCCGTAACAGCGAGTTCCAGGCACTGCTGCCCATCCGCGGCAAGATCCTCAACGTCCAGAAGGCCTCCCAGGCGGACATGCTGCGCAACGCCGAGTGCTCCGCCATCATCCAGGTGGTCGGCGCCGGCTCCGGGCGCACCTTCGATCTGGACGCCGCCCGCTACGGCAAGGTCATCCTCATGACCGACGCCGACGTCGACGGCGCCCACATCCGTACCCTGCTGCTCACCCTGTTCTTCCGGTACATGCGCCCCATGATCGAGGCCGGCCGTGTCTTTGCCGCCGTCCCCCCGCTGCACCGCATTGAGGTGAGCGCCCAGGGCCGGCGCAAGAAAGAAGTGATCTACACCTACTCCGATGAGGAATTGGTCACCACGCTGCGCAAGTTGGAGCGGCAGGGTCGCAGCTTCAAGGAGCCCCAGCGCTACAAGGGCCTGGGAGAGATGGACGCACACCAATTGGCCGAGACCACCATGGAACCGGAGCACCGCACCTTGCGGCGCATCACATTGGGGGATGAGGCCGAATTGATTGAGGCCGAGAACGTCTTCGAACTGCTCATGGGCTCCAGCGTGGAGCCACGCCGCGACTTCATAATCGAAGGCGCCGCCGACATCGACCGCGAACGCATCGATGCCTGAGCGGAGGTGGGACAGGTTCGGGGGTCTATGAGGCCCCCCGTAGCAAGCTGGCAGCTCGGGTAACCTGGCCCGAGCCAATCATTTCGCATGCCCGAGTTCGGGAGCCCTCCCGTCGAAGGAGACGCACATGACACCCGTTTACGGTTCAACCCGCCGTACCGGTCAGGGTGGCCCGTGGGCCATGTTTCGTCCCGGTCCCCGCTCCGCACTGCCTCGCATCCTCACCTGGGCGCCGCTTGGACCGCGTGACAATTCCGAGCTAGCGGATTTGATCGCCCGCTCTGAGGAGAACGACAATCCCCCCTATCGCACCAGCGCCCAGGAGACGGCCGAGTATTTCGTGGACCCCACCTATTCCGGGGTGGCCGGCCGGGATGAGGATGGGGTGATGCGCGCCTTCGGACTGGTGCGGCTGCGTCCGGCCGGGGAGATTTACGCCTCCATGACCGGGACGGTTGATCCGCTTTGGCGCAAGCGCGGCATCGGGGTGGCACTACTGCATTGGCAGGCCGAGCGCGCCCGCCACCTCATCGGAGCCGAACGCGCCGGGGTGCCCGTGGGCTCCCAGGCCAACACGACCCCTGCGCATATCGTCACCACCGTACTGGAGGACGACGAGCGCATGAAGGGGCATTTGGCTGAGCTGCGCTTCGAACCGCGCCGTTGGTACCGGGAGGTTCGCCGCCCGCTGTCCGTGCCCGTCCCGGAGGTTGATCTAGACGGATTCCTCACCATAGAGCGGTGGTCTGAGGACTTCGACGACGCCGTGCGCCGGGCGCATAACCAGGCCTTCGCGGACTCCGGTGGCGGCAGCATGAGCGCGGAGGAATGGCGTTCAGGGCGCGCCTATTTCGCCCCTCACTGGAGCTTCGTGGCGGTGGATCGCTCCGGTGACCGGGCCCGGGTGGCCGGCTATGTGCTATCCAGTCGCTACGAGCAGGACTGGGAGGCCCTGGGCTGGCGGGAGGGATACACCGACGTGATCGGTGTGCTGGCAGACTACCGTTCCCGTGATGTGGGTCCGGCGCTGCTGTGTGCAGCCATGTGCGCTTATGCCGCTGACGGCATGGAGTATGCGGCGGCCGGCTTCGAATCCGACGATCCCAGCGGCGCCGTCGACCTGTTTCACGACCTGGGATATGCCGCCACCCGTGGAACCATCCTGTACGGCCTGGACGTGTAGGCGCCAACTCCAGTGCGACGGCTTGGCCCGCAACACCGGCGTGGACATCGAGTGGATCGCATCAGGAGCCCGCGGGTTCTGATGCTCCCCGGCCGGGGGTGACGCCGTGGAGACGGTCGGCGCCGGGGCGCCCTGCTGGAGACCGCCCGTTCCGGAATCTGGTACACAGACGACGGCCGCGTTGAAGGAAGCCTGCGCTCCGAATACCTTCCGCATACCTTCCGCCGCCGTCGCGGCACCAGCCTGCGTCGGGTGGACCTGCCACATGCCGAAGAAGTCCTGTGGAGCTGCCGGGAAGTGAGGCTTGCAGCTACATCGCCGCCAACAAGGAAAGGGCGGCCGACGTGGTGGCGCGTGAACTGCCCGGCTGCGCCGCGCCGGTTTCGCAGGGCACCTACCTGTCCTGGATCGACGTGCGTGCGCTGCTGCACTCTGGGGCCGCACTGGCCGCCGTCTGCTGAACGATCCCGCCAATCGCTCTCGTATACGTAGCTGTGACGTTAATCGTTTGACTTAACCTCGTGTGACGACGCACACTCCTGTTGACAGATCAGACCGTGCGGATCATCCACGAGCAGACAGGAGCGGCGATGACGACTCTCGCCGAAGTTGCTGAGGCTGCGCGCGTGTCCACGGCGGCGGCCTCGCTGGTGCTGTCCGGCAAGTCGAAGGGGAGAGTCTCCGAGACGACTGCACAGCGTGTGCGAGCCACCGCCGAGGAACTCGGCTACGTGCGCGACGCACTGGCCGGCGGCATGCGCAACCGTCGCACCCGCACCGTCGGCGTCCTCGGCGAGCGGGTTCTGTCAACGCCCTACGCCGTCGCCATGATCGACGCGATCCTGACCGCTAGCCGTGAACTCGGCTGGTCGGTCCTATTGACCGACTCCGGCGGACAGCCCGAACAGACTCGGCGTGCCGTGAGGGAACTGCGATCCCGGCGCGTAGACGTCATCGTTCATGCCGCCATGTACCACCAGCGGGTACACGTAGCGCCGGAACTCGTTAATGTGGCCGTGTTGAACGGCTTCGCGGATCGCGACGACGTCGTCGGCGTGGTACCGGATGAGGAGGCGGCCGCCCGAACAGCAGTCACTCACCTGCTGGAACTGGGGCACCGTCGGATCGGGCATCTGACTCAAGACGACCCCGCCATCGCCATCGGCCTGCGTCGAGCCGCCTTTGAGGAAACGCTGCGCAACGCCGGTATTTCGCCGGACCCCGCACTGACGGTGGCCGGCGGACAGCATCCGGAACAGGCCGATTCAGGTGCCTGTCGGCTGTTGGACCGCGCGGACCGTCCCACCGCGATCTTCTGCTACAACGACGGCATGGCCGCCGGCGTTTATCGGGTCGCCTCCGCCCTGGGGATAGCCATCCCCGAACAGTTGTCCGTCGTCGGCTTTGACGATCTGCGACTGATCTCCACCAATCTCGCGCCTCCCCTGACCACCATGCGCTTGCCCCACTACGAGATGGCGGACTGGCTCGTGCGACGGCTGATCACCGGCGACCTGCCCGAGTCCGCAGGAGTACACCGCTTCCCATGCGAGCTCATGGTCCGCAACTCAACCGCACCCGCGCCCCCGGGCGCCTGAGGGGCCGTCAGGATCCGGCCCACCCCCACAAGCCCCGGAATCGTCCCGATTCCGGTAAACCATCCCCAGTGACACACGAAGGAGTGTCCATGTCTACCACTCGCCGCACCTTCCTAGGCCTCGGCGCGACCACCGCCGTGGCCGCAACCCTTGCCGCCTGCTCCTCCCAGCAGGGCGGTGCCAGCTCCGACTCCTCCGGAACCATCACTCTGTGGACCCACAACGGCGGCAACAAGGAGGAACTCGCCGTCGTCAAGAATGCGGTGGAGGCCTTCAACGCGGCCAACCCCGACACCCCCGTCGAGGTCAAGGACTTCCCGCAGGCCTCCTACAACGACTCCATCGCGGCGGCCGCCGTCGCCGGCGACCTGCCCGACATCCTTGACCTGGACGGCCCCATCATGCCCAACTGGGCCTACTCCGGTTACCTCGCGCCCCTGCAGATCTCCTCCGAACTGGAGGACAGCATCATCGACTCCGCCAAGGGCTACTGGAACGACACCCTGTACTCGGTAGGCCCCTACGACACCTCGCTGTGCTTCCTGGGACGCAAGTCCGCCTTCGAGGCGGCCGGAGTCCCGATCCCCACGATTGACAAGCCCTGGACCAAGGATGAGTTCGATGCCGCTCTGGCCAAACTGGCCGAGCTGCCCGACTATGACTACGCCATCGACTTCTCGGTGGCCGACTCGGCCGAGTGGTGGCCCTACGCCTATGCGCCAATGCTGCAGTCCTTTGGCGGCGACCTGATCGACCGGGAGACCTTCGAAACCGCCGAGGGCTTCCTCAACGGCGACGCCGCGGTGCAGTGGGGCGAGTGGTTCCGCTCCTGCTTCGCCAACGGCTACGCCTCCGAGACACCCGCCACGGACGGGCAGGACTTCCTGCAGGGGAAGGTTCCCCTCTACTACGCCGGCGGTTGGAAGGTGCTGCAGTCCCAGGAGACCTTCGGCCAGGACGAGGTACTCATTCTCCCGCCGGTTGACTTCGGCCAGGGCGCGCGCGTCGGCGGCGGATCGTGGCAGTGGGGCGTGTCGGCCACCAGCTCCAACCCGACGGCCGCCAATGCCTTCATCGAGTTCCTCATGCAGGACGAGTACCTGGTGGAGTACTCCAACGCCATCGGCAACTTCCCCTCCGTCGCCTCGGCCACCCCCGAGACGGAATACTACGCCGAGGGCGGCGCGCTCGAACCCGTGTACGAGATCGGCACCAAGTACGCCCTCCTGCGCCCCGCCACCCCCGGATACAAGGTGATCTCCTCAATCTTCGACAAGGCTGCCCGCGACATCGTCTCCGGCGCCGACGTCAAGTCCACCCTGGACCAGGCTGTGAAGGATATCGACGCCGACATCACCTCCAACAACGGCTACCAGGCCAACTGAGCCGCTGATCCGCCAATTCCGATTCCCAACACCGGCGGGGCGCTTCGGCGCCCCGCCGGGAAGGACCACTCATGTCTGCTTCAAGAACCACTGCACCAACTCGGGACGTGGGGGCGCGCAGTAGCCGCTCATCGGCTGCGCGCAAGGAGGCCCGCACCGCCTGGCTGATGTCATCGCCGGCCCTGCTGCTGCTTCTGCTGTTCCTGGGCATTCCAATCGTGCTGACCTTCGCCCTCAGTTTCACCAACGCGCGGCTGATTTCCCCCAACCCGCCCGCGTTCATCGGGCTGAACAACTTCATCCGCGCCTTCAGCAGCGACCCGACCTTCATCCGCTCACTGACCAATACGGCCTTCTTCGCGCTCGTCGTCGTCCCCTGCCAGTCCGGGCTCGCGCTGGCGCTGGCGATCCTGGTCAATCAGAAGGTGAGGGGAGTAACCGCCTTCCGGACCATGATTTTCATGCCGGTGGTCACCTCGATGGTGGTCGTGTCCATCCTGTGGAGCTTCTTCTACGAGAAGGACGGCCTGTTCAACTCGATCCTCAACACCCTCACCGGTGGCGGCTGGACAGCCGTCGCCTGGTTGAACAATCCCGGCACGGCCATGCCGGCTATCATCCTGCTGTCCATCTGGCAGGCGGTCGGATTGCACATGATCATCTGGCTGTCCGGGCTGCAGGGCATCGACCCGGCGCTGTATGAGGCGGCCGCGCTGGACGGTGTCAACGGTTGGCAGCGCTTTCGCTACGTGACCTGGCCCGGCCTGCACTCCACCATGGTGTTCATCCTGGTGACCATAACCATCGCCGCCCTGGGCCTGTTCGTCCAGGTGGATGTGATGACCTCCGGCGGTCCGCAGGATGCCACCTCCACGCTGGTCTACCACGCCGTGCGCAAGGGCTACCGGGAACAGGACATGGGTTACGGCAGCGCGATCTCGCTGATCTTCTTCATAGCCGTTCTGGTGATCAGCCTCATCCAGCGGCGCCTGACCAGGGAGGATGACTGATATGACCACTGCAACCAACGCCGTTGACGCGCCGGAACAGACCGCCCAGAGAACTGTGCGGCGACGCGGGCGTGCCGCCACCAAGCGCCGCTCGAAGATCCTGACCTACCTGGGACTGACCGTGGCGGCCATCGTCGCCGTCTTCCCTCTGCTGTTCATGATCTTCTCCTCTCTCAAGCCCGATGCGCAGATCTTCGCCCACCTGGGCACACTCAAGGCCTTCCTGCCGGTAGGGGATCTGAGCTTGGACAACTACGAGGGCGTGTTCGAGCGGGTTCCGGCCGGACGCTTCATCGCCAACTCCGTCATCGTTACCGTCGCGATCGTGGGCCTGGGCCTGATCGTGAACTCCATGATCGGCTTCGCCATCTCGCGCATGCGTTGGAAGGGCAAGAACCTGATTCTGTCCCTGGTGCTGGCCACGCTCATGGTGCCCTTCGAGACCATCGCCGTGCCGCTGGTGTTCTGGGTAGCGAAGCTGCCCTCCATACAGTGGGCCGTGGACGGCTTCCTGCTCAAGCAGGGCATGCTCAACACCTACCAGGTGCAGATCCTGCCGTATGTAGCCAACGCCCTGGCGATCTTCCTGTTCGCCCAGCACTTCGGCGACATCCCCAAGGAGATCGACGAGGCGGCCCGTGTGGATGGCGCGAGCTGGTGGACCATCTACCGCAAGATTGTGGTGCCGCTGTCCGGACCCACCTTTGCGACCGTAGCCATCATCACCATGCTTCCTGCCTGGAACTCCTACCTGTGGCCGTTGATGGTGGTGCAGCAAGAATCCATGCGACCGGTGAGCGTGGGGATGCAGTACTTCTTCCAGCTCAACCCCGTGTGGGGACAGATCATGGCCTACGGGACTTTGATCACCCTGCCGGTGTTGGTCATCTTCGTCCTGTTCCAACGGTCTTTCGTGCAGTCGCTGGCCGGCACCGCGGTCAAGGGGTGAGCGATGGGATTGGAACTCGCAGACCACTGGCTGTGGGACCACTGGATGGCCGAGGACGGCGAGCACTACCACCTGTTCTTCCTGCGCGCCTCCCGGGCATTGCATGATCCGGAACGGCGGCACTGGCGCGCCTCGCTGGGACACGCCGTCTCCGATGACGCCCGTTCCTGGAGGCTGCTCCCCGATGCGCTGGTGCACTCCGACGGGCCGGCGTTTGATGACCAAGCCATCTGGACGGGCTGCACCATCCACAAGCCCGGCGGCGGGATGCGGGTGTTCTACACAGGCATCTCCCGGGCTGAGCGCGGCATGGTGCAACGGATCGGCTGGGCTGATTCAGAGGACGGCGTCACCTTCGAGCGCCGTTGTGCACAGCCACTCGAGGCGGACGGGCGCTGGTATGAGAAGTGGCATCCCGGCCACCCGTGGGATGAGCCGTGGCGGGACCCCTTCGTATTCGCATACGACGGCAGCTGGCACATGCTCATCACCGCTCGTGCCCGGGGCGTGAACCGCAAGCACGCCGGCGTGATCGGGCATGCGGTATCCGAGGACCTCGACCACTGGGAGGTGCTGCCTCCCTTGACCGAGCCGAGCGTGTTCGGTCAGCTCGAGGTCAGCCAGTCCCATAGTGTCGATGGACGCAACCTGCTGGTCTTCTCCTGTGGCGATGACATGCAGGCCGAGCCCGGAGCCGGCGGTGTGTGGGTCGCCGAGGGGGAGGGGCCGCTGGGGCCCTGGGATGTGAATGCGGCTCGTTACGTGCGGCCGGAGCATCTGTATGCCGGACAGTTGTTCCGCTTGCGGAACGGGCAGTGGGTGCTGACCGGGTTCAACAACATCGTCGACGGCGCATTCGTCGGTTCCGTACCGGACCCGCTGCCATGGGCTGAGATCGAGCTCGCAGAACGCCGGTAGCGCAGGCACTGATCGCCACCTGCGGCGGCCCGGGATGTCCATGGGGCACCCGGGCCGCCGTTATGTCGACCGAACTCGGCAGTCATGTCGACCGAACTCGGCAGTCATGTCGACCGAACTCGGCAGGTGGGGGTGGGAGTATGTTCGGGCAAACGTCCGGCGAAACATTCCCGCCGCCAACGTGCGATATCGCACGTGCCGACGCCGCGCCAGAAACTTGCCAGACCGGAATTTGGGAACGAAGATGTTCGTTAAAGTTTGGTGCACGCAGGCGGAGCCATCCCGCGGCCCGCCGCCCGCACCGCGCAGACGCGGAGAGGAGTTAACCATGAGCCAGGCCGACGATGACTCAACCCGCTCCCGGGTCCTTGACCTGATCGCCGAGAAGGGACCGGTGTCCGCCGCGCAACTGGCCAAGGTCCTGGATCTGACTCCGGCAGCGGTGCGACGCCATATCACCGCCCTTGAGCAGTCCGGCGAGATCGAGGTTCACAACCCCTCAGTGGGCGGCAAGCGCCGTCGCGGGCGCCCGGCGCGCTTCTACGTAGCCACCGCGCAGGCTCGCACCAGTTTCGGTGAGGGGTACTCGGAGCTGGCCAACCGCGCCCTGTCCTACCTGTCTCATGTCGGCGGTGAGAAGGCGATCAACTCCTTCGCCGCCTCGCGCGGCCGCGATCTAGAGCGTCGTTACATGCCGGTGGTGGAGGCCGCCGGCAAGGATCCGGCCGATCGGGCGCGCGCCCTCGCAGACGCACTGACCCTGGACGGCTACGCCGCCACCGTGCGCGCGGTGGGCGACGGCACCTTCGCGGTGCAGCTGTGCCAGGGACACTGCCCGGTGCGGGACGTGGCCGGGCACTTCCATGAACTGTGTGACGCCGAGACCCGCACCTTCTCTCGGCTGCTCGGCGTCCCCGTGCAACGCCTGGCCACCCTTGCCAGCGGCGAGCACGTGTGTACCACCCATGTACCCATCGCCATGCCCACGCTGCGTAAACGCGCAGTGCGGGCGGCGGACCAGCGGAGCCGTCGGCCCCGGACAACGGAAGGAAACTCATGACAGCACCCGTGACGGAAGCTGTGCGCAGCAGCGACGATGAGATCATTGATTCGATCTCCGAGGTCTACGAGTACGGCTGGCGCGACTCAGATGCCGCCGGCATGTCCGCCAGGCGTGGCCTGGATGAGCAGGTGGTGCGCGAGATCTCTGCGCTTAAGGGCGAACCCGAGTGGATGCTGCAAAAGCGGCTGAAGGCCTATGAGATCTTCCAACGCAAGCCCATGCCCAGCTGGGGCGTGGACCTGTCCGACCTGGACATGGACCAGGTCAAGTACTTCGTCCGCTCCACGGACAGGCCCGCCAACTCCTGGGAGGACCTCCCCGAGGACATCCGCAACACCTACGACCGCCTCGGCATCCCCCAGGCGGAGCGGGACCGCCTCGTCGCCGGAGTCGCCGCACAGTACGAGTCCGAGGTTGTCTACGAGCAGATCCGCGAGGATCTGCAGGAACAGGGCGTGATCTTCCTGGACACCGACTCCGCCCTGAAGCAGTACCCCGAGCTGATGCAGGAGTACTTCGGCTCGGTCGTGCCCGCCGGTGACAACAAGTTCGCCGCCCTGAACACGGCCGTGTGGTCGGGCGGCTCCTTCATCTACGTGCCCCCGGGTGTGCAGGTGGAGATCCCCCTGCAGGCCTACTTCCGTATCAACACCGAGAACATGGGCCAGTTCGAGCGCACCCTGATCATCGCCGACGAGGGCTCCTACGTCCACTACGTGGAGGGCTGCACGGCCCCCATCTACTCCACCGACTCCCTGCACTCGGCCATCGTGGAGATCATCGTCAAGAAGAACGCGCGCGTGCGCTACACGACCATCCAGAACTGGTCCAACAACGTCTACAACCTGGTCACCCAGCGGGCCACCTGCGCCGAGGGCGCCACCATGGAATGGGTGGACGGCAACATCGGTTCCAAGCGGAACATGAAGTACCCCGCGGTCTTCCTCATGGGCCCCCACGCTCGCGGCGAGGCCCTGTCCATTGCCTTTGCCGGCGCCGGTCAGCACCAGGACACCGGCGCCAAGATGGTCCACATGGCGCCGCATACGTCCAGCCACATCGTGTCCAAATCGATCTCCCGCGGAGGGGGCCGCTCCGGCTACCGGGGCCTGGTGCAGGTGCAGAAGAACGCCCGGCACTCCAAGTCCAATGTGCTGTGCGACGCCCTGCTGGTCGATGAGATCTCCCGCTCCGACACCTACCCCTATGTCGATATCCGCACCGATGATGTCGAGATGGGGCATGAGGCCACCGTGTCGAAGGTGAGCGCCGATCAGCTATTCTACCTGATGCAGCGCGGCCTGACCGAGACCGAGGCCATGGCCACCATTGTGCGGGGCTTCGTCGAGCCGATCGCCCGCGAGCTGCCCATGGAGTACGCCCTGGAGCTCAACCGGCTCATCGAGCTGCAAATGGAGAACTCCGTCGGCTAAGTCGCCGTCCCCGTCTACCCCCGATCACAAGCCGCCGGCGGCAGGCCGGCAAGGAGCACCAATGCCCGAACTCAAGACCGACCACTCGCGCGCATCGCTGGAGGGGGCGCACACTCACGGCGGACGTCGTTACGTGTCCTCGCGTGCCGAGCGGCCCACCTCCTTCGATCCCGCCGACATCCCCGTGCCTCACGGACGTGAGGAGGAGTGGCGCTTCACTCCCACCAAGCGCTTCGCTCCACTGTTCGATCTCGACGCCGTGGCCGCCGGTACCGGCAGCGGTGTGATCGGCGTCGATGTCGATGCTCCGGCGGGAGCCGACGTCGAAACCGTACGTCGCGACGATCCGCGCCTGGGAGTCGTCGGGGCGCCAGTGGACCGCACCGGCGTCGTCGCCTGGGCCGCCTTCCAGGATTCAACCGTACTCACGCTGCGAGCGGGTGTGGACCTGGAGCGGGCTGCGCGCATGACCATCACCGGAGCCGATCCGGAACTGGCCCACCCCGCCGCCCAGCACATCCGCGTCGCCGCCGAGCCGGACGCCGTCGGCACTATCGTGCTTGACCACCGTGGCACTGCGGCGCTGACCCAGACCGTCGAGGTAACCGTGGGCGAGGGCGCCGAACTGACCCTGGTGACAATTCAGGGTTGGGAGGACGCCGCCGTACACGCCTCGAATCACCGGGTGCGTGTGGAGGGGCGCGGCAACCTCAAACACGTCGTTGTCTCCCTGGGCGGGGACGTGCGAATCTGCTCCGACCTCGGCTTCCAGGGCGAGGGTGGACACATTGACGCCTACGGCGTGTACTTCACCGACGCCGGTCAGCACCAGGAGCACCGCCCCTATGTGGCCCACACCGAGCCGCACTGCTACTCCCGCGTGGCCTACAAGGGAGCTTTGCAGGGCGAGGGTGCCCATTCCGTGTGGGTCGGTGACTGCTTGATCGCAGCCGGCGCCCGCGGCACCGACACCTACGAGCTCAACCGCAATCTGGTACTTACCGAGGGCGCCAAGGCGGACTCCATACCCAATTTGGAGATCGAGAACGGCAATATCGAGGGGGCCGGGCATGCCTCGGCCACCGGCCGTTTCGACGACGAGCAGCTGTTCTATCTGCGCGCCCGCGGTATCCCGGAGATGGAGGCCCGACGCCTGGTGGTTCTCGGCTTCTTCAACGAGATCGTCGCCGAGATCCGCGTCCCCGAGGTGGAGGAGCGGCTCATGGCCGCCATTGAGAAGGAGCTCGAACTCACCGGGCTCGTATCCGCCCGCGAGCATGAGGCAGCGGCTCTCTGACCCCCCCAAGCACTTTTCCCCACGAAAGAAGAAAGCATCTATGAGCACCCTCGAAATCAAGAACCTTCACGTCCAGGTCGCCACCAACGACGGTCCCAAGCCCATCCTCAAGGGCGTGGACTTGACCGTGGACTCACGCGAGGTTCACGCCATCATGGGCCCCAACGGCTCGGGCAAGTCCACGCTGGCGTACTCCATTGCCGGCCATCCCGACTACGAGATCACCGAGGGCGAGGTGCTGCTCGACGGCGTGGACCTTTTGGATATGAGCGTTGACGAGCGTGCCCGCGCCGGCCTTTTCCTGGCCATGCAGTACCCCGTGGAGGTACCCGGCGTGACAGTGGCGAACTTCCTGCGCACCGCCAAGACAGCCATCGACGGCGAAGCCCCCAAGGTCCGCCAGTGGATCGGTCAGGTCAACCAGTCGATGGAGAACCTGCGCATCGACACCTCCTTCACCCAGCGCGATGTCAACGCCGGTTTCTCCGGCGGTGAGAAGAAGCGCTTCGAGATCTTGCAGATGGAGCTGCTGCGGCCCCGCTTCGCCATTCTGGACGAGACCGACTCCGGCCTGGACATTGACGCCCTGCGCATCGTCTCCGAGGGCGTGAACCGGCTGCACGACTCCTCCGACGCCGGCTTCCTGCTCATCACCCACTACACGCGCATCCTGCGCTATATCAAGCCCAGCCACATTCACGTGTTCGTGGATGGACGGGTGGCCGAGGAGGGCGGTGCGGACCTGGCCGACCGTCTGGAGGATGAGGGCTACGACCGGTTCCTGGTCTGAACCATCCGCCGACGCCCCCACATATGACCAGCAGACTCCCTCCCACAGGAGGCCACCGGCAATGACCCAAACCATTGAGCACCAGGAGCAGGAGGATGCCCTGCCCGATGGTGACACGCCCTTAACTCCCAAAGAGGTGGCGGCGTTGCGCGCCGACTTCCCCTACCTGGAGCGGCCGGCCCGCAATGGTGAAGCACTGGCATACCTCGATTGGGCCGCCACCAGTCAGAAGCCTGTCGGCGTGATGGCCGCCGAGTTCGACTTCTACGGCCGGTCCAACGGCGCTGCCGGACGTTCTACCTACCAGCTGGCCGATGAGGCCACCGCCGCGTGGGAGGACGCCCGCGAGGCCGTCGCGGGTTTTGTGGGCGCCCGCGGCAGCCAACTGGTCTTCACCAAGAACGCCACCGAGGCCGTGAACCTAGTGGCCCTGGCCATTGGACATGCCAGCGCGGGCCGGCCCGCCGGGCACGGCGGGCCGGCGGCCGGCACCGACCCCAGCGCCCGCCTGCGTGTGGGCCCCGGCGATGAGATCGTGGTTACCGTGGCCGAGCATCACGCCAATCTGGTGCCCTGGCAGGAGCTGGCCGCTCGCACCGGTGCCGTTCTGCGGTGGCTGGACCTGACGAAGGACGGCCGCATCGATCCGAGCAGCGTGAAGGTGATCACCGATCGCACCCGGATACTCGCACTGACCCACGTATCCAATGTGACCGGCGCAATCACCCCGCTGGCGCAGATCCTGCCCGCCGCCCGCAGCGCCGGGGCGCTGGTGGTGCTCGACACCTGCCAGTCCTCCCCGCACCTCCCGGTGGACTTCGCCGCCCTGGTGGCAGCCGGCGTGGACGCTATGGTGCTGTCCAGTCACAAAATGCTGGGACCAACCGGCATCGGCGCCCTGGTGGCCACCGAGGAGCTGCTGGACGCCATGCCGCCGGTGCTTACCGGCGGCTCCATGATCGAGACCGTCACCATGGCCTCCTCCACCTACATGCCCGCGCCCGCGCGTTTCGAGGCCGGCAGTCAGCCGCTCGCCCAGGCTGCCGGCTGGCACGCCGCCGTCGACTACCTGTCCGAGGTGGGCATGGGGCGCCTGTACGCCGGCGAACAGGCTCTGCTGGACCGGACTGTGCGCGGTATGGCGGAGGTGCCCGGCCTGCGTATCCTCGGTCCGGAGGATACGCATGACCGCGTCGGGGTGGTGTCCTTCACGCTAGAGGGCGTGCATCCTCATGACGTGGGGCAGGTGCTCGACGCCGCCGGGGTGGCGGTGCGCACCGGCCACCACTGTGCCCAGCCGATCCATGCCCACTTCGCAGTGCCGTCCTCTTCACGCGTATCCTTCGGTCCGGTGACCACGCCCGAGGAGATCGACCGCTTCCTTGACGCCGTCGCCTCCGTCCGCGGCTACTTCCAGAGGTGACCATGAACGATCTCGACCAGCTCTACCAGCAAGTCATCCTCGACCACTCGCGCGAACGCCACGGTGCGGGTGCTCTGGAGTCTCCCGATGCCGTCTCCCATCAGGTGAACCCGACCTGCGGTGACGAGGTCACCCTGGGCGTGCGAGTCGTCGCCGGACGCCTGGAGGCGCTTGGCTGGGAGGGGGACGGTTGTTCCATCTCTCAGGCCTCCATCTCCATCATGCACGACCTTGTGGTCGGCGCCGACCTTGACTTTGTGGCCAGGCTGGAAGCAGATTTCGACACCCTCATGCACTCACGCGGTCGCGGCGTGGATGACGTGGTACTGGATGAGTTGGAGGACGCCGCCGCCTTCGAGGGCGTCTCGAAGTACCCCAATCGCATCAAGTGCGCGCTGCTGGGATGGATTGCACTCAAAGATGCGTTACTGAAGGCGGGCGTTCCCCTGCACGGCGCCAAGGTCAGCTGATTGCCGGTCCTGGGGGCCAACGCCCGCATCGGCCCGAAAACTCACACATCCCGCAACCCCCACCAGGAGGAGTTATGAGCGAGATCGCCCAGGAAACCAACCCGATGGCCGCTCAACACGCGCCCAGCGGCCCAGCAGACATCGACGTCGCCGCCGTTGAGGAGGCCCTACGCGACGTTATTGACCCCGAACTGGGCATCAACGTTGTAGACCTGGGCCTGTTGTACGGCATTTCCATTGAGCCGGACGGCACCGTAGTGCTCGACATGACCCTGACCACGGCGGCCTGTCCACTGACCGACTTGATTGAGGAACAGGCGCAGCAGGCGCTGGGACTGATAGCCGACAAGGTGCGGGTGCAGTGGGTGTGGCTGCCGCCGTGGGGACCGGACAAGATCACCCCGGAGGGCCGCGAGCAGTTGCGCGCGCTCGGCTTCAACGTCTGACCCGCGGGCCAGCCGAGCCGGACCGCCGTCCGGAGGTGGGGCGCAGGTCGCGGCTGCGCACCGCCAGTACGCCCGATGCAATCCCGGCCCCGCCGACCAGCAGCAGCCAGACCGCTGTTGGCTGGCCCGCCTGGGCCAACAGGCCCGCATCCATGACCGACTGGGGCAGGTTCAGGCTGGGGCCGAGCTGGGCGATTCCCAGGCCGACGAGCAGCGGCGCCCAGGCCAGCCACCGCGCCTGAGGCCAGAGCCCGCCCAGCAGTGCAGTGATGCCCGCGCTGGCCGCTGCGGCGGGCCACTGCCCGGCGATTAGCCGCAGCGCGTCAGCGGCGGTGGTATCCAGTAGCGCGCGTCCCACCAGACCCGCCACCAGCGCGGCCGCACCGAGTGTGAGGGATGCGGCCACCAGGGAGACAAGACACCAGGCGGTCAGTTGTCGTGCCGGCCCGGTGCCGGTGCCGCGTGCCGCCTCAACCAGCCCGGAGCGCTCTTCGGCCGCGAAACGCCCCGCCAGCACCACTGCCTGCGCGCAGGCCAGGGCCGCCATGAGCACGCCTATATAGCCTAAGAATCCCTCGCCCGGGTCACCAGCGCCGAGCAGTGAGCCGAAGGTGCCGCCGTCCACCGCTCCCTGCCGGGCCAGCTCGACCATGTTCTCGCCCATGGCCGTGAGTACCCCGGCAATGACGGCGGCGGCCAGCGCCCACGCCAGCAGCTGGCCGCGAGAGAGTCGGAGCGCGAGCGTCACCGGGCCAAGAGCGTGCAGCGGACGCCGATGTCCGGACCCGATCTGAATCAGCCCGGCCCCCAGGTCGCGACGGCTCGCCGCGCCCGCCGCCGCGGCGAGCAGGACCAGCAGGGCGGCGCCCGCCACCGCGCCGGGCGGCCAGTGGTTCTCTCCGCCGGGATCCATAGCGCCGCGCAGTGCGAAGGGCGACCAGGCGCCCGCCCACCCCCACCCCTGGGTGGCCCACACCCCGTGCCCCGCATATAGCAGAGCCAGGGTCGTCAGCCCAGCGCTGCGCGCCCCGGTGGCGTCGGTGGTCAGCTGTGCGAGCAACGCTGTCGTGGCTGCCACCAGCCCGCACAAGCCGCCCACAGCGATCCCGTAGGCCGCTCCGTCCGCTGCCCCGACCCCATCTAAGGCCAGCAGCCCCAAGCCCGCGCCCATGCCGAGCAGCGCACACTGCGCGCCGAGTGCCAGGCAGATGCCGACCAGCTCGGCGACCGGACCAACGCCGCCACCGCGCAGCATCTCCGAACGCCCGCCGTCCTCCTGGGCGCGTGAGGCCGCCACCGTGCGCAGCACCATCACGATCCCCAGCAGCAGGCAGGTCAGCGCCCCAAGTTCCCAGACCGCGAGCTGCACCGCGTCGGCACCCTCGGGCAACTTGCCGTATAGAGCCGTCAGCGACTTGGATATCCGGCTCATCGCCACGGCGCGCGCCAGGTCTTCGGCAGTGGCGTAAGTGGTCGCATAGCTCGGGGCGAGTAGGGCGGTCAGCAGGGCGACCGCCGTCGGCAGGGTCAGCAGCCAGGCGCGTTCCTCGCGGGCGATGATGCGGGCGGTGCGCAAGGCGTATGGCATGAGTGTCGACGGCGTGATCATCGGGCCTGGCCCTCGTAGTGACGCAGGAACAGGTCCTCCAGGGACGCCGGGGTGCAGGTCAGTCCCTGGGCGCCCGCGGCGATGAGGGCGCTCAGCGTATTCGGGACGTCTTCGGCGGGCGCCGATATTCGCGTCACGCCGTCGGCCCCCGCCGGTGGGGCGTTGATGCCGTGTGGTAGTCCTGGTATGGCGCCGTCCGGCAGGCGGCAGGTGATCGTCGAGTCGCGCAGGTGCCGCAGCGCGGCCAGGGTGCCGGCCTCCACGGTGCGCCCGTCCTTGATGATGGTGACCGCGTCGCAAACGCGGTCCACCTCGTCCAGTAGATGGCTGGACAGCAGCACCGTGCGGCCCGCGGCGGCCGCCTCACGCACGCACCTTTGGAAAATCTCCTCCTGGAGCGGATCGAGCCCGGTGGTGGGCTCATCCAGGATGAGCAACTCGCAGGGCGCCGCCAGGGCCGCGATGAGCGCGACCTTCTGTCGATTGCCCTTGGAGTAGCTGCGCACCGGCTTGGACGGATCCAGACTGAATGCCTCGATCAGCTCCGCCTCACGGCGGCGATCGCGGCGGCCGCGCAGCGCGGCGAAGGCGTCCAGAGTCTGCGCCCCGGTCAGGGCCGGCCACAGCGCCACGTCGCCGGGTACGTAGGCGGTGCGCCGGGTGATGGCCTTCGCCGCGTGCGCCGGGTCGAGTCCCAGCACCCGCACCTCGCCGGCGCTGCGGTGGTACATGCCCAGCAGTACGCGAATCGTGGTGGACTTGCCGGCGCCGTTGGGACCGAGGAAGCCATGGATCTGACCGCGGCGTACGTTCAGGTCCAGGCCGTCGACGGCGTGCAGGCGTCCGAAGGTCTTGACCAGGCCGCTGATCTCAATGGCGCCCTCGGGGCGGCGGGAGTCCATTGCGGCGGCGGGCTTGGTGGCGGAGTCGTTAGTGGCAGAGTCTTTACGCGGCATGAACCCAGGCTCGGGTGTGACGTCGCGTCGCACTCAAGCGTGCCGTGTGGCGCTCGCCCGGCGTGTCGCGGCCCGGCGTCGGGCGACGGGCGGTGTCGGCCGGTACTGCGTGTTCACCGTGCGCGCCAGCGGGCGATCGCCTCGATCAACAGCCTCTCCATCGCCTCCGCCATCCGCGCATACCCCGGTTCCACCGTGGCAATCAGTTGGAACAGGGGGCGGACACTGGCAGTGTCGAAGTCTTCGGCGAGCTCCCGGCAGCGCTGCGGCCCCAGAACCCGTTCGAATCTGGCGATGTTGTCCGCCGCGCGCTCCTCGATCTGCGCATTACTAAGGCCCGCGGTGTCCCTGCCGTAGGCCGCCAGGGCCTCGGCGTCCTCACCGTCGTCGGGCTCGGGGAAGATCAGTTCGGCAGCGGGAGGCATACGCCCGCTGTAGCAGGCCACATCGACCAGGTCGCGCTCACGGCGCACGGCCGCCCGTGTCCGCTCATCGGGCGCGGCCGCCTCCAGACGGTCGAAGAAGGCCACCATGCGCGGCGGCATCGGGGAGACGGTCAAGCCCTCCTGCGCGCGCTTCAGCAGGCCGATCAGCATGTCCCGCTGCCGCAGCACCCCGTCCAGGTGCTCCTGTACGGCGTCCAGTGCTCCCGACAGGTCGGCGATGACGGTTGCCGCGGCATCCGGGCCCTCCTCCTGCTCGGCGGACCGGCCCAGTATGTGTCCGATGGCCTTCAGCGGGACGCCGGCCTGGACCAGCCAGCGGATGCGTGACAGGCGGGCCACATGGCTGAGGTCGTAGTCGCGCCAGCCGCCCCGCTCCTCGGGCACGGGCAGCAGACCCAGCGAGTGGTAATAGCGCACAGTGCGAACGGAGGTGCCGGTGAGCCGGGCTATTTCGGCGACGCGCATGGGAGGGGTCGTGTCTCCTTCGGTTGAGCCGAGGTGTCCTCAGGGCAGGGCGGCGGACGGGTCGGGGGGATCACAGGCGGGGCTCATGGGACCACCGTAGGCGCCTACGACTCCGCTGTCACCGGCCCAACAACGGCCGTTCAGCGCCACAGCCTGGTGCTGAGCCAAACCGCGAACCCCAGGACCGGGACGCAGCCGATCAGCGCCACGATCGTCTCCATGCCGATGACGAACAGGTAGGCGATCAGGCCCAACGCCGCCAGCCAGACGGCCGCGATGCGCAGAGCCGGTGGCAGTGCGGTGACCAGGTACGCGCCGAGGGCGATGAGCACCAGGCCCCCGGTCGCGAAGGACATGAAGTCGCCGCTGAACATGCTGACCGGCACGACCGTGCCTCCCCAGACGATGGTGATAATCCCGCAGGCGGTCAGGCAGATCCCGGTGATGGCGCGGCCGCTCAACCGGTTCTTGGTGTTGCTGGTCGTCATTTTGCTCTCCTTACGGAAGGTTGTCGGATGTGAGTGTTCGCCGTGAGGCGGGCATCAAACGTTGGTCGTCGAGGCCGCCAGAGCACGCCCCCAGGTGCGGGCGGCCGCCTCCTCGCCGTCGGCCAGGGGCCCCGACTGCCCTTGAACCAGGAAGCTCCTGATCGACGGTGCATCCCGGCCCCGCCCGCGCCGCAGGGCCTTGATAATCGCCTTGGCCGCCGAGCCGCTCAGCCAGCTCTTGGACGTCACGGTGTCAAAGACGGCCGTGGTGAGGACGGCCGGAATGGTGGTGCGCGCCAGCCATTCGCGCATGCCGCTGTTCGGCACGGCCGCACCGGCCTGCTTATGAGCTTGGGTGCGCGTGGCTGCGGTCGGTAGTCCCCGGTTGTGGGTAGGAGCTCCCAGAATCAGTAGGTCGAGCTTCGCGGGCAGCGAGCCTGGCGCTTGGGCGACGTCCTTGATGCGGGCCTGTGCTCCGGCATCAGTGAGCCCGGCGGCGACGGCCTCGGCGATCGCCCGGGTGTTGCCGAAGCAGGACTCGACGACGATGAGCGCGGTGGGTGCGGTGGGCATGGTTTCTCCCGGTTGCCGGCGGTGCCCCGGGTGGGGCGGACACACCCAGCGTCGGGTGTGACGTCACGTCGCACGCAAGCGGGTACCGGTTGCGATGGCGCGGTTCGGAGCCGCTGGCCGGCCCGGCGGTGAAGAAACTCCGAGTAGGGCCAAGGCTCACGGAACTGTGTGTCGGGAGTTAGGCACTGCCCGCCACCTTGCCAGTGGAGCCGCAGAGGATTCGCAGCTGCGCGTCGTGGGATGGAGGTCGGCACGCCGTAGGCCTCTGCCAACCGGCCGCTCGCGGCCGCGTCCGTGAGCGACAACTGTCCACGACCAACAGGCAAGGGAGAACAGGCATGACTGTGCGAATCGGAATCAACGGCTTCGGTCGGATCGGCCGCACCTATCTCAGGGCGGCTTTGGCCAACCACGCGGACGTGGAGGTCGTCGCCGTCAACGACCTCACCGACGCCGCCACGCTGGGCGTCCTGCTCGAGTGGGACTCCGTTGGCGGCCGCCTGGAAGACGTGCACGTCGACGGTGAGGCGCTCATGGTGGGCGGCCGACGCATCGCGGTCTTCTCCGAGCCCGATCCCGCCCATATCCCGTGGGACAGCGTGGGTGCCGATGTGGTCATCGAGTCCACCGGATTCTTCACGGACGCAGCCAAGGCCGCCGCCCACCTGGAGGGCGGGGCCAGGAAGGTGATCGTCTCCGCCCCCGCGAAGGGCAACGTTCCCACCTTCGTCCTGGGCATCAATGACGGCGAGCTCGATGTTCACGCCGCCGACGTCTTCTCCAACGGCTCGTGCACCACCAACTCGCTGGCGCCGCTGGCGCAGGTTCTCAACGACCTGGTGGGCATTGAAACCGGACTCATGACCACGGTTCACGCCTACACGGGCGACCAGCGCCTGCACGACGCACCGCACCGCGACCTGCGCCGCGCCCGTGCCGCCGCGGAGTCGATCATCCCGACGTCGTCGGGAGCGGCCAGCGCCATCGGAGTGGTCATTCCCGAACTGGAGGGGCGCCTGACCGGGGCCGCCCTGCGCGTACCGGTTCCCGTCGGCTCAATCACCGACCTGACCATCGTCGCCGGCCGGACCACGTCCGTGGAGGAGGTCAACGCGGCCTTCCGGGAGGCCGCAGAGAACGGCCCGTTGGCCGGGTATATGCAGTACTCCGAGGCGCCCATCGTCTCTCGCGACATCGTCGGCAACCCGCATTCGTTGATATTCGATGCCCCGCTGACCGCGGTCGTCGGCAACGAGGTGAAGGTCTTCGGCTGGTATGACAACGAGTGGGGCTTCTCCAACCGGCTCGTTGAGTTCTCCTACCGGATCGGCTCACAGCTGGCCGCCTGACGGCTCCGGGAGCACTGCCAGGAGCACTCGGCGAGGCGTGACGTCGCGGCGCCCCTGACGGGACCCGTCGTCCACCGGGCGGCGGGTCCCCTCAGAGCTGGGAGCCGGCCACGGCGAAGGTGTTGCACTGCTCCAGGGAACCGGAGGTCATGCCGGTGGTGAACCAGCGCACCCGCTGCTCGGAGGAGCCGTGCGTCCAGGTGTCGGAGTTGACGGTGCCGCGGGAGCGCTGCTGAATATGGTCATCGCCCACCGACTCGGCGGCATTGATGGCGGTGGCGATCTCCTCCCGGGTGGGTTCGACCAGGAAGGCGGTGCCGGTGTCGGGATCGGGAGTGGTGGCTGCGTAATGCACCCAGACGCCCGCGTAGCAGTCGGCCTGCAGCTCGGTGCGCACCGAGTCGGAGTCGGCGCCACTACGGGAGCGATCCGCGGAGTCCATGACGCCAAGCAGGTTCTGGATATGGTGGCCGAATTCGTGGGCGACGATGTACTCCTCGGCCAGCGGGGTGTCCTGAGCGCCGAGCGTGGACTCCATGTCGGAGAAGAAGCTCATGTCCAGGTACACGTTGGAGTCGCCCGGACAGTAGAAGGGGCCGACGGCGCTGGTGGCCGAGCCGCACGCCGTCGACACCGACTGCCCGTCCCACAGGACGAATCCGGGCTCGGCGTAAGCGGTTCCGGCCTGGGCCGGAAGCTGCTCGTTCCAGACCGCATCGAGCGACTCGGCGGTCGCAATCATGCGGCACTGGGTGAACTGGTTGGCGGCCTCCCCGCTGGTGCACATGGAGGTGTCGATCGTGGAGGAGGAGGTTGTGCCCGGGGCAGTGTCCTGATCACCGAGTAGGCCGGTGAGGTCCATACCGGTCATCTGCGAGAACAGGAAGACAGCCAGGACCACCAGCGCCGAGCCGCCGCCGATCGCGGCGCCTCGGCGGCCCCCAGAGCGAGTCTGTACCCGGTTCGGATCGAGTTTGATATTACGGTTGAAGGACACTTAACACCTCGTTGCCGGACGTTGCTGGTGGTCGTAATGATGGGAACTGGTGAATCAAGGCTAGCGGAGAAGGCAGCTCGGCAATGCCAACACCGCTCGGGGCTGCGGCCCGGATGAGGCGGTACGAGTAGTCTGGACACGTGCTGTACGAGCTGCTGTACAAGACCGTCTTCAACCGCATCGACCCGGAACGTATTCACGACGTCTGTCTGGAGGCGATCGAGGCCACCAGCAAGGTGCCGCTCGTGCGCGACGTCGTCCGGCAGGCCTTCGGGCGCCGCCCCGCCTTCCCCGTGCCGTCGGCGAACCAGGGCGGGCCCTTCGTGCGCCCCGTCCCCGGGATCCTCGGACTGGCCGCGGGCATGGACAAGAAGGGGCAGGCCGTGGAGGGCATGGACATGCTCGGCTTCGGCTTCGTGGAGGTGGGCACCTTCACCGCCCGTCCCCAACCCGGCAACGACAAGCCCCGCATGTGGCGCTACCCGACCATCCGCGCCGTCCGCAACCGCATGGGATTCAACAACTCCGGGGCCGACGAGGCCGCCGAGCGGCTGCGGCGACTGCGTTCCAGCGCACGCGGCCGATCGATCGTCGTCGGGGCCAACATCGGCAAGACCAAAACCACACCACTGGACCGGGCCGCCGATGACTACGCCTACTCCGCCGCGCAGGTCGCCCGCTGGGTCGACTACCTGGTCGTCAATGTCTCCAGCCCCAACACCCCCGGCCTGCGCGGCCTGCAAGCCGTCGAGGCGCTGCGCCCGATCCTAGCGGCCGTGCGCGAGGCCGCTGACGACGTCGCCCGCCGCCACGTGCCGCTGCTGGTCAAGATTGCGCCGGACTTGGCCGAGGACGACATCGATGCCGTCGCCGACCTGGTCCTGGACATGAAGCTGGACGGGGTGGTGGCCACCAACACCACTATCGACCACGACCTGGGGGAGGGCGGCCTGTCCGGCGCGCCGCTGCTGCCGCGCTCGCTGCAGGTCGTACGTCGGCTACGCAACCGGCTGGGGGAGGGCCCGATCATCATCGGCGTCGGCGGCATCTCCTCCATCATGGACGCCGAACTGATGCTCGACGCCGGTGCGGATCTGCTGCAGGCCTACACGGCCTTCATCTACAACGGCCCGGCCTGGCCCGGGCGCATCAACCGCGCCCTGGCGACCACCCCGCGTCCCCTGAACTGACCCACCCACCGATACCGGTCGAAATCACCAGCTCTTCCGGTTTGGGGCTGTGTTTGCCGAGTTCGGTCGTTATTACCATCGAGTTCGGTCGGTGGGACTGGCGGGTCGGGGGGAGTGTCCGGATTCGGCACGAACGATGTTCCTCGGCCCGGCGCTGCGCCCAGGTCCGCATGAATCCGCCGAGTCTGAGGGCGTGTGCTGGGAGGGGGCCCTTCCTTGTCCGATCGACTGGGACGTCTTTGGCTATGAGCCGGGCCCGCATCCACCCGCTACTCCCTAAAATCGGAAGAGCCAAAAAGCACCGAGACCGGTCGAAATGGCTGTGCCATCGACCGGTCTCGGGTTTCTGCTTCGGCGCGTCAGGCGGGACGCTGCTCGGGGGAGCGGGTCAGGGACGGATCGTGCTCGACGACGTCGCCCAAAGCCGCATCGATTGCGGCCATGATGTCCGCACCCAGCTTGACACCGGATGCTTTTACGTTCTCCTTCAACTGCTCGGGGCGAGAGGCGCCCACGAGTGCAGCGGAGACGAAGTCGTGCTGGAGTACCCACGCGATGGCCAGTTGCGGCATGGACAGCCCGGCGTCGTCGGCAATCGGCTTCAGCTTCTGGACGGCGGTGAGTACGTCGTCGCGCATCCAGCGGCTGATCATCTGCTTGCCTCCCTTCTCGTCCGTGGCGCGCGAGCCGGCCGGCGGCTGTTGCCCGGGCAGGTACTTACCGGACAGGACGCCCTCGGCCATCGGCGACCAGACGATCTGGCCCATGCCGAGCTCGGTGGAGGTGGGCACCACCTTGTCCTCGATGACACGCCACAGGGCGGAGTACTGCGGCTGGTTGGACACCAGGCGGAAGCCCATCTGGGTGGCGAGCTCCTGACCGGAGCGGATCTGCTCGGCGGTCCACTCCGAGACGCCGATGTACAGCGCTTTGCCTGAGCGGACGACGTCGGCGAAGGCCTGCATGGTCTCCTCCAACGGTGTGGCATAGTCGTAGCGGTGCGCCTGGTAGAGGTCGACGTAGTCCATGCCCAGGCGGCGCAGCGAGCCGTCGATGCCCTCCATGATGTGCTTGCGGGACAGGCCTACGTCATTGGGGCCCTTCGGGCCGACGGGCCAGTACACCTTAGTGAAGATCTCCAGGGACTCGCGACGCTGTCCTTTCAGCGCCTGTCCCAGAACCTCCTCTGCGACTGTGTTCGCGTACACATCGGCGGTGTCGAAGCTGGTAATGCCCAGGTCCAGTGCCGTGTGCACGCAGTCAATGGCGGTGTCCGCCTCCACCTGGGATCCATGGGTGAGCCAGTTGCCGTAAGTGATTTCGGTGATCTTGAGTCCGGAGTTGCCGAGATGACGATATGCGACCATGACTTCAGCCTAGCCCGGTAAGTACGCCCATGCAACAATATTGTTCGTTGACCTGCGCCGTCATATCGACCGAACTCGACGGTCATATCGACCGAACTCGACGAGGGGTGGGGCGGATGGTGTTCAGTCGACGTTCAGCCAACGGCCATCCTGCGTTCAGTCTGGATATTGCCTGCGGGCCACTTGCGGGACGGGCTGCCGCCACCGACGCAGATTGAAGCAGCGGGAGAAGATGTACCAGAAGATCATCCCCTGCTCCTGGACCTTGTCACTGCCGAACTTGGCGTACAGCCTGCGTCGCAGCTGCCGCCAGCAGATCACGGCGTCGCCGATCGCAACGAACAGGAACAGGTAGATAGCCAACATGAAGTAGTAGCTGATCAGGGGCCGGAGGGCGGACAAGCCGATCAACACGATCATCAGCAGCAGAGTCAGTGGCATGAACAACTCGCCCAGGGAGAAGCGAGCATCTATGTAGTCGCGGATGTACCGCTTGATCGGGCCCTTGTCACGGGGCGGCAGGTAGCGGTCGTCACCGGTCTGCATCGCCTGACGCTGGCGCTCCCAGGCCTCGTCCCGCTTGGCGCGCGCTTCACGCTTGGCGGCCTTACGGTCGGCGGGCACGATCGGGTGCAGGTTGCGTGACTGCGCGTCTTTGCGCTTGGGGGTGGGACGCCCCTTGCCGGACTTCTTGACGGCGGTGGTCGGTTTGCTGGCCGTATCGGCGTCGGCCCGCTCACGTTTGCCGAACGGCAGCTTCTCTAACAGACTCACGGGAACAGAGTAGCCGCTTGACCGCGCTACCCTGCAACTCATGATTACCGCCCAAGCCGCGCGCACGGCCGTCCGCGCCTCCTTCGAACGGGTGGTCGCCGATCTTACGGATCTGGTCGCCATCCCCTCCGTCTCCGCGACCGGACACGATCCGACTCAGGTAAGCCGCTCGGCCGAGCATGTTGCCGCCCTGCTGCGGGACGCTGGACTTCAGGCCCGTGTCAGCTCGGTTGCTGGCCCGGGCGGGCCCGGTCGCCCCGCCGTGCTCGCCCACAGGCAGGGCCCGGCCGGAGCCCCCCGGGTGCTGCTGTACGCCCATCACGATGTCCAGCCGGTCGGCGATCCTGGCAAGTGGCGACAGGCCGATCCCTTCACTGCTGAGCGGCGCGGGGAGCGGCTGTACGGGCGGGGCGCGGCGGACGACGGCGCCGGCGTGATCACACATGCGCATGCCTTACGACTGCTCGCCGAGCTGAATGACGGCGAGCTGCCCTGCTCGGTAACCGTGTTCATTGAAGGAGAGGAGGAGGTCGGCTCACCGTCCTTCGAGAACTTCCTGGGCGCCTACCGCGAGCAGCTGGACGCCGATGTAATTGTGGTTGCAGATTCCTCCAATTGGCGGGTGGGGGTGCCGGCGCTGACCACTTCGCTGCGCGGCGTGGTGCAGGTGGACGTGCGCCTTGATGTGCTCGATCACGCTCTGCACTCCGGCCAGTACGGCGGCCCAGTCATCGACGCCGTCACTGCCATGTGCCGTCTGATCGCTACCCTGCACGATGACCGTGGTGACGTTGCGGTTGAAGGGCTCATCTCCCATCCCCTGGCCGCTCCGGGTTCTCCGGAGTACTCCGAGTCCGACTTTCGTGCTGATGCGGGCGTGTTGGACGGTGTTGCGCTTGCCGGCACAGGCGACCTGACCGCCCGGCTGTGGACCAAGCCCGCATTGGCCGTCATCGGCATGGACGTGACTGCCCTACCGGTGGCGGGGAACGTCCTCGCCCCGTCCTGTACTGCGCGCCTGTCCCTGCGCATCGCGCCCGGTCAGGACCCGGCCGCTGCGCTCGCCGCCCTGGAGGCGCACCTGCGGGCGCATATCCCCTTCGGAGCGGTGCTCACCGTCAGTTCCGGCGAGATGGGGCCCGCGTTTGACGGCGCCGCGGATACACCTGCGGGACGCGCCGCCCACTGGGCACTTACGGAGGCTTTCGGCACCGAGGCCGTAAACATTGGCCAGGGCGGCTCGATTCCGTTCATCGCCACCTTGAAGGAGACCTTCCCCGAAGCCCAGGTCTTGGTCACCGGCATCGAGGATCCGGACACCCGCGCCCACAGTGAGGACGAGTCCATGCACCTGGGAGACCTTGAACGCATTGTTACGGCCGAGATCCTGCTGCTGGCCCGGCTCGGCGGCGCTGTTGCCGATTGACAAGGCGCTAGGGGCGGAACGTATGCGAGTGCTCGTGGCGCCGGGACCCATGTTCCCCGAGCCCGGCGGGGTACCAGTGGCTGGGCCTGAGCTGGGGCTTGACGCCCACGGTGTGGCCGCACAGATCGCCGTCGGCTGGGCACACGACAGGCCCGACGACGTCGTGACGATCCTGCCGCTGCCCGACGGCGGGCCCGGCACGGCGCAGGCGCTTCCCGAAGCACGGGTCGCTTCCCGCACCGCCCTGCACGCGGCGGGGCCGCTCGGACAGATCCGGGAGGTGGATCTGCTACGCCTGCAACACGCCGCACCGGCGGTAATGAGCAGCGCGCGCCGGGGCGTTATGGGTGCCACCTGGTTGCTGGACGCGGCCCGACTGCTGGCCCTGCCGGCTGACCGCGAGCAGGCCTCACTCGAGGCCCAATCAGGAACGACGGCGGGACTGGGGCAGGCGCTGGCCGCCGCCCTGCGATTGACGGCGCCCGGCGACATGCTTGTGGTTACCCTGGCGTCAACCGCTGTGCATGACGGCGGGCTCGGGGCGCTGGAAGCACTCGGTGGGCTGGAGTCTGCGCGTGCACTGATTGCCGGTCGCGAGCTGGTACTCGCCCTGGCTGATGACACCCCGTTGGGCGGTGTCTCGGGCGCAGGCCAGGCGCTGAGCGAGGTGAGCACATTGAGTGGGGAGCGAGCCCAGGAGCTGAACCTGAAAGCCTGCGCGGCGGCGTCGCGGATCGCCGAGCTGGCCTTCGCCAATCAAGGCGGAACCCTGCCGATCGTGGGTGCAGGGGCTGAGGGGGCCTCGCCGTCGTCGGTTGTTTCCCGGGGCACCGGTGCAGGCGGGGGAGCGGCCCTGGTGTTGCGCGCACTTGGGGCCCGCGCCCTACCCGGTCCCCGCGTGATGGCCCGGCTGTTGGACCTGGACGGGGCTGTCGCCGGTCAGGATCTGGTGGTAACAGCGGCCGGAGAGGTTTTTGATGTTGTTGCCGACTGCGTGGTCGCGGTGGTTGGCGAGGCAGCCGTTAACTCGGCGCTGCCGACAGTGCTGATTGCGGGGCGTATGGCGGCGCCGCGTGGCGAGCTCGCCGCGGCGGGTGTGGTATCGGCTTATTCGTTGGAGGGAACGGACGGCAACCGGGAGGGCGGTTGGAATGCCGGTGGTGCCGTCCAGCTGCGCGCGCGGCTTGTTGAGATGGGGGCGCGCCTGGCGCGCACATGGTCCCGCTGAGGCACATCATCGCCATATCAGCCGATCTCGATGGTTAATCAGCCGATCTGGATGAGGTGGGTGGGTCAGGGGAGGAGGGTGTGCGGAGCGGGGGCCGTGGACCCGCGCACGATCAGGTCGGGGGTGAAAAGCAACTCGGTGTCGGCCGGCTGCTCGCCGCCTATGGCCGCCATCAGGGTGGTGACCGCAGCCCGGCAGATCGCGGCAACCGGCTGACGCACGGTGGTCAGCGGCGGATTAGTCATGGGGATCAGCGGGGAGTCGTCGTAGCCGATCACGGACACGTCCTGCGGGACGGTCTTTCCGGAGGCGCGCACACCGGAGATGACCCCCAGTGCCATTATGTCCGAACCGCAGATGATGCCCGTACAGTCCTGATCCAGCAGCCGAACGGCGGCGCTGGCACCGCCCTCATAGGTGTATAGGGTCTCGACGATACGCAGCGACTGGTCCGGCAGATCACTATGCATGCCGTCCTCGTAGCCGGCTCGTTTACGCTGGGCCGGGACCATCCGTCCGGGGCCTATTGCCAGGCCGATACGGGTGTGTCCCAGGCTGGCCAGGTGATCTACCGCCATGCGCGCCGCCGCCCGGTCATCGGTGGCGAAGCCGGGAACCTTGATGGTGGAGGCGTTGCCGTTGATGGTCACCAGCGGCACCCCCCGTTCCCGCAGCCGCTGGTAGCGGGTGACGTCTCCACCGGTGTCTGAGTGGCGTCCGGATACGAAGATAATGCCGGCTACACCCCGGTCCACGAGCATCTCGATGTACTCGTCCTCACTGGTGCCGCCCGGCGTCTGGGTGCAAAGCAGCGGAGTATGCCCGCTGGGTGCCAGCAGCTGCTCAATCTCCTGGGCGTACAACGGGAAGATCGGGTTGCTCAACTCGGGCACGATCAGACCCACCAGGCCCTTGGAAGCCTGGCGGAGCGATTCGGGGCGCTCGTAGCCGAGTAGGTCCAGGGCGACCAGCACCTGACGGCGAGTGACTTCCGCGACATTCGACTTGCCGTTCAGGACCCGGGAGACGGTCGCGGTGGAGACACCGGCCTGCTCGGCGATGTCAGCAAGGGTGATGCGCTGTTGCACGATGCCCATCCTAAGGGGAAATCAGCGGCTGCGGCTGGTGAGTGTCCATACTCGAAACGGGGTTAGGCCAGGCATGCGTATCGCGCCTAGCGGTTACGGGCTGACTCCGTGGGTGCGTATCCGGGACGCAGCATGACGATCGCCGAGCCAGGGCCGGTGGCGTTTATGGTCAGGCGGCCGTCCATTGCGCCGACGACGGTGATATCGATGCCGTCCATCGCCTCCACGGCAGCGACCGCCCCGGCGGGAAGCGAAGCCAGCGGCAGATCCAAGCTGGTTCCCCCCGCTCGGGCCAGGGCCACCAGCACGTCTCCCTCCGGGTGGGTGCGCAGCCAGACCATTAGGTCATCCTCGGCATGCACCCAACGCATGCCGCCGCGTCGAAGCGCCGGCAGTTCGCGCCGGAGCCGCCCCAGCAGCCGGTAGCGGTCCAGCATGACGCGGTCGACCGGTCCCCAGGCGCCCCGATCATTCAGCTCGTCTGTGGGCGCGCTGCCCGGCGGACGGCTCCAGGGCATGGTGGTGCGGGAGTGCTCGCCGGTGCGCCCGGTGGCGCCGAGTTCGTCGCCGGAAAACACGGTTGGCACGCCGGGAGCCGTGAACAGTGCGGTGGCGGCCACCAGTTGGGCCTCACGGGAGCCAACCACGGTGCGGATACGCGGCGTGTCGTGCGAGCCCAGCAGGTTCATGGAGTGGGTCAGGCAGGTGCCGGGCATGCGGGCGGCATACTGGCGCACACCCCGGGAGACCGGGCCGGCCGGGATTCGGGGAATGCCGTTGTCAACACCCGGCCAGCTCAGGTTATCGGCGGGGTCGGGGTCGGCCAGCCAGGACCACAGTGGTCGGGTGAAGCCGTGATAGTTCATGGTACCGTGCCAGCCCGTTCCAGTCAGGTCGCCGGAGGCGTCGTGGCCGTGTTCGGCCACCAGCCACAGACCTCGAGAGGTTTCCGCCTCCACCTGCCGCATGGTGGCACGCATGTCTGCCGCGGCCTGATGAGCCAGGTCGACCATGCCGCTGCGTCCGGTCATATTGGCCACATCCGTGCGCCAGCCGTCGGCGCTGTAGGGCGGACGCAGCCAGCGGGCGGTCACCGAATCCATTCCTCGCAGCAACCGGTCGCGCATGGCCTCGGAGCGGTGGTCGAGTTTGGGCATGGAGTCCACTCCCAACCAGGTGGCGTACCGGTCGGGGTGACGCTCAAAGGAGTAGAAACCGGCCTCGGCGGACTCCGCGTCGGACACCGCCCTGCGGAACCAGTCATGGCGGACGCCGGTGTGGTTGGTGGTCAGGTCCAGCAGCAGGCGCATGCCGCGCCTGTGCAGTGCCTCCGACAGGCGGGCCAGGGCCGCGTCGCCTCCGAGCAGGGCATCGACATGATCGAAACTGGTGGAGTCGTAGCGATGCACAGAGCCGGCTGGGAACACCGGGGTCAGGTAGACGGTGTTCACGCCCAATCCCTGCAGATAGCTCAGGTGGTCGGTGATGCCGTCCAGGTCCCCGCCGTACCAGGCCGCTGCGCTGGGGTCACCGGCGACGGGCGGCTCATCCAGCCAGTGGTGCGATTGTGCCCAGGCCGGAGCGATGCGCTCCCGGGGTGGGATGCGGGCCGCGAAGCGGTCCGGGAAGATCTGGTAGCACACCGCGTCAAGAACCCAGTCCGGGGCGTCGTCAGCGGCCAGGACGCGAAAGTCAGTGGCATCGGGGACGTCATGATCGGACAGGCCTGCGGCGTGAAACCACATGTAGGGGTGGCCAGCGGCGGGGGTCAGCAGCAAGAAGCGATAGTGGTTGACCGGGTTGACGAGCCGGATGGTCGCCTCCCACCAGGTGCCGGCTTCGGAACTGGCCACCGGCCGGGCCGAGGATAGGTCCGGCTCTCCGTCAATCACCTGCCGCAGGACGATGCGCTCGGGCTGCCAGGAGGAGGGCACCCACAAGCGTGCGGTCAGCCGGGCTCCCGGATGCCGCGCGCCCAGGAGGTAGGCGGGGCCGGTGTCGTGATGGGGCTGGGCCAGATAGCGCGTGTGGTTCAGACATGTCATGACACGGGCCTTCGCTCAACCCTTAACCGCACCGGCGGTAGCGCCGCCCACGATGTACTTCTGCAGATACTGGAACAGGGCGATCACAGGAATCATGGTCATAACCGAGCCAGCGGCGAAGATGCCAAGGTTGTTGGAGCGGTCGCCGGAGAGCATGCCGTACAGGCCGACCGCCAGGGTCTTCTTGGAATCGTCGGTCAGGAAGATTGAACCCAGGATGAACTCGGAGATGATGCCGACGAAAGCCAGGAGGAAGGTGGTGGCCAGAATGGGCTTGAGGGAGGGCAGCAGGATCCGATAAAAGACCTGCCAGTGGGTGCAGCCGTCGAGGATGGCGGCCTCATCCAGCTCCTTGGGGATAGTGTCGAAGGTGCCTTTGATCAGCCAGACCTGTCCCAGTGCACCACCCATTAGGGCCAGACAGTACCCCAGCAGCGTGTTCAACCCGATTGAGGGAAGCACCTCCCCGATGTCGGAGATCATGTTGTAGATGGCGATCATTGAAAGGGTGGCGGGAAACATCATGATCAGCAGCAGCGCCAGCAGTCCGCCGCGGCGGCCCTTGAAGCGGAAGCGGCTGAAGGCGTAGGCGGCCAGCACGGAGAAGAAGATCTGCATCGCCGCCACCGCGGCGCACACGATCATGGTGTTCAAGTACCAGCGGATGAAGGGGCCCCTGGTGCCATTGAGCAGCGTCTGGTAGTTGACCAGGCTCACTCGGCTGGGGATCAGCGAGGTCGACGCCACCGTTCCCAGGGGGTTCAGGGAGGCGGAGACGACGTACAGGATCGGGAAGGCGGCGAATACGAGCGCCAGTACGCCAACGACGTGGCGCCAGCCTACTTCGCGGAACCAGCGGCCGAAGGGCATCCGATTCTGCTTCGGTTCTGTTCCCGTGGTTTCGGGGGAGCTGGGTGCCGGGCGAGTAGTGGAGCTTGTAACTTCAGTCATTGTCAATCAATTCCTTCTGGCGCGTTCAGTTGATGTCCTCAAGGCGGCGTGTGGCGGTGAACTGTGCCGCGGCCAGGACGCCGGTGATGAGGAACAGGACAACGGATACGGCCGAGGCGAAGCCGTAGTCGGCCCCCGATCCGCCGAAGGCGATGCGGTAAACCATGGAGATGAGGATGTCGGTTCCGCCGCGGGTGTACTCACCGGGTGCGAAGGGGCCGCCCTCGGTGAGCAACTGGATGGCGTTGAAGTTGTTGAAGTTGAAGGCGAAAGTGCTCACGAGCAGGGGCGCGACCGAGACCAGCAGCAGCGGGGTGATTACGCGGGTGGTGGTCTGCCAGCCGGAGGCTCCATCGATGCGCGCGGCCTCTTTCAGCTCATCGGGGATGGACTGCAAAGCGCCGGTGCACACGATGAACATGTAGGGGAAGCCCATCCACGTGTTGGTCAGCAGCACAGCGATCTTCGCCCAGGTCGGGTTGCCGAGCCAGTCGATGTTCAGGTTGAGTAACTCGTTGATCAGACCGAAGTCCCGGTTGTAGAAGTTCGACCAGATCAGCAGGGAGATGAAGCCGGGAACCGCATAGGGCAGCAGCAGCAGAGAGCGGTACAGCTTCTTGCCGCGGATGCGGTCGTCATTGAGGGTAAGGGCCAGGAAGTAGCCCAGGAGGAAGGTGAACAGCATGGAGCCGGCGGCGAAGATCAGGGTCCAGGAGAAGGCTCCGCCCAGCTGCTTGAGCAGATTCTGGTTGCCGAACAGGCGTTGGAAGTTGGCCAGTCCTATGTCCTGCTTCCAGGACTGGACCAGGCGTTCGCCGTCGGCATTGACGAAGTAATCAGAGTTGCCGATCTTCTGTACCGTGTACACCTCGCCCGTCTGGGTGTTGGTGATCGAGTCGGTCTGCTCGTCGTACACCATTGTCTTGATGCCCTCGAAGGCCGAGCGCACGCCCTGAACCTTGATGGCGCTGGTGTCGGATACCGACAGAGTCAGGTTGGAGATCGTGTCATAGGCGGTGTTGACCTGCTTGCCGTTCAGGACGGTGTAGCCGGCGGCGGCGGTGACGTAGCCATCGGTGACCGTGACGTCCATTTCGGTGGCGGACTGGACCATCTCCCCATCGGCGCCGTACAACACCTCCCCGGTTTCGGCATCGACCAGGAACAGGGTGAAGGGACCCTCCTCCAGGCTGCCGGTGGTGGCCACGGAGAGGTTGTACAGGGCGGAGTCGGCGGCCTGGACCACGGAATTGTTGGTGATGGTGGTGATGGCCTCCTCCTTGGTGCCGCGGAAGCCGTCGCCGAAGTTGGTGAAGGCGGTCTGGACCGTGATGACTATCGGCACGATCAGGAATACCACCAGAAAGAAGGTGCCCGGGAAGAAGTACTTGCCGGGGATGAACCGCCTGGTGGAGAACAGGACGAAGATGGCGACAGTGGCCGCCACCACGATGAACATCCACAACCACATCCGCCCGGCGAACAGCAGCGGTAGCAGGTAGGCCGCGACGGCGAGGGCGGCACCGAGGACGAGTATCCGCCCGAGCACGGAGCGGATCGTCGTCGTCCGTTCCCGCGGCATGCGGTTAGGAGGCGACTGCGGGCTGTCTGGGTTGTCCGCGCCTGAGGCCGCGCGGCCGCCGCCGGTGTGGGCGGTTGGGGACGTCATCGTCGAATGACCTTTCATAAGCCTGAAAGACAGATGGATAGCAGAGGTGGCAGGTCAGGGGCGGGGCGAAACCGATCGAGGAGAGCCGAGCGGTCCAGGAGTCTTGGACGCTCGGCCCCTAGGCGGTGCGTGATGCAGGCCGGCTATAGGCACAAGGGCCGTGGGGGCAGACGGCACGGCTGCCGCCTGCCCCCTACGGCTCACAGTCCCAGCGTGGACTTGATCTCTTCTGCGGCGCTGGTCATGGTGGACTTGGAATCGGCGCCGTCGACGATATTGGCCTCGGCCATTCCCAGCGGTCCCCAGATGGCGGCCATCTCCGGAATGGAGGGCATCGGGTCGGCACCAGCGGCGAACTCGACGAACTTGACCATGTTGGCGTCGCTGGACTCCAGCTTTTTGGCCAGATCCTGCTGGACTGGAGGCAGCGGGTTAATGGCGTACATGGCCTCGGCGATAGAGGAGTCCTTGGCGATCTCGGCCGCGAAGGTCTCTGCGAAGGCCTTGTTCTTTCCGGCATTGGCGACGAAGAAGGCGTTGACACCGGCGAAGGGGCGTGCCTCTCCCATGCCTTCGAAGCCGGGAATCTTGGATACCTCGTAGTTGATACCGGCTTTGGTGATGTCTGCGATGGCCCAGGGGCCGGAGATGAGGTAGGCGGCCTTGCCCTCGGTGAACAAGGAGATGGCGTTGTCGCCGCTCACGGTCTTGCTCAAAACCTTCTGCTGGCCCAGCGCCCCGATCTTCTCGGCGGCGGCAATTGAGCCCTCGCCGCCCACGCCCAGGTCGGTGGCGTCCAGGGAGCCGTCGTCCTTCTTGCCGAACAGGTATCCACCGCCGGAGGTGTACAGCGGCTGCATGTGGTAGGCGTCACCGGACTCGCCCACGGGAAGGGAGAGCACGAGGTCGGCGCCGGAGGCCTGGCCGGCCTCAGCCAGCTCCTCAATGGTGGCCGGCGCGGTAACGTCGGTCAGGTCCTTGTTCACGTACAGAGCCAGCGTCTCCACGCAATAGGGCACGCCGTAGTACTGCCCGTTGTAGGTGACCGCGTCCAGGGCGATCTGGCTGTAATTGGCCTCTGCGGCCGAGTCCAGCGTGATGGGGGAGATCGAGCCGTTCTGGACCAGGTTGCCGATCCAATCGTGTGCGGCCACGATCATGTCCGGGCCGTTGCCTGCGGAGTTGGCGGCGATGAAGTTGCCCTGGAGATCGTCGGCGACGATCTGCACCGCGACGTTGATGTCCTGCTTATTGCCCCACTCCTGGGCGATGTCCTTCAGCGCGCCCGCCTTGACCTCATCGGTCCAGATGACCAGGTCTGCGCTGTCATCGCGGACGACCTGTTCCTCGGCGCCCTCGGCCGGGGGAGTATCGGCCTGAGCGGAGGATGACCCTGCATCTGAGGGAGCGTCGTCGGAGCTGCATGCGGCAGCGGCGGCGAGGGTGGTGGCAATGGCGGTCATGGAGAGGAAGGACCGGCGATTGAGAGACACCGTGATTCTCCTTCGAATCTGAATGGAGCTGATGAGATGACGGGAAAAAATGTAACGCACATCTGCAAGCCATGCAAGAACACCCGGGGTGCGGTGCAAAAAAGTTGCAGAGTGGTGCCTCAGGCAACAGTGGCAGCTCCGGTCCACACCGTGGTTGTCGGCGGCACTATCAGGCTGCCGCCATCCTGTTCCAAAGCTGCCGAGGACAGCAGCACCTCGGCGTGTTCGGGCAGCATCAGCGCCCGCGGCGAGGTGTTGACCAGCACCAGTACATCCCGAGTCAACGCCACCAGCACGTCCCGAGGGCACCACTCCAGCCCCTCGACAAAGGCGAAGGGCGCTGCCGCCAGGTTATGCTCACGACGCACGTAGGTGGCATGGCGGACGGTGGCCAGTGGAGAGCCGAACTCGGAGCCCTGGGAGGCAGCCAGGGAATTAACGACCTCGGCCAGTGCCAACGGGTCTAGCGGCCTGTCCTCGTCCGGCATGCCGATCTCATCCCCCTGGCGCAGATAGACGGCGCCGGGCAGCGCCAGCACAAGAGCCTGCAGGGCCAAGGCGCGTCGGCGCAGCTGTGGGCCGGGGGCGGTCTCGAACCAGCGATTCCCGTCACCGGGCCTCACCGAGTCCAACAGACGGTAGCTGGGTAGATAGCGCCACACGGGAGGGGCGCCGAAACGGTCGTGCTCCGCCAGTGAGCCCGTGATGGCAGCGGTGAGTGACTCCCGATCCCAGCGGGAGAGCATGAGGCGATCATCGCGCAGGTGATGCAGCCAGTCGTCCTGCAAATGGTGGCGCAGTGCGTCAGGGTAGCTGGCCGACACATCGGCACCGAGTGTGCCCTCGGGCACGTACTCGGCCAGTAGGGACTGCACGGCCGTGAAGTACTCGCTGAGGCGCTCCAGGTCGGACTCATCCGACACCTCCGGCGGGATGATCATGCCCAGGTCCACGCCGTCGGCACCGCCGGCCAGGAAGCTCGCGGACCGTTCGACCAGCCCTTCGTAGTCGCGCTCGTGGCCGGTGATGATCTGGTTGTCCTGGCGGGCGTACAAGCCCGTCACCGGGCCCAGGGCGCCGGAGATCCGGACGATCACGCGTAGGCCCACCTCGTGGGCACGCTCGGCGAAACGGTGGAAGACCGTCGTGGCGGAGTTGGTGGCGAGCCGGGAGGGACGCAGCAGGATGGCGTCGAAGCCCAGGGAGACGACATGCTCGCAGATGCCGCCCAGGCCGTCCAGTTGCTCGGCGCCGAGCTCGGGTGAGGCGATCTCATACACGAGCCCGTTGCGCCACCACTGTGCCGGACCGGCGTATGCGCGGTGGATGAGCGTCGTCATGGTGGTCACGGCAACCGGTTCCCTTCCGCCGGGAGCTACCCGGACCTGCGGGCCACACCCGGCCCGCGGGGGCCGTGTGCGAGTCCCAGTGACAAGACATCCTGCAAAGCCGTACAGCGACGGCCTGAGCCATAGTAACCCGCCGTCAGGAACGCTGCCGCCACGTCCTGCGATACGTTGGACTCATGTCCGTCTCACAAGAGCACCCCCCAGGCGCGGTGTGGCCCGGCGTGGGCGGCGCGGACGAGGACACCGGCGATCTGATCGGTTACGGCGCCACCGACGTGGCACGCTTCGTGCCCGAACCGCCCAAGAATCCCCAACGCACCCCCTTCGAGCGTGATCGGGCCCGAATACTTCACTCCTCCGCTCTGCGCCGCCTGGGCGCCAAGACCCAGGTGCTGGGGCCTTCCAGCGACGACTTTGTGCGCACCCGCCTGACCCACTCCCTGGAGGTCGCCCAGGTGGGTCGCGCCCTGGGCCAGGCACTGGGCTGCGATCCCGATCTGGTCGACGCCGCCTGCCTGTCCCACGACCTGGGCCACCCGCCCTACGGTCATAACGGGGAGCAGGCGCTGGATGTGGTGGCCCAGTCCATCGGGGGTTTCGAGGGCAATGCCCAGACCTTCCGCATCCTGACCCGCCTAGAGCCCAAGACGCTGGACTCCACCGGCCGCGGTGTGGGGGTGAACCTGACCCGGGCCGGCTTGGACGCCGTCGCCAAGTACCCCTGGACCAAGGGGGAGGGGCCGGGCGGCCCCGCCGGACGCTCCGCTAACAAATACAGCTGCTATGAGCAGGACCGTGAGATCTTCGCTTGGATGCGCACCGACGCCCCGGCGGGCCGCAGGTGCCTGGAGGCCCAGATCATGGACTTCTCCGATGATGTCGGCTATTCGGTCCACGACGTGGAGGACGCCATCGCCCTATTCAGAATGGATCCCGCCCTGCTGGCCGATAGCGCTGAGATCGTCACATTGGTGGATGCAACTCGCTCCTGGTACGGCGGCTCCATGAGCGCCGACACTCTCGGCGCGGCCTGGGAGCGACTGGTCCGCCAGCCGTTCTGGATCCGTTCTTACAGCGGGGCGCTCGCGGATGCGGCGCGATTGAAGAACCTGACCAGTCAGCTCATCGGCCGCTTCATCTCTGCCGTCGCAGGTGCCACCAGGGAGGTCTTCGGTTACGGGCCGCTGACCCGCTATGACGCAGACCTGGTCATCCCCGAGCAGACGGCCGCCGAGATCATGGTCCTGAAGGGTGCGGCGGTGCGCTACGTAATGGCGCCCCGTGAGCATGAGCCCGTGTATCTGCGTCAGCGCACCGAGTTGTTCGATCTGGCCGACGTCCTGCTCGAGGCGGGAGGCCGGCACCTGGAGCCCGTTTTCGCTCAGGCCTGGAACGAGGCGGCCGATGACGCCGGACGGTTGCGTGCCGTGGTGGACCAGATCGCCTCCCTGACGGACACCTCCGCACAGGCCTGGCATGCACGTCTGTGTGGAATGCTGTCCGCGTTCTAGGCGGGTCGGTCGCTGCGATCGGGGCCACGGTTCGTTTAGCAGCCCTCGCCTAGGATGGGACTATGGCGGGACTGATCAAGCGCGAGGACATCGATGCGGTGCGTGAGCGCGCCAAGATCGAGGACGTCGTCGGCGAGCACGTCACGCTCAAGAGCGCGGGCGTGGGCGCCTTGAAAGGGCTGTGCCCCTTCCACGATGAGCGCACCCCCTCCTTCAACGTACGTCCTCAACTGGGGCTGTGGCACTGCTTCGGTTGTGGTGAGGGTGGCGACGTCTTCGACTTCGTGCAGAAGATCAACCATCTGTCTTTCACCGAGGCAGTGGAGTACCTGGCTGGCCGCGTGGGCGTGCAGCTGCGATATGAACAGGGCGGCGCCGTCAAGCGGGGCATTGAGCCGGGGACCCGGCAGCGGCTGCTGGAGGCAAACCGTCTGGCCGAGGCCTGGTTCCAAGAGCAACTAGCCACGCCTGCCGCCCAGGCGGGCCGTGATTTCCTCACCGGCCGAGGCTTCGACCGCAGTGCCGCCGCCCACTTCGGCGTGGGCTACGCCCCGGAGGGCTGGGACAACCTGGCCAATCTGCTGCGTTCCCACGGTTTTACCGAGCGGGAGCTGGTTGAGTCAGGGCTGTGCGGGCGCGGCAGCTCCGGCCGCGTCTACGATCGCTTCCGGGATCGGCTGGTATGGCCCATCCATGACGTTACCGGAGCCCCGGTCGGCTTTGGCGGGCGTCGGCTGTCGGATGCGGACAAGACCGTTCCCAAATACCTCAACACCCCTGAGACAGCCATCTACCACAAGGGGCAGGTGCTGTACGGGATCGACCTGGCCAAGACGGAGATCGCCCGCACCCATCAGATCGTCGTCGTCGAGGGTTATACCGATGTCATGGCTGCGCATCTGTCCGGAGTACCCACTGCGGTGGCCACCTGCGGCACTGCCTTCGGTCCGGATCATGTGCGCATCGTGCGCCGTCTGCTGGGCGATGCCGCCGATCCCTCCGCCGGGGTGATCGCGGGTAACCGGGTTCGCGGCGGCGAGATCATCTTCACCTTCGACGGCGACGCCGCAGGTCAGAAGGCGGCCCTGCGTGCCTACGGGGAGGATCAGCACTTCGCCGCGCAGACTTTCGTAGCGGTTGAACCACGTGGACTGGATCCCTGCGATCTGCGCATGGAGGAGGGGCCTGATGCCATACCGCGCCTGCTCGGGCGGCGTGTGCCCCTATTCGAGTTCGTGATTCGCGCATCCCTGGCGAACCTGAACCTGGACACCGCCGAGGGGCGGGTGCAGGGACTGCGTTCAGCGGCGCCCGTAGTCGCCGGTATCCGTGACCGGGCCCTGAAACGGGAGTACACGAGACGTCTGGCGGGCTGGTTGGGACTGCCGGAGAGCGAGGCGGTCGGGGCTGTGCGGGCCGCCGAGCGGCGCGGCCCACGGCCCGGCAGCTCGGTTATCGGCGCTCCGGGTGGCGACGGCGTTGCCGAGCCGATCGGTCAGATGATGGCGGAGGATCGCCCCGGCCTGCCGCCGGTGACCGACCCGGTGGAGAAACTGGAGCGGCGGGCGCTGGAAGTGATTGTGCAAGCCCCCCAGATCGCCGCGCGCATCGGCGCGGACGACATCAACGCGGTCGCCTTCTCCGTACCGATCCACCGTGCCGTCTTTGAGGCCATCGAGGCGGCCGGCGGAGCCGCGCAGGTCGATGAGCTCGTGCAACACGCGTTAAGCGCGGGACTGGCCGGACCCGACGCCGTCAAGCGCGCCACCACCCGCTGGCTGGAGCGGGTGCGCGCCGGGGCCTACGGTCCGGTGGGTGCGGCGGTCACCGAACTCGCCGTCGCCCCGTTGCCACTGCCCGCCCCACGAGGCAACCGGGAAGGTGAGGCCGACCCGGACGCCGTCGAGCGCTACGTCTCCGGCGTACTGTCCGCCCTGGCCCGCACCGGTATCAATCGGCGACTGACGGAATTGCGTTCCCGCCAGCGGCGCATGAGCCCGAATGACGCCGGGTACCGGGAGGTCTTCGAGGAGATAACCGGCCTGGAGAACCGGCGTATGCAGATGGCCCGACAGGCATGAACCGCACCACGCGTCGGTGCGAGGCCTTCTGGCGCGTGGCGCGTACCGGAACCTGGTTCGTACCGGCCCGCGGCGGGACTACAGGCCGCGTTCGCGCAATTCTCGCATAGCCTGTGCCCGATTCTTGCGGGACAGTCGATCCAGGTACAAGCGGCCGTCAAGGTGGTCACATTCGTGCTGGATGCAGCGTCCCATGAGCTCCTCGCCCTCCACAACTACCTTCTTGCCGTCCAGGTCAATGCCCTCGGCGCGCGCATACCAGGCGCGCTCGGTGGGGAACCACAGGCCGGGCACCGACAGACAGCCCTCGTCGCCGTCCTGGAACTCGTCCTCCGACAACTCAACGATCCGCGGATTGAGGATGTAGCCGATCTCTCCGTCGACATGCCAGGAGAAGGCGCGCAGACTCACTCCGATCTGATTGGCGGCCAGGCCTGCGCGTCCGTCCTCGTCGACGGTCTGGAGTAGGTCCTCCACCAATGCCTTGACGGAGTCGTCGATGTCGGTGATCGGGTCGCAAACGGTGCGCAGCACCGGATCGCCGATTATGCGGATGTCGCGGTAAGCCATGGGTACATCCTCGCACGTCAGCCACCGAGATCGGTCGATCTAACCATCGAGATCGGTCGATCTGACCATCGAGATCGGTCGATCTGACCATCGAGATCGGTCGATAACGCGCCTGGCGACGAGTTGCACTGCTCGATCATCTAGCCTGGGGTCGTGACCCGCTCGCGCAAAGCCTCCCCCCAGTCCGCAGCACCGTCCGGCATTGTTGCGCGCCTGCGACGTCGAGCCACACTCCCGCCGGAACTGTCCGCGCTGGTATCGGCCGATGGGCGGGTGTTAGGGGCGGTGCCGCTTTCCGACGACGCCTCCCGCTGGGCGGTGGCGACTACTCGCTTTCTTACCGTGGTGGGCCGCGACGGCGTGGAGGTGCGTAAGGGTTGGCACGAGGTGGAACGCGGTCGTTGGGACTCGGAGGTGTCGACCTTCACCCTGAATTGGACCGACGATTCTGGACCGCTGCTGCTGGTGGTCCCTGCCGAGATCAGCCAAGGAGAGGTAACCGTGCGGGTGGACGTCGCGCCTTTCGCCCGGGCGCTGCGACAGGGGGTCGAGTCGGCTCTGGTCCATTCCGTGACCGGTACCCTGCCCGACGGTAAGCAAGTGACGGTAAGCGTCCGCCGGGACCCGGAGGGGGAGCTGTACCTGGCCAGCGACCTGCCCGCCCATGCCTTGGCGGGGCTGGATGCGAGGGGGAGAGCCGTCTTGGCTGAGCTGCGCAGGCGCGCTCGAGACGGTGTGGGGCTTCCCACAATCTGATTTTCCGGCGTCATGGCGCCGCGCCGAAGACGGGACTCAATTCGACCTTCGCGCCACCGGCTTGCTACAGTTCCACCCGCACCCGGTGCGATCCCGCGTAGCTCAATGGCAGAGCATCCGACTGTTAATCGGACGGTTGTTGGTTCGAGTCCAACCGCGGGAGCCCAGCCGAACCCCGGTCCCCAGCGGCCGGGGTTCCGTTGTTTCCAGGGTGCATGCTCGCCGTGGCGGTGCGCGACGGCGTCAATGCTCGCAACTGCTCTGAAAGAGCCGAAACCTGGTCCTGTAGTGCGGTCACCTGCGCCTGTGTAGCCGCTTCCTGTTCTTGGCTCTCCTCATTGACCAGGGAGACGATCCAGGAGGCGAGGGTGGCGGTGACCACGCCGATCACGGCCACGCCACCGATCATGAGCAGTATGGCGGTGCATCGGCCGACCGTCGTCACAGGTACAAGGTCGCCGTACCCGACCGTGGTGATAGTGACCAGCGACCACCACACGGCGTCCGGGAATGTGGTTATCGATGCGCCCGGCGCTGCCCGTTCGGCATCCAATACCGCCAGTGAGGCCACGAAAGAGAGCAGTGCGACGCTCCCGGCGGTATAAGCGGTGATGCGTCCCCGCAGGGCGGTTCCGGCGCTGCGGCGAAGGACCCCGATCAGTGCCAGCAACCTAACCAGCCGCAACGGTCGCAACATGGGCAGCACCACCACTGCGAGGTCGGGCAAGTGATGGGTGAACCAATGCGGCCGATCGGAGGCCAGTGCGAAACGCACGCAGTAGTCCACGGCGAACACGGCCCACACGATGTTCATCACCGTCTCGGGGAGGCGACGCGCAGGGCCCTGAAGATCCGCGATGACCTCCCAGGCGTAGACGATGAGGAAGATGACGGCGGCGGTGATGAGTGGCCATTCGGTGGCACGTTCCCACAGGCTCAACAACCGCTGTCGAGAGTGTTTCGTTTCAGCGGGCATGTAGGTGATCCTAGAGCCAAGGCGGCCCGGCGACTGGCTTTGCGCCGTCGGCTCTGGCATGATCCAGTCACGAGCCGTGTGTTTCACGCGAGGCGCCCGGATGATCCGAGAACGTAGGGGAAGACGAATCTCGGAACAACCAGGAGGCGATCAACGTGAACGGTGCCTACACCCGCGGTGTGTTTTTTGTGCACTCTGCGCCCCGTGCCCTGTGCCCGCATATTGAGTGGGCCATGGCCGAGGTGCTGGGCAGTCGCGTCCACTTGGAGTGGACCGAGCAGCCCGCCGCTCCAGGGATGATGCGCGCCGAGACCAGCTGGGTAGGCCGTGTCGGCACCGGCGCGCAACTGACCAGTGCCCTGCGCGGCTGGGCGAATCTCCGTTATGAGGTCACCGAGGAGGCCTCGCCCGGCTACGACGGCGGGCGCTGGTCGCACACCCCCGACCTGGGCATCTTTCACGCCCAGACCGACGTTCACGGCAACGTGGTGGTTCCCGAGGATCGTGTGCGTGCCGCTCTAGCCCACGCCGACCAACCCGCCGTCATGCGCCGGCAGCTCGACCTGGCACTTGGGCAGGCCTGGGACGATGAGCTCGAGCCCTTCCGCTACGCCGGCGCCGGGGCTCCAGTGCGCTGGCTGCATCGAGTCGGCTGAGGGCGCCGGGCTGAGGCGACAGCAAGACGAGTGAGAGTAGCGGGCCCACGGCCACATCTACCGATCTCGGTGGTTGGGGAGATGGGTGAAGGCCAGAGCCGCATTGTGACCGCCGAAGCCAAATGACGTACTTACAGCCGCCTCCAGGCCGGGTACGTCCCGGCCCTGCGGACCTACCACATCCAGGCCCAGTTCTGTGATGGCCGGATCGATGCCAGCTGGCAGCAGCGTAGGCGGCAGCCAACGCTCGTGCAGAGCCAACACCGTAAGCACCGCCTCCAGGCCGCCGGCGCCGCCCAGCAGGTGCCCGGTTGCGGATTTAGTCGCCGAGACCGCCGCCCCGGGCACGGTGCGGGCTAGCACGCGCGCCTCGACGGCGTCTCCAACACCGGTGGAGGTCGCGTGAGCGTTGACATGACCGACCTGCCCGGGGCACAGGCCACCGCGTTCCAACGCCAGCCGCAGCGCTCGCTCCTGCTGTCTACCATCCGGGTCTGGTCTTACGGCGTCGTAAGCGTCAGCGGTGACGGCGGCGCCGGCCAGCACTGCCAGTGGGCGGGCGCCCCGAGCGGCGGCGTGCTCCGCCGCCTCCAACACCAGCACGCCGGCGCCCTCTCCGAGCACGAAGCCGTCCCGGTCCGGGGCGAAGGGCCGGGAGGCGGTGGCGGGGTCGTCATTTCGTGTCGACAGTGCTCGCATGGCGGCGAAGGCGGCTACGACCATAGGGTGCAGGGAGGCGTCCGTGCCCCCGGCGACGACGATGTCGGCTCTTCCCAGGGTGATCAGGTCCGCTCCGTAGGCTATGGCCTCCGCGCCGGAGGCGCACGCCGATACCGGGGCGTGTACGCCGGCCTGCGCGCCGAGCGCGAGTCCCACCGCTGCTGCCGGTGCATTGGGCATCAGTGCCGGAATCGCCGTCGGCGGCACACGGCGCGGCCCGCGCTCGCGCAGATCATCCCAGGTACTCATGACGGACCCCACCGGGCCGATTCCCGGCGAGATGGACACCGCCAATCGCTCCGGCTTGACCGTAGGTGCGCCGGCATGCGTCCATGCCTCACGGGCGGCCAGCAGCGCGCATTGGCTGGCCCGGTCCAGGCGGCGGTGCTCCCGAGCGGATAGGTAATCAGCGGGTTCAACAGCAAGCGGCGCGGCGATCCGCACCGGCAGGTCGCGCGCCCAGTCGGCTGTGAGCCCACGCGCTGCCGACTGCCCGGCACGCAACGCCTGCCAGGTTCGGGGTGCGTCCCCCGCCAACGGGTTGATGGTCCCGAGCCCCGTCACCATGACGGTGCGGGTCTCGGGGGCGGGCACGGTTCGCGGCACGACGGCGTTCAGCGCTTGTTGCGGCCAACCAGGTCCACGAGGGCACCGACCGTGGTAAGTGTTGGGATCAGAGCATCGTCGAGGGTGATGCCGAAGCGTTCCTCCACCTGGGTGGCGATTGTGAGCAGGCCCAGGGAATCGATGTCCAGATCCTCGGTGAACCGGGAGTCGGGCGTGACCAGTGCCGTGTCGACGCCGGCCTCCTCGGCGACGATCTGGGTGACTGCTGCGAGGATGTCGGTGGGGGAGTCGGTCATGATGAGCTCCTTATATTGCATGGGGTGGATTGCTTTGGATGCGGAGGTCGCTTAACGACGCACTACTGAGTCGGGCCGGCAGTGAGCCGACCGACGATCACGGCCAGGTGCAGTACCAGCCCGTCGCGGGCGTCGGTGGCATCCCAGCCGATCTGCTTGCTCACCCGGCCCAGCCGGTAGCGGACCGTATTGGCGTGGACGAACAGAGTACGCGCCGTCATCTCCAGGCTGCGCCCCAGCGCCAGGTAGGTGACGACAGTCTCCTCATACAGGACACCCATTTCGCGTAACGGTCCGGTTACCAGGGCCTGAATCTGCTCACTCGCTAGGGGGTCCCCGGCCAGCAGGCGCTCGGGCAGCAGATCATCGGCGCGACATGGGTTCGGGGCCTCGGACCAGCCGGGCAGGGCACGCAGACCGGCCAAGGCAGAGCGCAGCGAGTGACCAGCCTGCGCAACTCCGTCGACCACCGGACCGATCACCACTGCGCCGTCCAGGTCGGCTGCGATACGGTCGGCGGCGGAGGCCAGCTCGGCATGCGGTGACGCCGTGGCGGAGGACTCGGCCGGCTTTGCAGCACCGCCGAGGACGACGATCACGGAGTCACCATGCACCGAGACCAGGCAGTCCTGTACGTGCTGGCGACACTCATGGCGCAGCCGAGAGGTGGCCAGTGCGTCGAGAACCGTGCGTGCCACAATCGCGACCGCGGGACCGGTGCCGCGCCATCCCGCGGTGCCAGCGCGGGCGGCGGCGTCGTCGGGGGAGTCGTGCAACATGGCATCGACGGCGACTGATTCCAACCGGGCGTCCCAGGCGCCGCGGGCCTCGGCGACCCTGGCATACACCTTGGCGACGGCGAATCCCACATCACGGCCGAAGGTAAGTACCCGCACTCTGACGGCGTCATGTCCCGCGGCGGGCACGACGTCGGGCGCCTCCTCCTCCACGACGTCGACTACGGTGCGTACCAACTCCAGGGTCTGCTCAAGAGTCACCGCGCCGGTCAGGGCGACGGGCGCCACATTGAAGATGCCGGACGGGTCCACCGCCCCGCCACTTTCGTCCACTGAATCCACGAACATCGTCACGCCCACCCGCGCGACCTTCTCGATCTGGTCGCGCGAGGCCGCCGACAGTGTGCGGTACCACGGGTGGGCCGCACTGATGCGGTCCAGGGAGTGCTCGATAATCGTGTTCTGCGCCTGGCGCAGGGCCGTGACGGCCGGGGCGCTGAGCTGGTCCATGCGTCGATGCTAGCGACCGATGCCGCTACTACCGAATGCGCCACTACCAGCCACCGCCGCGGACTACCGGCGAGCTTGGGGATTAGGGTGCCGATTCCGCGGTGTGCGTGGTGGGCCCGGTAGGGTCGGAAAGGCGGGGATGGCGTCGTCGACTCCCCGCACCCGCCCCGGTCGACGGCAGCGCCCTGCGGCGCGGACGGAGGAAGCGACATGACATCAACAGTCACAGCCACTCGCACCGAGGAGGACCTGCTGGGGACCCGGCAGGTGCCCCTGGACGCCTATTGGGGGATCCATACCTTGCGCGCCACCGAGAACTTCCGCATCTCCAAGGAGACGGTGGGCGACCAGGAGGAGTTCGTGCGCGGCATGGTGGAGGTCAAGCAGGCCTCGGCCCTGACCAATAAGGAACTGGGCACGGTGACCGCGGAGATAGCTGATGCGATTGTGTGGGCGTGTGACCAGGTGCTGCAGGCGGGCCGTTGCCTGGACCAGTTCCCCATAGACGTCTTCCAGGGCGGCGCCGGAACCAGCGTGAACATGAACACCAATGAGGTGATCGCCAACCTCGCCCTTGAGCACCTGGGCTACGCCAAGGGCCGCTACGACATCGTCAACCCCAATGACCACGTCAACAAGTCCCAGTCCACCAATGACGCCTACCCCACCGGGTTCCGCCTGGGCGTGTACCGGGCAATTAACGGCCTGGAGATGGACCTGTGCGACCTGATAGACGCCCTGCTGGCCAAGGGTAAGGAGTTCGCCGATGTGCTCAAGATGGGACGCACACAGTTGCAGGACGCCGTCCCCATGAGCCTGGGATCGGAGTTCCGTGCCTTCGCCGAGCTGCTGGATGAGGAGATCCCGCGGTTGATGAATAACTCGGCGCTGCTGCTGGAGGTGAACCTGGGGGCGACGGCGATCGGCACCGGGCTGAACACCCCGCCCGGCTATCGGGAGACGGTGGTGCGTAACCTGCGCGAGGTCACTGGGCTGCGGGTCACTGGCGCCCACAACCTGCTGGAGGCCACCGGCGACACCGGTGCCTATGTCTCCATGCACGCCGCCATTAAGCGCCTGGCCGTGAAGCTGTCAAAGATCTGTAACGATCTGCGGTTGTTGTCCTCCGGGCCCCGTGCCGGTCTGGCCGAGATCCGGCTCCCGGAGCGGCAGGCCGGCTCCTCAATCATGCCGGCCAAGGTCAACCCGGTCATCCCCGAGGTGGTCAACCAGGTGTGCTTCAAGGTGATTGGCAACGACTTGACGGTGACGATGGCCGCCGAGGCCGGACAATTGCAGCTCAATGTCATGGAGCCGGTGATCGCTCAGGCCTGCTTCGAGTCCATCCGCTTGCTGCGCCATGCGCTGATCACGCTGAAGGATCTGTGCGTGGTGGGTATTGAGGCCAACGCGGAAGTATGCCGCCGCAACGTCATGAACTCCATCGGCATCGTCACCTATCTCAACGAAGTGATCGGCCATCACAACGGTGATCTGGTGGGACGTGAGTGCGCCCGCTCCGGCCGCAACGTGCGCGAGGTGGTGCTGGAGATGGGACTGCTGGACGAGGCCGCGCTCGACGAGCTGCTCAGCCCGGAGAACCTGATGCGCCCCCGCTACCGGGACGCCCATCACTACTCCGGCTCGGACCCGGATGTGCGCACGGTGTCGGAAGACGAAGAAGAGCAGGGAGAAGAGCTAACAAGGGGTGAATAAGGCCGGGCGGCCACAGGCGTCGGCGTCGGCGGAACTGAGTTCGCCGACGCCGCCGCCTGTGGCCGTTGTGTGGGGCCTTTGTGGGTGGGGCTCAGGAATGCCCGCCCTGAGCGCCGGAGCGACCGGCGGACGGGTCCTGGAGTCGGTAGCGGGCGATGGCCTGCGCTAGTACGGAGCGCTCTGCACGCCCCTGCGCGACCAGGGCCTGCAGCGCCTTGACCACCACGGATTCGGCGTCGATCAGGTAGTGGCGGCGGGCGGCCGCACGCGTGTCGGAGAAGCCGAATCCGTCAGCTCCCAGGGTGTGGAACTCCCCGGGCACCCAGGCGCGGATCTGATCGGGCACCAGGTGGTCGAAGTCACTGGTGGCGATGAACGGGCCGGAGGCGCCCGCCAACTTGGCGGTCAGATAGGGCACGCGCTCAGGCTCATCCGGGTGCAGGAAGTTGTGCTGGTCCGTCTCCAGGGCCTCACGGCGCAGCTCGTTCCAGCTGGTGACCGACCACACGGCGGCTCGCACGCCCCAGTCCTCGGCCAGCAGACGGCGGGCCTCGCGGGCCCAGGGGACGGCTACGCCAGAGGCGAGCAGCTGCACCTCGGGACCGTCCCCTTCGGGCGGACCATCGAGGCGGTGAATGCCCCGGACAATCCCCTCCACGTCAACGGCTGCGGGCTCGGCCGGCTGGTGGATCGGCTCGTTGTAGACCGTTAGGTAGTACATGACGTCGCGGTTGCGGTCAGAGTCGGGGCCGTACCAGCGTTCCAGGGCGTCGCGCACAATGTGGCGGAGCTCGTAGGCGTAGGCCGGATCGTAGGTGACCACGGCCTCATTGGTGGCCGACAGCAGGGGGGAGTGTCCGTCCATGTGCTGGGTGCCCTCACCGGTCAGGGTGGTGCGTCCAGCCGTGGCCCCGATGATGAATCCCCGGGCCAGCTGGTCGCCGGCCGCCCAGAACTGGTCGCCGGTGCGCTGGAAGCCGAACATCGAGTAGAAGATGTAAACGGGGATCATCGGCTCCCCGTGAGTGGAGTAGCTGGTGCCGACCACCTGGAACAGGGCAGCCGAGCCCGCCTCATTGATGCCGGTGTGCATGATCTGCCCGGAGACGGACTCCCGGTAGGACAGCATCATCTCCGCATCCACCGGAGTGTAGTTCTGGCCCTGGGTGTTGAAGATCTTGCGGGTGGGGAACAGCGACTCCAGCCCGAAGGTGCGTGACTCGTCCGGCACGATCGGCACGATGCGTCGCCCGATGTGCTCATCCTTGATCAGTTCTTTGAGCAGCCGCACAAAGGCCATGGTGCTGGCCACCTGCTGCTTGCCGGAGCCGCCCTTGAGGATCTCGTAGGGGGCGTCGCCCGGCAGTTGCAGCTGGGCCCCGGGGTCGCGGCGCTCGGGCAGGAAGCCGCCCAGGCGGCGGCGCCGCTCAAGCATGTAGGCCAGCGCCGGGTCGTCGGGCTCGGGCCGGTAGTAGGGCGGCAGTTTCGGGTTAGCCTCGAGCTCGGCGTCGGTGATGGGGATGTGCAGGCGGTCGCGCAGGCCCTTGAGATCCTCCAGCCCTAGCTTCTTCATCTGGTGGGTGGCGTTGCGGCCGGCGAAGTGGGAGCCCAGCAGGTAGCCCTTGACCGTCTGGGCCAGGATGACGGTGGGTTGGCCCTTGTGCTCGGTGGCCGCCTTATAGGCTGCGTACATCTTGTGATAGTCGTTGCCGCCGCGCTGGAGGGCCCAGATCTCCTCATCCGTCCAGTTCTCCACCAGCTTGGCCGTGCGTGGATCACGGCCGAAGAAGTGCTCGCGCACGTAGGCGCCGTCGTTGGCCTTGAAGGTCTGGTAGTCGCCGTCGAGTGTCTCCATCATCAGGTGCTCCAGGGCGTGGTCCTTGTCCGCCGCGAGCAGCCGGTCCCAGCCGCGCCCCCAGATCACCTTGATGACGTTCCAGCCCGCACCCTTGAAGCAGGCCTCCAGCTCCTGAATGATCTTGCCGTTGCCGCGCACCGGACCGTCCAGCCGCTGGAGGTTGCAGTTGACCACGAAGGTGAGGTTGTCCAGCTGCTGGGAGGCGGCCAGCTGCAGCATGCCGCGGGACTCGGGCTCGTCCATTTCGCCGTCGCCCAGGAAGGCCCAGGTGTGCTGGGCGGAGGTGTCCTTAATGCCGGCGCCTTGCAGGTAGCGGTCGAACCAGGCCTGGTAGATGGCCTCCGCCGGCCCCAGCCCCATGGAGACGGTGGGGTACTCCCAGAAGTCCTCCATGCGCCGCGGGTGCGGGTAGGAGGGCAGGCCCCGCCCGCCGGCCGGCCGGGAGACCTCCTGCCGGAACCCGTCCAGGTCTGCCTCGGTCAGCCGGCCCTCCAGGAAGGCGCGGGCGTAGTTGCCGGGGGAGGCATGCCCCTGGAAGAAGACGTGGTCGCCGCCACCGGGGTGGTTCTTGCCGCGGAAGAAGTGGTTGAAGCCGACCTCATAGAGGGTGGCGGTGGAGGCGTAGGAGGAGATGTGGCCGCCAACGCTGATGCCGGGCCGCTGCGCCCGGGTGACCATCACGGCCGCGTTCCAGCGTAGCCAGCGGCGGTAGGTGCGCTCAACGTCCTCGTCGCCGGGGTAGTAGGGCTCATCAACGACGTCGATGGTGTTGATGTACGGCGTGGTGGTCTGCGCCGGCACGGTCACGTTCTTGCGGCGTGCCTCGGCGAGCAGGCTCAGCAGGATGAAGCGGGCCCGGGGGCCGCCCTTTTCTGCGATCAGGGCGTCGAGCGAGTCGCGCCACTCGCCGGTTTCCTCCGGGTCGTTGTCGGCCACCTTGTGCAGCAGGCCGTCTATCAGTGGGGCGGAGTCTTTAGAAGGGCTCACTGGAAACCTCTTTTCTCGGGTTCGCGCGGCTCGTAGGTGCTGACGGCGGGCCTGGCGCAGCGGACGGCGTCCGTACGGACGTGCCCTGGCCGCCGTGCCGGTCGCCTGGACGATCGGCAGTTCTAATCTATGAGACCGTCGCCTCAGGGCACACCCTAAAAGGGGAATAAAGTCCCACTTTGTTCGTGATGTCGCTCACTCGGTAATGGGTAAAAGTTAGTGCTTACGACGGGAGGTCCGGCCGCTGGACCGTAGTTTCGGGCGTGTGCGCTTGCGTATGGCGGGTGATCTGCGGTGGGCTAGTGCCCGTAGGTAATCGGAGGGTCGCGACCGCGGCCGGCGAGCGGGCCCGACGGCCCGCGCATGGAATGGAGAGCACGACAGTGACGAGCACAGTGGCCGGAGCCTTCGGCTTCGCCCCCGGTCTCATCATCCAGGAGTTCGGATACGACGACGACGTCGACCAGGCCCTGCGTCAGGCGGCCGAGGCTCAGACGGGCACCGAGCTGGTGGACGAGGATTATGAGGATGTCGCCGACTCCGCCATCATCTGGTGGCGCAATGACGACGGTGATATTGATGACCTGACGGATCTGCTGGTGGACGCCCAGACCAATCTCGACGGCGACGGCCTGGTATGGGTACTGACCCCCAAGGCGCGCACCATCGGTGCCGTGGATGCGGCAGAGATCGAGGAGGCTGCCCGCACCGCCGGAATGCACGCCACCTCGGCCGCCTCCATGGGTGACCGCTGGAGCGGTATCCGCGTGTCCAGTCGTCGGCACTGACGGCGACGGCGCCGTCCGGATGTGCAGCAGCCCGAGGCCTCGGTGTGGGCGTTGGGCTGCGGACGGCGTAGAGTATGTCCCGCGCTGCCGGACCTCCGGCGGCGGAAGCGGACCTGTAGCTCAGTTGGTAGAGCAACGCGTTTACACCGCGTAGGTCGTCGGTTCGAGTCCGGCCGGGTCCACTGGAAATCGTTCGAGTCCGGCCGGGTCCACTGGAAATCACTGTTCAGGAGCACCGGTGTCCCCGATCCCACTTAGGTCGCACCTAATGTTCAAGGCGGGAGCCGCCGTCATTGCGGCACTGGCGCTCGGGGAGGCGACCCGCAGGGTGGCGTCAGGCTGTCTGCTTGGTAGCCGTCCGGCGATAGCTGACCCGACCATCACGGAAACCGTGCTGGTTCTCGGTCATGCCGACGCCGGCCCGCAGGCCGGGGCGGAGAACCGTCGTCGTGTCCGGGCGGGTTTGCGCAGCCGCAGCACGCCGTCGTCACAGCTCGTGCTTTGCGGGGGCGCCGTTGCCGGACCCGTGTCCGAGGCCGAGCTCATGGCACGCTACGCAACCGATCGCCTCGGCTATGCGGGGCCGATCACACTGGAGACCGCCAGCCGCTCCACCTGGGAGAACATTGTGTGCGCGATCCCGCTGATAGAGGATGCCGACCGCATTGTTATCGTCTCTGACCCTGTGCACGCCCTCAAGGCAAGATTGTTTATACGCAGGCAGCGCCCGGATCTGGCAGCCCGGCTGGTCCGGGCCGATGACTGCCGCTGGGGAGAGGGGGCGGTGCGTAGGCCGGGCTCTGTCATATTGGGTCTGATCGACCTGGCATTGTCTGCCTGGGTGCCCGGTTGGGCTCAGGAGTCAGCCACCGGCCTGGCGGGGGTGCGTCGGCTGCTTGCCTATGGCCGGTTCAGACCGGCGAGGAAACTGCCCAGACGGTCCAGTCCCTCGCCGACCTCTGCGGTGGATGCGGCGTAGGACAGCCGCACATGAGACTCCGCCGTGCGTACTGCGAAGTCGCGGCCCGGGGTCAGCGCCACTCGGGCCTGGTCGAGTGCCCGCATGCAGAAGTCCCAGGAAGACAGTCCCGTGTCGGAAACGTCGAAGTAGATGTAGAAGGCCCCGTCGGGCTCAACCGGTACTTTCAGATCCAATGCGCGCAGACCATCCAGTGCCAGCCTGCGCCGCGCCACCAGCTCCTCACGGTGCTGTTCGCACAGGGCAAGCGATGCCGGCGTGAAGGCCTCAAGGGCGGCCAGCTGCGCCGGCGTCGAGGCGCACAGGAAGTAGTTGACGGCCAGATTGCGAGCGGGCTCGACCAGTTCATCCGGCAGTACCAGCCATCCCAGCCTCCAGCCAGTCATCCCGAAGTACTTCGAGAAGCTGGACACCACAATCGCTTCGGGGTCGGTGGCCAGCACCGTTCGCGCCGGATTCCCTTGTGGATCGGGATCTGACAGGCCCAGGTAGATCTCATCCACGATTCGCCAGATGCCCTGCTCCTGTGCTGCCCGACATAGTCGGTTCAGCTCTTCGTAGGGGATGGAGGTACCGGTTGGGTTCGACGGCGTGGCTATTTGCACCGCCGAGGTGTACGGAGTCCATACGGTCTCAATGGCTTCCGCATTGAGTTGATAGCGAGTGGCGGCGGATGTGGGCGCCAGTACGAAGCGACCCCCGAATGAGTTCACCAGCTCGCGGTTACACGGGTAGCAGGGGTCGGCCAGCACGACGTCGTCACCGGGTTCACAGGTCAGCGCGGTTGCCAGCAGGAGCCCGGCCGAGGCGCCGGAGGTGATCAGGATGCGTGCGGGATCGACCGCAACATCATGGACGTCCCGGTAATAGCCGGAGATTGCTTCACGCAGGGCAGGCAATCCCTCGGCGGGCGAGTACGGCAAGTTCTGGTGGGCAACGTGGGAAAGTGCCTGACGTACCGCGGGTGGAGCGCCGAAGCTGGGCTCTCCGAGGCAGAGCTTGGACACCGACTGTCCGCGGGACTCGATCTCGCAGGCATGCGCACCGATGCTCATGGCGTGGAAAGGTGGCGCGGAGACGGCGCGTTGGGCGAGCTTCATGGTTCTCTCCGGGGCGTGCGCACCACAGATGGGGCGCGGTACAAACTGTGGTCTAATGCCAAGGTTAGGGCCTCCGGGCGAGCGACGCACGGGGAACGGGCTGGAGAAAGCACCAGCTTCATCCCTGATAGTGTGTGCCGGTCGGCCCGGCGGCCGACATCGAAGCGGGCCCCGCATCGGGCTCGTCTTCGTGCCCCCTTAGCTCAGTGGTTAGAGCAGCGAGCTTATACCTCGTGCGTGCCTGATAAGCACATGGTCCTGGGTTCGAATCCCAGAGGGGGTACCGGACTACGTACAGTTGTGGCCCCTGTGGTGGAACGGTAGACACGGCGACCTTAAAAGTCGCTGCCTTCGGGCGTGCGGGTTCGAGACCCGCCAGGGGCACCACGACACCCTTATACGAACTCGCACCATGCGAAGTCGGCGTAGGGGCTGTCTCAGCCAACGAAGCGTGCTCACCCTGCGGGGTGAGCGCTTTTCGTTGTGGGAGAGTTTTGTGTCCTAGGTCACGGTTGTCTGTGTCGTTGTCTTGGTGGCCACTGTCTGTGGTGTGGCGGATGTCTCCGTTTTGGCCGTGGTGGCCGTCTCCGGTGGGAGTGTCTTGGCCGTCAGGCTGCTGTTTGTTGGGGTTGCTGGTTGGCGTGTGCTGGTGTTGTTGGGCGGCGCGGCGCAGGGCGAGGCTGCTGAGTTGGTCGAAGGGAAAGTTGAGGTATCCGGCGGCGTCGGGTTGGCCGCCTGGTCCGCGCACGAGCAGCGGTAGTGCCGGTGTTGGAGTCTTGTCTTGTTCTTCTGTGGTCTCCGGCGTGGTGTTGCTCACTGGTGTGTGGTTGGTGTCCGGGGTGGTGTTGGGTTCTGGCGGGATGATGAGCCTGCCGTGGGGGTCGGTGGCAGGGTTGATGAGGATGCGGTTGAAGAAGACTTGGTTGAGTTGCTTGCGCAGGTGGGGTGGTGCGGCGGTGTAGAGGCGGTGGCAGTCTTCGAGGAGGTCTAGTGCCTGGGTTAGGTGGTGGCGGATGTCGCTAGAGTCTGCTTTGTAGCTGGCCAGGGTTCGCTTGATGTCGTGTAGTTCACGTTCCAGCCGGTTCTGTTCTTCCTTGAGGAGGTCCAGTGGCACGGCGCCGCCCAGGTGGGCGTGGAGTAGCTTGCGGCGTTCGTCTTCGAGGTTGGTGCGGCGGGTGGTTAGTGAGCGGATGTCGCGGGCGCGGTGGGCTTGGATCTGCTCGAGTTCGGCGTGTAGGTACTGCTCGATGAGCTGGCGGTCTTCGGGTTGGAGGTGGATGCGGTGGTATAGGTCCGCGACACGCGAGTCCACTTCTTCGATGAGGACTGCTTTGAAGGCGCAGTCGTGGAGGCGGTGGCGGCGGGCGCAGACGAAGTATGGGTAGATGGTGCCGTGGGGGTTCTTGGTGTTCTGGACCAGGAGCCGTGAGCCGCACAGTCCGCACACCACGGTGGTTTTCAGGTGGTGGTTGTGGACGCGTTGGCGTTCGCCACAGCGGCGGCTGGCCAGGATCTGCTGGACTTTCTCCCAGGTCTCGATGTCTGCCAGGGGCTGATGTTTGCCTGGGTATTGGACTCCTTGGAAGGTGACTACGCCTTTGTAGTAGGGGTGGCGGAGCAGTTTTTGGAGGTGGCCGACGGTGATGGCGGTGGCGGGTTTGCGTGGTGTGGCTGGGACGGTTAGGCCGAGGGCGGCCAGGTGTGCGGCCAGTTGACTGATGGTCCATTTGCCGGTGGCGTACTCGGTGAAGGCTTGGCGCATGAGGGGTGCGCGTTCGGGGTCCAGTTCGACGGTGCGGATCTCGCGGCCTTGGTCGTCTCGGCCGCGGACGTTGAGGTAGCCCAGCGGGGCCTTGCCGATGGTGCCGCCGTTGCGGGCCTTCTCGCCCATGCCTTTGAGGACTTCGTTGGACAGGTTGCGGCTGTAGAACTCGGCGATGGAGCTCATGATGCCGTGTAGGAGGATGCCGCCGGGGGTCTGGTCTATGTTCTCACTGGTGGATACCAGGCGGACTCCGGTGTCGTCGAAGACCTTGTTGATCTCGACGTCGTCGGCACGGTTGCGGGCCAGGCGGTCTAGTTTGTGGACGATGACGTAGTCGATGCCGGGGGTTTGGCGCAGGTAGGTGAGCATCTTCTGCAGCTCGGGGCGGTTGGCGGAGCGGGCGGACTCACCGCGGTCTACGAACTCTTTGACCACCAGGGCGCCCATGGAGGCGGCTTTGCGCTTGTTGGCGTCGCGTTGAGCGGGGATGGAGAAACCCTCCTCTGTTCCGGCGCGTTCGGCCTGTTCGCGGGTGGATACGCGAATGTAGGAGACAGCGCGTTTCGGGGTGAGCGCCTGGCTCATGGCTACCAGCGGGTCCGGGGTGGTGGTGCTCATGCGTTGCTCCTTATGGTGATGAGGGTGGGTTCGGGTTCGGTGATGATCAGGCCGAGGCCGGTGGCTGCCAGGGCGCCGATCAGGCGGTGGTACTGCTCGCGGTTGCCTCCGGTCGGGTGGTCGAGGTTCGGGGTGATCAGGTAGCGGATGTTGTTGGCGGGGTCGGCGGCGACGTGCAGGGCGCGGGCGATACCAGTGCTGCTGTGGGGCATGTCGTCGTAGATGCCGGCGCCATTAAGGCTGTACTGCTGGATGCAGCGGTTGATGCTGGCGATGCTGTCATCGGGGATGATGCGGCGGTAGCCGATCGCTCGACTGCCGGGGATTATGGTTTCTTCGGGGGTACGCATGTTGTTTCTCCTTTCGGTTATGGCGAATCGGCGTGGTTGCTCTCTTTCTATTGACGCTCAGAATGCGCGAAGAGTCAAGCCTGTTTTCCGGGTGGGTGGTGTCGTTGTTGTGGGCCGTGTGGGTGTCGCTGTTTTATGGTCCGGTTTGAATGAGTGTGGCGAGCGCTTCTGGGCTGGTGATTGTTTTGAACAGGCCCGGCGTGAAGGTGGTCTGGTCAGTGATTTGCTGGGTGAGTCGTGCGGCGCGGTCGGGGTTGTTTAGTAGCCAGACGACTTGTGGGTAGTAGCCGCGGAGGGTTTGTTCGGTGCCGGTGTTGAGGTGGGTTTGGTAGTCGTGGCATTTGGCCAGTAGGCGTGCGGGGTTCTCGGTGCCGAGGTCGATTTCGAGTAGCCAGTGGTCTTGGTCGCCGTGGGCGGTGGTGGTGATGGCTTCAAGGTCGGGTTTGAGCCAGTGTGTGGTGCCGGCGGGGCTGTGCCAGTTGCGCCAGCATTCGGGCTCGGTGGCCAGCAGTGTGAGTCGGCCGCCGGCGTGGTGGATGGCTTGTTCGATGATCAGTCGGGTTTCGGTGATGGCGAGCGTGTGCGCCAGGAAGGTGTAGGAGGGCTCGTTGGTGCGTTTCCTGCTGGTGGCGTCGGGGTTGATTAGGCGGTGTCCGGGTTCGCGTAGGTACCAGGTGTTGCTGGTGGATCCGGATTTGGCTCCGCCGATGCGGCGCTCGAGGTGGTCGGTCAGGCCGAGGCGGTGGTGGCGGTTCAGGCGGCGGCTGGTTTGTCGCAGTGCGGAACGGTAGGAGGTGTAGCGGCCGGTGAGGTGGATGATCTGGGCTAGCTGGCGGGTGGTGGCGTAGCGGTGTGCGGCCAGCAGTTTGAGGAGATCAAGGTCGGTGGTGTCGAGCTGGTCGGCGACGGCCTGGAGTTGGCAGCGTCCGATGCGCCCGCTGGTGTTTGGGATGCTCATGGGCGGGGCTCCTTATGGGTGTTGATTGGTGTAAGTGGACTTGCCGTGCTCCTGGGAGGGAGTCGGGTTGGCGGGCCGGTACGGGCTGACAGTCGCCTCCCTTGTTCGGTGGCGCTCGGCGCGGTGTGGCGGTGGGCGGCGGGCGGTTGCGGCGCCGAGTGGTGCGGCGATTGGTCTCCCGACGCGTCTGGTCTTGCCGGTGCGGCTCGTGGCTCATGGGGTGCCTCCGCGGCGGGGTCTGCGGCCGATGGCGACCTGAGCGGCCTGGCTGCGCGTCGGCTGGTCTTGCGTGGGCGGCGGGCCGGCGGTGGCTTGCGTTAGGCCGAGGCGTCGGAGTAGTTGGCTCTCGACGGTGTGTGCGTCTTGTCCGTAGCGGGCGGCGCTGGCGGCCGTCAGCGCGACCGGGTCGCCGTCTGGTGGTGGTAGCGGCAGTGTGTGGGCCAGGCACCAGGGGTTCGGGTGACCGTCGTGGATGGTTCGCACGTAGGCGCCAAAGCGTGGCAGTAGTTGGAGGTCGGCGGGTTCAAGCCCGATGGCTTGACGTGCGATCTCGCTGGCATCGGCAGCGGATAGGCCGAAGATGATCTTGTTGCCTGCGTTGGTGTCCACGGCGGAACGCAGGTGCGGTGGGAGCTGGGCGCGGTACTGGTGCGCCAGGTGGAAGGCGACCCCGAGGCTGCGCGCCTGGCTGAGTGCGTCGGCCAGGTCACCGGGCAGGGTCAGGTAGTCCTGGACCTCGTCGATGAATATGCTGACGATGTGCCGTCGCCCTGCCGGGAGGGCGGCTCGGGCCAGAATCAGGGGCCAGATCTGTCCGATGATCAGGCTGCCCAGCAGCCGGGCGGACTCGGCCCCGAGAATCCCCTTGTTCAGGCTTACCAGCACGATCCGGCGCTTGGTTAACAGGTCGGCCAGGTCGAAGGCGGGCGCGGTCTGCCCGAGCGTGGCGCGCAGGTGCGGGCGGATCAGGAACGGCTGGAGTTTGTTGAGTACCGGGGCGATCCACTGCATGCGCTGCGCCTCGGACAGGCGGTCGTATTTGTCCCAGAACTGGCCGGTTCCCAAAGGATCCGGCGCGCCGGCGACCACCCAACGGCGAAACTCCGGGTTGGTCAACAGCAGCGGTAGGTCCACCAGGGTGGATTCGGGGGTGCGGGCCAGCGTGAGCAGACCGGCGGTGAGAATCTCCTCAGTGCGCACGCCCCAGGCATCGGCGAACAGCGTCTTGAATGTCGCCAACACCGTATCGGCGATCACCTCCGGCTCCCACCGCTTACTAAAGGTAGTTGCCAACGGGTTGATGCCGACCGGTGTGGGGCTGGTCGGGTCGATCACCACCACATCGCCGTGCCGCTGGAGGGGGATACGAGCCAGCAGATCGTTGACCAGGTCGGTTTTAGGGTCGATCAGCAGCACTCCGCGGCCGGCGCGAATGTCGGCCAGAGCCAGGTTGGCCATCGCGGTGGACTTCCCGGCACCGGTCGGGCCGAGCAGCACCGTATGAAACAGGGCATCGCGGATCGAGACGCCCAACTTCTGCCCGCTCTGCTCATCGGCACCGGTGGCGAAGGCCCGCCGGGTGTCGCGCCGTACGGGCAGCGGTAGGTGCTTGGGATGAGCGGCCCCGGTTGCGGGCAGCCCGGCCTGACCGATCGGCCAACCACTCAAGCAGGCGATCTCCCGCGCGGACAGTGTCAACGGGTAGCGCCACGAGCGGCGGGCCTGATCAACCCGAGCCGGACTATCGGTGTGGGCGTGAAGATGAACTCCGGCGCTCTCCGCAACCCGCAACGCGCCCAGCAGGCTCTGCAACAACAGGCGTCGCCGCTTGGGCGAGCCGGCCTTGACCCCTAGCCGGACGATCACGCCCGCCCGATGGCTCGCGACCTGCGCTCGCCGCCGACGCCCGACCTCCCCACTGGCGGAGGGCGGCGGGGTCAGCCCGAGTACTTCCAGCCATCCCGCCGGCTGCGTGTCCTGGGCCAGGCTGGGGCGGTGGCGCGGGCCGATCATGACCTGAAGCACCAGCTCCTCGTCGGCGCCGGTGGTGGCCAGCGCCGCCAGCACGGCCCTGGCGATCGCCTCCAGACGCTCAGCCGACAGCGGCAGACTCGCACGCCGAGCCACCACCCGCAGCCCCTGATCCACCGGACCACGCTCCGCCGTATCAGTAGCCGCGGATATGCGCGTGCCGGGAATGAGTTCACGCACCACCGCATCCAGCCGACCACCGGCGGCCGAGCCCAGCAGATAGCGGGCACGACCATCCCGACCACGCGCCTCCAACACCACCCGGCCCAGCGTCGGGTCCGCCACGATCCGCTCCAAAAGACCGGTAGCCGTAGCCGCATCCAGCGGCAGCGCGAACCGGACGCGCCGCCACAGCAACAGATGACGGCCGCTCATTGCCGCCCGCCCTCCCGCGAGGCATGCGCCCCCTGGCCTTCAGTAGGGTTATCGGACTGGCCGGACGCGGCCTGGGCGAACAAGGCGATCAGGATCCGGGCCAGCGCCCGGTGATCGAGCGCATCGGTCCGGACCGGAACCACACGCACCCGACGCGACTTGGGCGGGCGGCCTCCCGCATGACGACGGCGGCTCACGGCCGGCCCCGTTTCCGACTCACCAGCGGCCCCGCCACCACACCACCACCGCGGCGATGACGCCTACCACGACGCCGGCGCCGGCGAGCCACATCCAAGCGCTTCGCAACAACTCGACGATCCACCTCAGCCCGATCGCAATGGCGATCAGCCCGACGCCGCCGCGAAGAAGGCTCCCAGACAGGCAGCTTCTCGAATCCCCACTCATCCCAGTCTCCTCCGTCAAACCACCGGGTGCCCATCACCGAACCTCCTCGCTGCCGCTGGCCCGCGAGCTATAACGAGGGACCGGATAGCCGGGGATACGGATGTCGGAGTCGATCTGATCGCCCCAAACCGCCCAGCCGGCGCGCGACTCCGGCCGACGCCGGGCGAACAACTCCAAATACGGACCCGGGCTGACCCGCTCGATAATCGCGAACTGCTCCGCCGGCTTACGCGAATGCTCCGCAACCGGGGCGTTGAACCACGTCGGTTGCGACCGGCTACCCAACGGCGCCGTACCACGTGTGCAGAACAGCAACTGCTCGGTGGCATTGCGCAACTGATAGCGGCCAGACAACCCCAGCCGGAACTTCACCCACGTCAGCGGGCTACGCACCGTGAACCCCCAGGCCTGCGCCACCTCATACGCCCGCGGCAGCAGACCGTTGGTGGTCCACAACCACAAGTGCGCGTCCTTAGCCGCCAACTGGCCCACCGGCAGCGCCTCGATAGTCTCCAGGCTCATCGTGCGGTAGTGCGCCTCACCACCCTGGCCGGGCCACGGCGGATCCACCAGGACCGTGGCGAAACCACCCTCCGGCACACCACCCGGTACCCTTGCGGCATCCTGGTGGCTGGTTTTCGTTTTCTCATCGCTGTAGCCCATAATCATTTCTCCTTTCCGATTACCTGCTTTGACCTAGTTTTCGCACACAAAACGCCCATAGACAAGAGTTCCGCTTAAGCCTTACCAGCCGACACGACAACCCTAAGAAAACACCCAACAAAGGGACTCAAAGATGACGGCGGGTAATGTGGCTTGTTCCGTTTCAAGTTAAACGGAGCCCAGAGTGTTTGCTGTAGAATTCACAACACCCAGGCAGCCAGTGAGCACCTCCTGCCAGCCGCGACTACCCGAACACGCGGGCCAGGCAAGCCACCGGCTGGCTATCGATCCCGGAAACGGCGCGCCGCCTCCTGCATGGCCCGAGCCGCCAGCAGCGCCGCCACATCCTGCTCGAACCTCAACCGGGCTGCCCGACGCCGCACCGCCTCGCACTCACGCTCCGCCCCACGACGAGCCAGCCTCGCCCCAGACGGACTAGACGGCGGCCGCGGCCTGCGCGAAGCAGCACGCCCAGAGGCGCCACCTCCGTCCTCCCACCACAGCCACCACGCCAGCGCCAAAACCGCCGCGCCCACCAACACCCCGGCAAAGAAACCCATCATCACCATCACCTCCCCGCGTCCGTGCCTGGGGCTCAGAAGCCCGCGATCGCCCGCGCCGCGCCCAGCGCGTACGCCTTAACGATCGCCTCGTAGTACGGCGCACCCGCCGGCGCGGACTCGTAGCACTGCTCGGCCAACCCCACCAGAGCCGCCGTGTTGCTCAGCGCCCCAGACGCCAGCACCGCCCGCGCCTGATCACGCGCATGCGCCACCTGCGCCTGGCCCAGCACCAAATCCACCTCCCGCCGCGACGCCCGCGCCACAGCCCGCGAAGACGGATCCGCAAACGGCATCACACCCGTCGAGTACGCCTCCGGCACCTGAGAAACCAGCTCACCAGACATGCTCAATCCCTTCTCTGATCTGCGTAAACACCGCCAGCCACGCCCAACCGAAGCACCGGACGCCGACCCAGCGGCCTGACACATCAAGCAGACCCCATGAGCAGCTCGGATCTAGGAAGTTGTAAGAAAGTCGGAAAACAGCCCAAAGATGGAACCGCTGTCGTATGCTACGTGCGTGCTCCAGGGCACAGCTCCCTGACGACCGGACACGGACAAGGAGGTGACCGACCCAGTGCCCAGCGACATCCGCGACCTCGAGGCAGACCTGCTCTACCTGCGCAAAGGAGCCGGAACTACACCCGGGCGCATGGCTTCTGTCGGGACACTGCGCCTAGTTCTGGGAGGCGACGACCAGCCATACAGCGAGCTTCGAGACCGCCTCGACTCTGCCATCAGGTCGCTGCACGACGAGGAAGCCGCCCTGCTGCTTGACGTCTTCGCCCTGAGCCCCGACACCGAGAGCCTTACGACCCTCCGTCAACGCCGCCAACACCACGGCACCAAGATCAGCCGCAAGATCGACACCGTCGCAAGCCGCGAAACCCGGGCCATCACCAACCTACGCAACCAACTCCTGACCGGCTGGTACCCCACATCCCCGATGCCGCCAGGCGCGCGCGTACCAGAGGCGCACAACAGCCTCATCCAAGACAACGTCGAGATCCTCACCGTTGTGGAGGACGGCTACTGGCAACAGACCCGCGAGCACTACCGCTTCCTCGCCCTGTTCGACGAAGCGGACTACATACGTATCTCCAACTCATTCCCCGGCATCATCTCGCCCCAACCCCCGTTCACGGTACGCACCCACCGCCTCGGCGACTCATACAGCCACGACTTCTACTACCAACACGGTCCCATGCGCCGAGGCCGAACCTACGACCTCCGCTACACCATCCGCCCAGACCCCACCCTGCAAGACGACCGCCGCATCAAAGAAACCAGCCGCGCCTTTCACGAACGCACACTCACCGCCACCTTCGAACTCATGTTCATCGGCGACGTCCCCGACACCATCTGGAAGATCGAAGGACTAACCTTCTTCGAACGACCAGGAACTCCAAACCCCAACAACCAACTAGGACACCCATGCAAAACAACATTCAGAGACCCCCACGGCGGACTCTTCTACGGCATCGGATGGCGGTGAACGAGCCATACGCGAAAGGGGCTATACAACTGGATCTATGACGAAGTCGCCGGCGCCAACAACACCCGATGCAATCTCGAGATTAACGCCCACCGGCAAAGCCTTTACTTAGAAGCGAATATGATATAGAATGTGCAGATATGAACGAGAAATATCGAGACAGCACTCCAGAAAGAAGTATCACCCAAGGGAGTAGGGTTCTAGTGACTGAGCAGGACATTTTGAACTACCTTGCCGATAAATTTGACGACTTAGGGTATGGCGCCTCGCCTTACCTGAAGAGGCATCCAGAAACGGTCACTGGGCGCGAGATTATAGACATGTCGGAGGAAGATTTCGCCGCATACACCGAAGCCAACCGGATCATAGACAATATCAGGACAGCTTTACCTCGGCGCCCAACAGGCATAGATGATCTCAACTGAGCTGGCTCGAACTGGACTCGATCTAATTCCCTGCGAAACACGACATCAAAGGTGTGTGGCATGCATCCTCATCTCGTCACAGATGCTGAGTATGGAGACGTTATCAAGGAGATTTCGTCTGCGGAAAAAGTGATGATCTACTGCGGCGCCGGCGTCACGTATCCACTCACCGGGCTTGGCTGGAATGCGCTTGTTGTGGACGTCGCAAACCGCCTCAAATCAGAGCTTCAACAGCTGGAATACCTGAAGGGTGATCGCGAATTCGACAACTTCGTTCATCAAATGGCTGGCAATTACCAACGACCCGCTGAAAACGCGACGCTACTATCAGCATATATGACACAGCTGTCTGACATGCTTAGCGGCGGGATCGGATTTGATTCTGATCGCGCACTGCGTGACGCGATCAGAAAAGCGATATATAGGCGCAGTACAACAAGTATTCTGCAACCTTACCAGGCGCTATTACCCCAATATGTAGCAGCGCTTATTGTCACGCTGCTGCAGAAGGAAGTTGACGTGCGAGTCGTCACAACAAACTATGACACTTTTCTCGAGCGCTCATTGAAGGAGCTGTTTAACGTACTAAATGAAGATGAAGGTTATGGAAAATATCGCTTGCTTGTAAGGAGTAATAGCGGCAGGAAATCGTTGCCAAGTTCCGCGAAAGGCGTGGTACCTATGGTATATCTCCACGGCAGAGTACCCATTAAGGACGACAGTAGAGGGCGCAGCGGGCTGCGTGCGAGCTCGGGAAAGATTGTATTCTCGGAACTAGATTACTATGCTCAAAATAAGAAGACCCAGAAGATACTTAAGGACTTTTCGGACGAAGTAGATTGCACGATCATAGTCGGTTCATCCCTGGATGACCCTCCGCTGCTAGATTGGATTCAGACTAACCGTGACGCTAGTAGCGATAACACCGTAATCTCGGTTCAATCTGTGCGCCAGGAGCCATACGGCCAGAGGACCCTGGATGAATCCAATCGAAAGAACTGGGTTGAGCAAAGAGCCATGCGCTTTCGCTCATTGGGGGTTGAACATTATGTGCCAGTTCGATGTTACGCAGACGTAGCAGTTTTCCTACGAGACCTGGTTCACGGTTTGCTCGCGACTACCCCTGGCCAGAGTATGTTTGCCTCCGAGAGCGATCTGTCTAAGTGGGGTAGTGCGCTCAACATCAATGAAGCTAAAGTTATGAGTCTTCACAAGAGCTTGGCAGCGCAGAATGAACTGATTGCATCTCAGCTCCGGATACTATTGCCTTTAGGTTACAATATAGAAACTAGGACAGAGTACTGGCTGAGAGCAGCCTCGCCACACGATGGCGATCCGTTTTATATGACGAAAATCGCCGACTCCTCTGGCCCCGTGTTGTCTTCGAACCATCGTCGCTCTGAGAGCTATTTACGTCGCTTTCCATCGCGTTCCGCCGCGATGAGAATTGCGCAACTTGATGAACCAGGTCTCGTTACTTTCAAGGCTCTCGGACAAAAGAGTTCCGCGTCGAGGTGGCAAGCATACTATGGAATACCGATTCACAACGCATTTGGCGACTTCGGAATTGCATCACAGGTGACCGTCGGCGCCGTCGTGGTTGCAATTCGTCTGCACGAAGAAAGCCATGAGTTCCTCGACTCCGACGAGCGGGAAAAGTTCGCTGAGGGAGTTGACGAGGTCTCGGCGAAAATTGCAGCAGGTGCACTTTCTCCAGAACAGGTGAACGCTAATACCAAGCTGATTTTCCTGTTGAAATATGCAGCGCTCGAGGCAAGTAGATGCATTCGATAACAATATTGCGGCTGTGAGTCAGTTGTCCTGATGAGCGTCTCGAAGGGGACTGGGATAGAGTGCCGGCTTACGTATTGCCTACGCGACTTTGCAGCGGCGCGGGTCGGCGAACGAGGCGTCGATCTGCAGGTCGACCGGCAGACCACCGTTGTGTACGAGTTCGCAGCGCGTCCACTTGTAGAACAGGAGGTCCAGATCCACCTGCTCGCCGCCGGTACTCGACGTTGATCGTCCAGCTGTGGCTGTCCTTCATGAATGCCACGAAGTTGGCGCGATCACCGCGTATCTTGGGGTGCGCCAGCCGGCCCGCAGCCGCCATGGCGACCAGTACCATCAAGAACGCGCCCTCCTGTCGGTGGTTGGCTCACAGGATCTCGGCGTCTGTCAGGCGGTTGAGGATCGGGTTTGGCGTTGTCATGGTTGATTCGCTGACGATAGAAGGGATCTTGGCATCACTCGCGCTCCGTGTCTTCGGTGTCGGTTCCTGGATGCCCGTCCTTGCTGCTCTTACTGGGCTTGCGCACGATCGCTCGTGCTACCGGGGTACCTGCTACAGTGCCTTCGGCTACAGATCTAACCAAGCTACGCAATTGCCTAGGAATGTCCTCAAGGTCTGGGGTTGTGAGTACCCAGATGGCGACGATCAGGATGAACACCAGGCTGGCCAGCGAGTAGCGCACCGCCTTTCGGTCCAAGAACGACGTCTTGACCTGGTCGGCTGCTTCATCGACTTGGGCGGCTACCTCGGGCGCGTGTTTGCTAATGAGGTCGTACGATGCTGCGGACGCCGCCGTGTCAATCTCGAACGCTTGAGGCGGTAGCTCTTGTTCGTCGACGACCCCTAGATTCTCGACGAGCTGACGTGCGGCGTGTTCGTAGGATCCGTCTGCCGCGAGCCGCTTGGTGGCAGCCTGCGCCGCCACTGTGGTTGCACTTGCCTTAACCGAGGTATTGATACCCGTGAGCGCTGAGGCGATCGCCCGAAGCGACTCATCGGGAATCATCTGCTCGGTGAGCCGCGCCATGCTGTCTTGAAGACCGGCCAACGCGGTGCGCATCGGTTCGTAGTCCTTCAGGGCAGCCGAAATAAGCGGCGCCGTGCCGTTCGATAGCTCATTGAGCCCAGCTGCTGCCGCGATCGACCGTGTCATCGCCTGCCTAGCAGAGTCGCTCAGCACAGGCAGTTGAACAGACTTGACAGCACGGTTCCACGCAGCGAGAGCGCCAAGCGTCCCGTCGGGTACTAGAGATTGCTGCGGCAGCTCGAACGCACGCGCCATGGTAGACACCGCCGCGTTGAGCGCTTTCAAAGTCTCTGGCTTGAGGACACTGGGGCCGAGGGCTGCGTGAATCGTGCCCGCAAGACTTTGACTGGCACCAGGGAGGTAGGGGCCAGTCCCGCCGGAACCTTCAGCCGTTGCTGTCATACATCGAGCGTACGACTAACAACCGACACGAATGGTCATGCAGGCACGCCATGCCCCGCCTCCACGCACCACCCCTCAACCGCGATGCTCCATCAGCTCCCGTGGATCGAGCTCGATCTGTTCGGCGATGCGTTCTAGGCTTTTTTGAGGGTGAGGTTGCGTTCTCCTCGTTCGATGCCGCCCATGTAGGTGCGGTGGACTCCCAGGAGGTCGGCGAAGGCCTCTTGGCTCAGGCCTCGCTGGAGACGGTAGGCACGCAGGTTTCGGCCAACGGTCTTCTGCAGGTCCCCAACAGCCATGGCCCTGAGCCTGGACGGCCGCTACTTGAAAGTCTACAGACTTATGAGTATCGTCGACGTCGCACAGCCAGACCACAGCAACACGAGGAGGCAAGACCGCACCAAAACATCAAGGAACCACAGCCGTCGCCCAGAAGATCTTCCCCGCATCCGGCCACGCCGCACGCCAGCCAGTCACGAAGCCGCACATCCGCGCGCACACCCACCTACCACTCAGCAGCCATTGGAGGACATTACTGCCACATCCATAGGTAACCACTATCAATACTTGACAATTCTGCACAATTTGTTATAATGTATACCGTAACCCATTGCGGTAGTAAATCATAAACCACTAATCCACGAAGGAGAGGATTGAAGCTTTATGAAACGAGAGAAATTATCATCACTAACCAGCGAGCACGGTCCGTCCAAGAAGTTGATGGCGCTGCTTGCGACGGGTTCCCTTGCGCTGGCGGGTATCGCCGGATGTTCCACCAATGAGGCCAATGCTGGCACGCCGACCGAGAGCGAACCGGCGGCAACGGCGGAAGCTACTCCGACGAACGCCGAGTTCGATCCTGAAGACAACACACCATACATGTATTACAGCGCCGAGGGCGGAGGTATTGACGGGATTCCCGAAAAGTATCAATACTCTTCCTTGGAGGAGTTCCTTGAGCCAGCGCTCAACCTCCAGCCAATCCCAACCGGCCTCTCAGATCAAGAGTATCTCGAAGCCTGGGTGGAACGCACCAATACACTCCTGATGCTGGGCCATCCAGACGACTATAAGGCGCAACCGATCAGCGCCGTTGTTGACGGAGAAAACCTTGGAGGCTGGGAAGAGCTTGGAGACTACGTACGCCCGAAGTTGACTGAAGCATATCAGTCCGCGTTGTTCGCCGATACAGAAGTACTTGATGCGGGTGCGTACAATACCAGTGTGAACGTATCGAAGATCGCGACAGGAAATCTCGCCAATGCCGCGATAACCGACCCGAAATACGAGTACACGATGTCTGGCAAGGCGATGTACCAGTTTAGCTATGCGCTCGACGAGGGTTATCCCATCATCTCGGAGCCAGCCGAAGGCGGCGGCCGAACCATCACCTTCGTATTCAACGAGAGCGACAACCAAAACGAAAACCGAATTCGTATGGAAAGTCACGACGGGGAGGTAAAGGGTAAGGGTAACCGCGTCTTCGACCCACACGAGGACGAGGCGAACGTACAGGGTACCGGAGGCAGCTTCTTCTCGCATATAGTTACCTTGACGACCACCATCGATGCATCGGGCAACGAGGTAATCAAGTACTGGGACGACGAGGAATACACTCCAGCCGACCTGTAGTCAACAACTGCTTGCAAACATAGCCACTTTGATGTTAAATAGAAGTGGCTATGTTTAAAATCAAAACCAAATTCATAGTGGTGGCCGCCTTGTCGTTGGCGACGGTATTAAGCGCATTGATGCCGCAGCCTGCTGATGCTGCCTATGGCGACAGCATCAAGGACTACGTTCAGTTCTACTCGTACTACCAGGCGCTGCTATCTCGCAACGGCGGGAGCGATGCCAGTACTTCCGACAGTTGCATCAGCAACAATATGCGCAGTGTCTTCATCGGCGACCAAAACAAGGCACCGAGCCAGGGCGAGAGTGATGGATCTGAGTGGCCGAGCCGGACACTGTTTGGCACGCAACACCAGCACTACACGTGGTTTGGCACCAACAAATACACCGACACTTACGTCTGGCCGCGAAACAAGATGACCTGCGCCAACATCATGAAGAACATGATCGACCTGCGCAGCACCGCCAGCAACAAGTACGCGGACTTCCTCCGCAAGATGAATGGCGAGTACGTGCAGTGTCTGGGCGCTGGAACTTGGGGAATATTCAAGCAGGACGCGATCAAAGCATGCACCGGCGTTACCGCTGACGGCGCCGATCGGCAGGCTAACTTCACCAAAGCGGTCGCCGCGCTCAATGGCGGCCGGGAGCCCGCGCTGAGCAACGAGATGAAGTACTACGCCTACCTGACCGCGCTCAACACCTCAAAGATCTGTATCACCCAGCGCATCGCTGAGTCCGATCGCGCCACCTATGCTGCTCACATTGGTACTGGCAAGCCGGTGCCGACATCCGACTACTCGAGTTTCTCCAGTAAGCTTGGCGTGACGCTGTCTGGCGACAGCTCACTCTACTTCTACGATATCCCTTTCTATAGTTCCGCCACCTCGCCTAAGGAGACGGCGTTGTTCGCTGTGGTGTCGACAACCGACACTCTTTCTAGTGCAACCTTCTCGGGTACCACCACGCCGATATATAGCAGCGCGTCGATGGCGCATATCAACTCGATGTGGTCTGGGCCGGGCGGCACAGTGGACTGCGCCGATATGGCCAAGGCCCTGGCCACCGACGACAGTCTGGCCAGCGCGTGGCGCAACTGGATTGAAAAACACCCAAACGATGTTCTCAAGCCTGGAGAGGGCACCACAACAGACGCTACCAAGAACATAGACCTTGATGCTGCCAACGACGCCGAAGCTGGCGAAAAGACCTGCAACATTGATGGCATCGGGTGGATCGTCTGTCCGGTGGTGAACTTCCTGGCTGGCATCGCTGACGATGCCAAGGGCTACCTCAACAACTGGCTTGAGTTCCCGGCTACCTACCTTGGTAATGGCGCCGAAGGATCAGTAGAGTCATACTGGCGCATAATGCGCGACTACGCCAACGTCTTGCTAGTCATCGCGTTCTTGGTGATTATCTATTCGCAGCTGACCGGTTTTGGCTTAAGTAACTACGGTATCAAGTCGATGCTGCCGAAGTTGGTGATTTGCGTGTTGTTGATTAATGTTTCGTTCTATATATGTGGAGCGCTGGTTGACGTCTCTAACCTCGTCGGGTCTGCGGCGTTCAACTTCATCAGCGCGGCGACGTCTGGCGAAGGTAACGGAGGCTACTGGAGTAGTGGCGCCGATGGTGCGGGTGGCGCGTTTACGGTGCTGGCTGCCTCCATCTTGAGCGCCACGGCTGTGGCTTGGTTCGCGGTTGGTGCGATCAGTACCGGGCTGATCGCTATCGTGCTGATCGCCCTGACGACTGTGGTGCTGTTGGGCGCGCGGCAGGCGATCATCATTATGCTGATCGTGGTTTCGCCACTGGCCTTCGCGGCGATGCTGCTACCAAACACCGAGGGGCTGTTCAAGAAGTGGTGGCAGATCTTCAAGACGATGCTGTTCCTGTATCCAACGATCGGAGTCCTGTACGGAGCGGCGAGGCTGGCGTCCAATATGATCAACTCCGTGCATACGACATCAGAGGACGGTATGATGTGGACCGTACAGATCATTGGCGCGGTGCTGAGCTTCTTACCGCTACTGTTGGTACCGACGGTGATCAAGAAAGCCATGGACGTGGGCAACATCAGCAATATGGTCGGCCGGCTACAAGGCAGCGCCAACAAGTACCTCGGTGGCAAGGCGCGGGAGCGCGCAGAGAGAGGCAACATTGCGCAACTGCGCAAGTTCCGCGCCGAGAAGGCGGAGCTACGGCGTGGCCTGATTCGGGGAGGTGCATACACCGGCCGCGGCGGTAAATGGAACTACCGAAATTGGCTTTCTGCGGGGAATCGGAGGTTCAATGCCAGTAGGTGGTCGGGTGATTTCGGGAATCGTCGAGCAATGGCTGGCTCCTACGCTGAAGACGCAGACTTCCAGGAGCAGATGAAGATGGCTAACGCATCCGTTAGAGATATGGGGTTGTCGAATGATGATCTGTTTGAGCTGGGTAGTACTGGAAAGATTGGCGATAAGCAGTATTCACATTACCAGCAACTGGCGGCGCTTGAGCAAGTTGGCGGTCTGTTGACGGCTAGTCAGGCACACAAATTGGCCAACTTAAGTTCTTCAGTCGAGGAGGACGGGTATGGTTATGTTGCGACTGATGATGCTAAGACTATGCGCGAGAAAGCCGCAGTCCGTAAATATATGGATGCCGCAGCCACGAAGTCTGGCAAGGCCGCATCTATTTCTGGCTCAGTCCGTGGCGATATAGTTTCTGGTGGTCGTGACGTCGATGAGAATGGCAGAGTCTTGCGGTACGACGACAACCACACCGCAAATAGCTACATAAAAGGTAGGATGAGCGCGACTGATCTAGCAGGGATGGATGCTGATGAACTTAGGTTCCTGCGAGAGTATGCTGACGAAGATGCGATGAAGGTACTTCAGAGTAAACGCGACACGGTAATGGCGTCCGACAGGCTCAGAGAGACGGTCAAAGAAAAGCTTCAAGGCGAACTTGATCTGATTCCACCGACAAACCAAGCCCAACGCGGCGCAGCCACTGGCAATTCAGATTCGGATTCAGAGCAAATGGTCCGGCTCCATGGCGGCACCTTCGATCAGTCTAACTCTGGGCTGTATATTCCGCGCGATCGGCGCTAGGTCTACACAATGGTCTCTCGCGGAGTCGCTGTAGGCAATTGCGCTTAGGACGACGCTTTCCATCCATCCGCCGGGAGGTTGCTGCACCGAGCCACGACGTCTTCTGAGGAAGGTAGCCGTGAGACGCCGACCACCGACCCTACGAGGACTTGGATCGCCGTCTGTGCGTAGTGGAGTCTAAGGTGCTGAAGCCTGCTAGCGGTGCGGCGTAGAGGAAGACTGTCGGAGGGGCCCTTGGCGGTTGTCTAGTGGAAGGGGCGGCACACGTGCGTGTCGCCCGTTGATCGTGAGTAGAGGCCCCTGCCGGAACCTAGGTCCAGGGTGTCTGGGTCATGTACGGCTGTTGAGGTAGGCGCTCAGTGCCGTTGCCAGCCTGCGGGCACTCTCGAGACTTAAGTCCAGGCCAGAGAACCCATCCCCGATGTAGACCCATGTCTCGGTATCGCCGTGGTACTGGTACTGCACGACAGTCAGCTCGGTGGGCGCAGGGCTGCGAGTCACCTCTCCTGCTTCCTTGTTGCGGTGGATTTCCACGCAGGACACGACCAGCGCCGTGGCTTCGTGAAGGAGGTCGTCTGGTGATTGGAGCTGGTGCTCTGTGGTGCACCACTCCGGGCAGCTGATCGCTGGGAGATTTAGGGCTGGCTTCGCTCCCATCGCTAGAGCCTCTCCATGCCCGTCGATGATACTCATAAGTCTGTAGACTTTCAAGTAGCGGGCGTCCAGGCTCGTGCCCATGGCTGTTGGGGACCTGCAGAAGACCGTTGGCCGCAACCTGCGTGCCTACCGTCTCCAGCGAGGCCTGAGCCAAGAGGCCTTCGCCGACCTCCTGGGAGTCCACCGCACCTACATGGGCGGCATCGAACGAGGCGAACGCAACCTCACCCTCAAAAGCCTAGAACGCATCGCCGAACAGATCGAGCTCGATCCACGGGAGCTGATGGAGCATCGCGGTTGAGGGGTGCACCGATCTATTACGGCTGCGGCAACAGAACACGAACATCGGTGGGAATCGACGTGAGGCATCAGGGAACCCTTCACGCGCTCCCCACCTAGTTGTCGAGCAGCGAGTTGATGCTGCTCACCAGCCTCTCAGCCTGTGCCAACTCATCATTTTTCAACTTCGGCATACTTTTCTGCCTCAAAAGCGCTCCGGCGGGTGAATAGTGGTTGATATGTCCGTTATTAATACCGCGGCTGGCAAACGCTTCTTCCACTCGCTTCACGATGCGGTCGCCCTTAGGTAGCTGATCGACCGTCAGAGGTTTGTCTGCAAGCAATCCTGCATACGCATCATTGATGAGCTTCAGATAGAGCCCCGAGGGAAGGATATCTTCAATATCGGCTTCTATCGCCCCGGTCGCGTTGCCAACTTCCACGATTCCAACCGAATATAGCTTACCGTTGTTGCGCATCGCATTAACCAGCTTATCGTTCTCTGCGGATGAGTCGGTGAGCACGGCGACTTTCATTGAGTTAGCTCCGAAGAGTGCCAAAAATGCAGGGAGCTTAGCTATGCCCCCTCCAGGCACTAGTACCCATTTTTCGCTCAGTCCGGGCTTCCCCGCTTTGGTGAGCTGGTCGGAAAGGTACTGAAGAAAGACCACGTCAGACGGACCCTCAACCAGAAGAACGTTTGGGCCTACGAAAAGCGTCTGCGTTAGCTGAATACCAAGGGCGGCGTGTAGTGGAAATGCTGATTCGGAGTCGGCTCTTAGTACATCAGCAGAAACTACTGTACCTCTCGCAACTTCGTCAACGACAGTGCGGACTCGTTGGAAACTATGTGGGTCGATCATAAACGGAGAGTGCGTGGTAAAGATCACCTGGTGTCGGGACGCCAGCCGCTCATCGACAAACCGTAGCAAATCATGCTGGGCGGTGGCATGAAGGCTTAGTCCAGGCTCGTCAAGCAGGAGGATAAGTGGTTGCGTCGCCTCTTCTTCGAGCTTCGAGAAGTATGCCAAGAACGAGAAGAACCAGACGAAGCCGCGAGAGCGTTCGTCGAACGGAACTGTGACGCGATGACGTTTGTTTTCTACACGGATCTGCAGGAGCGGCCCTTTATCGAGGGGCGGTTCCGCGGCTGGCTCAGGTCGCGAGAGGATATGCAGCTGTACCTGGAGCTCTGTATTTTGGCTCCAATATTCGAACACTTCGTCACTGATCGTGTTCGATGCGTTCTCTAATTGTCTGATCAATTGTTCGTGACTCTCGGGCGAGCTGAAATCCTCAGGGTCGACTCCAGCGATCGACAGAAGAGATAGCAGCGCTTCTTGCCCTCGGGTAAGATTATTGTCTCTACGACGCTGTATCAATTGAGGTATGGAGATTTTTCCCGGCATCACGTCGTAGTCGCCGAAGTACACGAATTTAGGTCGCCGTTCTGCAAGCACATCTATCGCCGCGAGAACGGGGTCGCAGTCCGGCCATCCGTCAATTATCTTAAGTGCGGCATCTGCCGAGGGGATCGATGACTCTAGATTCCTGAGGGCTGCGGCTAGCTCCGATATATTAGAAGCATCGTCGACTTTTCGCTTATCCACGCTTGGTAAATCGAGAGTGTCCCGAAGAGTGTTTAGTAACTCCATCTCATCAATCTCGACCAACCACTCAGGCTCGTCATACAGGAATCCGGTTATAATGACGATGCGCTTGCTTTTAAGCGCCCCTAGACAAAGTTTCTGTTCAACTGCGTCAATGTCGTCCTCGTCGAGTTCATATGTGAGCTCCGTCACTCTGATTGGTTCTCCCTTGGCCAACTCGCGAGACTTATGGGATGGGAAATCAAAGTCCGACACAAACTCTGTAGTGTTGTCCACTGGGTCGCTCTTATATAGAGACTGGAGTACGGCGGTCTTGCCAGACTCGTTTTTCCCAACAAGGGCAGTCACGTCGGGCTCAACGTCAAACTGTGTCGGTTCATCGATGCTCCGATAGCGTTGAATGTCTACGTGCACTAATTTCATGTCATCCTCCTGTGCTTTAGTGTGATTCGGTGGTTCAGTATGACGCCTTTATTATTGTACATCATGTGTCGCTGGTGTCGTCTTTCCCGTGGCGTCGTCGGCAGTAATTTGATAACAACATCGGCGAGTTGTAGTCACGATTCCTAGCTCTCTCTTAGGTGCTTCCGCACCGTGGTTCGCTCGAAGCCCAGCTCCAGGCCTATCTCGATGAAGGTTTTGCCCTCGGCGCGTAGCTCCAGAGCCCGCTGCCGGTCTTCCTCGGTGAAGCGATGCAGGCCTCTTGTGCGCTCCCGCTTGTTCGGCTTGCGCCAGATGGCACGCACAGTGCCCTCGTGAACGCCGTACCGCATAGCCACCTCCGAAGCGCCGAGGCCGCTGCCTGCTTGCTGGAGGATGGCGTCACGTGTCTGGGCGGGTAGAGGGCCGTACTTCGCGTGGGTGACTTGGCGGACGGGACTGGTAGACGAGATGGTGGCGTCTGCGTCGTTGGAGTCCTGGTTGCTTAGAGGTTCGATCAGGCGGTCTTGTTCGCCCTCCTCGTCCGGCTCCCGAAGCTGCCCCAGGTACCGTAACAGGGGAGCCCAGTTGTTAGTGTCGAGCATACCGAGGCGCACCACGACACCCTTATACGAACTCGCACCATGCGAAGTCGGCGTAGGGGCTGTCTCAGCCAACGAAGCGTGCTCACCCTGCGGGGTGGGCGTCTTCAGCGTCGGGCTCTTGGTTGTCTGGGGCGTTGGTTGGCTCGTGCTCCAGCGGTCTTTTGTGTGGTGTTGATCACTGGTGTGCGGCTCGCGGACGCCCGGCGAATGAACTCGCCCGGCAACGCCTGCTCGGTCCCGTCCTGCCGGACTCAGTGCAGTGCGAGCTTCGAGGACCGGCAGGTCAAGCAGTCTCAGCGGTGGGTGCCTGCGGTGGAGGGGCCACACATGTTCATTGGGGTCTGGCAGATCGAGCGGTACTGCCCACGGGGACCGTGTTCTCATGGCCGCGGGTGAAACTTTGGGATCACACCGACGTCGCGGAGGTTCGTAGTTCCGTCGGCGGAGTTTGTGCTGTGCCTGGACAAAATGTCGCGGCAGTGCCGCCATGCCTAAGAGACTGCACTCGGTTCCGCTGATCCCGGGCCAGTAGACCTGCCAATGCGGTAACACCTCGGAGCGCAACGCGCCCATCGCACGAAGAACCAGGTAGTCTGCGGACAGTCGGCGGTTGGCCCCTGCGGGCGCGGTTGAGAGCGGGAGTAGTGTCATGCAGGAAATAGATTCGCTGCTTGCGAGTCAGGATCACTTTCGCGCCCCCCGCGAGCACGGTCATGTGGGCGGGTGCCGGCATATCCGTAGATGCCCCGACCTCGCTTCTACCGGGAAATGGCTACACGACGCGCGCTTTGGATGACTGTTTCACCGGCGTGTCAAGTGAGGAGATCGCAGAGATCTTCAAGAGAGTCGGCATGCCGGGCGGGTATCCGCGCTTCGAGACCGTGCTGGGTGTGGTTGCGGATATGTATGGCGTGCAGGGGTTGGGGTATGTGCTGTCGGACTTGCTGGCGGCCACACCGAATGATCTGCATGACTTCTTTGCCCGACATGTCGCAAAGGGTGGGCGGCATGTGACAGCCAATATTGATAAAGCCATTGAGAGGTCTCTCGAATCGCTGGGCTTCGGTGATGCGTCGGATCGTATTCTGCATTTTCATGGTGCCGCCGAGGATGTAGCCGAACTGGCGGGCCTCGGTATAACCCTGGCGAATATTGAGAACGGGTTTGATGAATCTGTGGCTGCTGCGATGAGTGAGGTCATGGCCCGCGCCGACGTGGATTCGGTGGTGATAATGGGGTACTCGGGGCTGGACTACTTTGATGTTGACCCGTATTTGCGCTCCGATCGAGGCAGGGCTGCATTCAAGAACAAGTCGGTGTTGTGGGTCCTTCATGACCACACGAGTCCCGAGTTGCGAAGAGAGGACGAATATCGTAATCCGGCGATCGTGGCGATGCGGTCTGCGGGCGCCGATGTCACGGTGGTCCGTGGCGCTACGCGCAGGGTTGCCAATAGGCTCGCAAATAAATGGTGGCGGGGCCCGGTGCCCGAGTCTTCCCCGGCAGGTGTTGCGTCCGCGGTCAGCTCAGCAGCGATAGAGCCATTCGTGCCGACTGGGCCGTACAGCCGGGAATCGGCAACAATCGAGCTGTTGGCAAGGCTGGGTTGGTGTGGACGGATGATGGAGCTGCTGAAAAGTAATCCGGGGCTGGCGGACCGGCGTACATACCTGCAGTTCGCGGATTCGGCCTGGGATGCGGGGGAGTATCACATCGCCGAGAGAATGTGGAGGGCTGCGTACTCCGGCCAGACGAACGATGAACGAATCCAACGCGCTGAGCGTGTTGCGGCCTGCCAGTGGATAAGAGGCAGATACCGGCAGGCCATGAGTGGGCTGCTGGTGCTTGCCGATGCGATCGATCGCCTGCCCGAAGATGAAGTTTCGCTGCCTGCTAGACTCAAGGTTGCCGATACGCTCGTTCGTTTGCTTGAACAGATGCGACGTCTGCCGGACGTCAGGCGCTATGTGACATCGGAAGTCAGGGAACGTGCGCGGGACCTGCTTCCCTCACCGGTGCAGATGCGCGGTGAGGCCCTGGATCTACGGCGACGCGTCGAAGTATCTAGGGCGAAGTTGGAGGCGGACTCGGAGGAACAGGAAGAATTGAATGAGAAGGTGTCTATGGAGCATGCCAGCTCATCGTCGATGACGCGAATGTTGACTTATAGACAGGGGTGGCTGCGCGCGGCTCAAGACAGACGCATGAGCCGCATGCTGGCCGGTGAGCGAGTAGATGATGAGGCATGGCGGAAAGAGTACCGTGAGGTCGCGCTTAGACTTCGGGCAATCGGTGCCCGCGGGAACGCCGCGAGAGTCTTCATGCTGCCGCGGGCCACGGAGGTTTGGCCCCTGCGCGCACCGCTAGAGATGTTCCGAATGCGGGTTCGTTACACCTTTTATCATCGCATTCGTATGGCGGCCCATATAGTTGTCAGTGACTTGGAGTTCAGGCGGCGGTTGGCCACGACCAAGCGCCGTGGCGGATGAGCCGAAGCGCCTGTTACTGTCTGCGCATGCAGCAGCTTGTTCCCGATGACGCCCACAGGCATGGCGAGAGCCCGCTGACGGTCTCCGATGTGGAGGCGATACTGCGCGCGGCCGCTCCGCCACAGTTGGCCGAGTCCTGGGACTCCAACCGCCTGATCTGTGGGGACCCGGGCGAACCGGTGCGAAGCATCCTGCTGGCTGTCGACCCGGTCGCCGCGGTTGTGGATGAGGCGATCGAAGACGGCGTTGACATGGTTATCACACACCATCCCCTGTATTTGCGCGGAACCGATCACGTCTCGGCGACCGATCCCAAAGGGAGAGTGGTGCACCGGCTCATCCGTGCTGGCATAGCCCTGGCCAACGCGCACACTTCCCTCGACGCCGCCCATGGGGGCGTGGCCGACGCGCTCGCCTCACGCGTCGGGCTCCTTGACACTCGGCCCCTGCGGCCCGACCCCACCGATTCGACTTTAGGGATTGGCCGCGTGGGCGTGCTCGCCACGCCGACCCGTCTACGAGACTTCGCCGTCGACGTCGCCACGGCGCTGCCGGACTCAGCCCCCGGCCTGTTGGTCGGGGGAGACCCCGAGGCGCTTGTGGAGACCGTCGCGGTGTCGGGCGGTGCGGGAGACTCCCTGCTGGAAGCCGCCCGCACCGCGAAGGCCGATGTCTTCCTGACAGCCGACCTGCGGCACCACCCGGCCAGCGAACATCTGGAGGCCGGACGCCCGTACCTGCTGTGCGGTACCCACTGGGCCACCGAATGGGTGGGACTGGGGCCGCTAGCCGCCAGGCTTGAGAGCGCAGCGGCCGCGCGCGGGCATACAATCTCAGCACGCGTGTCGCAGATTGTCACCGACCCGTGGGTGCTGCGTCTAAGCACCGGCCCGTGACCCGTCGTCTTTGCGGCCATCCAGAATTCGATATCCGCCCCGACTGACCACAGAAGGACCAAGCCGTGACCAACGCCCCCCTCCACCGACAGCGGCTGCTCATAGATCTGCAGCAGGTCGACTCACAGCTCGCCCGCCTCACTCATGAGCGCAAGCACTTGCCCATACTTGAACGCATTGAGGCCACAGTGGAACGTCTGAAGGCCAATCGACGCCGGGCGGTCATGGCGGCGGCAGCGCTCGATGAGGCACAGGCCAACGCCAAGACGCGGGAGGAGGAGGTGGATCAGGTCGTGCACCGCGCGCAGGTGCTGCGCGAGCGCCTCACCTCCGGAGCTGCCGCCGCTCGTGATCTGCCTGCGATTCAGTCGGAGATTGACCAGCTAGGGCGCCGCCAAGCAGTTTTGGAGGAGGCACAGATCCAGGCGATGGAGGCGCTTGAGGAGGCACGCGCGGAGGCCGAAGGTGCCGCTGCTGAGGAGCAGGAGATTCGGGCCGGAGGCCGCGAGCTGACAGCTTTGCGCGACGCAGACTTCGCCCGTCTCGATGCGGAGATTGCCGACGCCCGCACTAAGCGCGCCGATCTCGCCGCCGCCATAGGCGAGGATCTGCTCGCGGAATACGAGACGGTGCGAGCCGCCACCGGTGGCCTGGGGGCGGTGGCACTGTACGGGCGCCGGGTAGAAGGGGGCAGCGTGGAGATCAGCCCGCAGGAGTACGCCCGGATCGCTGCTGCGCCCCAGGACCGAGTCATCCACGCCGAGGAAAGCGACGTGATCGTGGTCCGGATGGAGGACTGATCACTCCTTCGATTCGTCCGCCCCGCATCGCCTTTGCGTCCCCACCCGGGATTGTCGACTCTGCCCGGCGCCCGGCGCGCTGACTGGCCGCGGTGAGGCCAGCCGGGACCGGCTCCCTCACCTGTCCCGCGTCCCAGACACCACCCCAACCGGCACGCCCCCAATCGAAAGAGCCCCCTTAACAGGGCTAACGCTCAGCCTTGCCGGTGACCTAGAATCAACAACGCGGACAAGTCGACCGGGCGGCCGCGGTACCGCCGGGATGCCGGCGGATCGAGGAACGTCCGGGCTCCACAGAGCAGGGCGGTGGCTAACAGCCACCCGGGGTGACCCGCGGGACAGTGCCACAGAGAATAGACCGCCGGCTTCGGTCGGTGAGGGTGAAACGGTGGGGTAAGAGCCCACCAGCGTGACGGGTGACCGCCACGGCTGGGTAAACCCCGCCCGGAGCAAGACCGCGTAGCAGGTGCCCGCCGTCAGGCGGAAAGGGTTGCTCGCCCGAACCTGCGGGTAGGTCGCGTGAGGTCACCGGCAACGGTGATCCAAGATGGATGGTCGCCACCGCCAGGCCGGTAACGGTCGGCGGCAACAGAACCCGGCGTACAGGTCGGCTCGTCCGCATCCATGACTGACGGCTACGGCGGTCCCGCCCCATCCGGGTGCGGGACCGCCGTAGCCGTCATGTAGCCAGCCGAGGCTGTTGGTGACTGTCAGAAGGACTTCGCCTGGAAGTACCTCTCGTCGTTGCCGTAGAAGACCTCAACCGCGAACACGCCCTCCTCGGCTTTGGCATCCGCCTCACTGAGGAGGAATACGAAGTAGCCGGTTACGGAGCCCCCATCACGCGGTTGGTCCTGGAAACGGAACTCACTGTTCAGGAGCATCTTGTCCTGGCGGGAAGTGGTGTTGCCGTCCTTGACGAAGTCGACCTTCACCTTGTAGCCGTCCAACTGACCCTTGCCGTGGTAGATCGCCGTCACTGGAACCCGCATGTACACGTTGCCGTCGCCCGGCTCGGTCCAGAAGAGATCGCCGGCATCAGCCTTGACAGCACTGGTGGCATCCCACTCCACTGAGCCGACCTTGATCTCAACCGTCGCGTTTGGGTCGGTGGAGTCGTAGTCACCGGCCTCGAAGATGAACGAATCATTCTCGGGGTCAATCGCGGTGCTCACCGTAGCGCCCTTGTCCGAGGAGGAGTCGCCCCCCTGGTTCGGCGTCGAGGCGTTCTTGCTGGGCTCGGGCGCCGGGTCATCCTCGGTCGGCTCGGGCGTCGGATCGTCCTCGGTCGGCTTAGACGTGGAATCGTCGTTGGAAGCGGTGGAAGAGGATGTGGCGCTCGCGCGGCTGTCATCGTTGTCGTCGTTGCCGCGAGTAAGCGCCACGATGATGCCGATAACCAGCGCGATAATCACCACGGCGATGATGGTCCAGAACCACCACTGCTTGGTGACCGGTTTGTTGCCTCCCGGTGGGGCACCCTGACCGACATCAATCGGCTGCCAGCCAGCGGCCTGTGGGGAGACTCCCGGAGCCTGCTGCTGGTTGTGGTACGGCGTGGGGGACTGGGCGTAGTTCATGTTGGCTGCATACGGGCTGCCTCCTCCTGCGTAGTCGCCGGAGGGCGCCGACGCCGACTGACCGGTCGGGTCCGCGACAGGCGCAGAGGAGCCGGTTGGCACCGCCTGGGTGGGAGCCCAACCGGCATCGGCTGCGGATCCTGTCTGGGGGGCTGAGTTCGCGGGAGCGCCGGGCGCGGAGTCCTCCACCCACAGCTGCCAGCCTTCAGGGGCCGGACCCCAGGCGGGGTCGGGCTGCCAGCCCGCGGGCGGGTTGAAGCCCTCGGGGGGCGCCGGCCAGTTCGGCGGCGGGTTGAAGCGCAATGCCATTGGTAACTACCTCCGGGGAACGGGGATGCATGTTGTCAGGCGATGCCGAGACCCGTCGTCCCGGGCACGTCATGGGCAAGAATCTACACGGATACGATCGTCTGCGTAGCCCCCAAACGGTAGAATCCTCGGGTAGAGCTCCCCAACTAGATTTTGATCACGTTCTCAGCAGGTCTGACCGCTGTGGCAGGACGGGCTGCATGCCGACTCGCGCACACCTGAGTAGGCCAGTTTCGGCGTGCTCAGGGTAGCGTGAGGATTTCGGCGCCATCGTCGGTGACCACCAGCGTGTGCTCGAACTGGGCGGTAAGGGAGCGGTCCTTGGTGACCACGGTCCAACCGTCGTCCCACTGCTCCCAGTCCTCGGTGCCCAGAGTGAGCATCGGCTCGATGGTGAAGACCATACCTACTTCCATGACGTCGTTGAAGCGGGGGGCCGAGTCGTAGTGGGGGATGATCAGACCCGAGTGAAAGGCCTCACCGACGCCGTGCCCGGTGTAGTCCCGTACCACGCCGTAGTTGAAGCGCTTGGCGTACTTCTCAATAACTCGGCCGATCACATTGACCTCGCGGCCCGGTTTCACCGCTTTGATCCCACGTTCCATCGCGGCGCGAGTGCGCTCGATCAGCAGCGCCGTCTCCTCATCGACCTGGCCGACCGCGAAGGTGGCATTCGTGTCGCCGTGCACGCCGTCGAGGTAGGCCGTCACATCCAAGTTGATCAGGTCCCCCTCCTGCAGGACGGTTGAGTCCGGGATGCCGTGGCAGATCACCTCGTTGATGGAGGTGCAGATCGACTTGGGGAAGCCCATGTACCCCAGGCAGGACGGGTAGGCGTGGTGATCGCACATGTACTCGTGCGCGATACGGTCTAGCTCATCGGTGGCGACACCGGGCGCTATCGCCTCGGCGGCCTGGGCCAGGGCCCGGGCCGCGATCCGTCCCGCAGCCCGAATACGCTCGACCGTCTCGGCATCTTTCACGTCGGAGGCCGTAACCCGTTCGGGGCCGTCGTGGAACATGTACTCCGGGCGGGCGATGGATGCGGGCACATGCCGCTCGGGGGAGAGCGTGCCTTTGGTCAGGGCGCCACGCGGCGCCCTGACCGCCGGTGAGGTCGTGGGTGTAGTCATGGCGTCAGCATAGGAGCACGCGCACCGGGGGAGGGAGACGACCATGTCCCCGCGCCTTGTGCGGTCGGAGCTATTATAATTGACTGCCGATAGTAATTCGGTCGACTACCACCCACCTTTTGGGGTGAGGAGACTGCATGAGCATTGCCAACACGCTACTGAGCTCCAAACTCAGTCCGCGGCGCTTCGCCGCGGGGCGCGACGCTGCGGTTGGCATTGCCATACGATTGCGGCATGGCGACGATCTACTTGGTGCGGCACGGCCGCACCGTGCTGAATGAACAACGTCGTACCCAGGGCGCCGTCGACTCCCCGCTTACACCCGAGGGCCGTGTGGGCGCCGAGATCTGCCGGGACTACCTGGCAGACGTTCGCTTCTCCCACGCCTACTTCAGCCCACAGGGACGGGTCCAGGAAACCGGTAGCATTCTGTTGCAGGCTCATCCCGGGATTACCCCGGTGAACCTGACCGGCTTGCGCGAATACAATTACGGCATCTACGACGGTGGGCCCGATCCGATGATGCATGCCGCCCTGCCGGCGGAGCAGCACCTGCCGGCCGTGCTGACCGGTGCCCATCCGGGCGTCCCTGGAGGCATCACTGCCCGGGAGTACCTGGCCGATGTCGACGGCGCTATCGCCAGAGTGATGGCCGATCTACGCGCGCTTGGCCAGGACGCGCACGGGGAGGCGAACGTGTTGGTGGTCTCCCACGGTATGACGCTGATGACCATCATGGCGCGCTGGGTGGGGCTGGAGATCTACAGCATGGCGCCCATGGCCAACTGCGCTGTTACTACCGTGGAGGTCACGCCTGCCGCAGTCGACGGTGCCCCACGGTTGCTGGCTTGGGCCGAGGACCCGGCGAATCAGGGGATCACCTACTCGGTGCGGGATATTAGCGACGCATTTAAGGGAGTGGTGCCCGTGCCCATTGACTGGGAGCACCCGGAGGGCCTGCCGGCGGGAGGGCGCCTCGCCACGCGGGCAGAGGCGTGAACCCATGTCCGGCGCCTCCCAGCCGGAGCCGGTGAGAACCGGTTGGACGCGGTCGGATCAGGTGGGACGAACCGTTGGCGCCGGGGATTGCTTCGCTGCCGGACTCACGCCTCGAAGGCCTCCGCGGCACCGGGAAATGAGGTGTCACGCACCGCGGCGTTGTACTCCTGGGCGGCCTGTTGCAAAGCCTGGCCGATCTGCCCGAAGCGACGCACGAACCGCGGTTTCCACTCGGTCATGCCAGCCATATCCGTCCACACCAGTACCTGGCCGTCGCAGTCGACTCCGGCGCCGATGCCGATGGTCGGTACCGCCAAGGCACGTGTAATCCGTGCCGCCACCGGTGCTGGCACCATCTCCAGCACGACGGCTACTGCGCCGGCGTCTGCTAGTGCCCGGGCATCGGTCAGGAGCGCTTCCTGCGCTTCTTCTCCGCGACCCTGCACGCGGAATCCTCCGAGTTTGTTGACCGACTGCGGGGTGAATCCGAGGTGGCCGGCCACTGGGATACCCGCCTGTGACAGAGCCCGTACCGTTGCCTCCCGGGGACGTCCGCCCTCAAGCTTGACAGCGTTGGCGCCCACGCGCATGAGCCGTACGGCACTGGCCAGGGCCTGCTCCGGTCCGGCCTCGTAGGTGCCAAAGGGAAGGTCCGCCACCACCAGGGCCCGGGTGGTGGCGCTGGCTACTGAACGGGTGGCCACCACCATTTCATCCAGGGTGACCGGCATGGTGGAGTCGTAGCCGAGCATCACATTGCCCAGCGAGTCGCCCACTAGCAGCATGTCGGTGCCCGCTGCGTCGAGGATGCGCGCGGTGACCGCGTCGTATGCAGTGAGCATGGTCAACTTCTCGCCCTGCTGCTTCGCGCTCAGCAGGTGGTGCACGCGCACCTTCTTGACCTGTGAGATCTGCCGTTCCGCTGCGGCCGGAGTAGCGGCTTCGGAGGTCGGGCGCTCGGCGGGGGAGGCACCGGCCGCGGCGGCATCTGCGGATGGCTGGTCGGAAGCGGAAGTGCTCATGCCCGGAGCCTACTCGCGGATGCGGGCGGACTGCCTCGGGACCCAAGGCGACGCAACAGGTGGACCCCTGCCTGCGCAGGCGGTCAGCAGCGCCCACTCTTTGATAGCCACGATGGGCAGTGGAGCGTCGTTGTTCGAGCTGGTCCCTGGGAGGGTCAGCGTCTGCGAGTCCTTCTCTAAGACTGACAACGGGAGGATGAACCCGGGAGTCTGGGGGATGCCGAGCCTGGCGTGAGTCATCGGGTGTTCACTGGCAGCGCTGTTTGAGGCTGCAGACGGGCACGGGCCGCACGACTCGTAGACATGGTGGACACGGTGTGTCAGCGACGCTGTTGCCGGTGTGACGGTTGAGGTCTGCACGCTTACGCTGTCGCGACCATTTCGGCCGATCCGGTTATTCGTTGAATTTTCGCCGAATTCTGAATTCGGGCTGTAGCTGGCGCGAGTCTCCTGCGTGCGCCGGAGGCCTTGCCGCACATGGGAGACTCGCCGGCGTCTCGAACCCGGTGTGAAAACCGCGGAATCATGCGGATTACCCAATCAAGTCCGATCCTTAAGCGTGCGGCGAGCGTGAGAGTCTGGCCGATCCTGCGGTCAGGAATGCACAGAGATGGGAGGCAGCGGGCTCTTCCGGTTTGAGGGTGTGATGGGGGATGGCTGCGGGGTCAGGTGCGCGGGGTGGCGGTGACGCTCACCGTGCCCCCATGGGTGTTGCACGACCTCGGGTCGTGCAGTGCCGCCCGGGGTCTGCATTAACACTGCCCTGCCGGCCGCCTGCCTAAAGCACGCATCCGCGCCCCCACCCACCAACTAACACCGAACGACGCCCCCGAACCACATACATCCGCGCCGATAACCCGTGCATGGTCGCGCCCAGCCGCGCACGCCGCACCGGCGCGCGAAACCTGAGCGCCCCAACCACCCGATAGGCTGGCCGAGCAGCCCGGCGGCGCCGGCCCGCGGTGGGTCGGTGCCGGTCGGCTCCGCGTAAGGAGGCATTGAAGACATCATGGACAAGCAGCAGGAATACGTTCTGCGTGCCATCGAGGAACGCGACATACGCTTCATCCGACTGTGGTTCACGGATGTTCTCGGTCAGCTCAAGTCGGTGGCGATTGCTCCGGCTGAGGTCGAGGGCGCCTTCGAGGAGGGCATCGGCTTCGACGGCTCCGCCATTGAGGGGCTCACACGCGTGTTCGAGTCAGACATGCTGCTGTCCCCTGACCCCTCCACCTTCCAGATGCTGCCGTGGCGGGAGGAGGTCAACAGCGTCGCCCGCATGTTCTGCGATGTGCTGACCCCCGACGGTGAGCCCGCCCGCACCGATCCGCGTGCGGTGCTCGAGCGGCAACTGGCCCGTGTGGCCGATGCCGGTTTCACCTGCTATGTCCACCCCGAGATCGAGTTCTATCTGGTTGACCGCGATGCGGACGGTCGCATCATCCCCACCGACCACGCAGGCTACTTCGATCATGTACCCGGCGGCACGGCACACGAGTTCCGCCGCCATGCCATCCTCATGCTCGAACAGATGGGCATCTCGGTGGAGTTCTCCCATCACGAGGGTGGCCCGGGGCAAAATGAGATCGACCTGCGCTTCGCCGACGCCCTGTCCATGGCCGACAACATCATGACCTTCCGCGCGGTCGTACAGGAGGTGGCCTTGCAGGAGGGCTGCCAGGCCACCTTCATGCCCAAGCCTTTCATCGGCCAACCCGGCAGCGGTATGCACACCCACTTCTCCTTGTTTGAGGGCGACCGCAACGCCTTCCACGACCCTGCCGGGCAGTATCAGCTCTCGGGCACCGGACGCGCCTTCATCGCGGGACTGCTGCGCCACGCAAACGAGATCTGCGCGGTGACCAACCAGCACGTGAACTCCTACAAGCGTCTTTGGGGCGGTGACGAGGCCCCCAGCTACGTGTGCTGGGGCCACAACAACCGCTCCGCTCTGGTCCGCGTGCCCATGCACAAGCCTGGCAAGGCCCAGTCCGCCCGCATCGAGTACCGCGGCATCGACTCCTCCGCCAACCCCTACCTGGCCTTCGCGGTGATCCTCGCCGCGGGCCTGAAGGGCATTGAGGAGGGTTACGAGCTGCCCGCCGAGGCCGAGGACACCGTCTGGGCTCTGTCCGAGCTGGAACGTAAATCGCTCGGTATCGGCGCGTTGCCAACCTCCCTGAAGAGCGCAGTTGCCGCCATGGCCGATTCCGATCTTGTGGCCGACACCCTGGGAGAGGACGCCTTCGAGTTCTTCAGGCGCAATAAGCGCCGCGAGTACTTGGCCTATGACGCCCAGGTCACTGATTTCGAGATCGGCCAGTTCTTCCCGAGACTGTGATCGCCTATGGCCACTAACCGGGAACATGCGGATGAGCGTCCGGAAGCGGTTACTAGCGGCCCAACCCGCGGTCCTGACCAGCGCGGAGGGGAACGCCGGCCCAGCACCCGGACACGGCTGCTGTGGGCTGGCTTCGCCGAGGTCGATCGTGCATACGGCCTGCTGAATGATCCGGCGCTCACACCGTTCCTACCGTCTGTCGCCAGTTTGACGGACTCAGACGCCCCCGGTGAGCCGGCCGGGCTGGATTCGGCCCGTGGGCGGCTGGTGGATGAGCTCGGTCGCACCGCTGATCCGGACTTGGCGCTGCTGACCCTCGTACGCCTGGCAGAGGCCTGCACTGTGATCGGGGATGAGGACGGCGCCCATGAATGCCTCGGAGCTCCCGCCCGCGCACTGCGCGGGATACTGCACGCCGCCGCCTCAGCCGCCCGCACCCCATCGGCTCCCGGCGGCCGGGATGACCTGCAGGAACCCGCGCTTCCCTCTCCACTCGCTCCCCAATCGCCGCGCTTGGCCCACCTGCACCGCTTACTGGCCGTGATCGGTTCCTCCCGAGCTCTTGGCGACTTCCTGATCACCCACCCCGAACACCTGGACGCTCTCGCTCCCGAACACGCCTGGGACGCCCCCGGACAGCCCGGCGCCCTCGCCGTGCTTCGCGGAGCGGTCACCCGGGTCTTGCCCCAGGCACCTGCGCCCGTGGAAGAAGCGACCGCCGCGCGGGCGATCAGTGCGCTGCGCGTCGCCTACCGCAGCCGGCTGCTGGCCGTAGTCGCCGACGATCTGACCAGTGCCAGTCCGCTGGTGCACATGCCGGACGTCGGTAGACGTATGACTGAATTGGCTGATGCGGCCCTGGATAGTGCCCTGATGATTGCTCGCGCCATGATCGGTCCGGCTGCCGCCGATGTGGCCATGGCGATAATCGCCATGGGCAAGGCCGGCGCTTGCGAACTTAACTACATCTCCGATGTGGACGTGGTCTACGTGGTGGCCCCGGCCCGGTCCGGGCAAGGCGTCGTGTCGCCGGCCGAGGACGAGGCGCAGGAGCAGACGGTGCTGCGGGTGGGAGCACAGATCGCCGCGCAGATTGCGCATATCACCTCCGGGTCAGGTGCAGAGCCTCCGCTATGGCCGCTGGACACGGCGCTGCGCCCCGAGGGCAGGGACGGCGTGCTTGTACGCACCCTCGGCTCGCACCTGACCTATTACGAGCGTTGGGCCTCCTCCTGGGAGTTTCAGGCTTTGCTAAAGGCGCGGGCCTGCGCCGGCGACCGGGAGCTGGGGGCCGCGTATGAGGCTGGAGTCGCCCCCTTCGTCTGGTCGGCAAGTCGCCGGGAGAACTTCGTTGATGACGCACGCGCTATGCGTCGCCGGGTCGAGAATGAATCCGCCCAGCCGGGCCCGGATGATCGCCGTATCAAACTTGGGCCCGGCGGCCTACGCGACGTGGAGTTCACCGTGCAGCTGCTCCAGCTCGTGCATGGCCGGGCGGACGAGGGACTGCGCGTGCGCGGCACGCTGGACGCGCTTATGCAGTTGTCGGCCGGCGGCTACGTGGGCCGGTCAGACGCCGCCGAGCTTGGTGACTGCTACCGGATGTTGCGGCTGCTGGAGCACCGCGCCCAGCTGCTGCGCATGCGCCGCACCCATGAGCTGCCAGCTGGGGATGCGGATCTCCGCTGCCTGGGACGGGGGATAGACCGGCGCAAACTCGGCGAACCGGCGGCCGTGCGCAAGCTGTTTGACTCCGTGCGCCGCCGCGTGCGAGCACTGCATGAGGAGATCTACTACCGGCCGCTGCTCAGCGCCGCCGCCAGCCTGAGCACCGAAGAGCTGACGCTCACCCCCGATGCCGCCCGAGAACGGCTCGCGGCCTTCGGCTACCTGGATCCCGATGGCGCCTTGCATCACATCCAGGCTCTCACCGAGGGGGTCAGCCGCCGCGCCGCCATTCAGCGGCAGCTGCTGCCCGTGATCATCGGCTGGATAGGGCAGGGACCCGACCCCGACGCCGGTCTGCTGTCCTTCCGCCGACTGTCGGAGTCCATCGGCGGGTCCCACTGGTATCTAGCCATGCTGCGGGACTCACCGGTGGCCGCCCGCCGCCTGTGCCAGGTGCTGGCGGGCGCCCGGTGGACAACCGACCGGCTGGCCGAGCGCCCTGAGTCGATCGCCTGGCTCGATGACGACGCCGAACTTACCCCCCGTCCGCCCGGCAGCATTTGTGCCGAGACAAGCCGGGTACTGCGCCGCCGTGCCTTCACCGCCGCAGATGCCGTCGGCCTGGAGCAGCAGGCCGGCGAGGCCATTCGCGCCGTGATGGGGGTGCGCACACGTGAACTCATCCGGGCCGCGCTGGCGGACTCTCTGGACGGCGTCGATCCCGGCCGCGCCGCCCGGATCATCGGCGACGCGACCGATGCCGTCCTGGGGGCGGCCCTGACGGTGGCCACCGGACTGGTAATCGCCGAGCGCGACGGGCAGGACGCGGTCGCCGCCGGACCTGATCCGGATGGGACCTGGCCCGCGGCTAACGCCTCCCACGCGATCATTGCCATGGGGCGCCTGGGTGGGCGGGAGATCACCTACACCTCAGATGCGGACGTGCTGTTCGTGCATGAGCCGCGCCCCGAAGCCGACATCGAAGCGGCGGCCGCCGAGGCGGAGGCAGTCGCCAAGTGGGTGGCCCGGCTTTTGGCTCAGGCCCGCCCACATCCCCTGGTGGTGGACACTGGGCTGCGGCCGGAGGGACGCCAGGGGCCGGTATCCCGCTCCCTGTCCTCCTACGCCGAGTACTACCAGCGTTGGGGATCGGTGTGGGAGCGTCAGGCCCTGCTGCGCGCCCGCGCCTGCGCAGGCGATCAGCGACTCGGCGCGCGCTTTGAGGAGCTCATTAACCCGCTACGCTGGAGCTCGGAGGGACTCGACGAGGCGGGGCTGCGGGAGATCCGGCGGCTGAAAGCCCGTATGGAGGCCGAGCGGCTGCCACGAGGCGCCGACCCGAGCCGGCATGTCAAGCTCGGTCCGGGCGGGCTGTCGGACGTGGAGTGGTCTGCCCAGGTGCTGCAACTGACACAGGCGGACCACGTGCCGGGCTTGCGCACCACCTCGACCCTGGAGGCGTTGTCCGCGGCCACGCAGGCGGGCCTGATCGGGGTGGACGACGCCAGCAAGCTCACCGCCGCCTGGGTGCTGTCCTCCCGGGTGCGTGCCGCCGCTGTGCTCGGCACCGGTCGGGAGGGCGGGGAACGGGTGCAGGTGCTGCCCACAGACCAGCGCGAGATCCGCCTGGTAGCGCGTCTGCTGGGTATCCCGGCGGGTAGCGAGCGCGACCTTGAGGATGTCTACCGGCGCACCGCCAGACATGCCCGGCGCGTAGTTGAACGCGTGGTGTTCGGGGACGCCGGGCCCACGGCTCCGTCGCAGGCGGACCGATTGCGGTCCGCACCCGCGCACTCTCAACGGGCACATGCGGGCTCGGACAGGGGTGGTGACGCCACGAAGTTGGCCGCAGGCCGGAGCGGTCGTGGTCCCCGCACCTCCGTACGCCGACGCAGTAACGGTCCCTACCCGTGGTCCTGACGGCGACGTCGGCGGCGAGACCCTGGCAGGATAGGCGCCGTGAAGCTTCTTCTTGTCCGTCACGGCCGCACAATCGCGAATGTCGCCGGCGCGTTGGACACCGCATTCCCCGGAAACTGTCTGGATGCCGTCGGAGTGGAGCAGGCCTCCCTGCTGCCTGCGCGTCTGGAGTCGAGCGGCGACCTGGACGCCATTTCGTCCCTGTGGGTTTCCCCGATTCAGCGGGCCCGGGAGACTATCGCGCCGATTGAGCGGGCCACGGGCCTGGCGGCCCGCATCCGTCCCGGCCTGCGAGAGGTGCTGGCCGGGGATATGGAGATGAACACCGACGTGCGCTCGGTGGCCTGCTACACCGACACAACCCGGTCCTGGATGGTTGGGCGCACAGCGGCGCGCATACCCGGCAGCCCCGAGGACGGCGCGGATACTTTTGCCCGCTTCAACGGCGTTATTGAGGAGATCTATAACTCCACCCGCACAGGCGGAACCGCCCTGTTGGTGGCTCACGGCACCATCCTGCGCCTTTGGGTGGCGCTGGCGGCGGCCGCCGCCGGGGGAGTGGATCCCGCCTGGATCGCCGAGCATCCCATGCGCAACACCGCCGTAAGCGTGGTGGAGGGCGACCCGCAGTTAGGCTGGCGGCTGGTCGACTGGGACGAGGGCACCTGGCGGGCCGACGCCGTCGGTTGAGCCCGGAAGGGTGCCCCGGAGAGCTGAGGGCATTGGACGTCAAGTGCTGGGCGGCGCCGTTCACAATACGGACGCGAGGAAGGCCTGGGTGCGCTCCTGAGTGGGATGGTCCAATACCTCGACCGGGTTGCCAGACTCGCACACCGACCCACCGTCCATGAAGATCAGCTGATCCCCGACCTCCCGGGCGAAGCCCATCTCGTGGGTGACCACTACCATGGTCATGCCGTCCGCGGCCAGATCTTTCATCACCTGCAGCACCTCCCCGACGAGTTCCGGGTCCAGGGCGGAGGTGGGCTCATCGAAGAGCATCAGCTCCGGATCCATCGCCAGCGCCCGGGCGATCGCCACCCGCTGCTGCTGCCCACCCGACAGCTGCGAGGGGTAGTGGTCCAACCGGTCGCCCAGCCCCACCCGATCCAGTAGCTGAATGCCGCGTGCGCGGGCCTGCTCCCTGGGCATGTGCCGCACATGGATCGGAGCCTCAATGACATTGCCCAGGGCGGTCATATGGGGGAACAGGTTGAAGCGCTGGAAGACCATGCCGATCTTGGATCGCTGCGCGGCGCGCTGCTTGTCCGTCAGGGCATGCAGCTGCACAGTCCCGTCCGGGCGCCGGACCTCCCGCATGCCGATCAGCTCCCCGTCCACCCACACACGCCCGGCGTCAATGGTTTCCAGCTCATTGATGCAGCGCAGCAGCGTGGACTTGCCGGACCCGGACGGTCCCACCAGCACCGTCACCGAACCGGGCTCGACTGTCAGGTCGATGCCCTTAAGGACATGCAACTCGCCGAAGAATTTGTGCAGTCCGGCGATTCGCACCTTAGGCGTTACCGACTGGTTGGGGTATGGGTCTGTGCTCGATGTGCTCACGGAGTGACCTCCAGGAAGGGGTTGTCCTTGGTGGTGTGGGAGTCGAGGATGGCCTGCTGGCGCGCGGACATGCCCCGCCTGCCATTGGATCTGCTGGAGCCGTCGAAGCCGCGCCCAAAATAGCGCTCGATGTAGTGCTGCCCCACCATCAGGATCGAGGTGATGATGATGTACCACAGGGCCGCCACGATCAGCAGGGGAATCGGCTGGTAGGTGTAGGAGGCGTAGGAGTTGGTGACGAAGGTCAGGTCCAGGGTGAAGGGAACCGCCAGCACCAGGGAAGTAGTTTTTAGCATGGAGATCGTCTCGTTGCCGGTGGGCGGCACGATCACCCGCATGGCTTGCGGCAGCACGATGCGTCGCAGTATCTGTCCCTTGTTCATACCCAGGGCGCCCGCCGCCTCGGTCTGTCCGGGGTCCACGCTGGCCAGGCCGGAGCGGACGATCTCCGACAGGTAGGCGCCCTCGTTGATGCCCAGCCCCAGTACGGCGGCGACGAAGGGGGTGAAGACTGTGGTGGTGCGGAAGGTGATCAATTCCGGACCGAATGGCACGCCCAGGCTCAGGTACTGGTACAGGGCCGACAGTGCCCCCCAGAACACCAGCTGAGTGTAGATCGGCGTGCCCCGGAAGAACCACAGGTAGGCCAGGGCCACTGCGCGCAGCACCGGATTGGAGGACTGGCGCATAACCGCCGTCGTCACCGCCAGGATGATGCCGATGAACATGGCCATGAAGGTCAGCAGAAGCGTCCAACCTACGGCCCGCACCACATGCACCTCCCGGAAGAAGAACCACACCGTGCTCCAGTGGAACTTCTCATTGGTCAGCAGCGCATGGATCAGCATCGCGCCCAGGACAGCCACGATTGTGGCACTGATCCAGGTGCCGGGGCGGGGTACCGGCTTCAGGCGATTGAGCTGCACCGACTGCTCGGCCACAGGAGCGGGGGAATGAGGGGCTGCTTTCATGTTCATCACTGCTCCACGTTCGGGTTGAGTTCGGCCGTGGCGAGTGCGGCATCCCTAATGCCCCACGCCTCCAGGATCTCTTCCCAGAGTCCCTCATCCATGAGGTACTGCACGGCCGCCTGGAGGGCGGCGTTGAAGTCCGGATCGGCCTTGGTAAGGACGATTCCCTGGGGGAGGGCGTCCTCGACCTCACCGACGGTCTCCAAGGCCCCATCGGTCAGTTCGACGGCGTATCCGGCCACCGTGGAGTCGGAATAGACCGCGTCGATCACATGCCCGATCAACCCGGTGGTCGCCTCGGACTGGGTGGAGTAGGAGCGCACGGAGATGGCCGGCAGGCCGGCCGCGGTGCAGGCCGCGGAATCGGCATTCATTGCCTCCTCCTGGGCGGTGCCGGTCTGCACCCCGATGGTCAGGCCGCACAGATTCATATGGTCTGAGGGGTCCACGCCCTCCGGGTTGCCGGCCACCACGTTGAAGCGCGAGCCCACGTTGATGTATGCGATCATGTCCACCTGCGACTCGCGCTCGGCGGTTATCGTGAACGAAGAGATGCCGGCGTCGTACTTGGAGCCGACGGCGGCGATGATGGAGTCGAACTCAGCGGTGTGCGTGATTGTGTCCACTCCCAGGACCGCGGCTATCGCCTTGGTCAGGTCGACGTCGTAGCCGATGGCGGTGCCATCGGTGTCCAGGAACTCAGCGGGCGCGTAGTCGGTGGAGGCGGCCACATCCAGCACGCCGTCGGCCAGAGCGCCGTCGGGAAGCATGTCGATGATGTCCTGCTGCGCCTGAATGCCGGAGGTGTCATACCCGGTGAAGACGGCGTCCTCGCCCTCCCGGGCGGTCCTCCAGTCGGCGGCGTTGGTACAGGCGGACAACGGGACCATCAACGACGCCGCTAGACACAGCCCAGTAGCGACATGCGCGCTCAACGTGCGGGCCGATCTCATCGTGGCTCCTTACGGTCGAGGACTACAACCACCGTTAGGATATCCAGATGAGGGTATATATATGCAAATAGCTGTTCGGAGGATCACTGAGACGCCGCTTACAGGTCGTAGTAGAGCTCGAACTCGTACGGATGGGGCCGCTGGCGCATGGGGGCGATCTCGTTGGTGCGCTTGTAGTCCACCCAGGTCTCGATCAGGTCTGGGGTGAATACGTCGCCCTCACTTAAGTAGTCGTGGTCGGCCTCCAGGGCCTCAAGCGCCTCGTCCAGCGTGCCCGGCAGCTTGTCGATGTCGTGGTAGTCCTCGGGTGCCAGCTCGTACAGGTCCTTGTCAACGGGCTCGCGCGGCTCTATCCGATTGCGGATGCCGTCAATGCCGGCCATGAGCGTGGCGGCGAAGGCCAGGTAGGGGTTGGCCGACGGGTCGGGCACGCGGTACTCGATGCGCTTGGCCTTGGGGGAGGAGCCGGTAACCGGGATGCGGATACAGGCGGAGCGGTTACGTGCCGAATACACCAGGTTCACCGGTGCCTCGAATCCAGGCACCAGTCGGTGGAAGGAGTTGACCGACGGGTTAGTGAAGGCCAGCAGGCTGGGTGCGTGGCGCAGGATCCCGCCGATATACCAGCGGGCCAGGTCGGAGAGCTGCCCGTAGCCGCGCTCATCGAAGAAGAGGGGCTTGCCGTCCTTCCACAGGGAGTGGTGAGTGTGCATGCCCGAGCCGTTGTCGCCGAAGATCGGCTTGGGCATGAAGGTGGCGGTCTTGCCGTTGCGCCAGGCCTCATTCTTCACGATGTACTTGAACTTCATCATGTCGTCACCGGCGGCCAGCAGCGAGGCGAAGCGATAGTTGATCTCCTGCTGCCCGGCGGTGCCCACCTCGTGGTGGGCACGTTCGATCTCGAGGCCGGAGTTGATGCAGGTGCGCACGATCCGGTCGCGCAGGTCGGCCATCTGGTCGTTGGGGGAGACGGGGAAGTAGCCGCCCTTGAAGGCGGTCTTGTACCCCTTGTTGCCGCCGGGTTCATCGCGCCCGGTGTTCCAGGCCGCCTCGGCGGAGTCGATCAGGTAGCGGGTGGAGGCGGGCGTGGTTTCATACTGGATGGAGTCGAAGAGATAGAACTCCGCCTCGGCCCCTATGTAGCAGGTGTCGGCGATGCCGGTGGCGCGCAGGTAGTCCTCCGCCTTGGCGGCGATCGAGCGGGGATCACGGGAGTAGACCACATCGGTGAACGGGTCCACGATCGAGAAGTTGATAACCAGTGTGCGCTGCTCGCGGAAGGGGTCCAAGAAGGCGGTGCTCACATCAGGAATGAGCTTCATGTCCGACTCATGGATGGCGGTGAATCCGCGGATGGAGGAACCGTCGAACATCAGACCGTCGGTGAGTGCTTCATCCTTGAAGGCCGCCACCGGGATGGTGAAGTGCTGCATGACGCCGGGCAGGTCGCAGAAGCGTACGTCCACCAGCTGCACCCCCTCGCGCTCGATGTAGGCCAGCGCTTCTGAAGCGTCACTGAACATGAAGTCCCTCCATACCGGGTGCGTGTTGTTCCTGCCCAATCGTTCCGGGGCTCTCGGCGCGCGCAGGCTAGTGCGACGTGGTGTCGGCGAAGTGCCGCAAGTGTGTCTGCCGTGTTTCGTATGCGGGGATTGTGCGTGGGCTAGATGAGGTCCGGGAGGACTCGCCCCACCGGTCGACGCCGTCGCGGCTCAGCGACCGCGCATGGCGCGGCGGTCGGGACGGATGTTATTGGGGTCTATGTACTTGGGGATCGGCAATCCCTTGGAGGACAGAGAGGACAGGCGTTTGGCAACCCGATCGATTTCGGTGTTGGTCAACTTGGTGGGCTTGGTCGGCAGGCGCCTCATGGTGCGCTCCAGGTGAATCAGCCGTGTCTGGCCTTCTTCGGTGCCCACACTGATCACGTGAACCGGCACCGTGGACAGGATTCGACGCAGCACCCTCTTCTCCTCCTCGACCATGCGCTGCGTACGGGCGGGCGGGCCCTCGGCCACCAGGACCACGCCGGGACGCCCCACCATCCGCCACACGAAGTCCTGAGTCTTCGGGTTTAGGGCGACGGGTTCGGACTCCACATACCAGCCGCGACCGGCCTGGTCGAGCACTGCCTTGACGGCCCCGGGGTGGCCCTCGATCTGCATATAGGAGGCGCGCCGGGTGGTCAGGGACAGTACCAGCATGTCCAGCATTAGCGCGAAGACGACCGCCATCAGCAGCCAGTACCACAGTGCCTGTTCGGTCAGGGACGCCAGCGCGCCTGCCAGGGCCAGCAGGACTACGACGATGCCGAGCAGTGCCCAGCCGATCCACCGGTAACTGCGCCGTGAGATCGTGTATGAGTCCTTGATGTTCTGGGCTACCTGGGCGAGGCGCCGCTTCTTCTTCGGCTGGGCGCTCTGGGCTGTGCTCACAGCCCACACCTTAGCCGACGACGGCGCCTGTCAGGAGGCGGCGCGGCCGGCAAGACCGTCGGCCAGCAGGGCGGCGGCCTCCTGCCGCGCGGTCCCGGGCTCGGCCAGATCCTGCATACTGTCGGGAATGGGCCTGCCGGTGGCGCGCATCGCCCGCGCCCACAGCATGCCGGAGCGGTAGGAGGAACGCACCATCGGTCCGCTCATCGCCGCATTGATCCCCATCTGCTCGGCCAGCTCCGCCAGTTCGACGAACTCCTGGGGCTTGACCCACCGGTCGATTGGATGGTGCAGCTTGGAAGGACGCATGTACTGAGTGATCGTGAGGATATTGACGCCGGCTGACACCAGGTCTCCGATCGCCTGCTCGATCTCAATGCGGGTCTCGCCCATGCCCAGAATCAGGTTGGACTTGGTCAGCAGTCCCGCCTTTGACGCCTGGGAGAGCACCTCCAGACTGCCCTCGTATGAGAATGCGGGACGGATCCGCTTGAAGATGCGTGGGACGGTCTCCAGATTGTGGGCGAACACCTCTGGTTGGGAGGCGAAGACCTCTTGCAGCGCCTCCCGGTTTCCCCGGAAGTCGGGCACAAGCAGCTCGATGCCACAGCCGGGCACTCGCGCATGCACTAGCCGGGCCGTCTCCGCGTAGAGCCAGGCACCGCCGTCGGGCAGGTCATCGCGGCAAACGCCTGTGACCGTGGCGTAGCGCAGCCGCATCTCGGCTACGGAGGCGGCGACCCGGGCGGGCTCGTCGGGGTCGTACTCGGTGGGACGGCCGGTGGCGATGTTGCAGAAGTCGCAGCGCCGAGTGCACAGGCTGCCGGCCACTAAGAAGGAGGCCTCCCGATCATTCCAACATTCGTAGACATTCGGGCAGTTGGCCTCGGCGCACACGGTATGCAGGCCGTGGGCGCGCACCAGGCTGCGCACGTCCTGATAGGTGTCGGTCACCACCGCGCGGGTGCGCAGCCACTTCGGCTTGTGCTCTATCGGTGTCTCGGCGTTGCGGGCCTCCACCCGTAACAGGCGGCGGCCTTCGGGGGCGACGACGTCAGGCACTGGCACTCCTCCGGGACGTAGGACTTCGGACGGCCAGTCTATGCCCACGACGACGAGAAATGGGACTGAGGGCCTACGGGGTGGGCTTGGTGTGTTCCATCAGTCGTCGGCCATAAGTGGGATCAACTGCCGACGCAGTGCGGCCATGACAGGATCCGCCAGCTGGGACGCCTCATAGTGGATCCCGGTCTCGGCGGCTAGAGAGGTGACCCCGGCATCGGTGATTCCGCAGGGGATGATACGGTCCAGGTCGAAAGCGGCCAGATCCGGGTCCACGTTCAGGCCGATGCCGTGCATGGTTGTGCCCCGAGCCACCCGAACCCCCAGGGCGCAGACCTTGCGCTCCACCGCGTCGCGCCCATCGCGCCCGGGGGCGGGCGGGACCCAAACCCCCGAGCGTCCGTCTACACGCATGGTGTTCACGCCGAACTCGGTGCACACCTCCATAACCGCGGTCTCCAATGCGCGCACATAGGCGATCACATCTATCGGCGCGGCCAGGCGAATGATCGGGTAGACGGTCAACTGCCCCGGACCGTGCCAGGTGACCTTCCCGCCCCGGTCGACATCCACCACGGGCACATGCGCGGGACCCACCTGCGGGCCTGGTGGCCGTTCCCATGAGTGGGTGCGACGCCCCACCGTGTAGACGCTCTCATGCTCCAGCAGCAGTACCGTCGCCGGCCGGCGTCCGGAGGCTACCTCGGCATGCACGGTGCGCTGAAGCTCCCAGCCCTTTAAGAAGGGCACGAGCCGGGTTCCCAGATCGACGTCGATACGCTCCATGCGCCGCATCCCGCCAGCCTAGAGGAGTACGGGGGTATCCGGCTTCTCCGGCTCGAGGCGTTGGCGTCGGCTTCGGCTGATATAACCAACGGGTTCGGTCGGTGGAGCTGGGGGCTGGGGAAGTCTCCGGATTCGGGACGAACGGTGTTCCCGCACCCGATGCCGCGCGCCCCAGCCGCATGATTCTGACCAAACCAAAGGCGCGTGCCGGCGCTCACTACACCACCTCCACCGTTGACCGCCGGCACACCGGCACCCTAGGCAACCGCACTCGCTTGACCTAAACCACCACGCCCACAAGCCGGAAGAGCCGGTTATCCACAGGTAGGGCATTGCCTCTGGCGGCTCTGCGGCACAGCGGCGACCATTGTTGTCATGAGCATCAGACTGCGCCGGTCCCGCCATTCCCGGCGGGAGGACCCGGCTGAGGATCCGGACGCCCTCGCGCCCGAGCTGTGGGACGCGCTGATCGCCGCGGGGCTGGCGGTGGGCTCGCCCCTGGGAGCGGGTGCATCGCAGCACCCGGCGCCGCGGCGCGGGGTGGATGCGGCCGGACGTGACGTCGTCATCCACCTGCTCGATCTGCCCGAAGACGCCTCGGGCGCCCGAACGCTGCGGCGCCTGGACGAGCTACGTGCCCTGGCCCATCCCGGCCTGGCACCAGTGCGCGACGTCGTCTTTCTGCCTGGCGGCCGCGCCGCGGTCATCATCGATTTGATCATCGGCGCGGATCTGGCGGTGGTGCTGGGCGCGCGCGGTGGCCTGACTCGCGCCGAGGCCGCCCGGGTCTTGGACGACGTCGGCAGCGCCCTGGCGCACCTGCACGAGCACGGCATGGCTCACGGGGACGTCTCCCCGGCCAATATCATGGTCACCACCGAGGGGGCCCTGGTGCTGATAGACTTGTTCGGCGGCATCCTGGAATCCGGGACGGAGAGCTGCGCCGCTCCCGAGCGCCGAGGTGGCGGCCCGGCCACGCCCGCCTCCGACGTGTACGCGCTGGCGGCGCTGCTGCGTGAGTGTGCATCCGGCTCGGCGCTGCTGCGCGCACGGCTGGAGCGGATACTGCCCGATGCCCTCGACGCCGACCCGGGCCGTCGACCCAGCGCCCGGGCCCTGGCCGCACGCGCTCACGAACTGGCCAGCCCCGGTCGGATCCTTCTGCCCGACGGTGCCCGCCTGGCAGCCGGGGCGCTGCGCGCGGCGGCGGCCCGCCCCACCCGGGTGGTTCCCAGCCGTCGAGGACTGCGCCGCCGATCCGAGGATGCGGCAGTAGGCGGCGCGGCACGCGAGCGCGATCGGCGTTCCCGACCACGCCGGCGAGGCCGCGGCCGGGCGACCCGGCTCGCCATAAGCGCCGTTGCCCTGGTCGCCCTCACCGGCGCCGTGACTGGACTGGTCAGCACAGGGATGTTCACCCCAGGAGTGGTCACGCCAAGCGCCACTGCTGGCTCCGGTGCGGCCACGGAGGTCGGAGCGCAGGTGTCCGATGGTGCGCGTGAGTCCCTCGTGGATGTGGTGGTGAATCTGACGGGGCGACGTGATGCGGCGTTGAACGCAGGCGATGCTGAGGCCCTGGCGGAGACCACCGTGCCAGGGTCACCGGCCGCACAAGCGGATACGGAGGTGTTAGCCGCACTGACTGCTGCGGGCGAGAGCGTGGACGGCCTGGACACCTCAGTACTGGGCGTCGTCGAGGTCGGCGTGCCGGAGGACTGTGAGGCCTGGGCGGGCGCCAGGGCCGTAAAGATACGGCAGTCCCAGCCGCCGTCCACCCGCACCAGGGCCGATGGGACCGTGCGCACCGTGCCGGCGCTGAGCGCGCGTGAAGTGGTGCTGGTGCTGGTGCCTGGGCCATGGCGCGTGGCAGAGGTGCGGGAGGCCTAGACGATCCGATTGCTTCGGGACTGGCGCGGGCGGGGCTGAAAAGGATTGCTGTTGCGGGACTCTTGGGAGAGACGGGATGAATCGCCTCAGCCGTGATCGATTGAGGGGGTTGTGAACAGTGCATCGGTACGGCCCGGATCGGAGCCTCCTCGGAGACGTGGTATCCGGCGGGAAGTGTGATGTGTGCGACCGATTCGACAACCGTCGCGGGAGCCGATCGCTCGCGTCTGCAACTCGAGGGTGACCACTGACCTGAGGAGCGTTGTGGTAATCTCGTTTGAGTCACGGTTTGATGGTTGCTTGGCGCAGGGAGGAGGCTCATGATGGACGACGACGCTTGGCGCGCCGGGCACGGGGAGGATGAGACCGATCCCGCGGGCCTGTGGGATTTCACGCCGGTGCCCGAGCCGACCGATCCGGTGGAGCAGGATGCGTTTACTGATGAGGTGATCGACCGGGATCTGATTGATCCGGACACGGGGGCCGGTCTGGCGCCGATGGGTGTGGGGGTGCCGGTGCCGGAGGAGTATTTCGAGCGGTTCGCGGACATCCTGCCGCGTTCGGTTCTGCATGTTTGGCGGAGGTTTGGGTTTGAGGGCTTCGGTGATGGTCTGTTCTGGATCACCGACCCCATCGCGTGGGCGCCGGTGGTTCGCGAGTGGCTGGACCCCGTAAGGGACCGTCTGCCCTTCACCGACGCCTTCTACTGCCTGGCCCGCTCCGCCATGGGCAACCTATTCCTATGGGGGGAGAATACCGGTCACAGCGTCGAGATCGACCCCACCTATGGTGAGGTGATCATCGACCAACTCGCCATACAGTCCGCAAACGACCCGGAAGTACGCCAGCGACAAGGACGAACGGCTTTCTCTGGTGCTGCGGATCGTAGTGTTGAGGGTCCTGAGGATGTGTCTGAGCGGGCGTTGCCGCCGCAGGCGTTGGAGCGTTTGGGGCCGGTGGATGCCGGGCAGGTGTATGGGTTTGTGCTTCCTCCGGTCCTGGGTGGGCCGATCGGTGTGGACAACCTGCGCATCACCGACGCCCACACCTACCTGACCCTGCAGGCGCAACAGGGTGAGATCACCGTCAGTGATCCGGTGGGCGCCAACTGGGTCCAGGTCGCCGCCATCATCGGCGCCGACCCCAGCGTCCTGCCGAACCAGCAGCACCCGGAGCCGTGATAGTGGGACCGGACACCACGCTGTATGCGCCCATGCCACTGCCCGATGAGCATGGCTTCCGGCACGCCCTGGGCGCCGAGGACCACTCCGCGGTGGCCAAGCAGTACCCGCCCGCCCCAGCCCGCGACGACCGAACCATGGTGCGCACCGTCTACCACAACGGCCGCAAACGCCGGCTACAGGCCAAGGGAGCGGAGTTCGAGTTCCAACTCGACGGCCAATACCAGGTCCTGGCACAAATGCCCGCCAAGTACTACCTGGCCGCCCGCGACCTGTTTAGACAACAAGGCAGACAAGGCAACGAAGCCACACGACGCGCACGCGAACAACTCAGAAACAGACTTGCTGAGTACGGTAGGGACCGTCTTGACATGTCTAGTGCCGCGTCCCGCGCTTGGGCGCGTGAGGCTATGCGGCAGGTGGCGATCCTGCACAACCCCGACCAGGTCCTGGGCGGTGACCTGAGTCCCTCCCGGGACGCGGGCGGTATACCGATCCCTGGGGACAGGGGCGTTAACTCCTCGCTGGGGGCGCAGAACCTCAGTAATGCCGCAGTGATCGATGCTGCCGCCGAGCGGCAGGTCGCCGCCGGGAATGGCCACCTGCCGCTGAGCTTCCAGGTGGTGCTGACCAACCGGCGTCGTAACGTTGAGCGGTTGCGCGCCCGCCAGCCTCCCCCACCACTGCAACTCGCTCAACCGAGCACGCAGCACGATGAGCAGACGCCCACAAAGACACTCAGCAAAGCAGTGCTGGCAGCCCGCCCACCCCCGCAGGCCGACCGAAACCCCACCACCGCCGCCCGCATCCGCCAAACCCTGGGCATACACACCCCCACCTACACACCCCCACACCGAAACCGACCCGGTCCGTACACAACCCGCGACAACACCCCAGAAAGATAAACGGAACCAGCGGTCGGTGACAGCAATAGGAGGTCCGGCACACTTGTCACGAACACCGCCCCCATTCGCCGGCAGATCGTAGCGGGCGCGTGTCAGGACGCGGCCGCCACGGTCCTGGCGATGGAACCGAAGGTGGTCACCATGCCGATGCGCGTCAGCCTTCGCGTCGCCGGGTGCAGTAGACGCCCGGACAGGCGCCAGATGCGGTAGGCGCGGGTGAAGGTGAGGGCGCATCCACCCGGAGCGGGGTTGAGGTCGAAGCGATCGTAGGCGAAGGTCTGGCCACGGTTCGGCCCGTCCAGCAGCGTTTTGACCCAGATGACCGAATCCGGCGTCGACTCGATCCGTCTCCACTGCAGCGTCATATGGCGACCGGTACGAGATTCGTGGCGGGAGATGATCCCTTCTGGGCACGTCCGGCGCATCTCCTCCGCGAGAACGGCCCAGGCGGGCAGCAGCGACGGGTCGGCCAGAACCTTACACACCTGGGCGGGCGAGGCGGAGATAAACCGGCGCAGGCACAGGGCGGCGGCCGGCTCCTGCGGCAGCAGGTCGGGATCGACCGCAGCGCCGCCGGGGGAGTCGGGACGGCGCCCCTCGCGGGCGGCAAGATCGGCGCGCAGGGCGTCCGGATCCACGCCAAGTCGGCCGAGTATGCGCATCGGCACGTCGGACCCGAGTAGTGCCCGTAGCGTGGACAGCGAGGTGTTGAAGGAGGCCGAGGTGTTGAAGGAGGCCCGCCTGTCGGTGGCGAACTGTTCTGCCCTGGCGGACATGGGGACCGCATCGCGTTCCGCCAGGACCTGCGCCTCCAGGGGCGATACCGGCGTGACGGCAGGCATGGCGGACGTATCGATGCCGACTGCCGCCAGATCCTCTTCGGACAATTCCTGCATAGCCCTTCGGGCACCGGCCAGGGTGACTCCGTGTGCGCCCAGCAGCGCCGCCGCCGCACCGCCCTCGGCGAGCAGGCCCAGCAGCAGATGGTCAAGGTCCACCTCGGGATGACGCAGGCGGCAGGCCTCGTGCCAGGAGCAGGAGAGCCAGGCGATCATGTGTGTGGTCCAACTCATGGTTATCGAGTGCTCCTTCGTGCGGGTGCCAGTCCTGGTGCGACCCGTTTGGCGTACTTCTTGTGGACGGCCTGGCGGGTGACGCCCAGATGGGTCGCAATCTCCGCCCATCCCATGCCGTCGCGTAGCGCGGCCTCCACCTGGGCGAGTTCCAGGGTCTCGGTCAGTCGTCGAAGCGCCGCCACGGCGCGCAGTCCGGCGACCGGATGGGTGGTGTCGGCGGCCGCGGAAGCGACTTGGTCGGGCGGACGTGCGGGTGTTGAAGCCATGTAAGCAACCTACGTTGACAAGTGCGCATTGTCAACCGAGGTTGCGTAAGTGTGTATCCGCCATGGCCGAGTCACGCGAGCAGGACCGACGGACCCGCATTACACATGGAAGGGGCCCGCACCTGACCGAGGTGCGGGCCCCATGCGGCTTTGCTGTCGGGCGGGCCGGTTGCTGCGGGCAGACCTACAGGCCCAGCTCGCCGGCGAAGTCACCGTCCTCCAGGCGCTTCTTGACGGTCATGAGGTACCGCGAGGCGTCCGCACCGTCAACGAGGCGGTGATCGTAGGACAGCGACAGGTAGCACACCGAACGCACGGCGATCACCTCGTTGCCGTCCGAATCCTTGACCACCCGCGGCTGCCTGGTTATCGCCCCGAGGCCCAGGATGGCGACTTCCGGCTGATTGATAATCGGGGTGTCGAATAAGGCCCCGCCGGAGCCGGTGTTGGTGATGGTGAAGGTGGCGCCGGACAATTCGCCGGCCTCGACCTTGTTGTCCCGGGTGCGTGCCGCCAGGTCGTTGATGCGCTTGGCCAGGCCGGGGATATTCAGATCGCCGGCGTTCTTGACCACCGGCACGTACAGGCCTCGCGGCGTGTCCACGGCGATGCCAATGTGCTCCACATCGTGGTAGGTGACCTGCTCCTGACTGATCGACGCATTGATCTTGGGATGCGCCTTCAGCGCTTCGGTGGCTGCCGCCACGAAGAAGGGAAGATAGGTCAGCTTGGTGCCGTTCTTGGCCAAGAAGTCGTCCTTGACCCGTGCTCGCAGTGCGGCGATGCGGGTGACGTCGACTTCCACGACGGTTGTCAGCTGTGCGGAGTTTTGCAGCGAGGACATCATGCGGTCCGCGATGAGCCGACGCAGGCGCGGCATCTTCTCTGTACGCCCGCGCAGCTTGGTGTCCACCGGCGCCGGGGCCTTGGCGGGCGCCGGCGCGGACTGCGCAACCGGAGCGGCGACAGCCGCCTGGGGTGCCTGAGAGTCGGCGAAAGGTGCGGGTGCGGCCGGCGCGGCTTGTGCCGCAGCCGCTGCCTCCACATCCTGTTTGCGGATGCGACCGCCTACGCCGGTGCCGGTGACCGTCGCCAGGTCCACGCCCCGCTCACGTGCCAGCTTGCGCACGATCGGCGTGACGTAGGCGGAGGACGGCGGACCGCCCACGGCGGGCGCCGATGCCTCAGAGGGCTCGGACGTAGTCGCCACGGTAGGGGCGGCGGGCGGCTCAGGAGGAGCGGATTGCTGCGTCGGTGTCGTGGGCGCCGAGCCTGGCACATTACCCGCTTCGGCGGGGTCGCCAACTATGGCCAGGACGGTACCGACCTCGACGGTCTCATCCTCGGCCACCCGGATCTCCAACAGTGTGCCCGCCACGGGGGAGGGCACTTCGGTATCGACCTTGTCGGTGGCCACCTCGAGCAGCGGTTCACCGACTTCGACGGTGTCACCGACGGACTTCAGCCAGGAGGAGACCGTCCCCTCGGTGACCGACTCGCCCAGTACGGGCATCTTCACTGACTCGGACATGATCGACTCTCCGTCTCTTCTTGTTGGTTGAGGTGGTTGAATGGTTCAGTTCGGCCGGAGCCGATATCGGTCAGCCGTGGTTGTGTAGCGGTTTACCGGCCAACACCATGGCTGCCTCGCCGATGGTCTCGTTCTGGGTGGGGTGGGCGTGCACAAGGGCGGCGACGTCGTCGGCGTCGGCCTCCCAGGACACGATCAACTGGCCCTCGCCGACCTGCTCACCCATTCGGGCGCCGATCGCGTGAAAACCTAGGATGGGACCGTTCTTCAGTGAAACCAGTTTGACAAAGCCCTGCGTGCCCAAGATCTGAGACTTGGCATTGCCGGCCACGTTGAACTGGCTGGTAACGATCTTGTCCGCACCATGGATCTCGGCGGCGCGTGCCTCAGACAGTCCCACGGAGGCGATCTCGGGCTCGCAGAAGGTCACCTTGGGGACCTTGACGTCATCAACCGGCTCGGGATTGAGACCCGCAATCCGTTCGGCGACGGCGATGCCCTGGGCGAAGCCGCGGTGGGCCAGCTGTACGCCGGGCACGATGTCGCCGACCGCCCACACCCCGGGTACGTTCGTGCGCCCATGGGGGTCGGTAAGGACGAAGCCCCGGTCCATGGCAACACCCGCCTCCTCATAACCCAGGTTCGCCGTTGCCGGGCCCCGGCCGACGGCGATGAGCAGGACTTCGGCGTCAATGGCTGCACCATCGGCGGTGCGCACCTGTACGCCGGAGGCGGTACGGTCCACCGACTCGAAGCGGGTACCCACGCGGAAGTCGATTCGACGCTTGCGGAAGGCGCGTTCGAGCTGCTTGGAGATCGCCTCGTCCTCATTCGGCACCAGGTGCTCCAGCGCCTCAATGATCGTGACCTGCGAGCCCATAGACGCCCAGGCGGAGGCGAACTCCACCCCGATCACTCCACCGCCTAGGATCACCGCCGAGGCGGGAACATGATCGAGCTCGAGGGCCTGGTCACTGGTGATAACCGGGCCGGAGATCTCCTGGCCCATGGTCTTGGGGTAGGAGCCGGAGGCGAGGACGACGTTTCTTCCCCGGTAGCTCCGGCCCGCAACCTCCACCGTGTTCGCCGATGCCAGGCGGCCCCATCCGCTCACCAGGTCGATGCCCCGGGAGGACACCAGCCCCTGCAGACCCTTGTACATGCGGGTGACAATGCTGTTCTTGTACTCCTGGACGGCGGGCATGTCGATGCCCTCGAAGGCGGCCCGCACGCCGACGGCGGCGGCCTGGCGAATCGTCTCGGCGGTCTCGGCCGAGTGCAGGATCGCCTTGGTAGGAACGCAGCCGCGGTGCAGGCAGGTGCCGCCCACCTTGTCTGCCTCAATCAGGGCCACGTTCAAGCCGAGTTGGGCACCGCGCAGAGCTGCAGCGTAACCGCCCGAGCCACCGCCCAGCACGACCATGTCGTATTCGCGCGTCCGGTCATGCGGGGGGTTGGTCCCATCTATTGCACTGGCATCGGTCATATGAGTACTCCTAGTCGGTGGCACAGCCGGCTCGATCGGCACGGTCGGCGCAGAGCATCGGCACCCGGCAGCGGGTGCCGACCCGCCAGCGGGGACCTGAGTCCCAGACAGCCTACGGCATGACTCACCCGGTAGCCCACCGGAGGAGGGTGTGTTTCACCGTTCAGTCGGCGGCCGCCTCCGCAGCCGCGCGCTGCTCCAGGAAGGCCAGTAGGGTGGACACTCCGAAGCCTGTGCCGCCTTGGGGGGTCAGTCCCCAGGGTGCCTTGTCGTTGTAAGCCGGCCCTGCGATGTCCAGATGCGCCCAGGGCGTGTCTCCGACGAATTCGCGCAGGAACAGACCGGCCACCAGCATGCCCCCGGCCCGGTTGCCTACGGGCGCGTTGCGCAGATCGGCGAAGGGGGAATCCAGATTGGCCCGCAGGTGCGCCGGCAACGGCATGGGCCAGAAGTCCTCGCCGGCACCTTCGGCCGCGGCCAGGACATCGGCGCGCATGGATTCACTTCCCATCACGGCTCCGACCCGCTCACCCAGCGCCACGATCTGGGCTCCGGTCAGGGTGGCGACGTCCATCACGGCGTCAGGGGATTGTGCCACCGCGGCCGCCAACGCGTCGGCCATCACCAGCCGACCCTCGGCGTCGGTGTTGGTGATCTCCACGGTGGTGCCATCGAAGGTGGCGACCACATCGCCGGGCCGCTGCGCCTTCCCGCCGGGAAGGTTCTCCGCCAGGGCCAGCCAGGCCGTGACCCGCACCGGCAGCCCCAGGCGGGCGGCCGCCAGGGTGGCTGTCAGCACGACGGCTGCGCCGGCCATATCTGACTTCATGGCGGGCATGGACGCCGGCGGCTTGAGGGAAATGCCGCCGGAGTCGAAGGTGATGCCCTTGCCGACCAACGCCACATGTGCTGCACGACCGCCTCTGGTCCTGGGAGACCATTCCAGGCGGACCAGCCGGGGCGGATGCACCGAGCCCTGTCCGACGCCGACGATACCGCCAAAGCCTTCGGTGGCCAGACGCTCGTCGTCGTACACCTCGACCTTTAAACGCCCGTCCTTCCGGGCGCGGTCGGCGTCCTCGGCGGCCCGGCGGGCGCGGTCGGCGAAGGCGGCGGGGGTCAACTTCGCGGGCGGGTCATTGACCAGGTCGCGGGCCATGGCGACGGCCTGGGCAAGAACGCGGGCGCGCGCGAGTATAGGCGCTGTGGCATCGACCCGGTTACGGTGCAGCAGGGTGCGCGGCGCCGGACTCAAAGGAGTCAACACGGTAATCCGGGCCAGGGGAGAGGTGGATTCGGGCACCCTCCCGGACCACGTGTAGGCGCCCTCCAGCGCGCCCTCGGCCACCGCGGCTAGGTCATCGGGGTTGTCAGCGGGCAGGGCGAACACGGCGTGGTCGGTTCCGGCCAGCTCACGGGCGGCGCGTCCGGCTGCCCGACGCAGCGCGGCGGTGTCATCGGCCTCGCCGGTGCCCACGACCAGCACCTGCGGGGCCAGTTTGCTCTGCCGGTGGCCTCCCAGGGCCGCGGTCGGCACCCGCACCACCGTGTCCAGGGCGCCTTTGAAACCGAGGGTGGGCAACAGGGCCGTAAGCGCGTCCAATTCCGGTTCTGCGCCGACCCGAGCCGACTCGGTCAGCAGTACGGGACCCCCGTTGGCGAGGCGTGCGGCCAGCACCAGCACGTCGCCGCCCGCATCGGCGGCCGACGAACTGGATGTCGTAATCTCACTGATCTGACTCATGCGGGAATGGTAACGTCACAGCCGGCGCCGTCCGCTGGGGCGGCGCCGGGCGGCGCCGTCCCGAGCGATGGCCTTGCCCCACCCGAATAAGTGCAGCACGAGGTCAGCTACCGTATGGATGATTCTTCACAGGCGCGGTCACTGAATGACACACGTCGTCCGGCGCATGGCTGGGGGCGGGCCCTGGTAGGCGTTTTCGCGGTTTTCGGCCTGGTGATACTCGTGCCCGCCTTCATCGACCTGGCGCGTTCGGGCACGGGGACCCGTACACCGGCCGCACTCAGCATGCTGTGCGGGCTGGGTTACCTGCTGCTGTCGGTGGCCGTGGCCCACAACGGTCGGCGGATGCGCCGGGTCGGCTGGGCCTGCCTGGCGCTGGAACTAACGGGCCTGCTCGCCGTCAACGGGGCCGGCCTGGGCGGTTCAAGCTGGTCGGAATGGGGGCGGTCACTGTGGTACCTGCCCGTGCTCCTGCCGCTGATCGCGGCAGTTCAACTGTGGCTGGCAGATCCGCGTCGAATTGTCACCAACGCCGAGCGGATCACCGACATCTCCGACACGATCCAGGAGACGGTCCATCGCGACCGCAGATGACCGGACGGGACCAGGGCACACGCCTCAGACCCATGCAGATCCATTCAGACCCATGCCTGGGAGCCAGGGCGCGGGAGGGGAGGGCGGCCGAGCTCCGGCGCGCCCGCCGGCCCACCGTCAACTCGTCAACGGTTAAGGTTGTCGACCCGCAGGGCGATGCGTTCGGTCGCCGGTGAGTCCAGCCCCCAGACCTGGGCATAGAAGCTCAACTCGGCCTGGTAGGCACGGTGTACGTTGGCGGCCAGGCTGAAACCATGCCCCTCGCCTTGGAAGAGTTCGAATGCCACCGGCAGCCCCTTGGCCTTCACCGCCTCGTACATGGCGGTGGCCTGGGCCGCCGGAATGATCGGATCCGCGCTTCCCTGCAACAGCAGCAGAGGGGCGTGGATATCATCGATATGACTCAGAGGCGAGCGCTGCGTGAACACCGGGTCGTTCAGGTCCTCGGAGCCGACCAGTCGCTGAATGTAATGGGACTCGAACTTGTGGGTGGTGCGGGCCAGCTGGGCGAGGTCGGCCACCCCGTACAACGAGGTTCCGGCGCTGAACACGTCGGAGCGGACCAGGGCCGCCAGCGCGGTAAAACCTCCGGCGGAGGCGCCGCGCACCGCGATGCGGGCGGGATCCACCCGGCCGGAGGCGGCCAGGAACTGGGCGCCGCAAACCACGTCGTCGACGTCGTATACGCCCCACTTGCCGTTGAGCAGGCTGCGATAGTCCGAGCCGTAGCCGGTGGAACCGCGGTAGTTCACGGCCAGGTAGGCGAATCCGCGACTGGTCCAGAACTGGATGCGCAGATCGTAGCCGGGCCGATCCATCGCCGTGGGGCCGCCATGGACCCCCACAATCAGCGGCGGCAACTCGTCCTGGGGCCCCACATAGGTCGCAGAGGCGGGCGGATAGAAGAAGCCGTGCGCGGTCGCGGAATCGGTGGTGGTCCAGGAGACAGGCTCGGCGAAGGAGATGCCGGCGTCATGGGCGCTGAAGTCGCCCGCGCCGCGCAGCACTTCTACGCCGCCGCCGGCACGCACCTCCACAATGCTGGGCAACTCGGTCTCACTGCCCGCCAGCATCACTACGCGTCCGGAGGCGGAGGCGACATTGCCCAGGGGCTGCCAGCCCACGTTCCACTCCTCCAACTCGCCGTTGGACAGCTTGACGGTGCCCAAGTGCCATACGCCCTTGCGCGCCCAGGAGGCGATCAGATGCTCCCCGTCGAGCACGTCGAAGTGGTGGGGTCCCAGGACCCAGGCGGGAGAGGTGAAGGTGGCGTCCACTGGATGCAGCGGGCGCGTGCGCAATGACTCGGTCCAGCCCTCCCGGTTGGTGCCGCGGCGGGGAATCCCTCGGTGCGGTACAGGTTCCAGAACCCGGAAGCGTTGGACACGTGCACGAGTTCGCACTCCTCGGTCCAGCGCGGCTCGGAGACCGAGTAGCCGCTTCCTCCGTCGACCACTGTCTGGGTGCCGATGGTGCCGTCAGGACGCAGATCGCCCACGTGCAGGCGGGCGTTGTCCCACGGCATATCCGGGTGGTTCCACGTTATCCAAGCCAGATGTTCGCCATCGGGGGAGAGCGTGGGGGAGACCACGAAATCGGTTCCGGAGACGACGGTGGTCACGGCCGCGTCGTCACGCGCCCCCGAGCCGTCCAGGGGGATGGCCACCAGGGTGTTGACCGGTTCGCCAGCACCCCGATGATCCTCGCGCACCGCGTAGACCAGACCGCGCGCCGTGTCGATTTCCAGATCGCCGTGGCGCACGTCCCCGTAGATGGTCAGCGGTACCAGGCCACGCAGTCGATGGGCGACGTCGTAGCGGTACAGGCGTCCGTCCCCGGCGTGAGACACGACAATAATGCCCGAATCAACGGCGTAGGCGCGTCCGCCGTACTCGTAGACGCGGGTGCGGGTGTCAACCAGCTCGTCGGAGGGGGTCAGCGGCAGCACCTCCCCGACCTGCCCGTCGCCATCGCGGCGCAGCAGGACTTGCCTGCCGGCCTGAGAGGCGCGCTGCTCCACCCAGTAGGTGTCCCCGCCGTCTACGCGCACCTGAGACAGTGACAGGGTGCGGGTGGTGATCGTGCCGGGGGTTATCGGCGAGGGCCAGGTCCCGTACGGCGCTGTCGTGCTCATCGTTCCTCCTCAAGGCGGTGCGATCACTGCGGTCCGTCGTGCGGGCGGTCCGTGTGGTCTGGGGCCAACCCTACGTGTTCACAATGCCTGCGGGCCCGCTTGTCCGCACCCACAGTTCGCGGGTCGTGGCGGCGTGGGCCGGGCCGGTGCGCCTATGCTGAGGATCCGTGGCGGGCGCCTACGTGCGCTCGGTGGGAACCGGGCCGGTATCCGGGCCATAAATCGAGGAGAGGAACTGCGCCGATGAGCGAAGACACTGCCATGCTCGGCGCGGGTGGCGCACAACCGCTGGGGGACGCGGCGGCGCCGGCCGGCGCTCGCGCAGGCGGACCACTGCCCTCCACCCCGCTGTTGTCCCGCATCGGCCGTCCGGCCGACCTGCGTCGCCTGACCAGTGAGCAGATCGAGATGCTGGCGGCCGAAATCCGCCGGTATTTGGTGGCCACGGTGGCACGCACCGGCGGACACCTCGGGCCTAACCTTGGGGTGGTCGAACTGACTCTCGCCCTGCACCGCACCTTCCATTCCCCGCGCGACACAATAGTCTTCGACACTGGGCACCAGGCCTATGTCCACAAGTTGCTCACCGGTCGCCAGGACTTCAGTCGGCTGCGTGAGCGCGGCGGCGTGTCGGGCTACCCCTCCCGGCAGGAATCCATTCACGACGTCGTCGAGAACTCCCACGCTTCCACCGCCCTTTCCTGGGCGGACGGTATTGCCCGTGCCAATCAGCTGCAGGGGCGCGGAAGGCGGCACATCGTCGCCGTGATCGGCGACGGTGCCCTGACCGGTGGCATGGCCTGGGAGGCACTTAACAATATTGCGGACTCCGCCGACAAGCACTTGGTGATCGTTGTCAACGACAACGGCCGCTCCTATGCGCCGACGATTGGCGGCCTGGCACACCACCTGGACGCGCTGCGAACCAATCCCGGCTATGAGCGCATACTTTCCGGCGTCAAGCACGCCCTGCTGTCCCAGGGTGCGCCCGGACGCGCCGCCTTCGACGCCCTGCACGGCCTGAAACAGGGCCTGAAGGACATCCTGGTGCCTTCGGCGTTCTTCGAGGACCTGGGCATCAAGTACACCGGCCCCGTGGACGGGCACGATGAGACCGCCCTGGAGTTCGCCCTGACTCGCGCCCGGGAGTACACCGAGCCGGTGATTGTCCATGTGATCACCGACAAGGGCCGCGGCTACACCCCCGCCGAGGAGGACGCGGCGGACCGTTTCCACGCAGTAGGCCGCATTCATCCGGAGACGGGTCTGCCCGTGGTGCCCTCCCGGTTCGGCTGGACTGCCGTCGTGGCGCAGGAGCTGGTGGAGCTGGCGCGCGCCGATGAGCGGATTGTGGGTATAACCGCCGCGATGCAGCAGCCGGTGGGGCTGCAGCCGCTGGCGGACGCCCTGCCGCAGCGGGTCATCGACGTGGGCATCGCCGAGCAGCACGCGCTGACCAGCGCTGCGGGCATGGCCTTCGCCGGCATGCATCCGGTGGTTGCGCTTTACGCCACCTTTCTCAATCGGGCCTTCGACCAGGTACTGATGGATGTGGGCCTGCACCGGGCCGGTGTGACGATCCTGCTGGACCGGGCGGGCATCACCGGCACCGATGGAGCCAGCCACAACGGCATGTGGGATATGGCCCTGCTGGCGCACGTTCCCGGCCTGCACCTGGCGGCGCCGCGCGACGAGGCCACCCTGCGCGAGGCCTTGAAGGCGGCGATGGGGGTCGACGACGCCCCCACAGTGGTGCGCTACCCCAAGGGCTCCCTACCCGCGCCCTTGCCCGCCGTGCGTACCGTGGGGGAGTCCGACGGGCTGTTCGGGCCGGTGGACGTGCTGGTGGAGCCGACCGTTCCCGACGGGCCGGCGCAGGCGCTGCTGGTCGGTGTCGGTGCTATGGCGGGCGTGACCGTCCAGGCGGGGCGGCGCCTGAACGCCGCCGGGCTGGCCGTGCGAGTGGTCTGTCCCCGCTGGCCTGTTCCCGTCCCGCCGGCGCTGGTAGATATGGCGCTCAATTCTCCCGGGGTGCTTGTGGTCGAGGACGGGCTGGTCGAGGGCGGCGTCGGCTCCCAACTTCGCGATGCGGTTGAGGATGCGGCGCTGGCCCGGGGCGACGGGCAGGTGCCGCGGGTGGCGCGGCTGGGGGTTCCGCGCCGCTTCCTGCCCACCGCCGAGCGCGGTGAACTGCTGACCGAGTTCGGGATGGATGTGGATGGGATCTGCGCCCTGGCGGGTCGTCTCACAGGCGACGGGCGGGCCGGGGCCAGCGTCAACTCTCCCTACCCGGCCTAGGACGCCGGTCCCATGCCGGTGTTGCGCTCAGGTGCGCGAGTCACCCGCTGTGAGGGCGGCCGTAGCGGTGTGGCGGCGGACTCACTCCAGGCTGCCACTTGGGACGAATGTCCTAGGGTGGCGACAGCTTGAGGGTGCCTGTGAGTGATCCCACCGGGCTGCTCGGGACACGCATGGTGCAGTGCGGGACGTCTGGCCTAGTCTTGGGTCAACGGCGCAACGATGTACCGCCACGCCTCACAAGGGCGCACCAAGCCAATAGGAGGGCACGGATGACAACCGAGGTCACAGCACCAGCCACTGCGGAGGAGACCGCCGCTCGTGAGGCGTGGGAGGGTTTCGCCACGGGCCCATGGACCGAGGACATCGACGTTCGCGACTTCATCCAGCGCAACTACACGCCCTACACGGGCGACGCATCCTTCCTCGCCGGCGCCACCGACAAGACCCTGCGCCTGTGGGACACCCTGGAGAAGGACTACCTGTCCGAGGAGCGCAAGGTGCGCATCCTGGACGTCGACACGCACACGCCGTCGGATATTGACGCATTCCCCGCCGGTTACATCAGCGAGGACGACGACGTCATCGTTGGACTGCAGACCGACTCGCCGCTCAAGCGGGCCATGATGCCCAACGGTGGCTGGCGCATGGTTGAGCAGGCGATCAAGGAGGCCGGCAAGGAGGTCGACCCCGAGGTCAAGAAGATCTTCACCCGCTACCGCAAGACCCACAACGACGCCGTCTTCGACATTTACACCCCCCGCATCCGTGCGGCGCGCTCCAGCCACATCATCACCGGCCTGCCGGACGCCTACGGGCGCGGGCGGATCATCGGAGACTACCGGCGCGTGGCCCTTTACGGCGTCGACCGCCTGATCGAGCTCAAGCAGAAGGCCAAGGACGCCGTCACCGGCAAGCCCTTCTCCGAGCATTGGGCCCGATACCGCGAGGAGCACTCCGAGCAGATCAAGGCTCTGAAGAAGCTCAAGAACATGGCCACCACCTACGGCTTCGACATCTCCGGCCCCGCTAAGAACGCCCATGAGGCCGTGCAGTGGACCTACTTCGCCTACCTGGCCTCCGTGAAGTCACAGGACGGCGCCGCCATGAGCATCGGTCGCCTGTCCGCCTTCCTGGACATTTACTTCGAACGTGACCTGAAGGCCGGCATCATTGACGAGTCCCGCGCCCAGGAACTGATCGACAACATCGTCATGAAGCTGCGTATCACCCGCTTCCTGCGCACCACCGACTACGATCAGATCTTCTCCGGTGACCCCTACTGGGCCACCTGGTCCGACGCCGGTTTCGGTGAGGACGGCCGCCCGCTGGTCACCAAGACCTCCTTCCGACTGCTGCAGACCCTACGCAACCTCGGTCCCGCCCCCGAGCCGAACATCACCATCTTCTGGAATGAGGAACTGCCCCAAGGGTACAAGGATTTCTGTGCCCTAATCTCCATCACCACCTCCGCCATCCAGTATGAGGCCGACGAGCAGATCCGCGAGCACTGGGGCGACGACGCAGCCATCGCCTGCTGTGTGTCCCCGATGCGGGTGGGCAAGCAGATGCAGTTCTTCGGTGCCCGCGTCAACTCCGCGAAGGCATTGCTGTACGCCATTAACGGCGGCCGCGATGAGATGACCGGGAAGCAGATTGTTACCGGACTGCCGGGCATTGAGGGTGACGGCCCGCTGGACTTCGACGAGGTCTGGGACAAGTACGAGAAGATGCTCGACTGGGTGGTCGGCACCTACGTCGAGGCCCTCAACATCATCCACTACTGCCACGACCGCTACGCGTATGAGTCCATCGAGATGGCGCTGCACGATTCAGAGATCGTGCGCACCATGGGTTGCGGAATCGCGGGACTGTCGATCGTCGCGGACTCCCTGAGCGCCATCAAATACGCCAAGGTCACCCCGGTGCGTGATGAGACGGGCCTCGTGATCGACTACGTCACCGAGGGGGACTTCCCGATCTACGGCAATGACGACGACCGCGCCGACGAGATCGCCGCCACGGTGGTTCACACGATCATGGCCAAGATCAAGGAGCAGCCCTTCTACCGCGATGCCATCCCGACCCAGTCGGTGCTGACGATCACCTCCAATGTGGTGTACGGCAAGGCCACGGGCTCCTTCCCCTCAGGGCACAAGAAGGGCACCCCCTTCTCCCCGGGCGCCAACCCGGAGAACGGTATGGACACGCACGGCATGGTCGCCTCGATGCTCAGTGTCGGCAAGCTCGACTACAACGACGCCCTGGACGGCATCTCCCTGACCAACACCATCACTCCCCAGGGCCTGGGCCGCACGCTTGACGAGCGCGTGGCCAACCTGGTGGGCATCCTCGACGCCGGATTCGTCCCCGACGACTGCGCCGAGGTCTGAGCCCGCCGCCCAAGTGGGCGATGGCCGCCAGACCATCCGAATACACATTTCTCACCTCACTCAGAAAGGGGCCTGCCATGGCCACATACGAAGAGCGCCTGGAGTCCATGAAGGCTCAGCGCAATGACAACGGCGGCGTTAAGGGCCTGTACCACGCCAACATCAACGTGCTGGACCGTTCCACCCTTGAGGACGCCATGGAGCACCCGGAGAACTACCCGAACCTGACGGTGCGCGTGTCCGGCTATGCCGTCAACTTCGTCAAGCTGACGCGTGAACAGCAGCTCGACGTGCTCAACCGTACGTTCCACGCCGGCGCCTGAACCGCACGGGTGAGGTACTCAGATGACTGAGACCATCACCCCGGAGCAGGCCAGCGGCCGGGACCAGGACTTTCTGGCCCCGGCCGCTCGTCTGCGCGGGGCGGGAATCGGCGGGCTCGAGGAGCTGACCGACCTGGAGCGGTCAGAGCGCCTGGCACGTATGCGCGAAGGATCACTGGGATCCATCCATTCCTGGGAGCTCGTCACCGCGGTTGACGGACCGGGCACGCGGATGACGGTCTTCCTCAACGGCTGCCCACTGCGCTGCCTGTACTGCCATAACCCGGACACCTTCCTGATGCGGGACGGCGAACCTGTGGAGGCGGATGAAATCCTGCGGCGCATCAGGCGCTATCGCAAGGTTTTCAAGGCTACCGGGGGAGGCCTCACCCTGTCCGGAGGTGAGGTGCTCATGCAGCCGGCCTTCGCCGCGCGCATCCTTGCCGGCGCCAAGGCCATGGGTGTACACACCTGCATTGACACCTCCGGTTACCTCGGGATGCACGCTCCGGAGGAGATGCTCGACAATATCGATCTGGTCCTGTTGGACGTCAAAAGCGGCGATGAGGATACCTACAAGAAAGTCACCGGCCGCGAACTCGCGCCGACGCTCGAATTCGGTGACCGGCTGGCCGCCAAGGGCATTGAGACCTGGGTGCGTTTCGTGCTGGTGCCGGGGCTGACTGACGATCCCCAGAACGTGGAGAACGTTGCCCGTATCGTGGAGCGCTGGCGGCCCGTGGTCTCCCGTGTGGAGGTGCTGCCCTTCCATCAGATGGGAACTGACAAGTGGGAAGCTCTGAACCTGGAGTACAAGTTGCGTGACACCCGGCCGCCGGAGCCGGAACTGGTGGAGTCCACCCGGGAGATCTTCCGCGCTCACGGATTCACCGTGCACTGAGCATTCATGGCCTCATGCATGTCCTGCGCATGCAGGCGCCAGTGGGAATCAGGAAAGGGCCGCCGACAGGGGCGCGGCGATCTGCTCGACCTGCCAGGGGCGGGCCTCCAAGTCCTTCAAGCGCTCCGACACCGCTGCCACCGATGACTCGACGTGCCGGCCGGCCGCCTCGGCCTCGCCGAACTCCCAGGCCAGGTGGCGCTGCGCATCGGTGCCCAGCAGCAACTCGTGAGGAATACTCAACTGCTCCGCGCGCTCACGCACCGTGCCACGCACCCGCTCCAGGGCTGCGGCCGACTCGGGATGATGCCGGCTCCAGGAACGCGGCTGCGGCAATTCACCAGGGGCGAGAGGGGCATGTACAGGGGGCAACTGGTTGTCGGGCAGGGCCAGGGCCCGTTCCACCGCCTGCCACCACCGTTCCTGATGCTGGCGCGCAGCCCGTGATGAGAACTCGCGCAAAGCTACAAGACGGCGCTGAGACGTAGGGCGCACAACCGCCGCGGCGACCAGGGCGCGATGTGGCAACACCTTCGAAGGTGTCACATCCAGCTGCTGGGCGAGTTCCTCACGGGCGGCCCACAGCTCACGCAGTACGGCGGCGGAGCGAGGCGAGCGCAGCGCGGTGCCGGACCGGGGTATGCGCCGCCAGGGATCGGGCCGGGACGGCCGTTCGGGGCGGTTGAGCACATAGGCGAATTCCTGGGCCGCCCACTCGGCTCTGCCGGCCGAGCGCAGTTCCTGGTCAAGGGCATCGCGCAGAGGCAGGAGCAGCTCGACATCCAGCGCCGCATACACCAGCCACGACTCCGGGAGCGGGCGAGTAGACCAGTCCGCGGCGGCATGGTCCTTGGCCAGGCGCAGTCCCAGGGTCTGCTCAATCACGGCGCCGAGCCCAACGTGCTTGCGGCCCAGTAGCCGAGCGGCAAGTTCGGTATCGAACATTTCGCGGGCGCAAAGACCCAGGGCCTTCAGACAGGGAAGATCCTGATCGGCGGCATGCAACACCCATTCGGGGCCGTCCAGGGCGGTCGCCAGGGCGGACAGCTCGCCCGCCCCCCGAGGGTCCACCAGCACTGTTCCGGCGCCCTCCCGGCGCAACTGCACCAGGTAGGCGTCCTGCCCGTAGCGGAATCCGGAGGCGCGTTCTGCGTCAACGGCGATCGGTCCGACACCCGATTCCAGGGCCGCTGCCGCTCGAGCCAACGCCGCCGGCGTGTCGGTCACTGGCGGTAGACCCTCGGCTGGATGGGGATAGGCGATCACCTCGTGTGCGGGCACCGGGGACTGGGTCGTGCCCGGGACGGCGGCGGGACGGGGCGTCGGTGCGCCGTTCACCGGGCCGCACCAGCCAGTGCTAGAGGGACGGCGCTTTCCGGCTCATGCCCTGCGGTTAGGTGCATCAGCTCGTACCAGGCCCTGAGGTGAGGGCCGAGATCGGGCGTGGTCGGGCTCCAGGAGGAGCGGATTTCCACGTGTGCGCAGGCATCGGTGAGCTCCAGGCCTCCGAAGGTATCGGAGAGCACCCGCGTGACGGTGCCGACCAGCGCGTGTCGCCCCGCACCGCAGTGGTCTAGCGCGTCGGTTAGCCAGGACCAGGCCGCGCGGCCCAGCAGCGGGTCGGCGCCGATCTCCTCATCAACGCGTGAGCGCACCATGACCACCAGTCGGAAGTCGCCATCCCAGGCCGGTTGGGTGTCCGGGTCGTGCAATACCACGAAACGGCCCGAGGAAACAGGAGTGCCCGCGTGCGTCTCGACGGTCTGTGCGGTCAGCGCTGCAGCATAGGGCGCCAACCGCGCCGGTGCGGGCACTTCCTTTAGGATCAGGCCACGGGGTCGGGACGTGGCGCGCAGCGATTCCAAGGCGGTGCGGAAACGCTCCGGCGTCACAGATGCGGCCGGCTCTTCGGTCGAGGCGCGGGGGATATCAGCCACAGTGCCAGGCTACCGGCGTGTGAGTGTTCGCCGTGTTGCCACGCCGGGCCGCTTTCCCGCATCGGACACGTCTCACCGGAGCAAGGACGCCGCGACTACTACTCCTGGTCTATCGTGAGATAGGCCAGGCGGGCTCCGCTCGCGGCGGCTACGACATCAGCAACTGAGACAGGACAGGAACGCACTCCATGACCTCGCCCGAGAACGCCACTCCTCTCGTATCCCGCGGCTCCATGAGGCGCATTGACTGGGAGACCTTCCGTAGCATCGCGGCCGACGCGGATACCACTTTGCCGATCGAGCAGACGGCGGCCTGGGACTCCTTCGACGCCGCGATGGAGGGACGCGAGCCGTGGGGGCGCGTGGTGTACGAGGCCGGCGGCAGTCCGCGAGCCCTGATCGCCCTGACACGCATGAGTGTGCGCGGCTTCCCCTACCTGTGGGCCAGGCATGCGCCGGTGTGGCTCGGCGAAGCTCCTACCGCCGCCGAAGAGGCCGAGCTGCGGGAACTGCTCATCCGGGGCGTGCGCTTCCACGAGCCAGGTGTCGTCTTCCTGCGCCTGCACTTCAGCCACCCGGCTCCCGAGCTGCGCGAGCTGTTGCAGACCATGGCCTATGACCGCACCGTGATTCTGAACGTGGACCACGAAGACGATGAGGCCTTCCTCGCCTCCTTCAAGCCGCGTGGGCGGCGCGATGTGCGCAAGGCCCTGCGCAACACCGAACTGACCTATCACGACGAGACCGACCGTGCCGAGGAGGTATTCGGGGAGCTGTATGAGATCCTCACCGAAACTGGGGAGCGGGATGGTTTCCACGCGGCCCCGGAGCAGACCTACAGGACCATGCTGCGCACCCTGGGCCCCGAGCACTGTCGACTGTATGTGGCCCGCCGCAGCAGCGGTCAGGCCCTGGCGTGGAGCATCGACACCGTATGGGGGGATAGCGCCGCACGCTACTATGCCGCCTCCACTGCGGAGGGTCGTCGGGGTCGGGCTGCCGACGCCCTGCTTTACAAGGAGGGCTGCTGGCTGCGTGAGCGCGGCGTACGCACCTGGGACCTGATGGGCGCCGGATCGGAACGGACCCCTGAGTTGGACGGCGTCGGTTCGTTCAAGGCGAAGTTCACCCCTGAGGGCGCGGTGGACATCGCCGGCCCCTGGGATGTGCCGGTGCGGCCGCGCGTTTATGACACCCTGGTACGCGCCCTCGAACTCAAGCACCGTGTGGAGACCGGTGCCATCTGTCTGCGCGAGCGTCTGGGAACACTACGATCCAGCCAAGACGGCGACGACGCCAACCAGTCCATGGGACAGTAGTGCACGGGCGGGTCGGGCGGTGACCGCCGTCAGGACCCGCGCACACGGGACAGGATGATCACCGGCTCATCCCCGACGACTTCGGTCAGCAGTCGGGTGCCGCCGGCGATCTGGGCGCCGGTGAGCACATCGGTCCAGGTTCCCTGCGGCAGCACGATCGTGTGGTTGGCCCAGCCGCCCAGCCTTTCTAGGCGACGCCCCAGGCGTCGCACCACCACCGCGACATCCGGCTCGCCGTCGCACAGGCGGGTGTAGGCGAAGGCGCAGGCCGTGGTGGTCGGCAGCGGCCGGTAGCCGGAGCGCTCACCGACGAAAGTGTCGGGCCTCTCGGCGCGCAGCCGACACAATTTGGACGTCAGGCGCAGTTTGGCCTCGTCCAGCGTCATCTCCGCATCGGCGGGCGCCTGTAAGACCCGTGCCAGGGAGGCACGCAGCCCGGAATCGCCGTCGTAGGCGACCGGCCGGCGGTTGTCGGGGTCCACCAGGGAGGTGCGGGTTACCTCGCTGCCCTGGTAGACGTCGGCGACTCCGAGCCAGGTCAGGGTCATCGCCTTGTTCGCCAGGATCGTGTCTCTCACGGCACGGGAGGTCAGCGCGGCGAACTCGTTGAGTTCCTCGGCCACGTCCGCTCGCGCCAGCAGAGCGGTCGCGTAGTAGGCCAGTTGGCTCTCGCGCTCGGTGTCCGGAGTCGTCCAGGTCGTCCACGACTTCTGCTCACGGGCCGCCTTGATGAGGTAGGCGCCGAGTCGCTCGCCGCTCATCGGGTCTGCCGAGGCGGGCGCCCAGGTGCCCCACAGCGTCTGCCACAACAGGTTCTCCGTGCATCCGTCCAGATCGGCCGGACGCACGTCCGCGGTCAGGTCGCGCAGCCGATGGACGAGTTCGACCCATTCGGCGCTGTAGGACGCGAGTACGTCGATGCGGGCGCGCACGTCCTCACTGCGCTTGGTGTCGTGGGTGGTGGAGGTGACCATGGTGGCGGGCCAGGTGTGCTGGACGCGCTGCGCCCAGGCGTGGGCCTCGTCGGCGGGCAGGGCGAAGCCGCCGGGATCGCCGCCCACCTCGGTCAGGCTGGTCAGGTGCGTCCAGCGGTAGAAGGTGGTGTCCTCCACGCCCTTGGCGGTCACAGCGCCGCACACCTGCTGGAAGCGGGTGATGATCTCCGCCCGCTCGGGCGTGTCCGACGGTTCACCGGTGCCAACCTGCTCGCCCAGCAGAATCGCCACCACCAGGTCCAGCGTGGGGTACTGGTCGGGGGACAGGCGGGTACGGGCCCGCTCGGCGGTGTCCCGCAGGACGGCGGCCTGCTCGTCGTCCGCCCGGCGCCCCGGAAGCACATAGGCCCGATAGCGGTCGGCGGCCACCAACAGCTCCACGACGCAGGCACGCAGATCCCGGAAGGTGTGGTCGGACAGATACAGGTCCCGGGCGGTGATCGCATGCAGCAGATCCACCAGCCGGTTGACCTCCGCGGCCAGCGAACCGGAGATGATCTCCCGCTTGGCGTCGCCGGCCACGCGGGCATAGTCGATCGGCACATTCCCGGTCAGCTCCCGCATCATGAAGCCAAGGGTGCGGGCCCCCGCAGGATCGACCTGCAGCTGGTCGATGCGCCAGGCGGCGTCATAGCCGGTGGTGCCGGCCGCATGCCAGGACTCCGGCAGCAGCTCGTCGGGGGCGAGGATCTTCTCGGCCGCAATCCAGGCCCCGTCGGTCGCGTGCGACAACCGCTCCAGATAACCCTCGGGATCGGCCAGGCCATCGGGGTGATCCACGCGCAGCGCGTCGATCGTGCCGGCCCGGAGCAGCTCGAGGATGAGGGCGTGGGAGCCCGCGAACACCTCAGGGTCCTCCACCCGCACCGCCGCCAATGTGGCGATATCGAAAAAACGCCGGTAGTTGAGCTCTTCGTCGCCGACCCGCCAGTAGGCGAGGCGGTAGTGCTGACGTGCAAGCAGCTCGGGCAAAGGCAGCGCCTGCGTGCCCGCGGCCAGCGGAAAGACGTGGTCGTAGTAGCGCAGCACCCACTGTTCGCCCCTCTCCGGTTCGGTGGGGATGACCATGCGCTCAACGCTGAACTCGCCGTCTTTGAGGACCTGTCCGATGCGCTGGCCGAGCACCGGCATCAGCAGCTTCTCGCCCCGGGGAGCGTCGAACCAGGCGACGTAGGGGGACTGCTCACCGTCACGCAACACCGACCACAAGGGCGGGTTATGCCATACCGGAGTCGGCACCGACATATGGTTGGGAACGATGTCAACCACCACACCCATGCCGGCGGCATGAGCATCCCGGGCCAGTTCCTCCAGGCCCTCCCTGCCCCCCATAACGGCGCTGATATGGGTGTGGTCGACGACGTCGTAGCCGTGGGTCGAGCCCGGGCTGGCGGCCAGAACGGGGGAGAGGTACAGATCCGTCACCCCCAGCTCATGCAGATAGGGCAGTAGGGCCCGCGCGTCGGCGAAGGTCAGTGATGTCCCCAACTGCAGCCGGTAGGTGGTCACTGGCGTGCGCCGCCCCGGTCGGGGCAGGTGTGCGGCGCGTTCGTGCTCCGGGGTAGTCATCGGGAACCTCCCTGCGGTTGTGCCCCGCGGTGCGCTGTGGGCGCTATCGCCTCCTGCACCGTGGCGGCTCGGACCTGTTGGTCGTGCTCGTCGTCGTACTCGGGACCGTCTGGCCCGTTCGGCTCGGGCTCGGGAAGCGACAGGAGGAACAGCATGGAGTGGGCCTCCACCGTCACCTCCTGGCCGGCCTGCCACTCCTCGCCGGAGCCGGTGGCCACCTGCTCCGGGCGCGGGGCCGTGCTCGGAGCGGTGTCGAGCACGGTGCGCCAGCGGGGTGAGTGGTCCGCCCCGGGCAAGGTGAAGACGATGTCTTCACCGGAGGCGTTGAACAGCGCCAGGAAAGAGTCATCACTGATGCGTCGGCCACGCTCATCGGGTTCGTGGATGGCGTCGCCGTTCAGGAAAACCGTGATTGCCCGGGCGTACCAGGTATCCCAGTCCTCATCGGTCATGCGTGCGCCGGAGGGACTGAGCCATTCGATCTCGCCTAGTTCGGACTCTCCGCCGTGGCCGGCCTCGCCGGTGAAGAAGCGGCGGCGGCGCAGCACCGGATGATCACGGCGCAGACGGATCATGTTGCGGGTGAAGCGCAGCAGATCCTCCTGCTCCTCGGTCAGGTTCCAATCGACCCAGGTGAGCTCATTGTCCTGGCAATAGCCATTGTTGTTGCCGCTCTGGGTGCGTCCCATCTCATCGCCGTGACAGATCATGGGAACACCCTGACTGAACATCAGGGTGGCTATGAAATTGCGTACCTGCCGACCACGCAGCGCCAGCACATCCGGATTATCGGTGGGGCCCTCGGCTCCGCAATTCCAGGAGCGGTTGTCCCCGGCACCGTCCGCGCCGCCCTCGCCGTTGGCCTCATTGTGCTTGTCGTTATATGAAACCAGATCATGCAGGGTGAAGCCGTCGTGCGCGGTGACGAAGTTGATGGATGACACAGGGGTGCGGCCGGAGCGCTGATACAGGTCCGAGGATCCGGTGATGCGCGCGGCGAACTCGCCCAGGGTGGAGGGCTCGCCCCGCCAGAAGTCGCGCACCGTATCCCGGTACTTGCCATTCCACTCGCTCCACATGGCGGGGAACTCGCCCACGTTGTAACCGCCCTCGCCCACATCCCAGGGCTCGGCGATCAGCTTGACCTGGGACAGTATCGGGTCCTGATGAATGATGTCGAAGAAGGCGGAGAGCTTGTCCACCTCGTGGAACTGCCGCGCCAGGGTGGAGGCCAGATCGAAGCGGAAGCCGTCCACATGCATCTCGGTGACCCAGTAGCGCAGCGAATCCATGATCATCTGCAGCACCGCCGGTGAGCGCATCAGTAAGGAGTTGCCGGTGCCGGTGGTGTCGAAGTAGTGTGCCTGATCGCCGTCGACCAGCCGATAGTAGGCCGCGTTGTCGATGCCCCGGAAGGACAGTGTGGGCCCCATGTGGTTGCCCTCGGCCGTGTGGTTGTACACCACGTCGAGAAGCACCTCGATATCGGCCTCATGGAGGGCCTTGACCATCGCCTTGAACTCCTGCACCTGCTGCCCGTCGGTGCCGTGGGCGGCGTAGGCGTTGTGCGGGGCGAAGTAGCCGATCGTGTTGTAGCCCCAGTAATTGGAAAGCCCCTTGTCCTGCAGGAAGGCATCGTTCACGAACTGATGGACCGGCATCAGCTCGATTGCGGTGATACCCAGTTTGCTGAGGTGCTCGATGACCGCAGGCTCGGCCAGGCCAGCGTAGGTGCCACGCAGGTGCTCCGGAATGTGCTCGTTGAGTCGGGTCAGGCCCTTGACATGCGCCTCATAGATGATCGTGTTGTGATACTCGTGGCTGGGTGGGCGGTCCCGTCCCCAGTCAAAGTATGGTGAGACCACTACCGAGCGCATGGTGTCGGGAGCCGAGTCCTGCTGGTTGCGCACCGCAGGGTCGGAGAAGTCGTAGGAGTACAGCGCCTGCGAACCGGTGACCTGGCCGGAGATGGCCTTGGCGTAGGGGTCCAGCAGGAGTTTCGAGGGATCGCAGCGGTGCCCGTTGGCGGGGTCATAGGGGCCGTGCACTCGGTAGCCGTAGTGCTGGCCGGGCTGCACGGACGGCAGGTAGGCGTGCCACACATCGGCGTCCTCCTCCGTCAGTGGAATGCGGGTCTCCTGACCGTCGTCGTCGAACAGGCACAGTTCAACCGCCTCGGCGACCGAGGAGTACAGGGCGAAGTTAGTGCCCGAACCGTCGTAGTTCGCACCCAGCGGGTAGGCCCGGCCCGGCCATACCGAGCGTTCGGGGTTCGCCGGTTCCTGTGCCCGCACCTCGGTGGGCTGCTCGGCGGCAGGTATGGCTGGTGGCGTTGAAGGCTCCGGTTCAGTGGCGGAGGCGGTTGTGGCACTGTGCATGGACCTAACTGTGCCACGGATTGAAGGCCTGGGAAGGGACATGCCGGAGCGGGGCGCGGCGACGGCGGTAGCCGCTAAACGGTGGCTAATACTGCCGTACTGGGGCAGTGTCGCGGGACAGGCGTGACCTAGGTCATCGGCGGTCGTGGCGGTGTGATTTGGCAGCGTCCGTGACGCTCTGCTACCTTTTTCCGTGCCTCCCCGCCAGGGGCGGATATGCGGATGTGGCTCAGTTGGTAGAGCATCACCTTGCCAAGGTGAGGGTCGCGGGTTCGAGTCCCGTCATCCGCTCGGGCGATTGGCGCAGCGGGAGCGCGCTTCCCTGACACGGAAGAGGTCACTGGTTCGATCCCAGTATCGCCCACTGTGTGAAGGCCGCCGGCCGGGCGACTCGGGCCTGTGCCGTGATAATTCGGGCAGAGAGCGGATAAGCAGGGGGTGTCCTTGACGGGTGCGTACGGCGATGAATCATTGCGCCCGGATCTGTTGCCCGTCGTCGTAGGCGGAGATATAGGGGCCTACGCCTTGGCTCGTCAACTCCACGAGGCTACCGGCCAGCAGGTGACTCTGATCGCTTCCCAACCCATTCAGGCTATCGCGCTGTCTGGATACATCGAAGTGGTGTACCGCAAGGTGGAGGATCTGGCCCTGATCGCCGTGTTGCGCAGCCTGGCCCAAGGGCGTCGCCCGCGCAGCGCCGTGGTGATGACCAACCTCGATTCTGTAGCCCACACGCTGGTATCCCATCGGGATGAACTCGAGCCGACCTACGTGGTGCCGTTCCCTTCCAGGTCGGCGATGGAGCGCCTGAGCAACAAGGTGAGTTTCGCTCAGGCCTGTGAGGCACTGGGGCTGCGCACGCCCCGGCAGGTGGCGATCACCGGGGCCGATCTGGCGGCCAGCGATCCCCAGATCGACATCCCCCTGCCCCTGGTGGGTAAGGCCGCCATCGGTTCGGACTGGGACAGGCTGAACTTCGAGGGCAAGCGGAAGATTTATTTCCTGGACACCCCTGAGCAGCTGCACGACATGTGGGAGGATCTGCGGCGCGCGGGCTTCGAATCCACCTTCCTGGTCCAGGAGCGCATACCGGGAGAGGACCACGCCATGCGGTCGGTGACCGCATACATCGACTCTGCCGGGAGCACCGGTGTGATCGGATCCGCGCGGGTTCTGCTTGAAGATCATGCTCCGTCACTGATCGGCAACCCGGTGGCAATGATCACTGAGCCATTCCCGGAGCTGTGGGAGGCCGCGGAAAGGCTCCTGGCGCAGGTGGACTACCGGGGCTTCGCCAACTTCGACATCAAGATCGACCCCCGCGACGGTCAGCCCGTCTTCTTCGAAGTCAATCCGCGCATCGGTCGGAACTGCTACTACCTCAACGCCGCCGGCGTGAACCCGATGCTGCCCATGATCCAGGACCTGGTGGACTGCCGGCCCGGTCCGCGGCAGGAGGCTGACCGGGAGGCGCTCTACAGTCTGCTGCCTCATCATCTGCTGCTGCACCAGCTCGATGACCCGGTGCTGCGTCGACGCGTGCTGCGGCTGGCCCCGCGCGCCGTGGACCCGCTGCTGGATCCCGCCGAACGCTCGCTGCGTCGACGTCTGTTGGTGGCCGCGCAGAAGCTCAACCACGATCGCAAGTTCCACCGCTTTCATCCCAAGCCGCTGCTGCGTAGACGATGACGGCATCTGATCCCGCATCCGGACTAGGGCGGTTGTACTTTGTGGGGAGGAGTCGAGACGGACGATCCTCCCCGCGAAGGATGCCCGGCGTCCCCGGTCTGGTAATACCATGGGTAAAACACAGTTTTTACTCAGGAGAGCTCGCATATGGCCTTAGAACCGTCACCTGACCGCGGCCGGATAGTCGCCCTCGACGCCGACCAGATGCGCATGGCGATCGGTGGGAAACCGGCGTGCCTGGAGCAGACCGAGCCCTGGGAGGCCTTCGAGCGCAGCCAGGGCCGTACCTTGTTCGGTCGTTATGCCTATGAGGTGGATTCCAAAACGGTGGCGGTGATCGCCCTGTACCGCTACGGCCTGGCGAAGTGGTCCTTCCTGTGGGCCAAGCATGGACCGGTGTGGCTCGGCGAGCAGACCCCGGCCCGTGAGGCCGAACTGCGCCGCCTGCTCGTGCAAGAGGTGCGGCGACGGGACAAACGTGTCGCCTTCATCCGCATGCACGCCCGTTTCCAGGCGCGAGACACCCTGCCGCTGATGAGTTCGATCACCTATGACCGCACCTACGTGATCGACCTGCGCCCGGGCACACCCGAGGCGGTGCGCGCCGCCATGCCTAAGGACGGGCGCCGAGGCGTGCGCCGCGCCGAGCGCGTTGCCCGTGAGGCCGGATGCACCGTGGCGGAGGAGACCGGACTGAGCCGGGAGGAGTTTGAGAGCGTCTACCAGGTCTTGGTCGCCACCGCCGAGCGTGACGGCTTCCGTCCCCATCCGATCGGCGTCTATTGGGACATGCTCACCAGCCTGGGTCCGAAGCACGCCCGGCTGTTCGTACTACGGCGTGATGGCGTGCCGCACTGCTGGGACTTGGTAACCGTCACCGGGAAGGATGCCGCCACCTACTACGGTGCGTCCTCGGACGCCTCGCGCAGCTTCCGGGGCGCCGAAGCGCTGGACTGGGCCGTGGCCTGCCAGCTCGCCGCGGAGGGCCTGCGCAGCTTGGACCTGATGGGGGCCGAATCCACCCGCGTGCCGGAACTGTACGGTGTGGGCCGGTACAAGCGCCGCTTCGCGCAGCATCCCACCGAGGTCGACGGCGCGTGGGACGTGCCCGTCCGGCCGCTGCTATACCGGTCGCTGGTGGGTGCGCGGCGCACGCGTCACGCGATTCGTCGGCGCATTGGGCGCTGACGGCGCATCGGGCGCTGCCGGCTCGGGGCGACCTGCCGTTCCGCCCTACCCGCGGTGACGAGACCACTCCTGCGCCAGACGGACGGCCCGAGCGGCGCGGTCATTGTCCAGTTCCGTCGGCAGCGCCACCACCCGCGCGGAGACGTCGTGAGTCACCGGCAGGCCTTCGGGCGGAACCCGGAATGCCTTCAATGCGGTCTTGCCGTCCACTCCGGGATAGAGCAGGGGCCGCCCCCACCGCTCAGCGAATACGCCAATTGCGCGCATGGCGGTGATTAGGTGCTCGGCCTGAGCGGTGTCGGGAAGCAACAGGGGGAACCGCAGGAGCGGTTCTGGCTCGCCGCCTATCACCGCACCGGGCACGCTGACTCCCGGCAGCTCCGGCAGGGTCTGTCGGAAGCTGTTCACGATCCGGATGCGGGCGGTATTGGCGGCGGTCAGCTCGTGCAGGGCGGCGGTGGCCCTGCCTGCCACCCACTGCGATGGCGCCATTGGCGCATAGGGCAGCTGACCGCCCTGCTCGGCGCGGGCCACAGGTGGGTCCAGCAGGCCGAGGCGAGAGGCTGCCGCACGTGCCGGGGACGATACGGCCTGCGGCACACGCGCCAGGACCCGGGCCTGATTGCGATACATGCGTGACGCCGCATCTAAACGGGGCGAAAGTGGCGGCAGCCCCGCCAACGCGGCTCTCAACGCCGAGTCGAGGCCGGGGTCGCGCGATCCCAGCGCCGGATTGACCCACACCGCGCCACCGAAGTGGGTCGGCAGGATTTTCTGCACACCGAATGAGTGGAAGGACACGTCCGCTAGCGGCTGCAACTCATCTGCGCGCGCTAGCCGGGCCACGCAGTGCGCGGCGTCCTCCATGACCAGGGCGCCCGCGGCCCTTGCCCGTCGAGCCAGGTCGGCCGACTCCCGCTCGGCCTGAATGCCGAAGGTGTGCTGAATGATGACGCCGCGCAACGCGCTGCCGCGGCCCTCGGCGGCAGGTGTGGGGGACTGATCGCAGGCACCCGGGGTGAGTGCCAGCGTATCGGCGTCAATGTCGGCGTAGCGCGGCGAAAGCCCCGCCGCGATGATGGGAACCACCGCGGTGCAGCAGGTGAACAGTTGGGTAAGAACATCACCGTCTCCGCGCAGGGCGTGGAGCTGCTCCAGCACCACCTGCATGCCGTAGCGCGCCTTGAACACCGGATACCAGTCCTGCGCATCGGTATCGCTCAGGCGGGCCAGTTCGGCCCGCAACTGCGGGAAACGGCTGTCGACTCCGGTCATCGCGTCAGTCATAGCGATCTCCTCCAGGCAACTCACTGCGGGCAGTGGCGAATGTTAGGCAGTGTAGTGGCCGTCAGCCGGTACCATCCGCTACCGAGTCCAAGGCGATCCGCCCCTTACTCCCAGGAGCACCCATATGAAGAAGTTCCAGCCGGTCATTGTCGGCGGAGACATCGGCGCCTACGCGCTGGCCCGCCAGCTGAATGATGCCTACGGCGTCGTGCCCGTGCTAGTGACCAAGTATGATCCGCTGGCGATCCGGGACTCTGCGATCGTGACCCGTCACCAGTGCGACCGCGCCGACGACGCCGCAGGGCTGGTAGCGGATCTGGAGGCACTGGGCGCGCGGCTGTCGGCGGACAACCCCGGGGTGCCGCTGCTTCTACTTGCGAACACCGACTGGCGGATCCGGGTCCTGGCCGAGCACCGCGACCGTCTGGAACGGTTCTACCTGGTGCCGATCCCCCAACTGGAGACGATCGACCTGGTCAGTGACAAGGAAAGATTCGCGCGGGTGGCCGCCGAGCAGAACCTGCCGGTGCCACGTTCCCACTACCAGGACTTCTCCGGGGCTGACGCCCCGGACTGGGCTCCCGTCCCCCTGCCCGAGGACTTTTTCTTCCCGCTGGTGGCTAAACCGGCGGACTCCGCCGCCTACGAGACCCTCATATTCGAGGGCCGCAAGAAGGTCTACTTCATCCAAGACGCCGTGGAGCTGGAGGAGCTTTGGCGCACGCTGGTGGCGGCCGGGTTCCGCAGCCGCTTCGTGGTGCAGCAGTTGGTACCCGGGGATGACACGGCGATGTACTCCCTGACCGCATATGTGGATTCCCAGGGGCGCATGTCTATGGGCGTCGCGGCCCGGGTGCTGCTGGAGGAGCATGCGCCGGCCACACTGGGCAACCCCTGCGCCATGATCACCTTCGACGCCCCGGACCTGCTCGCCGCCGCCGAGCGTTTCCTCGCGGCCACCGGCTACCGGGGCTTCGCGAACTTCGACATCAAGCGCGATCCACGCACGGGGGAGTTCTACTTCCTGGAGGTCAACCCGCGCATAGGCCGCAACAGCTTCTACTGCGTTGGCGCCGGAGTGAATCCGATGGAGGTTCTCGTTGCGGACGTGGTCGAAGAACAGCCAATCGAGCCGGGCCGTTACACGGCGGCGTGCTTGTATACACTGGTTCCGCGGCGCCTGCTGGACCGGTATGTGCGCGATGAGGCACTGCGCCGTCGAGTCGGAGAGCTGCGCCGTTCGGGACGCGTGATCAACCCGCTGAACAACCCGCGGGACGCCTCCCCGCGGCGCCGACTGTACCGGCTGGCCGGCGAACTCAGCCAGTGGCGCAAGTTCCGTAACCACTATCCCGTCCCCACCGACACCGGCTTCTGAACCCCCTCCTGAGCCCTTGGCGGCAGGCCGCCAGATGCCGTCCGGGACCGGTGCGGGGCGGGTCACGCGCCGCTCCAGCGCCTCAGCCGCCGGGGCCCCGGCGCCACTGGGTATGATCCGATGCGTGCGAGCACCAGTACAGCTCGCCTAAACCTGATCGATTGATCAAAAGGAGCCTCCGTGTCCAACCAGTCCACCATCGACATTCTCCTCGAAGGCGCGAGCCGCAGTCTCGAGGAGGGCACCACGGGCACCACCCTGTTCGCGGAGCGGATCAAGACCGACGGCGTCGTGGCTATGCGGGTCGATGGTGAGCCCTGGGACCTGGACCGCGTCCTGCCTGCCGACGCCGTCGTCGAGCCCATTACGCTGGACAGTGAGGACGGGCTGAACATTTTGCGGCACTCGGCTACCCACGTGATGGCGCAGGCCGTCCAGGAGCTGTTCCCAGACGTGAACCTCGGCATCGGCCCCTTCATCACCGACGGCTTCTACTACGACTTCGGCGGTATCGACGCCGTCACCCCGGAACTGCTGCGCGAGATCGAGAAGCGCATGAAGCGCATCGTCAAGGAGGGCCAGACCTTCCGCCGCCGCGACATCACCGAGGCCGAGGGGCGCTCCGAACTGGCCGACCAGCCCTACAAGCTGGAGCTGATCACCACCAAGGGCGCCGGCGCCGAGTCCGCCTCCGTGGAGGTCGGTGCGGGCGGACTGACCATGTATGACAACGTCCGCCGCGACGGCACCGTCGCCTGGAAGGACCTGTGCCGCGGCCCCCACCTGCCCTCCACCAGGCTCATCGGCAACGGCTTCGCCCTGACCCGCTCCTCGGCCGCCTACTGGAAGGGCGACCAGAACGGGGACTCCCTGCAGCGCATATACGGCACCGCCTGGGCCAGCAAGGATGATCTAAAGGCCTATCAGACCCGCATGGCCGAGGCCGCCCGCCGCGACCACCGCAGGCTCGGCGCCGAGCTGGACCTGTTCTCCTTCCCCGAAGAGATCGGCCCCGGCCTGGTCGTCTTCCACCCCAAGGGCGGCATCCTGCGCCACGAGATTGAGCAGTACGTGATCGACCGGCACATCGAGGCCGGCTACGACCTGGTCCACACCCCGGAGATCTCCAAGGGCGGCCTGTTCCACACCTCCGGGCACCTGCCCTACTACGCGGACACCATGTTCCCGCCCATGCTCGCCGACGAGGAGCGTGACGCGCAGGGCAACATCACCAAGGCCGGCCAGGAGTACTACCTCAAGGCCATGAACTGCCCCATGCACAACCTGATTTTCCGCTCCCGCGGCCGCTCCTACCGGGAACTGCCGCTTAAGTTCTTTGAGATGGGCCGCGATTACCGCTACGAGAAGAGCGGCGTGGTACACGGGCTCACCCGCATGCGGGGCTTCACCCAGGACGACTCCCACACCTACTGCACCCCCGAGCAGGCGGGGGAGGAGATTCGGCGGCAGATCGAGTTCTTCCTGTCGATCCTCAAGGCCTTCGGCCTGGACGACTTCTACCTGGAGCTGTCCACCCGCGACGATGACGGCGCCAAGCAGGACAAGTTCATCGGCTCGGACGCGGACTGGGAGGCCGCCACCCGCACCCTGCAGGAGGTGTGCGACTCCACCGGCCTGGAGCTGGTTCCCGACCCGGGCGGCGCCGCCTTCTATGGGCCGAAGGTATCCGTGCAGGTCAAAGACGCCATTGGCCGTACCTGGCAGATGTCCACCATCCAATACGATTTCAATCAGCCCGAGCGCTTCGACCTGGAGTACACGGCCGCCGACGGCAGCCGTAGGCGGCCCATCATGATTCACGCCGCCAAGCTCGGCAGCGTGGAGCGTTTCATCGGCGTGCTCACCGAGCACTACGCCGGTGCCTTCCCCGCCTGGCTGGCGCCCGTGCAGGTGCGGCTGGTGCCCGTGGCGGAGGCCTTCGACGCTTACGTCGATGACGTGGCCGCCAAGCTGCGCTCCCGGGGCGTGCGCGTGGAAGTGGACCACTCCGATGACCGCTTCGGCAAGAAGATCCGCAACGCCTCCAAGGAGAAGATCCCCTTCACGCTGATCGCCGGCGGGGAGGACGCCGATGCCGGAGCGGTCTCCTTCCGCTTCCGCGACGGCACCCAGACCAACGGCGTGCCCGTGGAGGAGGCCGTGGCACACATTGCGCAGGTGATTGCCGAACGCATCAATGATCCGGCAGGGGAGAAACTCACCCATGACTGAGCAGGCACAGCCCGAGCGGACCGAGGCCAGTACGGCCCCCGGCGGCCCGCTGAGTCACCTGGAGGGCACCGTAGTAGACGGTGTGCGCATCGAAACGCCTTTTCAGCATGCCGACGCTCCTGACCCATTCGGGCGGCTGTGGACCCCGCACCGCATGGTCTACATCGGCGGGCAGGACCGGCCGGCGGATGACACGGTCGCCCAGTGCCCCTTCTGCGCCGCCCCAGGCCGCAATGATGCCGACGCCCTGATTGTGCATCGCGGCCAGACCGCCTACGTGCTGATGAACCTGTACCCCTACAACACCGGCCACCTACTGATCTGCCCCTACCGGCACGTCTCCGACTGGACCGAGGCGACCGACGCCGAACGGACGGAGATCGGGCGGCTCACCGCCCGGGCCATGGAGGTGGTGCGTGCGGTGTCCCATCCCCACGGTTTCAACCTGGGCATGAACCAGGGCGAGGTCGCCGGCGCCGGCATCGCCGCCCACCTGCACCAGCACATCGTGCCGCGATGGACCGGGGACGCCAACTTCATGCCGATCATTGGTAAGACCAAGCCGGTGCCCCAGCTGCTGGGTGATCAGCGCGAACAGTTGGCCACAGCCTGGAACAGTGCGCCCACCGCCCTGGATGCCCATTGCAACGCCGACTCTGAAGGCTGAGGAGTCGCATGCTTGGACAACACGGAAGAGGCATCACCCGCGCCCTGTTCACCGGCCCTGCCCGGGTCCTGGCCAGGCTCGGCGTCACCCCCAATATGCTTACGGTCGCCGGGACGGTGGCCACCATCGCCGTTGCCGTTCTTACCCTGCCCCAGGGACGCTTCATCCTCGGCCCCGTGCTGCTTCTGCTAGTGCTGATCGGCGACTCCTTCGATGGCATCCTGGCCCGCCTGACCGGCACGGAGTCCTCCTTTGGTGCCTTTCTGGACTCCACCATGGACCGATTGGCCGACGGCGCCGTCTTCGGCTCCTTGGCCGTGTGGGCGGCCCTGCACCTGAATCCGGGAGCGCTGCGCACCGTAACCGTTGCCATCGCCGTGACCGTAGTTGTGCTTGCCGCCGCCGTCCCCTACGCCCGAGCTCGGGCCGAGTCCGTAGGCGCCACCGCGACGGTCGGTATCGCCGAGCGCACCGACCGGCTGATCGCCGCCGGCGTAGGGACTGTCGCCGTCGGCTTGGGAGCGCCCACTTGGGTGCTCACGGCGGCGCTGGCTGTGATCGCAGTGGCATCACTGATCACCGTAGTACAGAGGATTATGGCGGTCCGAGAGCAGCTGTGGCGCCCGGGAACGTTGGAGGCGGACTCATGAGCATCGGCATTGAGGACTTGTACCGTTTCGCCTGGCGGCATGTGCGCAAACTGCCCACACCCCTCGGCTACAGCCTGTCCGCAGCCGGGGCCGACGTCGTGTGGGCGCTGCACCGCATTCGTGGCGGCGACAGGGGCGTGGGGCAGTTGGAGAAGAACCTTGCGCGGCTGATGCCGGAGGCCTCCGCCCGCCAACTGCGCCGCGCCTCCCGCAACGCCATGCGCTCCTACATGCGCTACTTCTACGAGGCCTTCGCCCTGCCAGGCATGAGCCCGGAGCAGATTCTGGCCCGTGTACGCCCGGAGATCGACGCGCGCCTGCACACCGACATCGCCCGTGGCTCCGTCGTGGTGGCCCTGCCTCATATGGGCAATTGGGATCTCGCCGGTGCCTGGGCTTGTCGGGAGCTCGCCCAGGTGCTCACCGTGGCCGAGAAACTGGAGCCCGCGGATCTGTTCGAGCAGTTCGTCGCCTTCCGCCAGTCCCTGGGGATGAGGATCATCGGCCAGGGCCGTGGGGATAAAGTCTTCGACCTTCTCCTGCAGGCGGCCGCACAGGGCCGCTATCTGATTGCGCTGCTGGCCGACCGGGACCTGTCCAGCTCGGGTGTGTTGACATCTCTGGCGGATCATCCGGCGCGCGTGGCGGCCGGCCCGGCCGCACTGGCCGAGCGTCTCAACCTGCCCCTGTACTACGCCTCGATCCATTACGAGCGGCTGAAAGGCGAACGGCGTCGGCAGGCCGGCTCGCCGTGGGGCATCGTATTGACAATCCGCCCTGTGGAAATGCCCACGGCCGGTCGGGGACGCGAGCGCGTCACCGCCTTGACCCACGCCTGGACGGCGCAGATCTCCCCGTACTTGGCGGCGCATGCCACCGACTGGCACATGCTCCAGCCGGTTTTCGATGCCGACCTCGATCCGGCGCGGCTGGCCCGCAGGCATGCGACCGAGGCCGCGCGATCCGCCTCAGACGGCAAGCCGGAGGGAGAGGTAGAGGTATGAGAATCGGGATCGTGTGCCCCTACTCGCTGGACGCCCACGGTGGCGTGCAGGCACATGTCATGGACCTGGCCGAGGAATTGATGAGCCGCGGTCACCGGGTTCAGGTGCTCGCCCCCGCATCCCCGGAGCTGGAGCTGCCCGAATGGGTCTCCAGCGCCGGCGACGCCATAGCTATCCCCTACAACGGTTCAATCGCCCGCCTCAACTTCGGTGCGGCGGTGGCGCGCCGCGCCCACCGTTGGCTAGTCGCCGGCGACTTCGACCTGCTGCACATCCACGAGCCGATCACCCCCAGTGTCGGCATGTTGGCACTGCAGGCCACCAACGGCCCGGTGGTCGGCACCTTCCACGCCGCCATGGACCGTTCGCTGGCCCGGGAGCTGCTGTCACCGGTGACCGTACCGCTGGTGGAGAAACTCACCGCCCGGATTGCCGTGTCTGAGGAGGCGCGTCGCACCCTGATCCAGTACCACGGCGGTGATGCGGTGGTGATCCCCAACGGGGTGAATGTGGCGCCCTTCGCTAACGCTCCCAAGGATGATCCGCGTTTCGTCGGCACGGAATCGGCGCCCACCATCTCTTTCCTGGGCCGCCTGGATGAACCCCGCAAGGGCCTGCAAGTGCTCGCCCGCGCGATTCCGCGGGTACTGTCAACCATTCCGGACGCCCGTTTCCTCATAGCCGGTCGTGGCGATGCCGGTGGTGAACGTGCCGCCCTGGCCCGATACGGGGATCGGGTGGTTTTCCTTGGTGGTGTCTCCGACGCCGACAAGGCCGCGATGCTGGCCTCCTGCTCCTGCTATGTGGCCCCGCAGACCGGGGGGGAGTCCTTTGGCATTGTGCTGGTTGAGGCGATGGCGGCCGGTACCCATGTGGTTGCCTCCGACCTGACCGCCTTCTCCGACGTGCTTGGTGCCGGAGCCTACGGAGCCCTGTTCCGCAACGGTGATGGGGAGGATCTGGCACGTAGCATTGTGGACACGCTCACCGACACCGCGGCCGCCGACGCGCGTAGGACGGCCGCTTCGACGGTGGTGGGCCGTTATGACTGGTCGGCGGTGACCGACGCCGTTCTGGACGTGTACGACATGGCCCTTTCCACCGCCCACACCCGGGTTACCGTCGCCCCCGGATCTCGCACCATGATGGGCCGTCTGCGCGACGCCCTTGAGGACTGAGCGGAGGAGACAGTGCCGCCGATTCCTATCATCTGCGTGGGACCGCCACCTTTAGCGGTCCCGCCAGGCCCGGCTGGAGGGCCTCCGTTCTGGTTGGTGCCGGCCGTGGTCGTCCTCGCCGTTGCGCTCGTGGTACTGGCCATCGCCTGGTCCTTGTATGCCAAGGCGCTGCGTGTGGACCGACTACACCGGCAGGTCCTGGGCTCGCGCGCCACCCTGGAGGCCCAGTTGGTGCACCGGGCGCAAGCGGCCGCCGACCTGGCTGCCTGTGGCCTGCTCGATCCGGCATCGGCGTTGTTGCTGTCCCGCGCCGCCTACGACGCGCTGGACGCCGATGGCCCACTGGTTGAGGACGGCCTGGGTGTGGAGGCGACCGGGCGGGGTGAAACCGGCGGGGAGCAGTCGCGTAGCCGGGCACGCATCGAATCGGACCTGTCGCGCGTGATCCGCACCGTGGTCGACCCGCAGGCCCGCACGGCCCTTGGAACCGACCCGGTGGGCCGAGAGCTGTTGGGCAGGTTGGACAAGGCCGCCTACCGCCTGATGCTGGCCCGCCGCTTCCACAACACCCATGTGGCCGAGGCCCAGCGGCAGCGCCGCGCATTGGACGTTCGCGCCCTGCACCTAGCCGGGCATGCTCCGCTGCCACGAACCTTCGATATCGACGATGCCATCACCGCGGAGCCTGACGCCGGTAGTACGGAGATGACTACATGAGCGGACCGTCCAACTTCTCCAGCCCAGGCGGCGCCTGGGCGCCCCGCCCCGGATACCGGCGCAGCGCCTACCCTCCCGCCGGCACCTCCCAGCTCAGACCCGACGGCGCATGGACCCCGCAGGCGATGGTGCACCGGCGTCGCGGCACCGTGGCCAGCGTGGTGATCGCCGGTGTGGGAGCTGCAGGCCTGGCACTAATGCTGTGGTTCACCTACACATCCACCACATCCGGTACGGCCTCCGAACTGCTGGTTCCGATTCTGTTGGCGCTTGTGCCACTGGCGATTGTGCTGGCGACCGTTCGTTGGATCGACCGCTGGGAACCTGAACCGCCCGGTGTGCTGGTGGCGGCCTTCCTGTGGGGTGCCGGGGTCGCCACCGTCATCTCCCTGGTGGTAAACACCTCCGCCTCCCTGCTGGTGTCAGCGGCCACCGGTTCCATGTCTGGCGGCCGCCTAGTTTCTGCCGTAGTCACCGCCCCCATCATCGAGGAGACCACCAAGGGGCTAGGTCTACTCATTGTCTTCCTGATCTGGCGGCGCAACTTCAACGGCGCCGTTGACGGCATCGTGTATGCCTCG